>JAKSRG010000001.1 GCA_024403735.1 Clostridia bacterium
ACACGGGGATAGCTTATTGATACTTGTCTCGTTAGAGACATTGAGTAAGAAGCCCTCACTTCAAGCATGGAATGCTAAGTGGTGGGAGCATGTCACTGATACTCAAGAAAAGCCATATAAGCTTTCAATTTCTATTGGTTATGCGGCTCTTGATCTTAAAAATCAGAGTATGAATGACTTTATGAATACAATCGACAAGAAGATGTATGAGAACAAAGCTGCATATTACGAAGCTAGAGGTAATGACAGAAGAAAAAGATAATTAACTACAACGATAGTTTTCGAGCAAGGCGCATACTAATACCTAGTAGCGCCTTTGGATTTGGTTAGAATTAAATCCACAAAAGTGTTGAATTCAATAAATTACTAGAATGCTATATTGGTCATATCAATCACAGTTGTATTCTTAATATTTGAATTCATTAGACATAGTAGAGCTAGCAAAAAGTAAACGTATTACTTTGTTAGTTTTTCAGTAGTATAATCTCACAATATATGATTTATTGATGAACTTGAAGGTTGCTAAGAATGGGAAAAAGAAAATCTGTTATTAATCTTGAACTTAAGAAGATAGCTAAAGATTCATGGAAGGCGTTTAGGAAGAAGTATTTCATGAATGTATTAGTTGTATTTATTACTGGAATACTTGTTGGAGGCTATGCTCTATCTACAAAGAATGCAACTATTGGTACAACGAATTCAGGTGTGAATGCTGAAGTTAGGGCAGTGGTTGATCGAGCAACAGGTAAATCAAATGCCGAAGTTATTGAGAACCTCGTTAATGAATTAGAATTCATGCATATAGATACGAGATTAGCGCATACGACGGGACAGAAATATACTAGAGGTGTTGTATCTGTATTTGTTAATCAGATAACATCATCGGGTTCTGTTGGATTTGGTATCTTGAATGGTGTGAATACGCTTGTTTTCAAAGGGAACATCTCGCATTCGGTAGTAATCTTTGTACTCGCAATAGTACTATTCCTATTTAATATTTTTGTTAGAAACTTAATCCTTGTCGGTAAATGTAGATATTTTCTAGAACATAGAAAATATGGAGATACAAAAGCAGATAAATTACTATTTGTTTATAAATATGGAAAAATCTCCAACGTTTCAAGAGTAATGGCTATCAGATATGGTAAGCAGTTTCTTTGGAATTTCACAATCATTGGTGGCTTTATAAAGAATTATGAGTATTCAATGATCCCTTATATTCTTGCTGAGGATCCAACAATTGAGTGGAAAGAGGCCTTCAGATTATCAAAAGAGCTTACTAGAGGCGAGAAGAAGAGAATGTTCGCGATGGATGTTCTTTACTATATTGGCTTCATGCTCTCATCTTTTACATATAATTTCCTTTCAGTATTCCTTTTGAATCCATTGAGAGAATGTTCATATGCTGAGATCTATATGACACTTAGAGAAGCAAAGGAGAGTGTTCATAGCTCTAGTAAGATTACTAAGGATAGAATGCTCCAGATTTATAATTATTCTGAAGGTGTTTACCCAGAAAGTGCATTCCCAACTAAGCCACATAAGCTTAGTGGTTGGATGAAGATTGATTATAATCGTAAGTATTCTTTCACAACGATCATATTGTTCTTCTTTACATTTGCATTTGTTGGCTGGGCTTGGGAAGTTTTCTATACACTTCTTAACGATGGTGTCTTGGCAAATAGAGGAACTTTATTTGGTCCTTGGCTTCCTATCTATGGTGTTGGTGGTTTGATCATAATTGTTTTCCTTAAGCCACTTCGTAAGAACCCACTTGTTATGTTTATTGGTGCATTTGTCGCTTGTGGAATACTCGAGTATTTTACATCCTGGATGTTGGATGTCTTGTTTGATACAAAATGGTGGGATTACACAGGTTTCTTCTTGAATATAAACGGAAGAGTTTGTCTTGAAGGTTTATTTGTATTTGGATTAGCAGGTGTATCCTTTACGTATATTTTCGCGCCATTATTAGATAACTTGTATGCACATCTTAGTGCTCAGAAGAGAAAACCAATATGTATCGTATTGCTAGCTTTATTTGCTGTTGATTTGGGCTGGTCTGCGTTCCATCCTAATAAGGGTTCAGGTGTAACATACGAGAAGAGCCAGATTGAAGCGTTCCAAGCTGAGGTTAGTGGAGACAATGTATAAGAAAGTCCCAGGTTACTCTTGATAACTCAGTAAATTAATGTATAATCTACACGAACAAAGGAGTTCACAAATTTGTGAACTCCTTTATTTTTTTGCTCAAAATTATGATAGAATATTTGGGATATGTTCCAAAGGAGATAAGAGTTTGAGTAAGGTTGATTCAACAATTAAGGCTGAGACTAAGAATATAGCAATAGCAGTTCTTATTCTTAGTGCACTTCTTGAAGCTGTTTACTTAATTCTTGGTCTGTGGAATTACACAGTTCTTCTAGGTAATCTTCTTGGTGGTGCAGCAGGTATTTTGAATTTCTTCCTTATGGGTCTTGGACTTCAGAGCGCTTTGAAGAAGGATGCTAAGGATGCGAAGACAACTGCTAAATTCTCTTATACATATCGTTACATCATTTTGGGTGTTGTCATTGTAATTGGAATATTCGTTCCAATCTTTGATATGGTAGCTACAATTGCGTCATTATTCTTCTCATCATTGGGAGTTTATGTTAGATTTTTTGTAACAAAGCGCAATAATAATGTTGCTCCAAGTATTACTTCTGATAGTTCAGACGAGACAACAGAAGGAACAGATAATATGACTAAGGAGGTTAGTGAAGAATGAGTATTTTATTGTTAGTTCTTGCTTTGCTTCCTATTGTTGCTGGAGTACTCATTAGAGTTCTTTACGTTCCAGCTACTGAGGGAATTACAGTAACAGGAGCTCATATATTCTTTACTATTGATTTACCTTTAGGTGGACTTCCTATAACTGAGTCTCAGGTTAATTCATGGCTTGTTATTATCTCACTTTTCTTCTTCTGTCTATTCCTTACTTATAATCTTAAGACTAAGAATATCTCTACAAGACAGGTTATTGCTGAGTGGATTGTAGAGTCTGTAGATAAGCTCGTTAAGAGTAATATGGGTGATTTCTTTATGGGATTTGCTCCATTTATTACAGCTATCCTTGGTATTTCAGCAATGTCTAGTTTGATGACTTTGTTTGGTCTTTTCCCAGCAACATCAGATATTAATGTTGTAGCTGGTTGGGCAATATTGGTATTCTTCTTGATTACTTATTACAAACTCAAGGCTGGTCCTTTTGTTTACCTCAAGAGCTTTACTGAGCCAATTGCAGTATTTGCTCCTATTAATGTAGCAAGTGAATTTGCTACACCATTTTCAATGTCATTCCGTCATTACGGTAACGTTCTTTCAGGATCTATTATTTCCATTCTTATTGCTACTGGTCTTGGCGGATTATCTAAGTTTGTTTTGCAGTGGCTTCCTGAGCCATTTTCAAGTTTTGAGATATTTAGAATTGGTATTCCTGCTATTTTTTCTATCTACTTTGATATTTTCAGTGGTTGTTTGCAGGCATTCATTTTCGCGATGCTCACAATGCTTTATGTATCAGGTGGTTTCCCTGCAGATGAATACTTCAAGCGTAAGGCTATGAAGCAGGCAAAAAAGATTAATAATTAAAAACGAATATACTGTTTGGAGGTTTAATTATGTTAGAGTTGGCTATTGGTATCATGTTGGGTGGTTGTGCACTTGGCGCAGGTATTGCAATGATCGCAGGTTTTGGTCCTGGTATTGGTGAAGGTCGTGCAGTAGCAGCTGCTTGTGAAGCTATTGGTAGACAGCCAGAAGCACAGAGTGCAGTTACAACAACAATGCTCATGGGTTGTGCCGTTGCAGAGACAACAGGTCTTTACTCATTCGTAATTGCTATTCTTTTGATTTTCTTGGCTCCAGGAAGATTTGTTGAAATCCTTAAGAATGCATTGTAATTAATTACAAGTACGGTTAGAAGCTATGAATGAATTAGATGTTATATCAGTCAATATATGGCAGATAATTATTTCGTTAGCAAACCTTGTAATTTTGTATCTTATCTTTAGAAAGTTCCTTTTTAAGCCTGTTAAAGAAATCGTTGCTAAGCGTAACAGCGAAGTAATGGCTGAGTATGACAAGGCTACTAAGGCTACTAATGAAGCTAATGAATTAAAGGCTTCATGGGAAGAGAAGATGCAGACTGCAGACGATAAGGCTGATGAGATTATTAAAAATGCCATAGAGAAAGCAGACCATAGAAGCGAAGTTTTGCTTTATGAGTCCAGAGAGAAAGCTGAGTCTATTATCAGAAAAGCTAAGGCTGAAGCTGAGAGAGACAAGCTTGATGCTCAGGCTACTATTAAGCAGGAAATCGTTGGTGTATCTGCTGCTATTTCTGAAAAGATTATCGGTCGTGAAATCAACATGGAAGACCATAGAGATTTGATCGATTCCTTCATCGACAATATGGGGGATGAATAATGAACGGTAACGCTAAAGAATATGCATTAGCTATATTTGCTGTTGCTTTGGAAAATGATTCCGTAGAGCAGGTTCATGAAGATTTATTGCTTGTTCGTGATGCTTTGGTAGAAAATCCAGAGTATAAGGATTACTTGGTTAATCCAGCTATTCCTAAGTCAGAGAGAATGGCTAATCTTGAATTAGTTTTCTCTGAGCAGGTTTGTGATGATGTTTTTGCTTTTCTTAATATCATCTGTGATCACGGCGATGTTTTCACTTTGGAGCCAGCAATTGAAGAGTTTAATGTTATGTTTGAATCTCATATGAGGATGGCAAAGGCAGTTATTACTAGTGCTGTCGAGCTTACTGAAGATGAGAAGACAAAGCTTATTACTAAGCTTCAGGCGGTTACAAAGAAGAACGTTGAAGCAGTATATGTTATCGACAAGAGCTTAATAGGTGGCGTCACAGTAGATGTTGATGGCAAGTTTTATGATGGTAGTGTTCGTAAGAACCTCAAAAATTTAAAGGAAGTGATATCTTAATATGAGCAGAAAGCCAGAAGAAATCAGTAATATCCTTAAGGAACAGATTAAGAACTACAAAAACCGCGTTGATATGGGCGAGGTTGGTTCAGTTGTACTCGTAGGTGACGGTATCGCTAGTGTATATGGTCTTCGTAATTGTATGTCTACAGAGCTCTTGGAGTTCGAAGATGGCAGTGTAGGTCTTGCACAGAACCTAGAGAGTGAGACAGTATCTGTTGCTATTCTCTCTGATAAGAATGATATTAAAGAGGGAACAAAAGTAAAAAGAACTGGCACTGTATTATCAGTTCCAGTAGGTGAAGGATTCTTAGGTAGAGTTGTAAATCCTCTTGGTGAACCTATCGATGGTAAGGGTGCAATTCATGTTGCAGGTAGAAAGCCTGTTGAAGCAGAAGCTCCTGGTATTATTGAGCGTCACAGTGTGGATAGACCTCTTCAGACAGGTATTAAGGCTATCGACTCAATGATCCCAATTGGTCGTGGTCAGCGAGAGCTTATTATCGGTGATAGACAGACAGGTAAGACTCAGATTGCTATTGATACAATCATCAATCAGAAGGATGAGAATGTTATCTGTATTTACGTTGCTATTGGACAGAAGGCAACATCTGTAGTTCAGCTCGTTCAGGATTTGACAAGAGCTGGTGCTATGTCATATACAATCGTAGTTTCAGCTACAGCAGCTGAGAGTGCTCCTATCCAGTACATTGCTCCATATTCTGGTTGCGCAATGGCTGAGTACTTCAGAGAGCAGGGTAAGGATGTCCTCATTATTTATGATGACCTTTCTAAGCACGCTGTTGCATATCGTGCACTCTCACTTCTTATTAGAAGACCTCCAGGACGTGAAGCTTATCCTGGTGACGTATTCTATTTGCATTCAAGACTTCTTGAGCGTGCTGCATGTGTAGATGATGCATTTGGTGGCGGTTCAATTACTGCTCTTCCAATTGTTGAGACACAGGCAGGTGACGTATCTGCATACATTCCTACTAATGTAATTTCAATTACAGATGGACAGATCTTCCTTGAGACAGAGCTTTTCCACAGCGGTATTATTCCTGCTGTTAACCCTGGTATTTCTGTAAGCCGAGTTGGTGGATCTGCTCAGGTTAAGGCTATGAAGAAGGTTGCTGGTGAACTTAAGCTCCTCTATTCACAGTATAGAGAGCTCCAGGAATTCTCACAGTTTGGTAGCGATCTTGATGCTGATACTAAGGCAAGACTTCGTCTTGGTGAGAGAATTGTAGAAGTTCTTAAGCAGGGTATTAATACTCCAATTCCAGTAGGTTGTCAGGTTGGTATTATCTATGCTGTTATTCGTGGATATTTGAATAGCACACCTGTTAATAAGGTTAAGGAATTTGAGCAGAATCTTTATGAGACACTTGAGCATGAGCATCCAGATTGGATGAAGAGAATCGTAAATGGTTCTTGGACTAAGGAAGACGAGGACGAGCTTAAGGAAGTTCTCGAGGGTCTTACAAAGAAAAACTAATATTTATCGAAGGACAAAGAAATGGCAAAGGATATCAAGGTATTACGTAAGAAGATAAAGAGCTTTGATTCGACGCTTCATCTAACTGGAGCTATGGGTCTTGTTGCGTCTTCAAAAATTCGTAAAGCAACTGATGCGATGCTTGAGGGTCGTAAATATCTTGAGATTATCACTAATGTTGTTGATGATCTTATCAAGTGTCCTGAATGTAAAAAGAGTGTCTATTTTGGTGTAGATAAGAAGACAACTGAGGAAACTGGCGAGAGTGAGAAGATGGCAAAGCTCATCGTTATTGCTGGTGACAGAGGTCTTTGTGGTGGATATAACGCTAATGTATTCAGATTGGTTAGAGATATGGATAACATTGACGTAGTTCCAATTGGTAAAAGAGCCTACGATAGATACACAACAGATTTGAATGAGACAGATGATGATATGGCTGAGAATAATGTTTTCGAATCATCTGAGTACTATTCATATGATAAAGCTATGGAACTCGCATTAGAGTGCATTAAGGAGTTCAGAGAAGGTAAGGTGGATCGAGTTGGAGTTGTTTACAACAAGTATGTATCAATCTTAACTCAGACACCTGAAGTTAAGTGGTTATTGCCACTTGAGAGACCTGAAAAGGGTGAAGTAAATACTGGTATCTTTGAACCAGAACCAATGACACTTCTTGATGATATTGTTCCACAGTATGTAGCTGGTGTTCTTTATGCTCTTGTTAAAGAGAGTTTTGCATGTGAAGTAGCTGCTAGAAGAATGGCTATGGACAGCGCAAAGAAGAATGCTACAGAAATGATCGAGAATCTCCAGTTGGAATACAACCGTGTAAGACAGGGTAAGATTACTCAGGAAATCACTGAAATCGTTGCCGGAAGTGGCAAGTGAGGAGAATAAAATATGGCTGAAAATGGAATTAACAAAGGCTATGTTGACCAGGTTATGGGACCTGTAGTTGACGTTCACTTTGAAGAAGGCTGTTTACCGTCAATCAATAATGCTCTTGAGATGTATATCGGAGAGCGTAAGCTTGTAGTTGAAGTAGCTCAGCATATTGGTGACAGTACAGCAAGATGTATTGCCATGTCTTCAACTGATGGTCTCAAGAGAGATTGTGAAGTTGTTGATACAGGTAAACCTATTAGTGTACCAGTTGGTCGTGAGACACTTGGTAGAATTTTTAATGTATTAGGTGAGCCAACAGACCGTAAAGCTCCACCTAAGGATGTTGAGCGTTGGAATATTCATAGACCAGCTCCATCTTATTCAAATCTTGCATCTAATAAGGAAATTCTCGAGACAGGTATTAAGGTTATCGATCTTCTTTGTCCGTATTCAAAGGGTGGTAAGATTGGTCTTTTTGGTGGTGCTGGTGTAGGTAAGACAGTACTTATCATGGAGCTTATAAATAATATCGCTAAGGAGCACGGTGGTCTCTCAGTATTTACAGGTGTAGGTGAGAGAACTCGTGAAGGTAATGACCTTTATAACGAAATGAAAGAGTCTGGCGTATTAAGTAAGACATCACTTGTTTATGGTCAGATGAATGAGCCACCAGGAGCACGTATGAGAGTTGCGCTCTCTGGTCTTACAATGGCTGAATATTTCCGTGATGAAGAGAACCAAGACGTACTCTTGTTCGTAGATAATATTTTCCGTTTTACACAGGCTGGTTCAGAAGTATCAGCGCTCCTCGGCCGCATGCCATCAGCCGTAGGTTATCAGCCTACACTCGCTAATGAGATGGGTGCCCTCCAGGAGAGAATTACTTCAACAGTTAAGGGTTCTATCACATCAGTTCAGGCCGTATACGTTCCTGCTGATGACCTTACAGACCCAGCTCCTGCTACAACATTTGCTCACCTTGATGCTACAACAGTACTTAGTAGATCAATTGCTTCACAGGGTATTTATCCAGCTGTTGATCCACTCGAGTCAACATCAAGAATTCTCTCACCAGAGATTGTTGGTATTGAGCATTATGAGGTAGCTAAGGAAGTACAGAGAATTATTCAGAGATATACAGAACTCATGGATATTATCGCTATCATGGGTATGGATGAGCTTTCTGATGACGATAAGCTTCTTGTTGAGCGTGCTCGTAAGATTCAGAGATTCCTTTCTCAGCCATTCCATGTATCAGAGAAGTTTACTGGTATCGAAGGTACTTATGTTCCTCTTAAGGAAACAATTAGAGGATTTAAGGAGATTTTGGAAGGTAAGCATGATAATCTTCCAGAGTCAGCATTCCTCTTCGCTGGTACAATCGAAGAAGTAGTAGCAAAAGCAAATCAGGATAAGTGAGTTAATACATGAAGAATTATCATTTGACAGTTATGTCACCAGATGGTGAGATTTTTAACGATGATGTAATAAGCCTTGTTTTACGAGGTGCTGAGGGTGATTTGGCTATTTTTAGTGGACATATTCCTTTCATTACATCTGTTAGACCTGGTAAATGTGTTATCACCTTAACTAACGAAGAAGAGATTGAAGGTCATCTTGAGTCGGGTATTCTTAACGTTAGTAAAGATAGTGTAAGTCTTCTTGTTGGAGATAAAAATCTATTTAAGAAGTCTTAAGTAGAATTAAGTTCTGGATTATAAAGGTGCCTGTAGTATTACTTGGGCACCTTTTTATTTTGTGTGAATAGGAGAGTTATATGGAAGAAAAGATAATTGCTGCTTGTGGTAATGATTGTTCAGTTTGTCCGAGATATAACAAGGAACCTTATAAGAAGAGTGACAAGGAACTGAATGAAACTGCTATATTATGGCATAAGATTGGTTATCGAGATCACGTAGTAACAAATGATGAAATATCCTGTCAGGGCTGTGATGTCAATAATTGGTGTAGATACAATGTCGTGAAGTGTGTGAATAGTAAGGGTATATCTAATTGTGGTGAGTGTAATGAGTATCCTTGTGACAATATTAAAGAGTGTTTTGAAGTGACTAAAAGCTTTGAACCTTCTTGCAGAAAAGTATGTAGCGAGAATGAATATTTGGCATTAAAGAATGCCTTTTTCGAGAAGGAAGCAAATCTCTCGAAATATAAAACTAAAATCTGATATATATGTGTTCTAACAATAATATGAATAGCTCCGATTGTGATAATCGCGAATTAATGATTGACGGGTAATCCGTATGAGGAGGTTATTATGATTAAAGGTTTAGGACATTGCGCTTTTACTGTTAAGGACATGGAGAAGACTATTGCATTCTATGAGAATTCACTAGGCTTCAAGAAGGCTTTCGATATTCCAAATGAGAAGGGTGAGCCATGGATTGTTTATATGTATGCTGGTGGAACACAGTTTGTTGAGCTCTTCTACGGTGCTACAAATGATATTCCATATAGCGATTTGAACGCAGGTTTCTTCCACCTCTGCATTGAAGTTGATGATATTCAGGATGCATGGAAGAGAATCGTTGAGACTGGAGCACCTCAGGACGATGCACCAAAACAGGGTGGCGACGGTAACTGGCAGTGCTGGACACATGATCCAGACGGAGTTAAGCTCGAGCTTATGCAGATTGGTGAGACAAGTCTTCAGATGGAATTCATCAAGTCACTCAATAAATAATTGAAATATAATAGAGCTGGTGCCTAGCATCAGCTTTTTGTTTGAAATATCGCATGTGATTTTTATTAGGCTATGAAGTTATCGAAAACACGCTATTTGTTTTCGATAAGTTCACATAAAAAAGCCTCAGATTGTTTACTTTTAATGCAAAATCCATTAGTATAATTAACTGATATTATTTTAATAAAGGAGTATCACTTATGAATCTTTCACCACTTCAGAAAGCAAGATATGAGTATCAGCCAAAGCTTCCTGGCATGCTCAGAAATGGTATCGCAGATATCTGCGTAAAGGAAGGCGCTGCTACATCATCTGTAGCTGATCAGGAGAAGATCGCTGCACTCTTCCCAAATACATATGGTAAGCCAGAGGTTACATTTGAAAAGGGTTCTAACACATCAGCTGCTAAGAAGCAGGTTGTAGGTGTTATCCTCTCAGGTGGTCAGGCTCCAGGCGGACACAACGTTATCAGTGGTCTTTATGACGCACTTAAGGCTACAAATCCAGAGAACCAGCTTCTCGGTTTCAAGGGCGGCCCAGACGGACTTCTCAAGAATGATTATGTAGTATTTGATGACAAGTTCATCGATTCTTACAGAAACACAGGTGGTTTTGATATCATCGGTTCTGGTAGAACAAAGCTCGAGACAGAAGAGCAGTTCAACATCGTAGCAGAGAATGCTAAGAAGAACGGCCTTACAGCAGTTGTTATCATTGGTGGTGACGACTCAAATACAAACGCTGCTACTCTCGCTGAGTACATGGCAGCTAAGAACACAGGTATCCAGGTAATTGGTTGTCCTAAGACAATCGACGGTGACCTTAAGAATGAAGATATCGAAGCTTCATTCGGTTTTGATACAGCTACAAAGACATATTCAGAGCTTATCGGTAACATCGAAAGAGATGCTAACTCAGCTAAGAAGTACTGGCACTTCATCAAGGTTATGGGTCGTTCAGCTTCACACGTAGCTCTTGAGTGCGCTCTTGAGACACAGCCAAACATCTGCCTCATCGGTGAGGAAGTTGCAGCTAAGAAGATGTCACTTGCTCAGATCACAAATTACATTGCAGACGCTGTTGAGAAGCGTGGTAACAATGGTAACAACTTCGGTGTTGCTATTATCCCAGAAGGTATCGTAGAGTTCGTACCTGAGTTCTCTAAGCTTATCGCTGAGATCAACGAGCTTCTTGCAGGTAGCAAGACTGAAGAGTTCAACGCTCTTCCAGACTGGGCAGCTAAGTATGACTACATCAAGGCTGGTCTTACAGCTGAGTCATTTGCAGTATTTGATATCCTTCCACAGTTCGTACAGCAGCAGCTCTTCCTCGAGAGAGATCCACACGGTAACGTACAGGTATCACTCATCGAGTCTGAGAAGCTCTTCTCTGAGATGGTTAAGACAGAGCTTGCTAAGAGAAAAGCAGCTGGTACATACAAGGGTAAATTCGGTGCTCAGCATCACTTCTTCGGTTATGAAGGAAGATGTGCATTCCCTTCTAACTTCGATGCAGACTACTGCTACTCTCTTGGTTACAACGCATTCATGCTTATCCAGTATGGTTACACAGGATACCTTTCAAAGGTTTCTAACATCTCTAAGCCAGCTGATGAGTGGATTGCAGGTGGTATGCCAATCACAAAGATGATGAACATGGAGCGTCGTAACGGTGCTGATAAGCCAGTTATCCGTAAGGCTCTCGTTGAGCTCGATGGTAAGCCATTCAAGTTCTTTGAGGCTAACAGAGAGACATGGGCAGTTGAGACATGCTTCACATTCCCAGGTGCTATCCAGTACTATGGTCCATCTGAGGTTTGTGATATCACAACTAAGACTCTTGCTCTTGAGCACGAGTAATTAGATTTCTCAATTGAGATTAACTAGTTAATTCAAAGGGGACAGACGACATCGTCGTTTGTCCCTTTTTCTTTGTCACATACAATGTGTTAATCTATAGTGTAGAAATATACTAAATGGAGAAGATATATGTTTCTTTATCATTACTATGACAAGAAGGTTGGACCATTTCGAAAACTAACTGATTTGTCAGCAGAAGATGCCAAGGAAGTTTTAGCTAAGATTAAGGTTAATAAACCTGATTCTATGGCTGCACAAAGAGACTTATCTTATGTAGATAAGCGTCTTAACTGCGAACGGATTTTAAGAGAGGAATTTGATAAAAAGGGTGGTAAACGCGAGTTGAATTCTCCTCATTACATGACTTTAGAACATAGTCCATGGCTAAACACCTGGTTTGAAGATTGTGGTGTGATTAGGATTCCGGTTGAGGAATTCGATTTAAGAACGTTATCTTTTACCTACGCCGATTCCATGCCAGCCTTCAGTCCAAGAGTTAATGATGGTAAAGAGTACAGACATAGACTTTACACTTATGAGGAGATTCTTCGAATAATCGAAAAATATGATTTGCCTCAGAATTGGAATGATGATGGTAAATATGGTCCAGAACGCTATATCGAGGTCCAGATTTGGACTGATGATGTGATTAAGAAATATCTCTAGGGGAAAGGGGATTTCTAATGTTTTATCTTGTTGGAATTAATGCAAAATATATCCATACTAATCCTGCTGTTTATTACCTTAAGGCATATTCTGAACTTAATGGTGGTAAAGGGAATGTTTCAATCGCTGAATATACAATTAATAATCCAGTTTCTGATATCATTTCGGATCTTTATAAACGTAAGCCTTCACAAATTGCTTTCTCATGTTATATCTGGAACTATCGCATGGTTAAGGAAGTAGCTAGTGACATTCATAAACTTCTCCCTGATACAGATATTTGGCTTGGTGGCCCAGAGGTTTCGTATAACTGTGAGAAGGTTGTTTCTGAACTTCCATTTGTTAAGGGAATTATGATTGGAGAAGGTGAGATTACTTTCTCTGAATTAGTTAATCATTACTATAATGACGGACTTACACTTAGTGAGATAAATGGTTTGTTCTTACCAGCAAACACGCCCTCACACACAGGTGTTCGTGAATTAATAGATTTTGATAGGGTTCCATTTCCTTATAATGATCTGAGTGTTTTCGAAAACAAAATCATATATTATGAATCATCTCGTGGTTGTCCATTCAGATGTTCATACTGCTTGTCATCAATTGATAAGAGACTACGAATTCGTTCAATTGAATTGGTTAGAAAAGAACTCCAAGTTTTTCTTGATGGTAAGGTTATGCAGGTTAAGTTTGTTGATAGAACTTTTAACTGTGATAAGAAGCATGCAATGGCAGTATGGGAATACTTGAGAGACAATGATAACGGTGTAACGAATTTCCATTTTGAGATTGCTGCAGACATAATGGATGATGAAGAGATTGAACTTCTTAATACACTAAGACCAGGCCTTGTTCAGCTAGAAATTGGTGTTCAGTCTACTAATTGTGAGACACTTGAAGCAATTAATCGAAAGACTGATTTTGCTAAGATAACTGATGTTGTTAATAAACTTAAGAAGGCAGGGAATATCCATATTCATCTTGATCTTATTGCAGGTCTTCCACATGAGGATTTGGCTAGTTTTAAGAATTCATTTGATGATGTTTATTCGCTTCATCCAGATCAGTTGCAATTAGGCTTTCTTAAGGTGCTTCATGGTACATCTATCGAAGATAGTGTTGAGGAATATGGAATTGTTGCTAAGCAGGAACCTCCATATGAAGTCCTTATGACCAAATATATTACTTATGACGATGTAATCCTTTTGAAAAGAGTAGAGGAGATGGTTGAGCTGTACTATAATTCTAACCAGTTTCCGAATACTATTGCTGAACTTGAGAAGTTATATAAGTCTATGTTTAGCTTATATGAGGATTTGGCGAAGTTTTATGAAGATCATAATTATTTCACGAACTATCCAGCTAGAAGTCAGCGCTATAAGATTTTCCTTAACTTCATTCACGAGCACTATTCTGAGTTGACTGAAGTATTTAGAGAAACACTTATAAAGGATTATCTACTCCGTGAAAGTGGAAGAAAAGCACAGTCTTTTGAGAGAGAATTCAGGGATTATATGCCTGAGTAAATCTTTGTGCTAAGAGAAGAAGTGTTTTTCAACAATATTTATTCTAACTTAATTAACATTTTTGCTTACTTGTAAGTTTGCATATCCTAAATTTTATATTTATAATGTAAACATCCTGGGATGGATGGGCTCTTGTTGAACCTTCACGACTTAATTTGGAATCCGGGTCAGTTAATGTAGATCATGCCTGCTTCGACTGGACGATTGAACCTAATTGCAGGATACCGCCCTGGCTATTGCTAGGTGTCAAAGGGGTTTGTTCATCTTAGGTTTTTTATGCTTATAAAGTTTTTAGGAGAGTATATATGAAGCTTTTTAACACTTTGACAAGATACAAGGAAGACTTTAAACCAATGGTTGAAGGACACGTTAAGATGTATGCTTGTGGTCCTACAGTTTATAATTACTTCCATCTTGGTAATGCCAGACCATTTGTAACATTTGATACTTTGAGAAGATACTTAGAGTACAGAGGTTATGAAGTTGAGTTCTGTCAGAACTTCACTGATATCGACGATAAGATGATTAAAAGAGCTAACGACGAGGGCATCACAATCGGTGAGCTCGCTGACAGATTTATCGGTGAGTATTACGTTGATGCTGATGGCCTTAATGTAAAGAGACCTACATATCAGCCACGTGCTACAGAGTCAATGGATGCTATCCTTGCACTTGTACAGGCACTTATGGATAAGGGTATTGCATATATTATCGAGGGTGATGGCGTTTATTATGATGTAACTAAGTTTGAGGGTTACGGTAAGCTTTCACACTACAATCTTGATGAGCTCGTTGCTGGTGGCGGTGAGCGTAAGGCGTCTTACGAAGGTAAGAAGAACCCTGGTGACTTTGCTATTTGGAAGTTTAAGAAGGAAGGCGAGCCTTATTGGGATTCTCCATGGGGTGAAGGTCGTCCTGGTTGGCATATTGAGTGTTCAGCAATGATTAAGAAGCACTTGGGCGATACAATCGATATTCACGGTGGTGGACAGGATTTGATCTTCCCACATCACGAGAATGAGATTGCTCAGTCAGAGGCTGCTAATGGATGCACATTCGCTAATTACTGGGTACATAATGCATTTGTAAATGTTGATGGTGAGAAGATGAGTAAGTCTCTCGGTAACTTCTTCACAATCAGAGATATCGTTGAGCATTTCCCATATCCAGTAATTCGTTTCTTTATTCTTTCAGGTCACTACAGAATGCCAATTAATTTCTCTGATGAGCTTTTGCGTTCTGCTCAGAATGGTCTCACAAGAATTACTACATGTATCAATAACCTTAAGTTCATTCTTGATTCAAATCCTGCTAGCACAACTAATGCTACAGCAGATGAGCAGGAACTTATTGATGCTGTAAATAAGGCTGGCGAAGACTTCATTACTTGCATGGATGATGACCTTAACACAGCAGATGCAATTACAGCAATCTTCAATCTTGTACGTGCTGCTAATGCTGCTGTTACTAAGAATGTTCCAGCTACAGCGTTGAAGCTTGCTTATGATAAGCTCATTGAACTCACAGATGTACTTGGTATTGATACAACTGTTGAGGAAGATGGTATTCCACAGGAAGTTATGGATATGGTTAATCAGCGAGTAGAAGCTAAGAAGGCTAAGAATTATGCTCTTGCTGATGAATTGAGAAATAAGGTTCTTGAGATGGGCTATACAATCAAAGATACAGCTAATGGCCCACAGGTTGAGAAAGCATGATAATTCCATATATTGCTGGTGATTTAAGAGAAGTTCAGCCATCTGTTCTTGCATATGTAGGTGATGCTGTATATGAACTATATGCGAGATGTTGGGTATCTGAACATTGTGCGAAGAAATCTGGTGCGATGCATAAGAGAGCTATTAAGTATGTTAGTGCTGAGTCTCAGGCTATGGTTATCAGAGCTCTTATGCCAGAATTGACTGATACAGAAGAGACATATTTTAGAAGAGGTAAGAATTCTAATCCTTCTAGTATGTCCAAGAATGCTAGCCCAGCTGATTATATGTATGCTACAGGATTTGAGACACTTATTGGTTTTCTATTCCTTGATAATCAGGAGGCTAGATTGGAATATATCATAAGCCGAGCATTCGCAATTATTGACGAGAATAATTAAGAGGTAGTTATGAGTTATAACAACAAATCATTTGGTAAATCAAACCGTTCAGGCAATCGTCCTGATGATAATGGCGGTAATCGTAATGGTAGATTTGGTAATGGCAAAGGTGGTGCTCGTAAGGCTAGACCTTATGCTGGTTCAAAGTTTGCTGATAATAATGATTCTGTTGTATCTGATAACGAGAATATTGTAGCTCCTAATAATGAGCCTTCTCCAGATAGATTAGAAGGTAAGAACCCAGTTATGGAAGCTCTACGAGCTGGTCGTGAGATTAATAAGCTTTGGATTCTTGATCCAGCTGACGGTAAGCCACTTGAGGCTCATCTTCAGGCAATCTTGGCAATCGCTAAGGAACGTAAGATTGTAGTTATAAGAAGTCAGCGTGCAGCTATGGATAGAATGAGCCAGACACATAACCATCAGGGTGTAATTGCTTCTGTTGCTAGTCATGAATATGCTGAGCTATCTGACATTATTGCTAAGTGTAGAGATGAAGGTAGGCAGCCATTACTAGTTGCTCTTGATGAACTCAAGGATGCATATAATCTTGGATCTATCCTTCGTATCTCTGATGCTGCTGGTGTAGATGGTGTAATTATTCCTAAGCATCGTTCAATTGGATTGGATTCTGTTGTAGCTAAGGCTTCTGCTGGTGCTATCGAGTATGTTCCTGTTGCTAGAGTAACTAATCTTTCACAGACATTGAGAGAACTCAAAGATGATGGCTTCTGGGTTTGTGGAACTGACGCTGATGCAACAGTAGATTATGATAAAGCAGACTATTCAGGTGCGATGGTAATTGTAATCGGTAGTGAAGGTGAAGGTATGAGATCAACAGTAAAGAATTGTTGCGATTTCCTTATCTCAATTCCAATGGTAGGACATGTTAATAGTCTTAATGCCGCAGTTGCTGCTGGAGTGGTTGTTTTCGAGGCAGTCAAGAAAAGAAAGTAATTGAAGGGATTATGTAGATGACAAAACTCATTCGTAAAGTATTATCACTTGTTTTGATACTGTCAGTGATGATGGGTTTTGTTGGTTGCGCTTTTTTTGATAGAATTCACGCTACTATGGATCCTAAGGCTGATTTTATCTCTGCTCAGGAGATTGTTAGACTTCTTGTTACAGCGATTGATGATCCTAATCAGCTCGCTGATTCATATGCTTCAATTCCAGAAGAACAGAGAAATGATATTTCCTATTCAAACTATTTTGAATACATCACAATTCTTCGTAGTTTCTCAGACGGTAACGGTAAGATTAAAAGCTTTAGATTCCTTGATGATGAGGAGAATAGTAAGCACTTAGATTCAATCTACAATAAGCTTGCTAGTAATATTGATGTAGATGATTACTATACAGTTTTCTCTCAATATGGAGATGTTAGAACTGTAGAGTTCGAGTATAGTAGTGAGACAGATTATCCTGTTTATATGTATTTGGATGTTGTTGATGGATATGCTTATCTCTCACATGATTTGGTGTCTCAGTTAATCTCAACTTATAACTATATGCAGCAGTATTTCAATCTTCTTGAAGACGAGAAGGCTGACGGTATTTCAGCGCTTTTGAGTGCAGGAAATGTTCCTGTTAAATATGCTGATGAAGTTCTTTTGGCACGAGCTAATTACATCATCGATTTCTATAAGTTCAGAGTTAAGAATAATGCTGATCAGTTTATTCTTGTTGCAGCTAATCCATTCTATGTTGAATACAATATTCCAGAGGTTTTCTCATCTGATGGCAATGATATTTATGAGCGTAATATTTACGCATTTAGAAATACAGACGGAGTGATTAGTATTACGGATGTTTTCGAGCAGGAGACAGACGTTAACGTTGTAACAGTAGATGTATCTGATACTAAGTATTTGAGATGTGGTCTTGAGTACGATTATTCTGCGATTGTTAGAATTTGTGGTAAGAAGCCTAACAGCATGTATCTCAAGGATGATGTTGTTAGCGTGGTTTACGATAAGGAAGGTAATCCAATTGAGAAGAAGTTGCTTCTCGTATCTTATAACGGAATGAACCTCACTTTTATAGTGAATTATACAAGTGATGAGAACTGGATTGGTGAGCTATCTTCAATTAGACTATATGGTAGCCATAGCGATTATTCAGTATGTGGTATCCATGTAGGAGATCCTGAGATTAGTATCATCAAAACATTCCCAATGATCACATTCGGAGAGTATGATATTCCACTTAATCTTGGTAATGTAACTTATAATCTTTCAATTGAAGTAAGCGACTCAGTAATCAAGGATATTTATATCTCAAAGGTCGATTAACAAATCTTTGACTTAAGTCTAGTAAGTTCCTCAGATGTAAGACCGTTGTCTAAAAGATAGCCCTCTATATCACCATTATGCTTTTCATCGATATAGTTAAGGAAAATAACCATATTTTCAGCATCACTTCTTAATGTATGCTTGAGGCAATCTTCACGCTTTTCGATGAGTGGATCGAGGATAGGTCTCATATATGAATATGAAATCTCATAGTTCTTGATGATATTCTCGCGACTAGCACCAGCAAGAAGGTAAAGAGTAGCAGCGATAACGCCTGTTCTATCTTTTCCGTGTGCACAGTGGAATAATGTAATTCCTTCGTTATTTACGATTAGTCTTAATACTTGGCAGATCTCTTTTATGAGCTGCTCGAAAACAAGCACGTAGAAATCACCGAGTTTCTTAGTTCTGAGCATATTCATGGTAGGGTCGTCTTCTGCATCTGGATCACCAAGGAATAGAGGTGCATTTGAAAACTTCACACCAGGGAAATCAATAAACTTATTGCCCCAATGTTCAACTTCTGCAGCTGAACGTAAATCGATTACCTGAGTAACACCATAATCTCTAATAGCAGTAGCTTGCTCAGTAGTAAGGAAAGAAGGGGAATCGGCACGAATTACTACTCCGTCTTTAAAAACCTTACCATCAGCTAAAGGCATACCGCCAAGTTCTCTGGCATTAAGTAGTCCATCAAAGTTGATATGTTGTGATTTAGGATTATATTCGCTCATAAGATTACCTCGCTTCCATGACATATTATACACAAAAATAGTTCAGTAAAAAGTGAAAATACTGTTGACAGAATAGAACACGTGTATTATTATACTTGAGTTGTTAGCGCAACAGACTTAAATATGCGCCCGTAGCTCAACTGGATAGAGTGTCTGACTACGGATCAGAAGGTTGTGGATTCGATCTCTGCCGGGCGCGCCATAGCGAAGCTGTTACTTAGGTAACAGCTTCTTTTTTGTTTTATAGCAAATATCTGATTAAATGTTGCAATTTAAGGGTCTACTGTGCTACAATTTTTCGGCTAATGCTATTTAGGTTTAGTTATTAATATTTTTATATTTATATATGGAGGACGTCGATATGGCATCTACAGTTGAGAAGTTAGAGAAGAGCGTTGTAGCTATTTCTCTTGAGGCTACTAGAGAAGAGTTCGAGGCTGGAATGAAGAAGTCTTATGAGAAGAATAAGAAGAAGTTCCAGATCCCTGGTTTCAGAAAGGGTAAGGTTCCTTACCAGATGGTAATTAAGTACTACGGTGAGGGTGTTCTTTATGATGATGCAATTGATGCAATTGCTAACGAGCAGTATGTAGCTGCTGTTAAGGAGCACGACCTTAAGGTTGTTTCACGTCCTGACTTAGAGATTCAGGAGATCAACGAGAATGGTATGAAGTACACAATCAAGGTAACAGTTCAGCCAGACGTTAAGCTCGGTGCTTACGAGGGTGTTGAGGTTCCTTACTCAAAGCGTGAAGTTACAGACGAGACAGTTAACAAGGAAATCGAGTCTATGGCTAAGAGAAACGCTTCAATGGTTGAGGTTACAGATCGTCCAGTTAAGGATGGTGATACAACAGTTATCGACTTCGAAGGCTTTAAGGATGGCGTTGCATTTGAAGGTGGTAAGGGTGAGAATTACACACTCGTTATCGGTTCTAAGTCATTTATCCCTGGTTTCGAAGAGCAGATCATCGGTCACAACATCGATGAGGAGTTCACAATCGATGTAACATTCCCAGAGGATTATCACTCAGAGGATCTTAAGGGTGCTGCAGCATCATTTAAGGTAAAGCTCCACACAATCAAGGAAGAGAAGCTTCCTGAGATTGACGACGAGTTCGTTAAGGATGTTTCTGAGTTCGATACACTTGATGAGCTTAAGGCAGACATCAAGGCTAAGCAGGAAGAACGTGCTGAGAAGGATGCTAAGAACATGTTCGAGAATGAAGTTGTTCGTGTTGTATCTGAGAACGCTGAAGTTGAAATCCCAGATTGCATGGTAGATACAGAAGTTGAGCAGATGGTTCAGCAGCAGGCTCAGGGCATGCAGCAGCAGGGTATCGACCTTAACATGTATCTCTCATATGTTGGCCAGTCACTTGAGGAGTTCAAGGAGTCAATGAAGCCAATGGCACAGGTTCGTGTTAAGAGCAACCTCGTTATCGATGCTATCAGCAACGAGCTCAAGATCGAAGCTACAGATGATGATTTCAAGGCTGAGATGGAGACAATCGCTAAGGCTTACGGTATGAACGTTGAGGACGTTGAGAAGGCAATTGGTGGTACAAGTGCTTATTTAAGAGAGTCAATCGTAGCTCGTAAGACAGTTGAGTACCTCGCTGAGAAGGCTGTTAAGGTAGCTCCTAAGACAGAGGAAGCAGCTGAGTAAAATTTCAGATTTGTTAAAAATTTAAGGCTGTTGCGTAATATTGGCGCAACAGCCTTTTTTGTATGTTAAAATACTCGTATTAATATTTTGGTATGGAGAGAAATATGTCTAATAATTATGATGATGATTCAAATGACGTTCTGAAGTGTTCCTTCTGTGGCAAGTCAGAATATCAGGTTCCACGTCTATTTTCAGGTGTTAATTGCTATATCTGTATTGATTGTATTAACACTGCTCATTCAATTATTACTGAGGAAGCTAAACTACAAAAAAAGAAGAAAACACAGAAATCACGCCCTAATAAGCTAATTACTCCACATGCAATCAAGGAAAAGCTTGATGAATATGTAATTGGTCAGGATGACGCAAAGATTTCTTTGTCTGTTGCTGTATATAACCACTACAAGAGAGTTTACTACGGTATGGATTATGATGATGGTATCGAGATTGCTAAGAGTAATATCTTGATGCTTGGTCCTACTGGTTCAGGTAAGACTTATCTTGCTCAGACACTTGCTAGAATTCTTGATGTTCCATTTGCAGTAGCTGATGCAACAACTCTTACAGAAGCTGGTTACGTAGGTGAAGATGTTGAGAATATCCTTTTGAAACTTATCGTAGCAGCTGATTATGATATTGATCGAGCTCAGATGGGTATCGTTTATATCGATGAAATTGATAAGATTGCTAAGAAGTCAGAGAATGTTTCTATCACACGTGATGTTAGTGGTGAAGGCGTTCAGCAGGCACTCCTTAAGATTTTGGAGAGTACTGTTGCTTCAGTTCCTCCTAAGGGTGGACGTAAGCATCCAAATGAAGAATGTATCCAGATTGATACAACAAATATTCTCTTTATTTGTGGTGGTGCTTTTGACGGTTTGGAATCAATTATCGCAGATAGAACAAGTAAGAAGCACTATGGTTTTGGTGCACCAGTTTCTTCTATTAAGGAAGCATATTCTGGTGAGGATTTTGATAAGGTAGTTCCTCAGGATTTGATGAAGTTCGGTATTATTCCTGAATTCCTCGGTCGTGTACCTGTAACTGTAGCTCTTGATAAGCTCGATGAAGAAGCTCTTGTTGCTATTCTTATGGAGCCTAAGAATGCTTTGTATAAGCAGTATCGTAAGATGTTCTCTATGGATGGTGTAGAACTCGAGTTTACTGACGAGGCTGCTAAGGCAATCGCAAAGAAGGCTATTGAGCAGAAGACTGGTGCGCGTGGTCTTAGAACTATTACTGAGGCAATCATGCGCAACGTTATGTATGACATTCCTTCAGAGAAGGATGTATTGAAGTGCATTATTGATGAGAGTTGTGTCAACGATTCTAAGGAACCAACTCTTGTTTATAAGAAAAAAAAGAATTCTCAGTCAGAAGATTCTGATAAGTCTTCAGATGGAGAACTCGGAGCATAATTTAAAGGAGAGTTGTTATGGCTAAGACAGAGAAGTATTCAATTTGTTTAGACATTGGCGGAACTAAGATTCTTGGTTGCATTTTCGATGCAAAGAAAGAGATTGTTTTCAGAATTAAGAAGAAGACTAAGTCTGGTGGCGATTCTTCACAGAATGTAGAAGAAGTTATCATCAGCGTAGTTGACGAGCTTCTCGAGAAGTCTGGCATAAGCATTAAAGATGTTAAGGCCATAGCAGCAGGTGCCCCTGGTGTTATTAACCAGGATGAAGGTATCGTACTTACATCTCCTAATCTTCCTTGGAGAGATTATGATATTAAGACCCCTATCCAGGATAGATATGGTGTTCCATTCTACATTGGTAATGACGTAAATGTTGGTGTTCTTGGTGAGTATGAATATGGTTCGGCTAAGGGATATTCAAATGTAGTTGGTCTCTTCGTAGGAACAGGTATGGGCGGTGGCCTTATCCTTGATAATAAGCTCTACACAGGACATTTATTTAAGGGTGCTGAGTTTGGTCACATGATCCTCAATGAGGAAGGTCCACGTTGTAACTGCGGACAGAGAGGATGTCTTGAAGCTTTCTCAAGTAAGCAGGGTATTTCAGATTATGTTCGTCAGCAGGTTGCTAGAGGACGTTCAACAATGATGGCTGATGCAGTTAAGGATGGCGTATTCAAGAGCAAGATCCTTAAGAATTCTCTTGCTGAGAAGGATGCAGTAGCAATGGAAGCTGTAGATAGAGCTTGTCACTATTTGGCAATTGCTTCTGGTAATCTTGTTAATACATTTAGCCCAGAAGTAGTAATTTACGGCGGTGGCGTAATCGAGGCTGTAGGTGATATTTTCTTAGAGAAGATCTTAGCTGAAGTTGATAAGTATTGTATGCCATCAATCAGAAAGACCGTTGAGTTCAAGAAGGCTGGTCTTGGTGATGATTCAATTTTGTATGGCGCATTATCAATGATTGAGAATGGTAAAAAAACTAAGTAATCTCATCTAGTAATTTGAGCATTTGTACAAGGCAGAACGAATTGGTTCTGCCTTGATTTTTATTTGAAAAAAAGCGATAATATGTTGTTATATTTTATGTATTATGAAGGAGTATTCCTATGAGAACAGATGGAATAAGTAAGTCTTTTGATCCAAACGAGGCAGAGCCTAGATTGTATTCAAATTGGATGAGTAAGGGATATTTTGGTGCAAAGGTTAATCCTGACAAGAAGCCTTTCTGCGTCGTAATGCCTCCACCAAACATTACAGGTCAGCTCCACATGGGTCATGCATTGGACAATACTTTGCAGGATATCCTTATTAGATATAAGAGAATGAAGGGATTCGAGACACTTTGGGTTCCTGGTACTGATCATGCTTCAATCGCTACAGAGGCTAAGATTGTTGAGGCTATGCGTAAGGAAGGTTTGACAAAGGACGACTTAGGTCGTGAAAAGTTCCTTGAGCGCGCATGGGCTTGGAAAGAGCAGTATGGCGGAAGAATTGTTGAGCAGCTTAAGAAGCTCGGTTCTTCATGCGATTGGTCAAGAGAGCGCTTCACAATGGATGATGGCTGTACAGATGCTGTTAAGGAAGTATTCGTTAAGTACTATAACGAAGGTCTTATCTATCGTGGTGAGAGAATTATCAACTGGTGTCCACATTGCTGTACTTCAATTTCTAATGCTGAGGTTGAGTATGAGGATCAAGCTGGTAACTTCTGGCACTTGAGATATCCTCTTGAGGATGGTTCAGGCTTTGTTGAGCTCGCTACAACAAGACCAGAGACACTCCTTGGTGATACAGCTGTTGCTGTTAACCCTAAGGATGAGAGATATAAGGATATTGTTGGTAAGAACTTAATTCTCCCACTTGTTGGTCGTAAGATCCCTGTAGTTGCTGATAACTATGTAGATATTGAATTCGGTACTGGTGTAGTTAAGATTACTCCAGCTCACGATCCTAACGACTTCGAAGTAGGACTTAGACATAATCTTCCTGTTATCAACGTAATGACAGATGATGCTAAGATTATTGAGGATTATCCTAAGTATGCTGGTATGGACCGTTTTGAGGCTCGTAAGGCTATTGTTAAGGATCTCGAAGAAGGTGGATACCTTATTAAGGTTGAGCCACATAATCACAATGTAGGTACATGTTATCGTTGTGGTACAACAATTGAGCCACGTGTATCACTCCAGTGGTTCGTTAAGATGCAGAAGCTCGCTGAGGCACCAATCGAGGCTGTAAAGACAGGTAAGACTAAGTTCGTTCCTGAGAGATTTGATAAGAACTACTTTAACTGGATGGAAGATATCCGTGATTGGTGTGTATCACGTCAGCTCTGGTGGGGTCATCAGATTCCAGCTTTCTACTGCGATGATTGTGGAGAGATTGTAGTAACTAAGGACAGCAGCGCTGTATGTCCTAAGTGTGGTAAGCCAATGCGTCAGGATCCAGATACTCTTGATACTTGGTTCTCATCAGCACTTTGGCCATTCTCAACACTTGGTTGGCCTGAAAACACAGAAGAACTCAAGTACTTCTATCCAACAAATACACTTGTTACTGGCTACGATATCATCACATTCTGGGTATCTAGAATGATGGTTGCTGGTATGGCACATATGAATGAAGTGCCATTTGATACAGTACTTATTCATGGTCTTGTAAGAGATGCTCAGGGTAGAAAGATGAGTAAGTCTCTTGGTAATGGTATTGACCCACTTGAGGTTATTGCTGAGTCTGGTGCAGATTCACTTCGTTTCGCACTTGTAACAGGTAATGCTCCTGGTAATGACCAGAGATTCCAGCAGGATAAGATTGATATGGGTAGAAACTTCTCCAACAAGGTTTGGAACGCTATGAAGTTTGTACTTATGAACTGCGAAGATGATCTCTCATTTGAGGGTGTAGACGAATCTAAGTTTACACTTGAAGATAAGTGGATCCTTAATAAGCTCAATACACTTATCGCTGAAGCTACAACAAATATTGAGAACTATGACTACGGTGTAGCTCTTGCTAAGATTGTTGACTTCATTTGGGAGTGCTATTGCGACTGGTACATTGAGATTGCTAAGAGCCGTCTCTTCGATAAGGAGTGTCCAACAAGACTTGAGGCTCAGTACCTCCTTAACAAGATCCTTGGTACATCAATGCAGCTCTTACATCCATTTATGCCATTCATTACAGAAGAAGTATTCTCTAATCTTGTAATCGATGGTAAGGCTGAGTCAATTATGATTTCTGATTGGCCAGTAGTTAATGAGAAGTATTCATTTGATGCTGAAGAGAAGCAGATGGAAACTCTTATGGATGCTATTAGATCTATCAGAAATATCCGTTCTGAGATGGGTGTTGTTCCATCACGTAAGGCTAATATCATTGTTGTTACAGAGAATAATGCTATTGCTGATATGTTCGTTAATGGTAAGGCATTCCTCCAGAGACTTGCATCAGTTGATGGTCTTGAGACACAGAATGATAAGACAGGTATTCCTGCTACAGCTGTTGCTTGTGTTTTCCATGGTGGTGAAGTTTATATCCCACTTGGTGATCTTATCGATATCGATAAGGAGATTGAGCGTCTCAATAAGGAGAAGGAGAATCTCCAGAAGGAGCTCGATAGAGTTGCAGGTAAGCTTTCAAATGAGTCATTCGTAAGTAAGGCTCCTGAGAAGGTTATCAATGCCGAGAAGGAGAAGCAGGCTAAGTATCTTGAGATGTACAAGGGTGTTGAAGAGCGTATCGCAATGCTTAGTGCAGAACTTTAATTGGTTTGACAATATAGGAGATAATTATGAGTACAATTAATGAGGAAAAAGTTAATTCTCTTCCAAAAGAAGGTGTTCATTGCTTTGCTGCTAATGGTAAGCAGATTATGAATAGAAGAATCATTACAATTCCATTGATGGTTGTTTCTGCTTTTCTTGCTTGTTATTTCTTGTTTATTGCTAAAACAATGAATATTCCATTTGCTGTTATTGCATGCTTAGTGTTTATCATTTCACTTCTTGTATTTATACAGTCATTCCTTATTGCTAAGTTTAGAATTGCTGTTGACTACAAAGAGAAGAAAATTGTGTTGAGATATAGATATAGTCTTATCACAATTCCATTCGAGAATTTCGATGCTCGTGAAGGTGAGCCAGATAAGGCAGAAGCTCTTATTGATAACTCTGCTCTTGGTAGCAAAGATAAGGTTTATTATCTTGTTCTTGATAACGTTCTTGATGACGCATGCTATCAGACAACAACAAAGGATCTCGCTTCTAGAGAAGACTTCTTTAAGCTTCAGACAGAGGTTTTTGCTATTGCTGAGGCATATGGTGCTAGAAACCTTGAGAATGCTATTAAGCCTGAAACAATGCACATGTCTTCAGGTAAGGCTGAGACAACAGATGATGATATTGATGATATCGTTAATGCTGTTATGAAAGAAGAAGCAGAGAAGAAGAAATCTTGATTTGTTTTTCGCTAGAATTATTGAGCCACAGGTCTTTTATTAGACTTGTGGCTTTTTCTTTGGGTAATAAAAATCAAATGATAATCGAATTATAAATAAATCGTAAAACATCTAGGTTTTATTGCGTCAAAAGTGATTTTACACGTGATATTTTGTTGACTAAATTAAGCCTAATAAGTATTATTTTAATGTAACTAATTCTGCAAATTATTATGCTGATTAGAATTTAAATTTTAAGGAGTTATTGATATGCCATTAGTAACAACAACAGAAATGTTTAAGAAGGCATACAACGGTGGTTACGCTGTTGGTGCATTTAACGTAAACAACATGGAAATCGTTCAGGGTATCACAGAGGCTGCAGGTGAACTTAACAGCCCAGTTATCCTCCAGGTTTCAAAGGGTGCTAGAGCTTATGCAAATCACACATACCTTGTAAAGCTCGTTGAGGCTGCTGTAGCTGAGAACCCACAGATCCCTATCGCTCTTCACCTTGACCACGGTGATTCATTCGAACTTTGTAAGTCATGTATCGATGGTGGTTTCACATCTGTAATGATCGACGCTTCTTCAAAGTCATTTGAGGATAACATCGCTCTTACAAAGCAGGTTGTAGAGTACGCTCACGCTCACGGTGTAGTAGTTGAGGCTGAGCTTGGTACACTCGCTGGTATCGAGGATGAGGTTTGTGTAGAGGCTGGTAACGAAGCTTACACACGTCCAGAGGAAGTAGAAGAGTTCGTAGCTAGAACAGGTTGTGACTCTCTTGCTATCGCTATCGGTACATCACACGGTGCTTACAAGTTTACAGCTGCTCAGTGCACACGTAACGAGGAAGGTATCCTTGTACCACCTCCACTCCGTTTCGACGTTCTCGAAGAGATCGTTAAGAAGCTCCCAGGCTTCCCAATCGTTCTCCACGGTTCATCATCTGTACCACAGGAGTTCGTAAAGATGGTTAACGCTTACGGCGGTAACATGCCAGATGCAGTTGGTATCCCAGAGTCACAGCTCCGTGAGGCTGCTAAGCTTGCTGTATGTAAGATTAACATCGACTCAGATATCCGTCTTGCTATGACAGGTAACATCAGAAAGTACTTTGCTGAGAACCCATCACACTTCGATCCACGTCAGTACCTCAAGCCAGCTCGTCAGGCTGTTAAGGAAATGGTTGCTCACAAGATCGTTAACGTTCTTGGTTCTGACAACAAGATCTAATTTGAATTTTTGAATTTAGTTAGTAATAGGTCGCTTTAAGCTTAGCTTAGGGCGACCTTTTTATATGCAAAACTTGAACTTTTCTATAAATATAGTAAACTACCAATACATTATTAATTTGAGGTGCAAAGTGGATAATCTTGATGATGAGATAAGACTTCAAGTCAGAACAAAATCAGATAGACCTGTAATGAATACTTCGGACACACCGGAGTATATGACTTTGGCTACTCATTTTAAAGATGGAAAAGAATCTTTAGGCTATGAATCTATTCAGTTTACTGAGGGTGGTGCAGACCACTTAGAGCCTTTTGAAGATGAGGCTTTGCTCAGAGGTGAGGTTAAGCCTGTAGTTGTTAGAAGGAATAATGTTCCACCAGTTACTACTAATCAGATGACTAAAGCATCTCCTAATGGTGCTACAGTTACTATTCCAACAAATAGTGCTAGTGTAGCTACTGCTGATGGTAGAACTGTTTTGCCATATCAGGATATCCAGGGTGTTTTCGCGAGCATCGATACACTTAATCCTAAAATAGAAAAGCAGGAACGTTATACAACAGTTCCTGCCTCTATAGCTTTGTTTTATAATCCTTGGATTTTAATACTTATCTCAATGTTATTAGTATTCTTAATAATCCTCGAATTCGTAGGATGTATCTACGTCTTTTAAGATACTGCAGAATATCCAACAGGTAACCATGGATTTCCAGCATCAATATCTGCTTCTGTCTTGTAGTAAGGCATTGGAAGAGTACCAGTATATTCGCACTTACCTGTGAGAGCATTTACGATAGCAGTTCCGCCTTCTGAACCAGGAAGGTAACACATGATTACTGAATCCCAATCGTTAATATAATCTTCGATGATTACATTTCGTCCTGCGATGAGAAGTGTAATAGTAGGGAGACCTGACTCTTTAGCAAGTGCAATAGCTTCGTCGTTTCCGAGAAGTTCGCATGGTCCAGTAATAGACAAGTCTTCAACGTCTCCAATCCATTCAGCATATGGTGTTTCACCTAAGCAGAGAAGAACTACATCACAAGAAGAAATCTCATCAGGATCAGTAACAATTTCAATTCCATATTCATCTGCAATGTTGTCGAGTGCTTTCTTAATAGTTGTAGCCTGTGGGCAAACTCTCATTCCAAAATCCTGATCAGAAAGACCACACCATACATAAGTCCAGCCGCCTAACATTGCGCCTGTATCATCTGCAGCAGGACCAGCAAGGAAAACTTTTGAACCTGGTTCAATTGTGAGGCCACCATCTGCTTTGAGGGGTACTAACGATTCTTCAGCAAGCTTTGTAGCAACTTCTTTTGAGTACTCAGAAGCGAAGTCATATGAAGGATTTGTATTCTCGAAGAAAGGATCTTCTAGAAGTCCACAGTCCATTTTAACTTTTATAATTCTTGTAACAGCATCATCAATTCTTTCCATTGAGATAGAACCTTCGTTAGCTGCTTCAACGATGT
This sequence comes from Clostridia bacterium, assembly GCA_024403735.1. Lineage (GTDB taxonomy): Bacteria > Bacillota > Clostridia > Saccharofermentanales > Saccharofermentanaceae > Saccharofermentans. The sequence continues at coordinate 29,536 of JAKSRG010000001.1, forward strand.
ACTGCTTGCAGATCTCATAGTGATCAGCTTCCATGAGCATATCAATACCAGAATTGATTGACAAAATTACGTTGTCTTTTAGAGTTGCACCTGAACAGTTCTCAATTGAGTCCCAGTCAGAGATGATGAACCCATCAAATCCCATTTCATTCTTAAGTAGGTAAATGTAATCGCCGTACTCGTGCATCTTGATGCCGTTCAATGAAGAGTGTGAGATCATGATTACAGGAACTCCAGAATCGATAAGAGCTTGGTAAATAGCGAGGTTCTCAGCGATAACTTCATCGCTAACCTGAGCATCACCACGGTCGATCAATCTGTATGTATTGCCAGAATATTCACCCGTACCATATAAAGCGTAACCATCACAGATAAAGTGCTTAGCACAAGGTACAACACCTTCTGCCATAAGACCTTCTGAATAAGCTACAGCAAGTGGAGTGATGATTGAAGGCTCTGATGAGTAGCTCTCATATGTACGACCCCATCTAGGATCCTGAGCAGCAGCAACGCAAGGTGAGAAGTTGAATATCATTTGAGTGTGCATGATATCGCTACCAACGCATACACCCATCTCATAAGTAAGGTCAATGTCATTAGCGGCACCGATATTGATGTTATGAGGGAAGATAACACAGTTAGAAGCGAAGTTAACGCCGTGAACTGAATCGTTTCCGTAAATCATTGGAATTCCATTATCAGCTGCGAGTGCCTGCTCCTGGTAGTTGTTAATAATCTTTGCCCATTTATCGTAACTATACTGAGGAATATCATCGTAATGGGAAAGAATTGAACCATAGCAGTTAGTTGCCATGTCTGCAGAAGATAGGTTGTAGATAGCTGGTTCAACCATCTGGTTGGCTTTCTGCTCGATTGTCATTGAAGCTACAATCTCTTCAGCAGTCATGCCGTCATACCAATAACCTTCTTGCACTGGTTCAGTTGTTTCTACTACTGCTGCTGTTGTTTCATCTGCGACAGTTGTCTCGAAAGCTGGCATTGTAATAGTAGAAGAAGCTTCTGTTGTTTCTTCTGTCGTTGTAGCACAAGACGAAATGGAAAGAACAAAGCTAAATGCTAAAAGCATAGAAATGAATTTAGACTTTTTCATAAGTTGTACCCCTAATAATAATTTGCAATACCATATTAACAATAGGCTCAAATAATGAGAATAGGATTATTTCATTTTTTGTACTGATAAATTATACTTTAGTGAGAATTGGTAATAGGAGAACTGTTATGAGAATACTTCTTATAGATGGACAGGGCGGTAAATTAGGTAAAGAATTAGTTGAACTTATTATTACTAGATTTCCTCAGGTTGAGTTGACTGCTGTAGGTACTAATACTATTGCTACAACATCAATGATAAAGGGTGGTGCTAAGAATGCTGCAACTGGAGAAAATGCAGTAATAGTAGGATGCCGTAAAACTGATATTATTGTAGGTCCAATTGGTATTGTTATAGCTGATTCTATGCTAGGTGAGATTACACCTAAAATGGCTGTGGCTGTAGGTCAGAGCGATGCTACAAAAATCCTTATTCCATCATTCAAATGCAACAATATTGTAGCTGGTGTAAGTAAGGCTACGATGTCTGATCTCATTGACGATGCGATGAGTAAAATTGAGGCAATTATCTCTGGTAATTGTTTATAATTGAATTACAACCAAAATCACTCATTACTGTAATATTAATGACATTATCGAATGTTAGAATTCTATCATCTTAAATTATATGTAACGTGTAACTGTGAAATGGTGCGCGTTGGTATGAATGAGAGGGAGAAAGATGGAATTCTCATATTCTAATGATTGCTTTTTACCATACGATACTTTTGACAGCATCTTCGAAGAACGAGTGATGCCTGAATTTGGTTTGGTTAAAACTCCATATACAAGAGAATTAAGTACTTGGAAGTTCTTCCTTGCTAAGTCTGAGAATGAAATCCCAATGGGATTTGATGAGATATATTTTGATGATAGTGATTGGGCATTGATTAATGTTCCATCAACATGGCAGACAGAAGGTTACAGTTTGCCACAGAACTTGTTATATGATTTTCCTGCGGTTCTCGAACAGGATAAAGAGAGACGTGAGACAAGTATCAGTAACAAGTTGTATATGAATTCAACTAATTCTGAGGATGATGAAGTAGGTATTTATCGTACAACAGTTGTATTCTCTGAAGAAGATGTTGATAGAGCTATTTACCTCGAGGCTTCAGGTATTTCAGGAAGCTTTGAAGTATATATGAATGGTAAGAATATCACTAAGTCTCATGCTGTACTTGTTAATAAGAAGCTATTAATCTCTCCAGATGCAATGGTAGGTGTGAATTCACTTGTAATCATTGTTAATCGTTTTGATAGAGATAATAAGGGCTTAATAATCAAAGAGAATGCTAACTTTGGTTTTAGCGGTATCTATAGACCAATCTCTCTTACATTTGAACCACTTCTTGAGATGAGTAATCTACATATTAAGTGTAGATTTATTCCTAATGCGTATGTTAATCAATTAGCATTAGATAATACTGGTTCAGAGCGTAAGAGTGTAGCTAAGGTATCACGTGGTGATTACATGGTATTCACTAATGTGAAGATTACTAATCACACTGATTATATGATGCCATTTACAGTTAAGACTTCAATTCTTGAAGCTAGAGGAGAGTATGATCCATATAATCTTCCTTATGCTAAATTGAATATAGAAAAAGAGATCGAAGGTGCAGTTGATGCACATGGTTCTGGAGTATTCGAAGGTCAGGCTATTGCTGTTAATGTTGCTCAGTGGTCTGATGCTACTCCTGTTCAGTACGATTTGGTTCTCGAATTACTTGATAGTGAAGGACGAACAATCTGTACTAAGAAGAGACGTTTTGGTTTTAGAACTGTAGATCTTATTCTCGATAAGATTAATATTAATGAGCGTCGTGTTCCATTAATGCTTACTAAGTACTATGAGTTCGATCCAAAGAATGGTATTGCTGTTCCACTTAATAGAATGAGACAGGATATTGTTCTTATGAAGCGCTGCGGAATTAACGGAATCATTGTTCAGGCATTCCCAGCTAATGACATGCTTTTAAATCTTTGCGATCAGTACGGTATCTATGTATTTGCCCTTGCTGATAGAAGATATATTAAAGAGTACGTTGATATTCATATGATACATCCTAGTATCATTGCATGGGGTTTCCCAGAATATCACTATGATGAAGCTAAGTGTAAAGAAGCTAAGGCTGCTTGTCTTGAAATTGATGATACAAGACCTTGGTATGCTGAGGCTGACTATAAAAATGTAGTATCAGATATTATTCCTTTCCCAAGTGAAGCAGGAAAAGTATTTGGTCCATGGCAGGATCTCTGTCTTGATAGAGAGAATATTTTCTCTAAGAATAAGTCTGGAAAGAGTTTATTTAATTCTGTACCAGGTCGTATGCATTTTGATGACGATGACGCTGATTATAAGTGGATTCATCAGGCTGACCTTGAAGGTGGTAAGAAGCGTGATGACAGTAGTATCGGTCAGGGTATTGTTGATAGTGACAGAAATCCACATCCTATATATTTCGATATTAAGAAGCAGTGTGAGATTATTAGTATCTTCCCAGATCCTAATAATCCAACAGCATTTACAATGCGTAATGTTCATCCATTTGCTTTCTCTGACGAGATGATTCTCGAATGGAAGCTTATGTTAGGTGGTAATGTTCTTATGTTTGGTAATGGTCTCATTTCTGAGATTGAGCCATATGGAACTAGGTCGCTTAAGTTTAATCTCGATATTGGTAAGTATCTTGTAGATGGTTGGGCTAAGGATAATACATCTTACATTGAGATGTACAATAACGCTTTGTCACATGAGCTTATTTTCGATATCAGCCTTAAATTAGCTAAGGATAGCTTCTATTCAAGAGAAGGTCAGGAAGTTGCATTCTATCAGGAAATACTAGCTGATGAAGTTGCTTCTCCTGTTGTTACTGAAACTAAGACACTTGGTTCACTTAATGCTTTCTCTGTTAAGAAGTTATTGGATGACAATAACGGACTTCCAATCCTTCCAATGTCAGCTTCTGAAGATGAGACTTCTGAGGATCGTACTAATGAAGAAGAGGCAACTCCTGAGAATACAGATAGTGAACAGTCAAATATTGTTCTAGCTGGTGAAGGTGAGATATCTGCTACTGAGATCATGGAAGATGAGAAGATTAAGGAAGAAGAGATGGCTGTCTATGGTCTTCCACAGGGCATCATCGTTGATAAGGATAATATCTATATTGGTATTGATCGTAAAACAGGCGCTGTTAACCATATTAGAATTGGTGAATTTGAATTCCTTAAGGGTGGCTTCTTACCAAGCTTCTATCGTTGTCCTTCTAATGTAGATAGAACAGATAAGAGTTTTATATTGTCTAAGACAATCTTCTCTAAGGAGAGCGATTATGAAAGCATCCAGGATTCTCTTGAATTCGTAGGTTGTAATTACGGTAGTAGCAATGGAATTTTCTCTCTTGTTACTAGATATAAGTCATTCGCAATGAAGGGTGAAGTTCTTCTTTATTATGAGATCAAAGATGCGAAGAAGCTTTCAGTTACACTCGCATTCACACCTAAGTACGACATGATTAGATATGGTTTGCGTGTACCAGTATCTAAGGATGATGTTACATGTAAATGGTATGGTAGAGGTCCAGGAGAATCCTATTTTGATCGTAAGAATGCGACAAGATTTGGCATATTCCAGGCGAAGGTAGATGAGATTTATCATCCATACGCTAGACCGGCAGAGAATAGTTCACATACTGATACTTCAGCATTAGTTCTATCTAATTCTGAAGGTGGAAGTATAAAGATTATAAGAGAAGAGAATAAGAAGTTTGAATTTACTGTTTTGCCTTATTCACCAGAGCAGATGAATGAATTCTTACATCAGGAGCAACTTATGCAGAATGAATACTGCGAACTCTTCTTGGATTTCTGCTCCAAAGAAATTGAAAGAACAAAATCAAATGTTTCTATGCAACCACTAAAGAAAAACATTTCTTATAAAGAAACATTTGAGTTCCTAATTAATTCTTCTAATTAACTATGAGAAAAAGCTGTTCCATATGGGATGGCTTTTTTTCATGCTCAAAATTAGTAATATGATGACCCCAAACTTTAAAAGTATTAATAAACTTTGATTCGTTTACTAACTGTTAATTATTTGGAGTCATATGTTTATTATTTTATCGATAGAATAATTATACTAGTAATTATGTGATGGGGTAATTTTGATGAGGAGAAAGGTTGCTATATTTGCTAATGGTTGGAGCGATGAACAGATACTTAATGCTATGAGTAGTATTAAGGAATGCGCTAATGAGAATGATATTGAATTGCAGTTGTTCGTAGAATATGCATCCATTAGTGATTTGCCTGAGTTTGCTCAAGGATATTTAAATATTCTCAATCTTCCTAATCTTGAAGATTATGATGGTGTTTTCTTATTTGGTAATACGCTTAACAATCGTGGTGAACTTGATATTCTTGTTGAAAAAATCAAGAAAGCAAATGTTCCAGCTGTATGTCTTGAGTATCAAGTAGATGGAATAGATTGTTTCTGTACTGATAATTATACTGGTATGCGCGAATTATGTGAGCATATTGTTAACGAGCATCATGTTAAGAAGGTAGCTTTTGTTTCAGGTGATGACAATAACTTAGAGAATATAGAGCGAAGAAAAGCTCTTGAAGATGTACTAGAAGAGCATGGATTATCTCTTGATCCTGAAGATGTAGTTCAGGGTGGATGGAGTTATCACGAAGTGCATTTGAACGTCCCTAAATACGTTGAGAAACGCGGTTTACCTGATGCTTTTGTATGTGCTAATGATATTATGGCAATGGGTACAATTCTCATTTTAGGTTTACATGGCTATTGTGTGCCTGACGATGTACTAGTAACAGGATTTGATAATACAACTGATGCCAAGGCATTTAATCCTATTATTACGTCTGTTGATCGTGATTGTAAGGATTTAAGTTACGATGCTATGCAGCGTCTTGTTGATGTTATGAATGGAGCTCCTGTTAACGGACTTTCTTTGTATAAATCAAAAATGTCTTTAGGCGAGAGTTGTGGCTGCACTATGTCACGAGGAGATAAGCGCAATTATGCTAACCTAAGAAATAACGCTTTCTCACTTCCTGTAAAGAAAACAATCTTCGATTGGCATCTAGCTTCTATCGATGAACTTACTCATGACGAAGTTAATTCATTAGAAGCTGTGAATAATGGTTTCAGATATTTGTTTAGAAATATAAATAAGCCTGATTATAATGCTTATGAAGGATATTCATTCTGTATATGCCTTGATGAGTCTTTCTTGGATACAATCTTTAATCAGGGTACTGGTCGCTTCATTGGATATGGAGATAAAATGTGTGTTATTTATTGTATGGATAACCGCAAGTCCTTAGATATACAGTATATAGATAAATCTTATATCTTCCCAAAATTTGAAGAAACTCATGATGGACCATCAACATATGTTATTGCTCCTATTCATGATAAGAGCCTTACAATTGGTTATGCAGTATTTAAAGATAGTCTTCGATTAATTGATATGACATTCTTAACTGAGTGGCTTAAGCATATCGCTAAGATGTTATTACGTGCTAGAGTTAATATCCGTATGGAGATAATGCATCAGAAACTTCAGGAAATCTCTTATATTGATGAACTATCAGGACTTCTTAATCGAAAGGGTTATGAGAAGAAAGCAATTCCATTCTTGGAGCAGATTAGAGTTGATGGTAAAACTGGTATCCTTATGGTAGTTGATATCAATAGGATGAAGGATATTAATGATCGCTATGGTCATCTTCAGGGTGATACAGCAATAAGAATTGTATCTAAAGCTATTAAGTCTATTATTCCTAAAGAATGGTATGCAGTAAGATACGGTGGTGATGAGTTCGTTATTCTAGGCGAGAAGGTGTTCGTAGATAACGGTGATATCATTATGAAGCAATTGTGCGACGAGGTTAAGAGAATAGCAAATGAGATGATGATATCTTTTGAACTCACTGTCAGCGTTGGTTCTGTAATAATTACGCCTAACGAGTCGATTGTATTAGATGAATACTTTAAGTATGCTGATAATGCTATGTACGAGATGAAAAAGAAACAGCACAATGAAGTTGAATAATCTAATTCTATTAAGTATTGGCTCTTGTTGGGGTCAGCATAAAAATTAGAAACAAGAAAAAAGGAACTGCCTCGGCAGTTCCTTTTGTTTTACTTCTTAGTAAGCGAGAATAGAATTTGTTTCTCTTTGTTTGTTAATTCACGATATTCACCAGGCTGCATATCTCCTAATTCGATATTCATAAATCTAATACGCTTGAGTTTAACAACCTTATAGCCTAGATACTCGCACATGCGTCTAATTTGGCGATTTAAGCCCTGTGTGAGAATAATGTTGAATTTCCTTTGACCGAGCTTTCTGACCTTGCAAGGGAGCGTTACGCGGTCTAGAATAGGTAATCCATTAGACATTCTGTTTATGAATTCATCATCAATAGGTTTATCTACTGAAACAACATATTCTTTCTCGTGTCCATGCTCAGCTCTTAAAAGCTTATTAACTATATCTCCGTCATTAGTTAATAGGATAAGTCCAGATGAATTCTTATCTAGGCGACCAATAGGGAAGATGCGTTCCTCGAAGCCTAGGAAATCTACAATATTATCAACATCACGAGTATCAGTTGTACAAGTAATTCCTAATGGCTTATTAAGAGCGATGTAAATGTGATCATCGTTAGGGACAACAGGTTCATTATTAACTAATACTGTCTGACCCTCGAGTACACGACTTCCATTCTCAGCAATAACACCATCGATAGTAACAGCACCAGCTTCAATAAGCTTATCAGCCTCTCGTCTTGAGCAATAACCAGACTGAGCAATGTACTTATTAATTCTTACTCCATCTTGTGTGTTATTAGAATTATCCATCAATACCATGCAGCCTGTGCTCCTACTCTCTTAAGAGTGAATGTGAATGTAGTACCTTCGCCATATACACTCTGAACAGTAATATCTTCACCCATATAAGTGAGAAGCTCTTTAGCAATAGCAAGACCAAGTCCAGTACCTTTCTTACCACGAGCTCTGTCAGCCTTGAAGAATCTATCGAAAATGTGATTGATATCGTATTCGTGAATACCTTGTCCTGTATCGATAACTGAAACAAGTACCTTATCTGTATCCTCGTGATATTCAGCTGCAATTGTGATAGAACCACCAGCTGATGTGTACTTCTTAGCATTATCCATGAGGATAACAATAATCTGTTCTACACGATCTGGATTACCCATTACAGTAGGGAGTTCACCAGTATTGAATGATACTTTGAAGTTAAGTCCAGCGTCCTTCATTACTGGCATGAACTTAGTCTCGATATCCATAAGAAGCTCGTTAAGATCAAATGGGAATGTCTTAAACGCGAGTGTTCTGGACTGGAGCTTAGAAAGCTCAAGCATGTCGTCGATAAGACGAGAGAGACGAAGTGTCTCATGAAGGATAATACCGTAGTAACGCTGCTTATCTTCCTCTTTCTTAACCATACCATCAGAGAGTGGCTCAATAAGTCCACGAAGTGTCTGAAGTGGTGTACGAAGTTCATGAGAAATGTTAGCAACGTAATCTTTACGAGTTCTCTCGAGCTTGAGTTCTTCGGAAATATCTCTGAAGAAGCCAGTAGCGCCAATACAAGTTACATTATCAATATCGAACTTAGGGAAGATGGCGATATGATAAGCGTAGTCAGGACCTTCGATAGTTTTATCAATCGCTTCAGTATCGCTAATACAAAGCTCGAAATCATTCCATACTTCATCAAAAGGGATGAGCTGAAGTCTTTCAGTAAAGAGGTTCTTTTTCTGAACCTTACTAAAGATTGTTGATACTGCCTTATTTGTAAATATTGGGCGATTTTCAGCATCTACTACCACAATACCTTCTGTGATTACATCGAAAACATCCTTAAGTCTATTACGCTCGATTGTAAGATCTGAAATAGACTTAGAAAGCTGGTCTGCGAGGTAATTGAAAGAAGATGAAATCTCGCCAATTTCGCCTTTGTACTCTTCCTGAATTCTAGCTGTGAAATCACCAGATGCATAAATTCTAGCTGTCTCACTAATCTTGTTAATTGGTTCAACAATTCTTCTTGTAACAAGATAAACAGGGATTAGCATTACAAATGCTGCGAACATTGTTGAGATAAGAAGTACATTAACGAACTGAAGAACAGTTGTATTACTTTCTGTAGTAGAAGATACGGATACAACATAAAAGCTAGTTGTACCGTCAATAATTACAGGTCTTTGTATTACAAGAATTTGGTCAATGCTAGAGTTACCTTCAAGAATTTTATATCCATTCTCTGTCTCAGATTTTGAGAGCATGTTCTTTTGAACATAATCAATAATCGAGCCAAGATACTTTGCATCTTCTGGGCTAGGATTAGAAGGCTGATAAATAATATGACCGTCAATACTGAAAATGAAAATATCTCTACTTGTAATAGATGTACTAGAGAAGAGGGCATCCATTAATGCTTCATCTTCAATTAATTCAGGGGAATTAGTAAATAGGCTAGCCAAAGAATCAGCCTGTGACATAGCCTGTTCAGACTGGATACTAAATGTTGCAGACTTACCTGCGAGAGTAAATGCAAGAGTTGTAAAAGCAGCCGAAGCAAACAAAGCTATCAAGAGAAGTATGATAGTTCTTCTTAGCAAAATACTCTTGTTCATTATCAGTTAACCTCGAACTTATATCCAACACTATAAACAGTCTGGATGCTCCAAGGAGCACCTTCGAGTGATACTTTCTGTCTAATTCTCTTAATGTGTGTATCTACAGTTCTTGGATCACCAGAGAAGTCATAACCCCAAATAATTGAGAGGATCTGGTCACGACCCATAACCTGACCAGCATGAGAAGCGAGGAGATGCAAAATCTCAACTTCCTTTGGTGTACAAGGAATAATTTCACCCTTGACCTTGATCTGATAATTATCAAGATTAATCTCAAGCCCCTCGTAGCGAAGGATATTTGATACTTCTGTAGAAGTTTCTGCACTTCTTCTAAGAACTGCCTTAATACGTGCAATAACCTCACGAGGTGAGAATGGCTTAACAATATAATCGTCAGCACCAATCTCGAGACCTACAACTTTATCGATTTCTTCACCCTTAGCTGAGAGAATGATAATTGGTGTAGTGAGAGTTTTACGAACTTCACGGCATACTTCAATACCTGTAAGTTCAGGCATCATTACGTCGAGTAAGATAAGGTCTGGCTTGTTCTCGTAAACCATATTCAAGGCTTCACGTCCGTCATAAGCATCGGAATGTGTGAAGTGCTCACTGTCAAAATAAAGGCTTAATGATTCGTGTACAACTGGATCATCATCGCAAATTAAAATGTGTGGTGTCTGTGACATACATATATCTCCTAAATAACTAATCTACGCAAAATAATAATTTTCCATTAATGATTATAACTTAAATGTGAAATAAATCACTTAAAAAATGTGAGATTTTTTGGTTTTTAGTGAAATTTTGTCACAATTTATACACAAACCAGATGTTTGAGCATAATTATTTTTAAAATAAATAGATTTTTGGTATAATCTATTTGTTTGTGAAGAAGGAGTTATGGATAATGGGTAGATTTAATAAGAGATTTTTGGCTTTGGGCTTGACTGTAATTATGCTTATGTCAATGCTATGTTCCTGTGATGAAGTCAAGAAGAGAAAGAAAACAGCAGATGAAGTTGTTATTGAAGAGACAGAGCAATTCTGTGAAGCGATGATGACTGCTAACGCTGAAGTTATTGAATCGCTTGCACTAGATGATTTTGAAGATGAATCTTGTTCTAAAGTATTGAAGTATTACTACAACAATCCAGCATGGTCTAATAATCAGAGAAATATTGCTGATGTAATTCTTGAAAGTCTTACATATCGTGTTGATAAGAATTCTGTATTGGCATCTTATGAGAACAAGAGAGGTACAATTGATGTGTACTTTACACACGTTGATTATGAGACTTGTCTAGCTGAAAATCAGCACTCAAGTGAGAGTGATTTTGATGACATTCTCAAGACCTACAAGAAGACAACATATGTGAAGGTCACTTTCGACTATGTATATGAGAAGCATGATTGGTTAATCGACGACTACGAAAAAGTATTTATTGACGTGTTCACTTGGAAAGATTATGAATATGAGTTCGTATATGACTTTTTGTCACATATTAACAAGATTGAAGTAATCCCTAGCACAATTAATACAGGCGATGGTTATGATTACCTTAATGTAAGTGATTTCGATATTGGTATTGATACAACTAATAATTTCGGCGAATGGGAAGATTGCATGATGTATCTCTACAAAGATGGTGTAGAGATTGAAGATGCTCCTGTATATTACTATCATGGTGGCGATTATGATTATTACACAACATATTCAGCTGATTATGCGTTAGGTCAGAAGTACTATCCAACTGGTAATTACGAAGCTAAATTCTTCGATGATTTGGGTAATGAAGTAACATCAATTTCATTTACTATTGAGTACGATAGTTCTCAGAAGGTTATTAATAAGCCTGCTGATACAAAGGATTTTAAGTATGGTAATTCACCATATCTCGAGGAAGTAAGTTATGCTTACTGGTATAAGAGAGATACTAGCAAGGATTTCGAATTAGATTTGTTCTTGTATTCTGATTTTGATGGTGAGTTCGAATACTATTACGAGATCGGTGATTCTGAAGGGGATAACATCTACTATACATCTGATTACGTTGAAGCTTATTCATCAAATCAGTGTTTGGAGATTACTGGTGATGCAGATTATCTGCCTGATGATATAGATGATATTACTATTTACGTTTATGACGACGAGAATAGATTGATTGTTAAAGCATATTTTTAATGGAGGTTATTTATGAAGAAGGTTTTAGCAACAGTTTTGACAGCTGCAATGGTTTTCTCTATTGCTGGTTGTTCCAACATTTCAAAGAAATCTAGTGGCGATGTTGATGAAGATGCAATTCTTGAAGTAGCTGAAGAGTTCAGTGCAACTGTTAAGAGCGGTAAGACAAAGGCATTCACAAAGGTTTTGATTGATAGTGAGGACGAGGATGTTCTCGATATCTTTGATCAGTTGACAACTGCTTCTTACACTAGTGGTGACACAAAGGAAGCATACGAAGCAATCTATGCAACTCTTGATTACAAGGTTGATAAGAAGTCTGTTGAAACAAAGAAGAAGGGTTCAACTGTTGAAGTAACATATACAGTTAAGGATTTCGAAGCAGTTGATTTGGATGATTGTGAAGACGTTGATGATTTTATCGATGAGCTTGACGATCAGGATGAGATGGAAGTTACTGTTGTTCTCGAGATTAAGGAAGACGACGGTGAGTACCTTGTAGCAAATGCAGAAGATGCACTCACAGACATTTTTATGTGGTCTGATTTCAGTGTTGATTTTGATGAGGTTGTTGTAATCGAGACAACAGAGACTACAGAAGAAACTGAGCCAGTAGCTACAGAGACTGAGCCAGTATCAGTAGATATGGGTCGCGAGATTACTAGCCCATATGCTGAGTACATTGAAGATGAAGCTTTCTATTTCGATGGTGACTACTATTATGTAGGTTCTACTCTTACTAACTGCGCAGTAGTTGAGTGCGATCTTATCGTTAGTGAAGAAGCATTTAACGCAATTGATTGGGAGAACGAAGTTCGCTTCGAACTCTATCGTGGTAATGAGTTGATGGATGAGTATTCAGTTAATATGATTACTGATGATGATGATAATGGTGAGACTATTTACGTTATTCAGGCTGTTTCTGATATTAACTTTGTACCTGCATTGTCAGATCCAGACTATTTCTACATTACAGAAGGTGAGTACACATTCTTCTTCTATGATGCAAATAATGATCTTATTGCTGTAGACGATATCTATCTTGAGTATGTAGATTACGGTTATGATTTCTCAGTAGAGTTTGGTGATTCACCTGAGTTGGATTATGCTAAGTTCGTTGATTTCTACTACATTGGAACAAATGCTATTGTACTTGATATCTATTTGAACGATGCATCTCATGTTTCTGATTACTATGTTGTTCTTTCAAAGGATGGCGAGGAAGTTTATAGATCAGATGTTCTTACTGATTCTGGCGCTTATCTTGTATCTATTATTTATGCTTCAGATGCTGGCCTTGATGAATTTGAGATTGGTGACTATCAGTTGGATCAGTACGATAGCAACGATAAGCTCATGGTATCAACAACATTGTATGTTACTGATTATGAATAATATTCATTATTAATTTGAACTATTTGGGGTATGCCTTAGTGCATACCCCATTTTTTTTGCTCGAAATAGATGTTTTCAATTTGAGTAGCCTGTTTTCGATAACATATAGATTTTTATTCTTAAATTATTTATTATTAATAAGTTAAGGTATGTGTATATGTACGGAGGATATATGGATAGAAATAGTGTTGTTAAGAAATCTATATGTGCATTACTTGTGGTTTTAGTTGTTATGGCTATGACTGGATGTAATGATTTTATGATTTCACTTAATACAAGAAGAGCGAATAAGTGTGTTATGGACTTTATTGAAGCTACAGATGCTGGGCTTCTTAATGCGCTTAATTCATATTCTAGAGAAGAGATTGAGGCTAAGTCATTTATTGATGAGCAGCAAGAGTTATATGTAAATAACGGTAATTGCGAGTTCGAGATAATAGATATCTATTTGGATGATGAAGAGAGTATGGATGTAGCTATATGTGAGTTATCTGTAACAGCTAAGAATTCCAAGAAAGTTCTTAAGGATTTACCTTCAGCTACATATAGTGACTATAATCGTAAGCTTAAGAAAGCAAAGACTAAGACAGAAACATTTGAACTTAAGATGACTAGTGACAATGGTGAATGGAAGTTCGATGATTTAACTCCTTTGTACGAGAAGTTATATAAGCCATATGAGGATATGATTGTCCTTGATGATATGGGAATTGCTATTAATCCGGGTACTGAATACTATAAGGAAAAGTTTGTATCTGTACTTTGGTATGATCCATTGTCAGCGGTTCCTCTTACTACTACAAGCGTAACATCTCCTGTGGCTATTCAGTGTGGTTTCTATTTTGATAGACCAATTACTGATACTTTGGTAGCAAAGTTATATGATGAATCTGGTAAGGCAATCGCTTCAAAGGAAATAACACTTGAAGTTAATGTTCTTGTAATTTGCGATTTCTCACTTGAGTCTGTTGGTGTTTCTAAGTTTAGTGCTGGTTCATACGATATTAAGCTTTTCTATGGAGATGAAGAGATTTGTAGCACAAGTGAATCATTAACAGTTAAGTAACGGAGGGTATTCATTTGTTTATTGCAGATAATTGGAAAGATTTTGAATTGATGTATGCAGGTGATGGTGAAAAGTATGAACGTTGGGGTAATGTTCTATTACAAAGACCTGATCCACAGTCTGTATGGCCTAAATTAACAGAATGGCCCAAGCCACATGCGCTTTATAACAGAAGTCAGACTGGCGGTGGTTCATGGACTAGAATTAAGCCTATGCCAGCTAACTGGACTATCTCATACAATTCATTAGGTAAAGAGTTGAACTTCATTATTGAGCCAACTTCTTTTAAGCATACTGGCTTGTTCCCTGAGCAGGCTTCTAACTGGGATTATTGTGGCAACATCATCGAGAATGCAAAGAAAGCAGGAAAGAAGGATATTAAAATCCTTAATCTCTTTGCATATACAGGTGGCGCTACTATTGCTTGTGCAGCACATGGTGCTGATGAGACAGTACATGTTGATGCTTCAAAAGGAATGATCTCAAGAGCTAAGGAAAATGTGATTAAGTCTAAGCTACAGGACTCATATATTAGATTTATCGCTGAAGACTGTATGAGCTTCGTTGATAGAGAGATCCGTCGTGGTCGTAAGTACGATGGTATTATCATGGACCCACCAGCATATGGTCGTGGACCAAAGGGTGAACTATGGAAACTTGAAGAGGCTTTATATGATCTCGTTATCAAGTGTGAGCAGCTCCTATCAGATGATCCACTTTTCTATATCATTAGTTCATATACAGCAGGAATTACTGCTCAGGCTAGTGGAGATGTATTAACACTTGGTGTATGTAATAAGCACGGTGGTACAGTAGACGCACAGGAACTTTGTCTTCCAATATCTAATATGGGCATTTATCTCCCATGTGGTTCAACAGCAAGATGGACAACAGGTAAGTATTCATGAGTAGGATTACGTATGAAGACATAAAGATTATTCATGAGGATAATCATGTACTGGTAGCTATTAAGCCCGCTGGAGTACTATCTCAGGCTGATGGTTCAGATGCTCCAGATATGCTGACACTTCTTAAGGAGTACATTAAGGTTACTTATAATAAGCCAGGCGCTGTTTATTTGGGCCTTCTTCATAGATTAGATAGACCAGTCTCTGGTGTTATGGTCTTCGCGAAAACAAGCAAGTGCGCTAGTAGAATTAGCGAACAGATTAGAAAGCGCGAAGTAAATAAGCGCTACAGAGCTGTTGTTGAAGGTGACTTTAAGAATAAAGAGGGTGTTTTGCATCACTATGCTCTTAAAGATGAACGAACAAACAACACGAAGATTTTCGAACCAGGCAAAGCTCCTAAGGATGCTAAGGAAGTTAAGCTTGAGTATAAGGTTATCTCAACTTGTGATTATAACGGTAAGAAGATATCTTTAATTGATATCAAACTTCACACAGGAAGATCCCATCAGATTAGAACACAGATGAAGCATGTTGGTCATCCGCTTCTTGGGGATGCTAGATATGGCACAGGATTATATAAGGGTGATATTGCTTTGATGTCTTATCTAATTGGATACAAGCACCCAACTTCAGGTGAATATGAAGAATACACTCTAGATGCTTCTTCTGAGATGCCTTGGAAGCTCTTTAATTAGGTGATTATATGGAGAAGAAACCATTCTATTATGTGAAGAAGAGAACACTTCTTCTTATTGCAGGTATCGTGTGGTTTATAGCTGGATTTAACGTAGCTAGACTAGGAATAATCTCTTATGGATTAATAGATATCAAGTGGTATTACTACGTTTTATCTGTAGTAGTATTCGGACTTTTTGGAACTATGTTCTTTATGATGTCTCGAAAACACACTAAACGTATTAAGTCATACGATGAATATAAGCCGTTCTGGAATTTCTTTGATATCAAGGCATATATAATCATGGTCATCATGATGAGCGGTGGAATTGGGCTACGCGTAGCAGGAGTTTTTCCAGATGTATTTGTTGCATTCTTTTATACAGGTCTAGGATTAGCATTGACGCTCGCAGGTGTATTGTTCATATATAACTTTATTACTTATAAGAAAACTGCTGATTAATCGGAGGATGGATAGATGAAGCTTAGAAGTTTATTAGCTAGTGTATTAGTCATTTCTGTATTGATGTCATTAACATCATGTCATATGGAAAGTAACACTGCTAAGAAGTATAGAGACGCATTAAATGCAATTGGATTTATAGAAGAAGAGAATGTTACCAAATGGGGTAACTACGATGTTGATGGTAGCTATCACACATTTACAGATAAGGACGAGATTGAAGAATTAGTTGGTTATACTAATGCTGATAAGATTGTTAGTGATTTCGAGGCAAGAGAATATAGAGATGGCAACATGCTATATGTAAGTGTTATCGATTTTAAGGATACTGATTCAGCAAGATTAGACTTTCAGTCATCCGTAATTCTATTCGAACAGAATAGTCCAGGAATTGCTACTATCACAGATAATACTTATGTTATGAGATCAACAACAGAGATTGCTTATAACTATCTTGATGTTATTTACGATGTAGAACTTAATGGTACGACAGTTTTATACATTATGTATGTAGTTACTGATCCAAACTCAAAAGCAGCTTCTGATGTAGTATTGCTATATCAGCAGTTGAATAGAGAAATTCCAGTATGTAATTATTCAATGTAAAGAGAAGAGTATATGGATATTAGTAGAACAAGTAGAGCATTACCTCTTAAGAATATTAAGATAACTGATGATTTCTGGACTAATGAATTTGAATTAGTTCGTAATGAAGTAATTCCATATCAGTGGAATGCACTTAATGATAATGTACCTGGCGCGGCTCCTAGTTATTGTATGCGTAACTTCAAAGTCGCAGGTAATATGAACAAGGCCAAAGAAGAATTAGGTTCTTCATATGTTCCACCAAAGTATACATATAGAGGTTTTGAAGCAATACCTGAAGATCTTGAGCATCCTGACGAGGATAAGTTTTATGGATTTGTTTTTCAGGATACAGACTTCTCAAAGTGGATTGAAGCTGTTGGTTACTCACTTGTTCAGCATCCTGATAAGCATTTGGAAGAGACAGCAGATAAGGCAATAGATATTGTATGTGCTGCACAGCAGGATGATGGTTATCTAGATACTTACTACATCATTAATGGCCGCGATAAGGAGTTTACAAATCTTCGTGATCACCATGAGCTATATTGTCTTGGTCATTTAATTGAGGGTGCGGTTGCCTATTATGAAGCTACTGGCAAGAATAAGCTGTTGAATGCTGCAAGAAGATTTGCAGATTATGTATATGATAAGTTTGGCTACGAAGAAGGAAAGTGCAAGGGTTATCCAGGCCATGAGATAGCTGAGATGGCATTAGTTCGTCTTTACGAGGTTACTTCGGAGGATAAGTATCTTGAACTATCTAAGTTCTTTATAGAAGAAAGAGGTAAGAGACCTTACTATTTCGATAGTGAAGAACATTCAGAGATGAAGATCCGTGGCCATGAAGATGAGGAAAGATATTCCTATCAGCAGGCTCATAAGCCTGTACGAGCTCAGGATGAGGCTGTAGGTCATTCTGTTAGAGCAGTATATCTGTATTCTGGTATGGCTGATGTAGCACGTCTAAGTGGTGATAGCGAGTTGTATGATGTTTGTAAGAGAATATGGGATAACATTGTATCCAAGAAAATGTATATTACTGGTGGAATTGGTGCCACACATTTAGGTGAGTCGTTTTCATTTAATTATGATCTTCCTAACGACACTAATTATGCAGAGACATGTGCTTCAATAGGTATGGCTTTCTTTGCTAGAAGAATGCTCGAGATTGAGCCTAAGTCTATGTATGCTGATGTCCTTGAGAGAGAAGTATATAACGGCATACTAAGTGGAATGGCATTAGATGGTAAGAGTTTCTTCTACGTAAATCCACTTGAAGTTAATCCAGAAGCATGTAAGAAGGATGAGCGTAAATATCACATAAAACCAGTAAGACAGAAGTGGTTTGGTTGTGCTTGCTGTCCTCCTAATTTAGCTCGTTTTCTAAGTTCTATTGGTAGCTATGCATATACAGAAAATGAAGATACTTTGTTTATGCATTTATATGTAGGAGGAGAGATTAGTAAGACACTTAATAGTGGTATTGCTAAAGTAGTTGTTGAATCCTCTTTACCATGGAATGGAAAGGTTAGCGTTAAGGTTCAGTCTGATAGTAGTTTTACTCTTGCACTTAGAATTCCTAGCTGGTGCGACGGTAAATATAGCCTTGATGGATTTGATGGCGATATTACTACAAAGGATGGATATATCTATCTTACAAAGGATTGGAAGATTGATGATGAAATATCTTTGGAGTTCCCAATGGATGTTAAGGTGATTAGATCAAATCTTAATGTGAGAGAGAATATCGGAAAAGTAGCTGTAGCACGAGGTCCAGTTATTTATTGTATTGAAGAGATAGATAATGGTAAGGATTTGTATTTGACTGGTATAAGTAGTAAATCTGAGCCAATTATTGAGGATTGCAGTATCAATGGTGCTTATGCTAAGAAGATTACTATTGATGGTGTAAGAATTAATAAAAAGGAAGAAACTGAATTATACTCTTGTGACTTAGATTGTGTTTATAAGACAACTAAGCTTTCGTTTATCCCATATTATATGTGGGCTAATCGAGGAGAAAATGAGATGCAGGTCTGGACAAGACTGATGCCTCTATAAATATATGAATTATAGGGAGAAAACTGAATGAGAGCAGTTGTATTTATAGTAACTTGGCTAATACTTATGGGTGTATACGCTATTATAAGAAAGAATATGAAGTCTTCTATAGCACCTCAGGGTAATAAGCCATATAAACCATCACCATATAAGAACATGTCTGCTGCTGATGCAGAGCATCATTATGAGGTGAAAAAGCTAGTTTTTCAGATTTTGATGTATGTAGCTACATTCCTTACAGTTGGGCTAACAATTACATTAAAAGTAATGAGTGACAGTAGTTTAAGAGCACTTCTTGCACTTTGTGTATTTCCAATAATAGCGGGTATGTTGGTATTCACATATCTTCATTTCTACTATACAGCACGCTATGCATATGTTGTTTTAGAAAATGACTGCGATATATATAAAGCAGACGAGATGTTTCGAATTAGATTAGAAAGTAAGATTTATCCAAAAAAGAGAAATTACAGAGCATCAGCATTTCTTCAAAGAGCACTATGCCATCTTCTTATGGATAAGTTTAGTTTTGAGACTGACTGTGATTATTATTTAATTGAAGCACAAAAGCTTATACCAAAGCTCTCAAAATCAACGACATTTATTAATATTAGACTACTTAAGGCATCTCGTAAGGGTGATCTTCAGGATGTTAAGAGTTGTATGCAATTCATAGTTAATGCATCAAGAGGCGGAAAGATTAAAACATTTGACGGTATTTATGAAGAAGCTGAGATTCACGAAGCATATCTTGAGAAGAACTACACTAAAATGTTTGAATTAATTGATAAGCATATGAAACGTGGAGACTGTCAGCTCGCATATTTATATATGTATTACTATACGGCTAAAGCGGAGTTTGAGCTTGGCCACTATGAAAGTGCAAAATCTTACGCATCATTTGTATATGCGCATGGTCCTGAAACATACTATGCAAAAGAATTGTATATGTATGAGCAGAATAGAAACTCTTAAACTGTTATAATGGATTCAAAAAGACTAAGGAGAGATTTATGGCTGATTTTACAATTTCACCAGAAGAGATGGAAGCAAATAAGAAGCGTATCATTGAACTTCTAACTAGTACTAATCGTCCTGGTATGGATAGACTTATTAAGTGGATTGAAGGAACAGATTTCTTTACTGCTCCAGCTTCAACTAAGTATCATCTACATTGTAAGGGTGGATTAGCTAAGCATTCACTTAATGTATATGAGAGATTGAAGGCAAAGGTAGATGGTGGTCTTCTTGAACTTAAGCCTGAGACAATCATCATTACAACACTTCTTCATGATTTGTGTAAGGCTAACTTCTATGTTGTTCAGAAGCGTAATCGTAAGATTGATGGCGCTTGGCAGGAAGTTGAAGAGTGGGGAGTAGAAGATAAGCTTCCAGTAGGTCATGGTGAGAAGTCTTGTTATCTTATTCAGAGCTGTATCAGATTAACTTCTGAAGAATATGCAATGATTAGACTACATATGGGTAGAGAAACAGATAAGAATAATGATCCATTCTCACAGTGCGCAGCTATTTTCCCAGGCGTTGCAGCTATTCATACTGCTGATCTTGAGAGTGCTTTTATTATCGAAGCAAGAATGTAAGTTTAGAATTACAATTTAAAGCTAATAAAAAGGCTTATTGCATATAATTTGCAATAAGCCTTTTTACGTATATAAACAAGGATTTTTAACTAGCTTCTTCTTTAGCAAGATCAATTGCTGTATCTAGTTCAAGAGGCTTGCTCCAAACAAAGCCCTGAACGAAATCACAATGATCAGCATTGAGGATATCAACCTGAGTTTCGTTCTCAACACCTTCTGAGATAACTTCACAACCCATCTGGTGTCCGAGTGAAATAACTGTATTAACGAATTCACGTCTCTTAGAATTCTTCTCGATATCATCAACGAGGCTCTTATCAATCTTGAGGAGATTGATTGGCATCTTAGCGAGATTAGAGAGGGAAGAATAACCAGTTCCGAAATCGTCAAGTGCAACCTTAACTCCCATAGCGCGAAGTTCCTTGATATTCTGGATTGCAATATCAACTGAATCAACGAGACAATACTCAGTAATCTCTATCTCGAGGTTCTTAGCAGGGAAATTATTCTGTTCGATGATAGTCTTAACTTTGTTAACAAATCCATTGTTACCAATATTCTTAGCTGAAATGTTAATTGATACAACAAAGTCAACACCTTCGCGATTAACGATATCCTTGAAATCATTCATTGCTCTGTTAAGAACGAAATCATCAATACTGAGAATAAGCTCACCATTCTCTGCGATTGGAATGAACTCACCAGGACTAACGAATACTCCATCTGAACGCTTCATTCTAAGGAGTGCTTCAAAACCACGAAGCTTCTTATTATGTATAGAATACTGTGGCTGATAAACAAGATAGAAGAAACCACTCTCAAGTGCTTCTTTGATAAGCTTCTCAACTTCAACCTGTCTATTAAGTGTCTGATGCATTTCCTTGCTGAAGAATGAGATACGACCTTTGTGCTCACGAAGTGCCTTGTACATAGCAATATCAGCATACTTGAGAAGATCTTCATAATTCTCTGCGTCCTTAGGGAAGGATGAGATACCAGCATATGAAGTAAGATAGCAGTCAATAGTTGAACCTTCCATAGGAACTGTAATCTTCTCACCAAGTTTGGTGAGTAGGCTTTCTGCTACTTTACCTGGTTCAAGATCACCATTCAAAACAATTACGAATTCATCGCCACCAATTCTTGAGCATGTACCTTTGTTCTGCATCTCCTGCTTCATTCTTGAGGCAAGTGTCATCATAACGAAGTCACCACAAATATGACCGTAGTTATCGTTAATGAATTTGAAGTTACCAAGATCTACATAGATGATGTGGAATGGCTCCTGAGCAATAATCTTCTTATCAAGTTGCTGGAAAAGACCACGTCTATTTGTAAGACCAGTAAGCATATCAGTGATAGCATCCTTCTCGCGATATTCGAACTGCTTTGTAAGGAAGAATAATGCGAAAAGATAGATAATCATATTACATACACCTGGAAGAGGTGATAGAACATGTCTAATGATAATATTTGAAGTCATCATTATTAGTGATATAGTCATCAATACAGTAGAAACGATATACCCTTTCTTACTGTCTTTGCGAATCATTAATAGGCAGATAGCGAATTGAACCGCCATAAGAACTCCGTTAAAAGGAGCGACAGGTAATGTTCTGTCGAAATATCCCATCCAAAAATGACAAGATAAATATAAAAAAGCCATAAAGACGAAGAATATATTAATCTTCGTCTTGTAATTAAGTTTTCCGCTATTCATAATAATCTCCCCAATATCATATACCAAAGGCATAGCCCAAATATCTAATAATATTTATGTTTCAATTTTACGCTTATTTCCATAATAAATCCTTGGAAAAGTAAGAATAAATTATAAACATTTGATAGCGTTTAACCGCAGAAAATGACTGAAAATAGCCAATTTGTGAGAAATTGTAAAGAAATTGTTTCGTATAGTTAGATTGTGTTCAATCTTTTTTGTAGGAGATTACTCATTTGTTGACTTTTATGACTATAACTAATATACTTTGAGTGTTCCTAAAAAGAACCACCAAGGGAGAGATTATGGATTATATTGATCAACTAACAGAATTTGGATTAACAAGGCAAGAAGCAACAATATATGTTGAGTTGATAAGACATGGTTCAATGACTGGATATGAGGTTTCTAAGGAGACAGGAATATCTAAGTCAAATGTATATGCTGCACTTAAGGGATTAACTTCAAAAGGTGCTGCAGTATGCGAGGAACGAGAGGCTACAAAATATCTTCCTATTGATGTAAAGGTGTTTTGTGATAATCATCTCAGGTATTTGGATGAGATTAAGGATAGTCTTATTTGTAATCAACCTAAGAAGGTTGAAGTTGCTGATGGTTACATTACTATTCAGACATATAGGAATATTATTAATAAGTTTCATGAGATGCTCGCTAGTTGCGACAAAAGACTATATTTGATGGCTGAAGCTGATGTTGTCAGCATGTTTTCGAATGAGTTAGCAACATTGGCCTCTGAAGGTAAGAAGATAGTTGTTCTATCTGATAAAAAAGTAGATATAAATAATATTACTTTCTATAAAGTAGAGAGCATTGATAAACATATAAGATTTATTGTTGATTCTGATTACGTATTAACTGGATCAATTAAAGGTGATGTAGATGATACTTGTCTATATTCAGGTCAGGAAACACTAGTAAATCTTGTTAAAGAGACAATTAAGAATAAGATGCTTTTGGCAGATAAAGAGGTTTAATTGGAGGTATTAATATATGAAGAAGACACCATTTGTTACTAAGGAAATGATTGAGGAAATTACTAAGAAGTATCCAACTCCTTTTCATATTTATGATGAAGCAGGAATCAGAGCTAACGCTAAGGCTATGAAAGAAGCATTCAGCTGGAACAAAGGCTTTAAGGAGTTCTTTGCTGTTAAGGCTCTTCCAAATCCAAAGATTTTGGAAATCTTCAAGGATTATGGTTTTGGTTGTGACTGTGCTTCAGCAAATGAGATTACACTTGCACTTGCTGCTGGTATGAAGCAGGGCGATATTATGTTCTCATCTAATGAGACACCAGCTAAGGAATATGACTATGCCTATAAGTCAGGAGCAATCATTAACCTTGATGATATTACACATATTGAATTTTTGGAGGGTATTATCGGTAAGCTTCCAGAGACTATGTCGATTAGATATAACCCAGGTGGAGTGTTCACACTTAGTAATGGAATTATGGATAATCCGGGTGATGCTAAGTATGGTTTTACTACTCCACAGGTATATGAGGGTGTTAAGATGCTTATGGATAGAGGAGTTAAGAACCTTGGTATTCATGCATTCCTCGCTAGTAATACAGTAACTAATGAGTACTATCCACAGCTTGCTAAGGAACTTTTTGAACTTGCTGTTGATGTTGCTAAGAAGACAGGAATTCATATCTCATTCATTAACCTTTCTGGTGGTATTGGTATTGCTTATCGTCCTGATCAGACACCTAATGATATTTATGCGATTGGTGATGGTGTTCGTAAGGTTTATGAAGAAGTTCTCGTACCAGAAGGAATGGATGATGTATCAATCTATACTGAGTCAGGTCGATTTATGACTGGTCCATATGGCCACCTTGTAACTACTGCAATTCATGAGAAGCATACACATAAGGAGTATATTGGTGTTGATGCTTGTGCAGTTAACCTTATGCGTCCTGCTATGTATGGTGCATATCACCACATAACAGTTCTTGGTAAGGAAGATGCACCTCTTGATCATACATATGATGTAGTAGGTTCTCTTTGTGAGAACAATGATAAGTTTGCAATTGATCGTGAGCTTCCAAAGATTGATAGAGGTGACTATATTGTTATTCACGATACTGGTGCTCATGGTTTTGCAATGGGTTATAACTACAACGGTAAGATGAAGAGTGCTGAGCTCCTCTTGAAGGAAGATGGTTCTGTCGAGCTTATTAGAAGAGCAGAAGAGCCTAAGGACTATTTTGCAACTTTGGACTGCACACCATATTTTAAAGATCTTGTATAAGACCTAATCGAAAACATAATATGATAATGCCTCAAAGAGTTAACTCTTTGGGGCATTTTTTGTGCGTATCAAATTAATGCAAAAATGCTTTATTTATTCGGACTAATACTAAGTTTCGAATGTTAGATTATTTGTGGGATTGTGAATATAGGAATTATTTGGAATATGGGAGAAAACTATGAACAAGAGGAAGTTAATCGCATTAACTTTGGCTTCGAGTATGTTATTTTCAGCATCTTTAGGAATTGCTGGATGTAGTAAATCAACTGAGACTAAAGTAATTAAGAATAGTATTGAAGAAATCAGTGCAGATGAGTTGTGGTTAAATTATTCAAAAAGCGATCTTAATATATTTGATGATGGTCTATATTTAAGTTCATCTATAAGTACAGAATTAGTTAAAGTAGATGGTGGATATGCAACTCATGCTTCTGCTACTCCATTAACTTACGACCAGATACATTATCGCTATGTGCTGCTGTTGGATGATGATTGTAATCTTATAGATAAGATTGAGATAGATAATAGCGTTTTGGGTGTACCTGAAGATGGTTATGTTGAATTGCTTGGATTAACCTCTGAAAATGGTGATCCTGTAGCTCTCGTTAGAGTTGAAATGTATGATGCAGAGACATATGAATATATTGATGAGCACTATCAATTTAATGTTAAAACTAAAGAGATTAAGTCTATAGATTACTTGTATTCGGATGGATATGTTTCATCTTTAGGTGGCCTTAGTAATGGATATGTATATTCTGTATGCGAGCAGCATACCGGAGACGGTGCTCAGTTTTGGATTAACTTTGGTAAAGATGGACAACTCATTCAGTCAATAGATTTAACGAGTATGCTTGGTGAAACGGGATTATCAGAGTGCTACATCAATACAGAAATTGGAGATATAGTTAAGTTTGATATTTATGGAGAAAACAATAACTATTTGTTTACTGTAAATACTGATGATTGGTCTACCGATAAAAGCGTAACAACATTTATCAATATTGATGAAGATAGTCATTATAGAAAGTTCATTGGTGAAGATGGTATTGGTTATTTGGTAAAGGAAGATGGTATTTACTATGCTGATAATGATAAAGAGATAGTACTACCTTTTGATGCATCTTATGCTAATAGATATTCTTTATATGGTGCTTCTCTTGTAGAAGCTGATGGTAATAGATTTATTCTTGTTACTAATGATTACACAGATGAATTGGTTAAAACATCAATTCATGTTTTCGATTTAGCAGATAGTAATCCGAATGTAGGCAAAACAATTATTACCGTAGGATATATGGAAGAATTAGATATCAATACTGCAGAAGTAATATCTGAATATAATCAGTCTAGTGACTTGTACTATGTAAAAACAATGTGTTATCAACCAGATATGACAGATGTTTATTCTGTGAGTATGAGTTCAGATGAATATAACAAAGCTAGTCTCGAAAAAAGTAGAGACATGTCAGATGAATTGGTTATGGATCTTTTAAGCGGTGAAGGTCCAGATATTATCTTGAATACATTCGAATACCCACAACTAAATAATGAAACATACCTTATTGATATGTCTTCGTTTGTTGATGAAGAACTTAAAGATATTGAGCTGTTCGATAATGTAATTGAGGCGAGCAAGACAGATAGTAAGCTATATCAAGTACCGTTAACATTCTACGTTGAAGGTATTTTTGCGCAGGCTGACGACGTAAAGGGAGAATGTGGTTTCACATTTGATGAATATATTGAGTACGTGGATACGGTTTGTAATGGTAGTAATCCAATAGGTCTATACTCTTCAAGATTGGATGTCATGACAAGAATTCTTTCTTCTATGTCAAATGAGTTCTATGACGAAGATGGAAATGTAGATTTTAATAATGAAGCTTTCTATAGTGTTGTAAAGTACTGTAAGGAGAATGTACCTGAGAACTATTGGAACTTTGGTAATTCAAGTGTTGGATATGGTTATACTGGTAATGACAACCAACTTATGGATTTGTATAACATAGATACTTATCTAACTACAATTGGATTTAATCCCAATCTGACTTTGTATGGTATACCTTCGTTTGATGGAAGAGGTCCTTCAATTGGAGTTACTTCTTCAGTAGCAATATCTGCTGCTGTTTGTGATGTGGATGGTGCGAAAGACTTTGTTAAGAAACTTTTGTGTAGTCCTTCTAGTAGTTCATGGACTAATTCTATATCTGTAGATGTTACTCGAGATATTAGTGCTCTTTGTGTGGATAGGAGTAATAAAAACTATGATGCATGGGCGCAATGGGATTCTGATGAAATGTTACATTTAGATGGAATGTATAGATATGAATATGAAATCATTGATGATTACATTGATGTCATTAGTACAGCATCTACAATAAAGTCTTTTGATCCAAATATTTTGATTATTATATCTGAGGAGATTCCTGCATATTTTGCTGATCAAAAATCAATAGAAGATGTTGCGGGTATTATTACAAAAAGAGCTCAGACAGTAGTTGATGAGAGAAATACTTGATAGGTTTGAATAAATTTGTTCGTTTGTGATTATTCTTAGCTTATTTGTTATAAAATATAAACAGTCTGATTATAGATGGGAGATTTATATGAAATTAACAAACGAGCAACTAAAAGGTATATATTTTGGCGCCTATTTTTTTGAAGAGACAGCTGATGGTTATTTGAAGGCTAATCAGTATTCAAAAGCACAGATGGCTTATTTTGATACAGCACTTGAGATGTGGAAGGAACGATGTGATGCATCAACTGCTAAGACACTCGAGTTTGTTACTGAAGCTACAGAAGTTTCCTTTGATTACAAGCTTATCTGGTTTTGTTCAAAAGATTCATTTGACTTATATGTTGATGAAGAACTCGCAGCAATTACAAAACTTGATGATATCGGTGAAGAAGGAAAGATTGTTTTCAATATGAAGGCAGGTAAAAAGAAGGTAACTATTTATCTTCCTTGTGATGCTACTGCTATTATCAAGAATTTTGAGATTAATGATAGTTATGAGACTGTAACTAAAGGACCTAAGGTTCTTTGGCTTGGTGATTCTATTACTCAGGGCTATGGTCCACTTAGATCATCTCAGTCTTATGTAAGTGTAGCTAATAGAATTCTTGATTACGATATTATCAATCAGGGTATTGGTGGATATGTTTATGACAAGAAGTCTCTTATGAAGATGGAAGGTTATAATCCAGAAAAGATTATTGTTGCTATGGGAACAAATCAGTACGGTACAGAGTCAATGATAGATATTGAAGAATATTATGAAACATTGACAGGCATCTATGGAAATACTCCAATCCTCTGCGTAACTCCACTTTGGAGAGGTGATCATTTGGAGGAGATTGATAAGCTTATAAGATTCTGTGAAGAACTTAAGAAGATTGTTGCTAAGTATCCAAATATCCAAGTTGTTGAAGGCTTTAAGCTTGTTCCACACTTTGAAGAATACTTTCTTGATAATCTCCATCCAAATAAGCTTGGCACAGAAGTTTATGGTAGAAATCTTGTAAGAGAGATTGAAAGATTAGGTTTCTAAAATGAAAAAAGTCAAGATTACAGTTATCAGAATGGCTTGTTATAAAGACCTTATCGAGAAGTACGAAAATCCAATTGAACATGCGTGTGATATGGAAGAAGGTAAAGTCTTTATTGCGAATGGCTGGGAGAAACCCGTTGGTTTTTGTGATAGTGCTTGGGATACATTATCTCCGTTTGTTATGGCTTTATCTCACGGAGCTGAGAATTTTTATGATGGCTGGATGAAAAATAAGAAATCTGCGATGCTCTCATGTAATGATGGTTTTAGGCCTGTAAGCTTTCTGGTTGAAGCTATGGATGAAGATGCTGAATAATCTTTGAAATATGTATGAGGTAAACGATGACTGAACAAGAAAAAATGTTAGCAGGAAAAATATATGACCCATCAGATAAGACGTTAGCAGAACTACGAGCAAAGGGTCATAGATTGTCTAAAATGTATAATGATACATTTGATACCGATGAGGAAGAACGAGACAGAATAATTCACGAACTTATTCCTAATATGGGAGAAGGTTGTTATTTGCAAGGTCCTATCTATTTTGATTATGGATGTTTTACAACATTTGGAAGAGGTTGCTACGCTAACTTCAATCTTACTGTATTAGACACTTGTCCAGTTACTATTGGTGATTCGGTATTCTTTGGTCCTAATTGTATGATCGCTACTCCAATGCATCCGCTAAGATGGCAGGAAAGAAATATGAAACAAAAGGCTGATGGGACCTGGTACGATGACGAATATGGAAAGCCTATTACTATTGGTTCTAATTGTTGGATTGCTAGTAATGTTGTTATTTGTGCCGGTGTATCAATTGGCGAAGGTTGTGTTATTGGAGCTGGTAGCGTAGTAACAAGGGATATTCCTATGAATTCAGTAGCTGCTGGTAATCCATGTAAAGTGATTAGACAGATAACAGAAGAAGATTCGATTAAATTAAAGAAAGAATTATGGTAAATCTTGATTTGAAGATTGTGTAAGGAGAATAGATATGTGGCCATTTGGTAAGAAAAAGAATAAGCAGGAAGAGAATGATAATCCTACACAGGAGCGTTCAGAAGAGCTTCCAAAGGAACCTATTAAAGCACCTGTTACTGAAATAAAGAAAAGTACTAGTAGTTCTGCATTCTGTATGGGTGTAGAAGGTAAGTTTTTACTTGGTAAAGAACTTCTTTACGCAGGTACAATAAAGGGAACTGTAAATGTAGGAGATGAAATCTGCATTGTTAATCCTGGTGATTATGAAATCTCATTTGATGATGTAATCACTTTTGATACACCAAATGTAGTTAAAGCAAAGATCGCAAAGATTGAAGTTGGTAGTGAAAAATCCAGTGTAGAAAGCGTTACTGATAGTAAGGCTAGTATTGTTTTCGATGAGGACATGGAGTATTACATTCGAACAGGAACAGTTTTCTGCTCTAGTGGAAGTAAAGGCGATATTATTCGTCAGGCATATTGTGATGGCCTTGGAAATGGTCTTATTGGCTTTGCTCACATGAATGTTTCTGATGGCGTATATGCGCGAATGTCATTAAACGATATGGCTGAAGTTGCTAGAATGTTTTTGGGTCTCATATCTAGAGATCCTGCTTTTCAGTCTCCTGAAATGAAAGACGAGATTACTTCCAAAATCGGTAAACTCGGAACAAATATGTCTAAATGCATTGTCAATGAGGATGTTATTTATACTCTATATAGCAAGAGAACAGGTGAACCAAAGTTGTTTACTCGCTGTTTTGATGGTCCAAATAATACGATTAGAATTGATCCACCATTCATTTGCATTTTTACTGAACAGACATATAAAAGTGTTAGTAATGCCTATAAGGATGACACTGCATATGAATTAAGAAAAATAGAGAATGGCAAGGATAGAAACGGCATTAAGAAATTCTTGGATGCAACATTCTATTTAAATGGTGCAACAGGTCTTTGTGTTAACTACATTGGTCTAACAATTGCTGCTGGCAATATTATTCCACCTCCAAACTATGATGGTGTACCAGCAATTCAGATTCCTGTAACTAATCCTATGGTTGAGTCATTGATCCTTCTTGTCGGTCAGTTCGAAAAGGTAGAGACTGAAGCAGAGAAGAAAGAATATAGTGCTTATAGCAATATGATGTTCAGAGAATTGGCAAAAGCCCGATTTATCGCTCCAATTAAGATTGAAGGAGATGTTGAGCATAAGGATAATATTGAGGCTGTATTCAAAGAGAATACTACGATTTCTTTTGTTGTAATGGATGGTAAGTATGGTAGACCAGCATTAAAAGTATTTACTGATTGGCAGAAAATGGTTGAGGCAGGCTTTAAGCCAGAAGATGGTTGGTCAGGAAATGTTATGAGATTAGATCAAATACTTGATGCTCAGGATTGTGTTATCAATGCAACTAGTTCAATGTATCCAACATCTGGTATTTATATTGGTAGAGAGATGTTTGATACTCAGATTAAACAGTACATTGAATAAAATGGGTTAGTTGAGGTTGTTATGGGATTTTTCGATTTATTTAGAAAGAAAAAGACAGATGATGAACGTGACTTGGAAGAAGCAACAAGAAAGAGTAAGTCTGAACAGATAAGTACTCCTGTTCCTTCTATGTCACTTGAAGATACAAAACAAGTTGTTATTAAGATGCTTGCTGAAAATAGTAAGATTCAGGCAATTAAATTTGTTAAAGATAATACTGGTGTTGGTCTTAAAGAAGCAAAGGATTTTGTAGAGAGTATTGAGAGAACATGTGTAATCGATTATCAGTCTGTTCAGCAACCTCAGAATTCACAGTTCGCTAACTATATTTCTCCTGATTTGGAGCAGAAAGTAAGAAGTCTCTTAGCACAAGGACAAAAGATGGAGGCTATTAAGCTTGTTAAGGCTTCTACTGATTTAGGATTAAAAGAATGCAAGGAATATGTAGAAAGTCTTTGAATAAATAATTAATTATTTCTGTTTTGATGTTCTGATTTATACAATTTTCATTTTTGCTTTAATAATAGTATTTATATCAACAGTAGCAAAGGTGCTAACTATTCAATTTGTTGAATAGTTGGTGCCTTTTTGTTTTCGATAAATTCGACAGGAGTGAATAAATTATGGCTATGAGAATTGAAGAACATCCAATCCTTGGTGTACAGGAGAAGGGTAGATTAGTTAAGTTTACATTTGATGGAAAAGAATATGAAGGACATGAAGGTGAGCCAATTGCAGCTGCTCTTAAGGCGTCAGGAGTAATGATTCACCGATATACAAAGAAGGAACACAGACCTCGTGGTATTTTCTGTGCGATTGGAAGATGTACAGACTGCGTAATGATTGTTAATGGAAAACCTAATGTAAGAACTTGTGTAACTCCTCTCGAGGAGGGTATGGAAGTTAAGACTCAGTATGGTGTTAGTGATAAACCATTTGATCAGCAGTAAGATTTTTGAATTGTACGATAGGAGCTAAAGATATGAAAAGATATGACTTGATTATAGTAGGTGCTGGTCCTTCAGGACTTTCTGCAGCAATAGAAGCTGCTAAAAGAGGATTAAAGGTTGTTGTTTTCGATGAGAATGAAAAGCCAGGTGGACAGCTCTTTAAGCAGATTCATAAATTTTTTGGTTCAAAGGAACATAAGGCAAAGATAAGAGGTTTTAAGATTGGTGAAGACCTTCTTAAGGAAGCTGACAGTGTAGGTGTCGAAGTAGTACTTAATGCTACAGTTTGTGGTATGTACCAAGATAGAGAAGTTACAGTTCGTATTGGAGATGGAATTCATCACTATAAAGGAGATGCTATCATTATTGCTACTGGTGCAGCGGAGAATATGGTAACTTTCCCTGGTTGGACTTTGCCAGGTGTAATTGGTGCTGGTGCTGCTCAGACAATGATGAACCTTCACGGAGTTAAGCCAGGTAGTAAAATTTTGATGCTTGGTTCAGGTAACGTAGGTCTAGTAGTTTCATTCCAACTTTTGCAGTGTGGCTGCGAAGTTGTAGCTCTTGTAGATGCCGCTCCTAGAGTTGGTGGTTATGGCGTGCATGCAGCTAAGGTTGCTAGAACTGGTGTTCCATTCTATCTTTCACATACAATTGTTGAAGCTGAGGGTGAAGATCACGTAACTGGTGTAACGATTGCTGAAGTTGATTCATCATTTAAGTTCATTCCAGGTACTGAAAAGCACTTTGATGTTGATACTATCTGCCTTGCTGTTGGACTTTCACCAATGAGCCAATTACTTAAAATGGCTGGTTGTAAGATGGAGGATAATCCTAAGCGTGGTGGTCAGGTACCTATCTGTGATGAATATGGTAGAACATCTATTCCAGGAGTTTTCGTTGCAGGTGACGTATCTGGTATCGAAGAAGCTTCATCAGCTATGATTGAAGGTCGTATGGCAGGTATTGCAGCTGCAGAGTATTTAGGATTTATTGAAAAAGAAGAACTAGATACTAACCTTGAGGAACTCGATAGTGCGCTTGATGGTCTTCGTCAGGGTATGTTCGCTCCTAAGAATAGAGGAAAGATTCCAGAGAAGACAGATGAAGGTATTGATATCTCAATGAGTCTTCTCAAAAAAGGATATGTAGGTGACGATGAGATTGAGAGATTCCCTGGTGTTACAAGAAAAGCTGGTATCCATCCAGTAATAGAATGTACACAGAATATTCCATGTAATCCATGTCAAGATTCATGTCCTAAGAAGTGTATCAAGATTGGTCCAAATATCACTGCACTTCCTGCTATTAATGAAGATAACAAGTGCATCGGTTGTGGAATGTGTGTTGCTTCATGTTCAGGTCAGGCAATTTTCCTTGTAGATGAGACATACGAAGAAGGATATGCAAGTATTACTCTTCCTTATGAATTTCTTCCACTTCCAGTAGCAGGCCAGAAGGGTATTGCACTTGGACGTGATGGTAAGAAGGTATGTGAAGCAGAAGTAATTAGTGTTAAGTCTGCTCCTGCTTTTGATAAGACACATTTGCTTACAATGAAGGTTCCTTCTGAATATGTTATGAAGGCAAGATTCTTCAAGGCAGAAGTTTGATAGGAGGATAAGAATATGCATTCAGTAAATGATAGATCAAGAGATATTGGAGAATTTGTTCCTCAGCCAGATGACGATATGCTCATCTGCAGATGCGAAGAAATAACAAAAGGCGAAATTCGTAAAGCAGTTCACGATGGCATGTGGACACTTACAGAGATTAGAAGATATTTAAGAACTGGTATGGGTCTTTGTCAGGGACAGACTTGCTCAAAACTTGTTAAAGGTATCGTGGCAAGAGAACTTGGTGTATCTCCTGCTGAACTAGAGCCAGCTACAAGTAGAGCTCCTATGAGACCAACTGAGATGAGAATCTTGGCTAATGAAGTAGAAGATTAAGGGAGGAACAGTAATATGAGTAACAAAGCAGACGTAGTAATCGTTGGTGGTGGTATTATTGGCTGTTCCATCGCATATTATTTGGCAAAGAAAGAAAAGAGTGTAATCGTACTTGAAGGCAGTGATCATATAGGTGATGGTGGTTCTTCAAGAAACGGTGGAGGTGTTAGACAGTCTGGACGTGATCCACGTGAACTTCCTCTTGTAATGTATGGAATTAAGCATTTATGGCCAAAGCTCTCAGAAGAACTCGAGGTTGACTGTGAGTATCATCAGGATGGTAACTTAAGACTTGGAAAGACAGAGAAGCATCGTCAGATTCTTGAAGGTCTCACAGAAAGAGCTAAAAAAGTTGGTCTTGATGTAAGAATGATTGATGGAGATGAAGTTCGAAAGATTAATCCTTATCTTTCAGAAGAAGTAACATGTGCGAGTTGGTGCCCAACTGATGGACATGCTAACCCACTTACAACAACTCTTGGCTATTACAAAATGGCAAGAAGAATGGGTGTAAGATTTATTACTGGTGAGAAGGCTATTGAACTTAAGAAAGTAAAGGGTAAGCTTTCAAAGGTTGTTACTGAGAATAATGTTTATGAAGGTGATACAATTGTAGTTGCTGCAGGATATCACAGTCGTGAACTTGTATCTACAGTGGGCATTGATATTCCTATGGTTCAGAATATGATTGAGTGTCTTGTAACTGAAGCAGAGCCTCATATGTTCGATCAGATGCTTGGTACTGCTGAGGCTGATTTCTATGGCCATCAGACAAAACATGGTTCATTTGTATTTGGCGGTACATCTGGTTTTGAAGGAGTGAGTAAAGATAACGGTACTCCAATCTGCAATAGTCTTACTGCTTCTTGTGAATGTAGAGGTATTATGAAGTACTTCCCAGCATTAGCTGATGCTAAGATTGTACGTACTTGGTCAGGTTGGGTAGATATGATGGTAGATGGCGTTCCTGTACTTGGTTTTGTTGATGAAGTTCCTGGTCTCGTACTTGCAGCAGGTTTCTGTGGACACGGATTTGGTATTGCTCCAGGTGCTGCGTATAATATTGCTGAGCTTATTACAACAGGAGCATCGCCTGTTGATATGACAGCACTTCGTTACGATAGATTTAAGGCTAAGATTTAACTAGATTGATGTGATAAGGAGGACCAAGCTATGAGATGGCAACCGGATAAGCTTAAACCATCACAGCCATTTTTTGTGCTTGGTTCTACTGATTTTAAGCAGAAGGTATTCCTTCAAAGAGGAATAAGTCATTTCTATTCATTTAGAATTGATGAGCCTACTGATTTAGCTTGTGTTCCTGATGGGTGTATTGATTTACTTTTTGAGTATAGCGAGCATGAGATGAATGCTTTTGCTTGTGGAACAGTTCTTAAGTGTTCGAGTCAACATTGGGAAGGAAAAAGAGAAATATTTGGCATAAGATTTATGCCGGGCTTTTTCCCAGCAGGCGTTAATACTTATCTTAAAGATCTTATTGAGAAGAGAGTTTTGCTTGTTGATTTGATTGATGATAAGAATATTATTCGTAGGATGGCAGAAACAAATGATTTTGAAGAGAGAGTAAAAGTATTCCTTGAGGAATACGAACTGCTCGAAAACAAACATCAAAAACCAGCTGGCAAAATGGAACTATGTATGGCTGTTAAGGATATGATTTATAAGTCTGGTGGCCTTGTTAAGATATCTGAATTGAGCATAAGAACGGATTACTCTGAAAGATATATAAATAAAGTTTTTATTGAACTTATGGGTTTCTCACCAAAAACATTTTGTAAGATAATTCAGTTTCAGAATGCGATTGATTTACTGAATTACGGACCAGATGAGAAATTTACTAAGAGAGTGATGGAGTTAGGTTATTATGATCAGCCAAAGTTTATTAAAGACTTTAAGTCGTTTGCAGGTATAACACCAAGTAAATATCTTAAGCAAGTGCATGGAAATAAATATAAAGAAAAAATACTTGATTTATAAGTTCCGATTTATACAATTTAATTATGTGAATCAATTTTAATATAATGAAAAAGAATTTAAGACAAAGGCGTCTGACCGGTATTTCGGTCGGGCGCCTTTTCTTATGTAAAAGCTAGGAGGAATTAGTTATGGAACTATCAAAGATTGAGATTATTACATCCAGCAGCAAGCTTTCAAAGCTTCAGTCAGCACTTACAAAAGTGGGTGTTACAGGTATGACTGTTATGCAGGCTATTGGTTGTGGCGTTCAGAGAGGTACTTATGAATATCTTCCAGAAGAGAATGTTGAGATGGAACTTCTTCCTAAGACATACATCATGCTTATAGTTGAAGATCACATTGTTGAAAAAGCAGTAGAGACAATTAAGAAGGAGCTTTATACAGGTCATATTGGTGATGGAAAAATATTTGTATCTCCAATCACAAATGTTATTCGAGTTCGTACAGGTGAAGAAGGACTTGATGCTCTTAAGTAAAGTAGGTGTTTTCTAGTGAACAAAAAATTAGGTTTATTTAGTGCCATTGCTACTGGTGTAGGCTTGATTGTAGCTACGAGTTGCCTTATGTCTCTTGGACAGGGTGCAAGTATCCTTGGTACAGGTTTTATTATTACGATGATAATCGCTTGTGCGATTAATATTCTTACAGCTCTTTCAATGGCTGAACTTAATGCTTTAATGCCAAATCTCACAGGTGGTCTTGCTCAGTATACATTAGCTGGTATGGGTCCATTCGTTACAATTCTTACGATGGTAGGTGGTTATCTTGTTTGTCAGATGATTGCAGGAACTGTCGAATGTGCGATGTTTGGTAATGCGATTAATAGTGTTTTCGATACAGGCATACCTTCATGGGTATTCAGTGTAGCGATGGTAGTAATCCTTATCTTTGCTAATTTAAGAGGTGTTGATATCTTTGCGAAGATACAGAATGTTGTTGCATATGTTCTTATTGGTTCATTGATGATTATGGGTATTCTTGGAACACTTGGAATTGGTACTGGTGAGCAAGTTTCTCAGCCATCTAACCTCGCTGATACAATTCCTGATACATTTGGACTTTTAGGACTTGCGTTCTTCTTGTTTATCGGTTGTGAATTCGTTATTCCAATTGCAAAGAGTATTAAAAATGAGAGAAGAAACGTACCACTTGGAATGGTTTTAAGCTTAGTAATTATTCTCCTTATGCAGATTTTCCTTGTTGTTGGTATGACAAAGTATACTGCCTATGAAGATCTTGGAGCTTCAGCTTCACCACATATTCTCTTTGGTACAGCATTACTTGGTAGGTTTGGTTCATACTGGATGATACTTGTATCAGCACTTGCAGTAGTTAGTACAGTTAACTCGGCTATGAGTTCATTCTCTTTTATGTGTGCAGGTATGGCTAAGATTAATCTTCTTCCAACATTCTTCCTTAAGAAGAATAAAAGAGGAGCTTATTATATCGGAATTCTTGGTATTGGATTAGTTGAAATTATTGCAAATGCAGTTGGTCTTTCTACAAGTGATTCACTTATCTTTATGATTAACGTTGCTATTGTTTTCTGGATGGTTTCATACGTTATTTCAAATATCAACGTAGTCATTTTTAGAGCAAGACTTCCAAAAGCACCACGTACATTTAAGGTTCCTTTTGGACCAGTGCTTCCTATCATTGCTGCAATAGGTACAGCATTTATGATTTGGAATATTTCAGATGATCCAGCTCAGAGACTTCTAATTTTCGAGATTGATGGAATCATCTTTGTATTACTTGGCATTTATTCAGTTCTTTGGTGCAAGTTCAGAGTTAAAAGACCACTTTTTACTCCGATTCCAATGCATGAAGTTATGGCAATGGAAAGTGATATGTACTTAGCAGCAAGAAGAAAAAAGAAGGATTAATAAATAGGAGGGAATTATTATGAGTGAATTTCCAGCAATTGATTTTATTTATTTGAGTGAAGAAGACATGATCAAGGCAGGCGTTAAGGATATGAAGGGCTGCGTTGATACAATGGAAGAAATGTTCAAGCTTATGAAGATTGGTAACTACCGTATGGGTGGTGCTAATGGTAACTCACACGGAACAATGGTTACATTCCCAGAGTCATCACCATTCCCTGAGATGCCAGTAGATGGTCCAGACAGAAGATTTATGGCAATGCCAGCTTACCTCGGTGGTAAGTTCGATATGGCTGGTATGAAGTGGTATGGTTCAAATGTTGCAAACAAGGAGAAGGGTCTTCCAAGATCAATCCTTATGCTTACACTTAACGATAAAGATACAGGTGCTCCTCTTGCATATATGTCAGCTAATATTTTATCTGCATATAGAACAGGTGCTGTGCCAGGCGTAGGTTTTAGATACTTTGCGCCAGAGAACTCTGAAGTTGTTGGTATCGTTGGACCTGGTGTAATGAGTAAGACAGCTCTTGAGGCAGCATTTGCGGTTCGTCCAATGATTAAGACCGTTAAGGTAAAGGGTAGAGGTAAAGCTTCTCTCGAGAAATTTATTAATGACGTTAAGAAAGCTCATCCTGGCGTCGAGGTCT
The DNA here is from genome assembly GCA_024403735.1 of Clostridia bacterium. GTDB lineage: Bacteria > Bacillota > Clostridia > Saccharofermentanales > Saccharofermentanaceae > Saccharofermentans. The sequence continues at coordinate 67,772 of JAKSRG010000001.1, forward strand.
ACGGTGTTGAGACAATTGAAGAAGCAGTGAAGGATGCTGATATTGTATCTGTTTCAACATCATCTCCAACGGGTGATCCAGAATTATATCCATATATTAAGGAAGAGTGGATTAAGCCAGGAGCAATTATCGAGACAACTGCAGCTCTTAGATTTGATGATGATTTCCTTATTAACAGAGCTCGTTCAGTAGCTGATAACATTAAGCTTTATGAAGCATGGGAGGAAGAGTATGCTCCTAAGGCATATAACACAGTACCTATTACTGCAGTTCATGTTGAAGATCTTATAGCAGAAGGTAAGATGAAGCCAGAACAGCTTGAAGACTTGGGCGATATCCTTGTTGGTAACGCTCCGGTTCACCGTAAGGAAGGTGAGATTGTTATTTATTCTGTTGGTGGTATGCCAGTAGAAGACGTAGCATGGGGAACAGTGTGCTACAGAAATGCTCTTGAGAAGGGCATTGGAACAAAGCTTAACCTTTGGACTGAACCTGATTTGATGAAGTAATGTATTCCGTAAGTCTTTCATAGTTTTACTAAGAATGCCCCGAGAAAGTGTCCGCTTTTCGGGGCATTTCTTTTAGTTTGGGTTCCCAAAAGTTCAGAAAATCTGACGAAACGTTCTTTTTGAAATAACATGTAGTAATGAGTGATTTCTTGGCATGATTTTATCGAAAAATGACTTGTTTCATTGATAGGATTGAAACTCCATTTCTATTAGCGAATACGGAGTGTTTTTAGCAAAAAAATAGTGCTTATATTGATATACTTTTTTCTCGATTTCTAAGATAATAGTTTGCATATGAGAATAAGATGAAGGTAGATGAGTGAGATACTATTAGGAACTAGCTTGGAGCACTATGACTATTTGTAGAAGTTATTACCTAGTGTGTTATCAAAAGAGATAGTTCTTAATATCTTATAGCAGATATTGATATGAACAAAATGGGAGAACTTATACTAAAAAACTATTGTCACCCAGATTGTAAGCCGCTTATGAATATTATGCGATTAAATAAAGAAGACGCATTTAGTTTGGCTTATGAGATGGCAAAGAAACATCCTGATACACAGGCGTTCTATAGGTTTGCTGATTTTGAGAATTACTATAGCCTCAGATGTAGACAGGATGAATTCCTATATAAGAGATTTATTGAATTAGGTGGAAAACCTGAAGAAACACATCCATTGTCTTTTACAATTGGTGATTCAGAATATCTTAAAGAGTGGTTTGGAAATGGGATAGAAACTAGATTAACTCTTGATGGTATTAGCCAAGATCACATTAGTTTTACAATCGGAGATAGTGGTGCAATTATTCAAAACGAAGGTACTGTTGATGTTCTTACATTGAGCGATTTAGAAGCTCAGCTGGAAGAATATGATTATGATGTTTTGAAGTTCCTTGAGAAACACAATCGCAAATATATTGAAGTTCAGTTGTGGTCAGATAGATATATTAGTAATTGTCGAGTAGAGACGATTGTGGAAACACCACTATTAGAGACTGATAGACTTATCCTTAGACAGATCTGTAAAGAAGATGTAGAAGAGATATTTAGTTGCTGGATGTCTGACATAGAAGTATCTAAATATATGTGGTGGAAGGCTAGCGACGATATTAAAGATGTTGAAGAATTTGTTGATTTTGAAATAAATCAGATTAATAACAACAAGTGGTTTAGATGGATAATTCAATCTAAGGAAACAATGAAGATTGTTGGAACTTGTTTAATATATTGGAATGATGAAGATACTGATCCTCACTGGGATATTTCATATAATCTCGGTAGGAAATACTGGGGAAGTGGATTTGTTACTGAAGCTATGAGAGAAGTGTTGGATTTCTCGCATAATGACCTTGGAGTTAATGAGATAATTACATCTTGTGCAAAGGAAAATGAAGCTTCAGCTAATGTTTTAAAAAAGCTTGGATTTGTTTCGATTAAGGAAATACCTTATGAATGTAGTGGCGGAGAATTCGTTACAGAAGGTATTTGTTGTCGATATGTTTTCGAGTGATATAAAGGGGAGATAGAGAAATGATTATACTTATTACAGGAGCTACACATACAGGTAAGACTAATTTGGCACACAAATTATTGAATAAGAAAAAGGCACCTTATTATTCACAGGACCATATAAAAATGGGACTTATCAGATCAGGATTAACTAATTTGACACCAGAGTCATCTGTTGAGGAATTAACAAAAGTTGTATGGCCTGTAACTCGTGAGATTATTAAGACTACTATTGAGAATAAGCAGGATTTAATTGTTGAGGGTTGTTACATTCCTTTTAATTGGCAGACTGAATTTGATTCTAACTATATAAAAGAGATTAAGTATCTTTGCATTTGTTTCAGTGATGCATATATTAATAAGCATTTCATAACGATTAAAGCATATGAGAATTGTATTGAGAAGCGTGCTCATAAAGATAGCTACACTGTAGAGATGCTTCAGAAAGAGAATGCACGTGTAAGAGAAGGGTGCGATAAGAATAAACTTAAATATGTGCTTATTAATGATACATATAAGAAGTTTCTTGATAGAGTTGATGAAATAAACTGGTGACATTATGGAAATAAAAGATGTTGTCAATAAGGCATTGAAAGCCAAGCTTAAAGAGGCTGGATTTAAGACGAAGGGAATGGACTGGTGGAAGCCAATTGATGGGGGATACTTAATGGTTCACCATAAGAAGTCTGTAGCAAATAATGGCGCTAATGGTTTTCACTCTGAGGTGTTGATATTCGCTATTGCTGATTATGAGCTAACTGAAAGTGTTAAAGAGATATGGTTGTCATATCAGATCGATAATATTACATTGAGAGATTTAGTTCCTGAATATGGATACTTTACTGAAGGAATGACTAACCACTATTTTGATATTGATCTTTATACTAAATGTCCTATGAGTGGTAAAGAATATACAGGAGATGATTGGGTTAATATTGTTGGCGATATCTTTGATAGTTATCTGATTCCCTTTTTAGAAAAAGTCAAAAGTTGTAATGAATTCGAGGTTTGTAAGAGTGAATTGACTAAAAAACGTTATTCTAAATCTTTAGGTATTTATTCATTCTTTTTATGTAGTATGCGTTCAGGTATGTTTGAGAACAATATCCCTGGATATGTAGAGAGCTTTAGAAATGGTATGTATTCACTCGAAGAAGCTAATAATCATTTGGAATTGACTGATAGGTTTTTGAACCTTTATAGTGAGAACTATAGGAAGAGATATGAGACTTCAATCAGAAAGTTTATCGAGGAGGTATTAAAACAAGCGCAGGAGAAAACTTGAGTAAAAGTAAGGTTCACTTATGTCAATTAAATCAAACTATAAGAAAAGGGATGACCAAGATTGTTCTCGGTCATCCCTGATTGATTCTAGGAATTTTACTAGCAATTACTCAATGCAAGCGTGGATTTCCTGGAGTGACTTAACTCCAATTTCGCCTTCCTTGATAACTGTGTAGATACCATCAGCTGTTGCCTTACATGCAGCCATTGTTGTCATGTATGGAACTCTAGCCTTAATAGCTGTCTTACGAACATAAGAGTCATCGAATGACTTCTCAGCACCCTGAGCAGGTGTGTTGATGATGAGCTGGATGTTACCATTCATAACTTCATCAACGATGTTTGGACGGCCTTCCTGCATCTTGTTAATTCTTGTAGACTTAATGCCGTTAGCAACGAGGAGTTCATGTGTGCTGCCTGTAGCAACAATCTTGAAACCACACTCTTCAAACTTCTTAGCAACTTCAACAAGCTCTGGCTTATCCTTGTTACTTACTGTGAAGAGAACTGTACCCTCTGTTGGGAGCTTGGACTGTGTAGCTTCCTGAGCCTTGAAGAATGCTTCGCCAACATCTGTTGAAAGACCAAGAACCTCACCAGTTGAACGCATCTCAGGTCCAAGAACAGGGTCAACCTCCTGGAACATGTTGAATGGGAATACAGCTTCCTTAACACCATAGTACTTAGGATGAACTTCCTTCATGCCTTCGATAGGTGAAGAAGCGCCTGTAAGTTCGCGTGTCATGATCTGAGTAGCGAGCTTAACCATCTTAACGTTACATACCTTAGATACGAGTGGTACTGTACGTGAAGCACGTGGGTTAGCCTCGAGAACGTATACCTTGTTATCTTCGATTGCGTACTGCATGTTCATGAGACCTTCAACGCCCATTTCTTCAGCAATCTTTCTTGTGTATTCCTTGATTGTCTCAACGAGATCAGCAGGAATATTCTTAGAAGGGAGGATACAAGCTGAGTCACCTGAGTGAACACCTGCAAGCTCAATGTGCTCCATTACAGCTGGAACATAAGCGTGCTTACCATCAGCGATAGCATCAGCTTCGCACTCTGTAGCGTGACGGAGGAATCTATCGATAAGGATAGGACGATCTGGTGTAACACCAACAGCTGCTGCCATGTAGAGCTTAAGGCTATCTGGGTTATCAACAACTTCCATACCACGACCACCAAGAACGTATGAAGGACGTACCATTACTGGGTAACCAATCTCATCAGCAATCTTGAGAGCATCCTCAACAGTTACAGCCATACCAGCCTCTGGCATAGGGATGTTGAGCTTCTCCATCATTGCACGGAAGAGGTCACGGTCCTCTGCCATATCAATAACTTCTGGTGAAGTACCGAGGATGTTTACGCCGTTCTTCTTAAGATCGTTAGCGAGGTTAAGAGGTGTCTGACCACCGAACTGAGCGATAACACCAACTGGCTTTTCTTTCTTATAGATACTGAGTACATCCTCAAGTGTGAGTGGCTCGAAGTAGAGCTTATCAGATGTATCGTAGTCTGTAGAAACTGTCTCTGGGTTACAGTTAACGATGATTGTCTCGAAGCCCATTTCCTTAAGAGCAAATGCAGCGTGTACGCAGCAGTAGTCAAATTCGATACCCTGACCGATTCTGTTAGGACCACCACCAAGAATCATTACCTTTGGCTTATCTGTATTGATTGTAGATTTGTCTTCTACATTGTATGTTGAGTAGTAGTAAGCACTATCTTCTGTACCTGATACATGTACGCCTTCCCATGCTTCTACAACACCGATTGCTTTTCTTGCATTTCTGATTTCATCTTCAGTAACATTTAAAATCTGACTTAAATACTTATCTGAGAAACCATCCTTCTTAGCCTGTGTAAGAGCTTTAGCTTCTGGAACCTTACCCTTATTAGCCATAAGAGTTTCTTCTTCCTCAACTAATTCCTTCATCTGCTCAATGAACCAATGCTTAATCTTTGTAAGCTCGAAGAGTTCATCTACTGTAGCGCCCTTACGAAGAGCTTCATACATAAGGAACTGTCTTTCTGATGTAGCAATTGTAAGTCTCTGAAGAAGTTCTTCCTTTGAAAGCTCATTGAAGTTCTTAGCAAAGCCAAGACCATAACGACCTGTCTCAAGAGATCTGATTGCCTTCTGGAAAGCTTCCTTGTATGTTTTACCGATACTCATAACTTCACCTACGGCTCTCATCTGAGTACCAAGCTTATCTTCAACGCCCTTGAACTTTTCAAATGCCCAACGAGCGAATTTGATTACTACATAATCTCCATCTGGAACATACTTATCAAGTGTACCGTACTTACCACACTCAATATCCTTAAGTGTAAGTCCTGTTGCAAGCATAGCTGATACTAAAGCGATAGGGAAACCTGTTGCCTTAGAAGCAAGTGCTGATGATCTTGATGTTCTTGGGTTAATCTCGATAACTACTACTCTACCTGTCTGTGTATTACGAGCGAACTGTACGTTAGTACCACCGATAACCTGTACCTTATCTACAATCTTATATGCCTGTCTCTGGAGTTCCTTCTGAACATCTTCTGGAATTGTAAGCATAGGAGCTGAACAGAATGAATCACCTGTATGAACACCAACTGGGTCAATGTTCTCGATGAAACATACTGTAATCATGTTTCCTTCGCAGTCTCTTACAACTTCGAGCTCGAGCTCTTCCCATCCACCAATGTACTCCTCTACAAGTACCTGGCCAACGAGTGAAGCCTGGAAACCTCTCTCTGCTACAACCTTAAGTTCTTCTTTATTATATACGATACCACCACCTGTACCGCCCATTGTGTATGCTGGACGAAGTACAACTGGATATCCAAGCTTATCAGCAATTGCAAGAGCCTCATCTACATTGTATGAAATCTCAGATGCTGCCATCTCAATACCAAGCTCATCCATAGTATTCTTGAACTCGATACGGTCCTCACCACGCTCGATAGCGTCAACCTGAACACCGATAACCTTTACGTTGTACTTATCAAGTACACCTGTCTGATAAAGCTCAGAACAAAGGTTAAGACCTGACTGGCCACCAAGGTTAGGGAGGAGTGCGTCTGGACGCTCCTTCTCGATAATCTGCTCAAGTCTCTTAACGTTCAATGGCTCGATGTAAGTAATATCAGCAATCTCTGGGTCTGTCATAATTGTTGCAGGGTTTGAGTTAACAAGAACAATCTGATAACCAAGATTACGAAGTGCCTTACAAGCCTGAGTACCTGAGTAGTCGAACTCACAAGCCTGACCAATGATAATTGGACCAGAACCGATGATCAAAACTTTCTTAATGTCTTCTCTTTTACTCATTATGTAAACCTCCATATATATTATTTTTGTTTTTCACGCTAATAAAAAAGCCAGTATTAAAAAATACTGACTTCCAAAAATCAAAAAGAACAACTACAAAAAGTAGAAGCAATAGAAACAAGTGAAGAAGTAAGGTCAATCGCCATATGCTGCTTCTGTGGTAAGTGCTCCATTGCATCCTCCTGTAATATGTTTGTAATATAATCCTGTCAAATATTATAAAGAAAATCTTGGATTCGTAAAGTATAAATTTGGTGATATTTGCAAAAAGTTTTTGAGAAAAGTTCAAAAAAGTTCGCGTTAATGTTTTATTCCTTATTTTTGAATGTGGTTTCAGCTAAGACCTTGACTTTATCGAAAATTAATTATTATAATAACTAGTCAGTTTATGCTTTTAGGCGTATTCTGCGAACTTTTGTTGAGCTGATTGTTTTCGATTAGTTTAATAATGTTTTTAATTATAGATATTTTATTAGGAAGGTGACCTATTTATGTATAAAAAAGTATCTAGCGATATGAATTTTATCGATCGCGAAAAAGAAGTATTAGAGTTCTGGAAAGAGAATGACATCTATAAGAAGTCAATTAGAGCTCCAAAAGATGGTGCTCCAACATTCACACTTTATGATGGTCCACCAACTGCAAATGGTATGCCACATATTGGACATATTAAGACACGTGTAATCAAGGATTTGATCCCTAGATTCTATGCAATGAAGGGTGCTAGCGTTACTTTTAAGGCTGGTTGGGATACACATGGCCTTCCAGTTGAGCTCGAAGTAGAGAAGTTGCTCGGAATTAACGGTAAGCCACAGATTGAAGATTATGGTGTAGAGCCATTCATCAAGAAGTGTAAGGAATCTGTTTGGAAGTATAAGGACGAGTGGGAGCACATGTCTGACCGTGTTGGTTTCTGGGCTGATATGGAGAACCCATACGTAACATATGATAACAACTATATTGAGTCTGAGTGGTGGGCTCTTAAGACAATTTGGGATAAGGGAATGCTCTACAAGGGTCACAAGATTGTTCCTTACTGCCCACGTTGTGGTACAGCTCTTTCATCACACGAAGTAGCTCAGGGTTATAAGTGCGTTAAGGAGAATTCAGTATTCGTTAGATTTAAGGTTAAGGGTGAGGAGAATACATACCTTGCTGCATGGACAACAACACCATGGACACTTCCTTCTAACGTTGCTCTCTGCGTGTCACCAACAGATGAGTATTCATTGATTAAGGTTTCTACAGATCTTGATGGTTCAGAGAAGGATGTATATTACTACATGGCTTCAACTCTTGTTGCTACACTTTTCGAGAACTACGAGACAGTTAAGACAATGAAGGGTAATGAGCTCTGCGGTATCGAGTATGAGCCACTCCTTCCATATGCTGATGAGGAACTCAAGGCTTCTAAGAAGAAGAGCCACTATGTAGTATCTGATTCATATGTAACAATGAGCGATGGTACAGGTATCGTACATATTGCTCCTGCATTCGGTGAAGACGATGCTAGAGTAGGTCGTACAAATGATCTTCCATTCATTCAGCTCGTTAAGGAAGATGGTAAGCTTCCAGAGTGCTGTGGTGAGTTTGCTGGTCTTTTTGTTAAGGACGCAGATCCACTCGTAATTAAGAAGCTCAACATGGAGGCTAAGCTCCTTAAGAAGATGCCTTATGAGCATGATTATCCATTCTGCTGGAGATGTGATACTCCACTTATTTACTATGCTAGATCAACATGGTTCATTGAGATGAGCAAGATGAAGGATCAGCTCCTTGCTTCTAATAGAATGGTTAACTGGTATCCGGAGACAATCAGAGATGGTCGTATGGGTAACTTCCTCGAGAACGTAGTTGACTGGGGTATCTCACGTGAGCGTTATTGGGGTACACCACTTCCAGTATGGGAGTGTGAGTGTGGTCACCGTCATTGCATCGGTTCTATTGAAGAACTTAAGAGCATGAGTGATGACTGTCCAGAAGATATCGAGCTTCATAAGCCATATGTTGATAACGTTCATCTCAAGTGCCCAGAGTGTGGTGGTAAGATGACACGTGTTAACGAAGTTATCGACTGTTGGTTCGATTCAGGTGCAATGCCATTTGCTCAGTATCACTATCCATTTGAGAACAAAGAGTTCTTTGATTCACACTATCCATGTGATTTCATTTCAGAGGCTCTCGACCAGACAAGAGGTTGGTTCTATTCTCTTATCGCTATTTCAACAGTTCTCTTCGGTAGAGCTCCATTTAAGAACTGTATCGTAATGGGTCTTGTACAGGATGAGAATGGTGTCAAGATGAGTAAGCATAAGGGTAACGTTGTATCTCCTTGGGATATCCTTAATAACCAGGGTGCTGATGCAGCTCGTTGGTACTTCTATAGTGCTAATGCTCCTTGGCTTTCAAATAGATTCTCACATGATTATGTAAAAGAGGGTCAGAGAAAGTTCATGGGTACTCTTTGGAATACATATGCGTTCTACATCATGTATGCTGAGATTGATAAGTTTAATCCTAATGAGCACACACTTGATACATCATCACTTTGTGTAATGGATAAGTGGGTTCTCTCAAGACTTAACTCAATCATCAAGACAGTTAATGAGAAGATGTACGCATATGACATCACTTCAGCAGCTCGTGCAATTCAGGATTTCACAGATGAACTTTCTAACTGGTATGTTCGTCGTTGTCGTGATCGTTTCTGGGCTGGTGAGATGACAAAGGATAAGTCTGATGCATTTATGACTCTCTACACAGTTCTTGATAAGTTCTCAAGACTTGTAGCTCCATTTGTTCCATTCGTAACAGAGTCTATCTATCAGAACCTCGTTCGTACAGTAAGTCCTGATGCTCCTCTTTCAATCCACATGTGTGATTGTCCAGAAGTTGATGAGAGCCTCATTGATAGCGAACTCGAGAAGAAGATGACACTTATTCAGAATGTAGTTGCTCTTGGTAATGCTGCTAGAAATGCTGCTTCAATGAAGATTAGACAGCCACTTTCTGATGTATATGTTGTTGCTGATACAGATCTCAATGAAGAGTATGGCGCAATTGTTTGTGGTGAGCTTAATGTAAGAAATATTAAGTTCCTCGCTGATGCTGGTGAACTCGTTGATTATAAGCTTAAGCCACAGCTCAGAACATGCGGTAGAAAGTTCGGTCCAAAGCTCAACGCAGCTAAGGAAGTAATCGCTAACTTGAATGGTAAGGAAATTCTTGCAGCCGTTAAGAATGGTCCTGTTACAATCACTGTTGATGGTGAAGCATTCGAGATGGTTGAGGAAGATTTCATTGTAGAGACAGTTCAGCCAGAAGGTCTTTCAACTCAGGTTGATAAGGGTGTTACAGTTGCTCTTAACATCGTTCTTACTGATGAGCTTATCGAGGATGGTTTCGTAAGAGAAATGATCTCTAAGATCCAGAACCTCCGTAAGGATTCAGACTTCGAAGTTACAGATCGTATCACACTTACATATAGCGGCAACGATAAGATTGCTTCAATCATTGAGAAGAAGAAGGATGCAATTGCATCTGTAGTTCTTGCAACATCTATTGAAGCTGCTCCATCAGAGAATGGTACAGAAGTATCAATCAATGGTGAGAAGGTATTCTTCGCTATTGCAAAGGCTTGATTATATAAATATATAATTGGTTAGTTTAGGTTGGGGAAGTCCTGATTCTCAGGGCTTTCCCATTAACCATATTTAGAGAGGATTAGTGAAATATGCTTTTTAGCTTATTGAATAGTGGCATTAGTGACCCTAAAGAGATTGCTTTTGTGATTATTATGTATTTTCTTGCATTGTCTTTGGCTTTCGCAGGACATGAGTTCGCACATGCGTTCTCAGCACATTTATTAGGTGATGATACAGCTAAGAATTTAGGTCGTATGACACTTAATCCACTAGCTCATATTGATTTAAAAGGAATGATTTTTCTCATTCTTTTAGGCTTTGGTTGGGGTAAGCCAGTACCAGTAAATCCTGGCAATTACGATAAACTAAAAAGCAAGAAGCTATCTAATGTTATTGTTGATTTATCGGGTGTTTTCGCGAACTTCATAATGGCATTGATTGCAGCTATTGTGTATGTTTTGATTGCTGCATTAACTGACCATTCAATTATTTGGTTTAGTCTTATCAGACAGTTTTTATCAATCTTCCATGCAATTAATCTTACACTTTTAGGTTTTAACCTTATTCCAATTCCGCCTCTTGATGGATTTAATTTCTGGGTAGGTGTATTGCCAGTAAGATTTAGATACAGCAATTTCTTCCGTAAGTATGTGCAGTTTGCTCCGATGATTTTGTTTGGTTTAATCATATTGGGTATGCTTATTAGATTGTCAGCCTTGTCATTGATAATTGAATTCATTTCTTGGCCGTTTGAGAAAGTTATTGAATTGATTTGTTCATTGATTTTAATGTTGATTAATTGATTGATTGATGTATCACACTATTATTTGAAAGGAGAAAGCAGATGTCAGAGAATGTTAGTCTTAAGCCTGATTTGAAGATCAGACATTTTGAAGGTCCTCTTGACCTGCTTTTTCATTTGATAGAGAAGAATGATATTGATATTTACGATATTCCAATATCTGAAGTAACTGCACAGTACATGGAGCATCTTGATAAGATGCAGAAACTCGATATGGAAGTAGCTTCTGACTTCATTGTAATGGCAGCCACACTCGTTCATATCAAGTCTAGGATGTTAATTCCGAATAACAGATTTGATGATACAACTGATGAGGAAGACCCTCGTGAAGAATTGGTAATCAGTCTTTTGAGATACAAAAGAGCTAAGTTTCTTGCAGGTGAACTTAAGACTAGACATTCTGAATTCTCGAATTGCTATTATCGAGTTCCATCAACAGCTAAGTCTCTTGATATCGAGTTCGAAGCTCCACCTCAAGAGTTTGATCCTAAGATGTTTGATGAAGCAGTAGATGCAGTATGTAAGCGAAATGAGATTAGATTTGCTGATATCTCATCAAAGATTACTCACATTCTTAAGCGAGATAAGTTATCTGTAAGAGAACGAATGAAGAGCGTATGGAATTCTATTACCAAGCGCGGAAAGATGTTTTTCCATGAGCTCTTTGCGGGTAAGAAAGTCGATAAAATTGATAGAATAGTTGGTTTTCTAGCAGTTCTTGAGTTATTAAGAAGCGACAAGATTTGCGCTGAGCAGAAGAAACCATTTGATGTAATACTTCTTGAAGAAAAGAGAAAGGGGGAAGCTTAAATGAGCAAAGATGAATTGAATAATGATGAGCATATCTCAGGCGAGCAGTCCCTTGAAGATATTCTTGTTCAAGAAGAAATGCCTAAGAAGCCATCGAAAACAACCGTTAAGCAGGCTGAGATTGTAGATGATTTTGAATTGCCAGTTCAGGAGCTTTCTAGTGCTCTTGAAGCGATTTTGTTCGTTAGTGGTGAGGCTATTACAATTGATAGATTAGAAGAGATCACAGGAATTGATAAGACACTTATCATCAAAGCTATGGATAAACTTATCGCTAGTTATTCAAGTAATCCTTGGGGTGGTCTTCTTATTAGAAAGATTGAAGATTCATACATTATGTGTACGAAGCCTTCGATGAAGAAAGTTATTGAGCGCATGTTCATGCCTCGAATGAGACCTCCACTAAGTCAGGCTTCATATGAGACTTTGGCGATTGTTGCTTATAATCAGCCTGTTACTAGAGCTCAGGTTGAGGCGGTAAGAGGTGTATCATCTGATAGCATTATTTCAAGACTTCTCGATAGAGGTTGGATTGAAGAAGCTGGTACTCTTGATGCTCCTGGTAGACCAACATTATTTAAGACTTCTGAACAGTTCCTTCTTGAGTTTGGTATTAGTTCAATTGATGAACTTCCTGCTATGGAACTTATGAGTTATAAGACAATCAGAGATCTTGAGCAGTCACTCGAAGATGCTGCTGGTATTAGTGATAACAGACAGTTGTCTATTGATGGACTTCTTCAGCAGAATGAAGAAGGTGCTTCAGCTGGGTTAGATTTACCTAGTGATTTTGATGAAGAATAATAGGGACGTGGGTTATATGAGTTTAATTTTTGATGAGATTAATATTAGATTAAATACAATGAGTAAGGGACATAGAGCAATTGCTAACTATATCCTTGATAATTATGATAAAGCAGCATATATGACTGCTTCTAAGTTAGGTGAGGCAACTGGTGTATCAGAGTCTACAGTAGTACGTTTCACAATGGAACTTGGATTTGATGGTTATCCTCATTTCCAGAACACTCTTAAGGAGGAACTCAAGTCTAAGCTTACTTCTGTTCAGCGTCTTAATGCTACTGACAGATTTGAAGATGATGCTTCTGCAATTAGAGATATCATTCAGTCTGATATTGATAACCTTAAGACAACACTTAACGAGATTGATACTTCATCTTTTGAAGATGCTGTACATACAATTCTTGGTGCTCGTAAGATTTATCTTATGGGTCTTAGATCAAGTTCACCACTTTCATCATTTATGCATTTCTATATGACTTTACTTTTCGATGAAGTAGTACATATTCATAGTAATAGTGCTAATGAAGTTTTCGAGCAGATCATGCCTATTACAAGTAACGATGTAATGATCGGAATATCTTTCCCAAGATATTCACAGAGAACAATTAATTCTATGGCATATGCTAAGAAGAAGGGCGCGAAAGTTATCGTTATTACAGATAAGGATAATACAGCACTTACAGAAAACGCTGACATTAAGCTTTTGGCTAAGTCTAGTATGGCATCTTTCGTTGACTCGCTAGCAGCGCCACTTTCAATTATTAATGCGCTTCTTGTAACACTCGGTATGCATCGTAAAGAGCATATTCAGTCTTCGTTCGAAGCACTTGAAGAATTGTGGTCACAGTATAGTGTTTATGAAGGTGACAGAAAGAGTGACGGAAGCTTATGAATATAGTTCCAGATAGTAAACATACTTCTTCAGCTGTAATAATGATGGCTCTTACAGAGAACCGTGAAGAAGAGACAATTCTTAAAGAGAAACTTCTTGAGGAGAATATCAAAGCTGCTGCAATTGACTTTGGTGGAGAGTTCGTATCATCTGTTTCTAAGATTATTGAGAAAGCAATTATAACAGCACAGAAGGCAGGCATTATTTCTGATACGCATAAGGAAGAGGGCGCTGTTGCTGGTGCAGCTAGAGAAGCTGTTGCTCAGATTTCACAGAAGGCAGTTGGATTTAATGTAGGTGGAAAGATTGCAATTGCTAGATATGAAGATCACCTAAGTGTGTGTTTATATTTTGGAATTGGTCTTTTGAATTTGAATGAGATTGCCATTGGTTTAGGTCACAGAGCGATTTAATTATTGGAGGAATTTATTATGGATATTTATCAGATTGCAATTGACGGTCCTGCTGGTTCAGGTAAGAGTACATTAGCAAAGGGTGTGTCAAAGAAGCTTGGCATCATGTATCTTGATACAGGTGCAATGTATAGAACATGTGGTTTATATGCTCTTAAGAATGATGTTTCTCCAAAAGACGAGGAGCAGGTAGCAAAGCTAATGGAAAAGATGGTGCTTGAGGTAGCATTTATCGATGGTAATCAGCACATGATCCTTGATGGTGAAGATGTTACAGGAATGATTAGAACTCCAGAAGTATCACGTTATGCTTCTGATATCAGCGCACTTCCAGTAGTTCGTAAGAAGATGGTAGATATGCAGCGTGAGATTGCTAAGGCACAGAGTTTTGTACTCGATGGTAGAGACATTGGTTCAAATGTTCTTCCTAATGCTAAGTATAAGTTCTTCCTTACAGCATCTTCTGCTAAGCGTGCAGAGAGAAGACTTAAGGAACTTAACGAGCGTGGAGATTTCTCACAGTCTTATGAAGAAGTACTCAAGGATATTGAGTATCGTGATCTTCAGGATTCAACTCGTGCAGCTGCACCACTTGTTAAGGTAGATGATGCTATTGAGATTGATACATCAGATATCACAATCGAGGAGACATTAGAGGCACTTCTTTCAAAGGTTAACGAGTAATGATTGTTAAGGTAGCAAAGCTTTCTGGTTTTTGTTTTGGCGTTAAGAATGCGGTTTCAACAGCTAATGAGATACTTAATACTCGTAGCGATAAGAAACTATATATGCTTGGCGCTCTTACACATAATGAACAAGTAGTTGGAGACCTTTTAAGCGGTGGATTTAATCTTATAAATACACCAGAAGAAGCTGAAGAAGGAAGCTTGGTACTATTAAGAGCTCATGGCGTTACAGCAGAGGATAGAAATGTTCTATCTAGTAAGAATTGTGAAGTAGTTGATTGTACTTGTCCTTTTGTTAATAAAATACATAAGATAGTATCTGAGTACGCTTCTCAAGGCAAGAATATTCTTGTTGCAGGAACCAAAGGTCATCCAGAAGTTATTGGTATTTGTAGTGAAGCTCCGAAGGATAAAGTATTCGTTGTAAGCAATGCAAGTGAGCTTGATCAAGTTCCATTTGAACTTAGTAATTCCATACTTGTGTCACAAACCACATTTTCTGTTCGGATTTTTAGTGAGATTTGTGCAATTGTGGAAAAAAATATTGATAAATCTTGTATTTTTGATACAATATGTAGTACTACTGAAAGTAGGCAACAAGAAGCTTTAAAAATGTCAGAGATTTCTGATGTTATGCTAGTCATAGGATCAGTGAATAGTTCTAACACTTGTAAGCTTTTTGATGTTTGCAGAAGTAGATGTGCTAGAACGTATCTAGTATCTGATGTTGAAGAAGCTAAGAAGCTAATCTTAGATGGGTTGGTAACTAGTGACGACAGGATTGGAATTACTGCAGGTGCTTCTACGCCGGAATGTATTATTTTGGAGGTTGTTCACGAATATGAGCGAGAACGATGTTATGACAAATCAGGAACAGACTGATATCAATTTTGGAGACTATATCGATAGTATTCCTCAGCTTAAGAGAGGAGCTATTGTGAAGGGAGTTGTATCTTCGGCTGACGCTGATTACGTTTACGTAGATGTTCGTGATAAGTCAGAAGGAAAGATTCCTAGAAGAGAAGCTGAAGCAGATCCTGAGTTCGATATTGATAAGGCAGTTGCAGAGCACCAGGAAGTTACTGTTGCAGTAAAGAGCATCCGTAATTCTGATATGGGTAAGGAGATTATCCTTTCTAAGTCTCAGATTGATATGGAGAAGCACAAGAAGGCTATCGAAGAAGCTTTCAACAATAAGACAGTTGTATCTGTAAAGATCGTAAGTGTTGTTAAGGATGGCGTTATTGCTAGCTACGCTGGTGCTATCGATGTATATATCCACAAGACACAGCTTAAGATTGGCGAAGTTACAGATTTAGAGTCATACAAGGGTCAGACAATTGATGTATTGATCATGAAGTATGATACAGATAAGAGAAATCGTTTGAGAATTTCTGGTTCACACAGAGCAATTCTTTCTAACGAGCGTAAGGAAAAGGCTGATGCAATCTGGAACGAGATTGAAGAAGGCAAGAAGTACACAGGTATCGTAAGAAGCCTCCCAGAGTTTGGTGCTTTCGTTGATATCGGTGGTGTAGATGGTCTCATTCATAAGACAGAGCTCACATGGAAGAGAATTAAGAAGCCATCTGACGTTCTTTCTGTTGGTCAGGAAGTTGAAGTTTATGTTAAGAGCTTCGACAAGGAGACAAAGAAGATTTCTCTCGGTTACAGAAAGGAAGAGGATGATCCTTACTACAATATCGAGGAGCGTATCCCAGTAGGTTCTATCGTTAAGGGTACAGTTGTTAGACTTACTAACTTCGGTGCTTTCGTACAGCTTGAGCCAGACCTCGATGCTCTTTGCCACGTATCTGAGATTTCTTCAGTAAGACTTGAGACACCTTCAGTTGTTCTTTCAGTTGGTATGGAAGTTGAAGCTAAGGTTATTGATGTTAAGAAGGAAGAGAGACGTATCTCTATCAGCATCAAGGAAGTTGAGCCAATCAATCCTGTTGAGGAAGAAGCTCCAGCAGCTGACGAGTCAGAAGAAGCTTAATTTGTAAGAAAACTTAATTATTTATCGAAAAGGCGGTGTTTTCACCGCCTTTTTTGTTACAAAATGATAACAAACCCCATTTTTCACGCATTATGCGTTTTTTGTGATGTTATAATTTGTACATGGTTACGAAGACTAAAAACAATAAAGAATTTAAAGTTACTGATAACATGGTTAAGACAATAGCAAAGATTTGTTGTTGCATGCTTATCGTAGCTTTAACAGTCAACTTCTTTGGTATCGATAAGATTGGCACGCCAGATGAAGTTGGCTTGCAGATCATTGATACTTCGTATTCAATGGTCGTGAAGCAGGAACAGATTCAGCCTTTGGTGTATGCACCAGGAATCAAGAAGGAAGCTTATTCTGATGCTACAAAGCTTAGTAAGGCAATGAGTTCTAATAACTTCGTTGTAGAAGAGCAGTTAACAGATACGGGAGTACCTATTGAATTGCTCGAAGAAACTGAGTTCACATTAGATGGATCCAAGATGTGGATAAGAACTACTAAGTGTAATGTTCGTCAGGCACCTGACGTTGAATCTGAGGCAATTGGTTCACTCATTTATTCAGAGAAAATAACACGTATATCATATGGTGCTACATGGTCTAAGATACGTATGAGCGATGGTACAGAGGGCTTTGTGTTGTCACAGTTCTTATCTTCGGATGAGATTCTTCCACCAACACCAACGCCTACTCCAACACCAACGCCAAAGCCTAAGGCTCCTGCCCAGACAACAACTACGACTACAACAACTAATACAGATACTTCATCTGGTTCATCATTCACAGAGACAAGTGCAAGCATGACAGTATATGCTTCTTGTTCTATGAATTTACGAACTGGTCCTGGTACTGATTATGGTCTCGTTCGAGTACTTAATACTGGTGATGAGATTACTGTTGTAGCTACTACTTCAAATGGTTGGTACAAGACTGCTAAGGGTAATTATGTATTAGGTTCCCTTTGTACAACTACTAAGCCAGAAGTATCCACTGGTTCAGGTGGTGGAGGCGGTGGATCTAATCCACTTGCTGATTATTGCTTACAGTATGTAGGCTGTTCATATGTATATGCAGGTTCAAGTCCTTCTGGATTTGATTGCTCAGGATTTGTAATGTATGTATATGCGAACTATTATGGAATATCACTTCCTCATAGTGCCGATTCAATTTCTAAGTATGGTACAGCAATATCAAGCTCAGAAATGCTCCCAGGTGACGTTGTATGTAACGATCACAATGGTGACGGATATATGGATCACGTAAGTATTTACATTGGTGATGGATATATCGTACATGCTTCAACATCTACTACAGGCGTTATTAAGAGTAATTTCGCAGATGTAAGAGATGTTGCAACAATAAGAAGAATTGCATAAAGGAGATAGAAAAAGTCGTAGCTTGCTACGACTTTTTAATTTGCTCAAATTGAACTATTATCTATTTATATTAGTTATAGAGGTAAGTTCATGAGATATTTTGAGACTAATGCTAATGCGCCTGTATTCATTTATATTGTTAGTCCTGGTATGGACATGGTGACACCAGAATTGTTTAACAAAATCAAAAGTCTAACGAATAGAGATTTTATTCTATGCGAGTACATGACCAATAACTGGGACGACGATCTTACTCCTTGGGCTTGCGATGATGCCATCAAAGGAAGAACTTTTAATGGGAATGCCAAAGAGTTTCTTGGTTCAATTTCTGGTTTTGTAAAGAATGAGTTGGGTAGGCTTTATCCTGAGCATAAAGAAGTGTATGTAGTTGGTTATTCACTAGCTGGATTATTCTCGTTATATTCGATTTATGAAGAGAGTGTTTTCGATGGGGCCGTATCGTGTTCAGGTTCATTATGGTATCCCGGATGGAGTGACTATATCGAAAACAAACTGCCAATATCTGCTTCTGAGGTTTACTTAAGTCTTGGTGATAAGGAGCCGTTGATCAAAAATCCAGTTATGAGTAAGGTTGGGGAAGTTACGCAGAAACAGTACGAACTACTTAAGCAGAGTACTAGTATTGAAAGAGTTGTTTTCGAGTGGAATGACGGTGGACATTTCGCTGGAGCTAGTGAAAGAGTTGCTAAGGGTATAGCTTGGATTTTGGAGAAGTGAATGAGACCAGATAAGTTATTAGAGATTTTAAGTGTTTGTGAGAAACTTAAGTGCAATACGAGACATTGCTATACATCTTCAGGAAGACAGGAAAGTGTAGCAGAGCATAGTTGGCGCATGGCAGTGATGGCAATGCTTGTTGGTGATGAGTTTCCTGAAGCAGATATCAGTAAAGTGATTAGGATGTGTCTTATCCATGATCTTGGTGAAGCTTTTACAGGAGATATTCCTACATTTGAGAAGACTTCTTCTGATACAAAGGTGGAAGAAACTGTACTTAATGATTGGATTAGTTCATTTCCAGAAGCTGAGAGGGATGAATGGACTAATCTATTCGAAGAGATGAATAGTCAGAAGACAGTAGAAGCGAAGATATATAAAGCTATTGATAAGTTAGAAGCTGTTATCCAGCATAACGAGTCAGATATTAGTACATGGCTTCCTTTGGAATATGATTTACAGTACACATATGGAAAAGAGCAAGTTAAGTTTTCAGATTATATGCTCTCCTTGAAGGAAGAAATAGATAGAGTTACTACAGACAAAATTGCTTCGAATAGGGATTAATATTAGTACGATGTAATAATATTAATATTATTAAGTAAAACTTGTTGTATTTTTCAAAACGGTTGAAAGTGGCTAGTATCAGCTTGTTTGAAGGAAATGTATTTGTGCTACTACTCAAAATTCGGATATTTTTTGATTAAGAAGAAAATAAAGGTGCCTATAATGCCTTTGTAGGTGTTTTTAGACTAGTGCTCATTAGTTATACTTGGTTCAGATGATTAAAGGAGAATAACTATGAACACAAAGAGAATTTTAAAGATTGTTGTTTGCTTGGTATTAATAATTTCAATGGTTTCAATGACAGCATGTCATGCAGATCAGAGAAGTCCAAAGCTTCTGGCTTCTATGGTTCTTGAAAGAGACTACAATGCAGTTGGTGCAATTATCGAATTTAAACCAACTAGCGATTGGGCTCTAGTAGAAAAGCAGGATGGTTATCTTCCTGATGATAGAATTGTATATGAGACAAAGTGTGATGGTGTACCTGTTCTTGTTGCAGTAAGTGGAAGAACACCAAATCTCACATGTGATAAGAAATATGTATGCAGAGTAGTTAAGAGCTCAAATAAGTGCTGTGGACTTGTATTTGATGTAGAGGTTCTCGAAGTTAAAGAGTAATCTAAGATAAGCAAATTAAAAGGTGGTACGATAAAAAATTCGTACCACCTTATTTATGTGTTGAAATAATAATTATCAATTAGTTCTTGGAGAGCTCGTGAAGCGCATCGTAGATAACATCGATTGTAACTTCGAAGTCATTGATTGTGATGTGCTCGTTAGCCTGATGACACTGATCTTCGCTCCAAGGAGTCTGTGGACCAAAAGCAACAATATTTGGTACATGTCTAGCATATGTACCACCACCAATTGCGATAGCTTCGTGGTATGGAGTAAGGTCGTCAGGTAGATTAGAAAATCTAGTAATATTCTTATTCCAAGAATTCATAATTGCTTTTATATGAGCTGAATTCTTATCGAACATAAGTGGGTTAATGTGGTGACCAACCTTGAATTCGAGATTGAATTTAGCTGCAGCATTCATGAGAGAATTAACAAGCTTATTGTATTCATATGAAGCAGGGTATCTGATATCTACCGAACATGACTGTTCATCTTTATTAATGTTGATCATACCAAGATTAGTTGTAAGTGCACCTGAAGCATCACTAAAGTCGCAACCAGTTAATTCAATGATTTCCTTACCGAGGAAGAAGTATCTAATGAAATCAATTAAGTCACTCTTAACATCAATAGTTTCAATGCACTTATGAATTGCATTAATACCAAGGTCAGGCTTGGAGCCATGAGCTGATTTACCAGTGAAATCCTGCTTAGTACCATTGATTGTTGTATGACATGCTGCAGGGACCATATTAGGTGCATTACCACCAGTAATCTCAACTCCATCAATACCAGCTGTCTTAAAGATTACCTGCATGATACCTTTTTCAGCAAAGATAGCAGGGAACTCAGCATCAGGTGTAAAACCGATATCTGGGATAACTGTATCTGGATTAGATACATATTCAGCCATACAATCACAAGTTCTTTCTTCATCTGTACCAAGAATAAGACGAACCTTGTAACCAAGATTAATATTTTCTTCCATCAACTTCTGCATAGCAAAGTATGAAGCAATTGCAGGCCCCTTGTCATCGATAATTCCACGTCCATACAATGCGTCATCCTTAATAGTGAGCTCAAAAGGATCTGTTTCCCATCCTTCGCCAGCAGGAACAACGTCTAGGTGACAGATGATACCAATAGTTTTATCACCATTACCATATTCAACGTATCCAACTTTGTCGTTAAAAACATTTGTTGTGAATCCTTTTTCCTTAGCATCGTTAAGGAATACCTCGAGGACCTCACGTGATTCTCTACCGAAAGGAGCACCTGGTTCAGGATCACCGCCAACACTCTTAATACCAATAATCTTTTTGATAAAGCTCAATTTATCTTCTGTTAGTTTCATCGAAAACAACCTCTTCATTAGAAATTTAAATACATTATAATAAAAAAACACAGAATTGTTCGGCTAGAAACAAGAAATTGCAAGTTTTTCATAAAAAAGACTTGTTAGAAATTAGAAGGTCTGATAATATATTTCAGCATAAAAATCACGCATTATGTCTTTTTGTGCTTGTATCCAAAGGAACAGGTAAGTAGTGCGGAAGAAAAACAGGAGGAAAAATTTATGCCAGTTATTTTAATGAAACAGCTCTTAGAAGCAGGTGTACACTTTGGTCACCAGACACGTCGTTGGAACCCTAAGATGAAGGAGTATATCTTCACAGAGCGTAACAGCATCCACATCATCGATCTTCAGAAGACAGTTCGTAAGGTTGATGAGGCTTACATGGCTATGCGTAACATCGCTGCTGAAGGTGGTAACATCCTTTTCGTAGGTACAAAGAAGCAGGCTCAGGATTCAATCGAAGAAGAAGCTAAGCGTTGCGGTATGTTCTATGTAAAGAACCGTTGGCTCGGTGGTACACTCACAAACTTCAAGACAATGCAGAAGAGAATCGCTCGTTTGCTCGAACTCAGAGCTATGGCTGAGGATGGAACATTTGATGTTCTTCCTAAGAAGGAAGTAGCTAAGCTCAAGCTCGATATGGAAAAGCTTGAGAAGAACCTCGGTGGTCTCGTAGGTATGGATTCACTTCCATCAGCTCTTTTCATCGTTGATACAAAGAAGGAGCACCTTGCAGTTGCAGAAGCTAAGAGACTTAATATCCCAATCATTGCTATCGTTGATACAAACTGTGATCCTGAGGAAGTTGATTATGTAATCCCAGGTAACGATGATGCTATCCGTGCAGTTAAGCTTATCGCTGGTAAGATGGCTGACGCTATCATCGAGGCTCGTCAGGGTGAGCAGATGACAGACGTTGAAGCTGAGGCTACAGAAGCTGCTGAAGCAGAGTCAATTGAAGAAGTAGTAGCTGCTGAAGAAGCTTAATTCTATTTCTTATTTTAGATTTAATAATTCATAACTATTTATTGGAGGAATAAAACTATGGCAATTTCTGCTTCACAGGTTAAAGATCTTCGTGAAATGACAGGTTGTGGCATCATGGACTGTAAGAAGGCTCTTACAGAGTGTGATGGTGATATCGAGAAGGCTAAGGACTGGCTCCGTGAAAAGGGTATGGCTAAGGCTGAGAAGAAGGCTTCAAGAGCTGCTGCTGAGGGTGTTGTTGCATCTAATATCGCTGCTGATGGTAAGTCAGGTTGTATCGTAGAAGTTAACATCGAGACAGACTTCGCTGCTGCTACAGATAAGTTTAAGGATTTCGTAGCTGTTATCGCTAATCAGATTATGGCTACAGACGTTGCTGATGTTGAGGCTCTTGCTGCAACAACAATCGACGGCAAGGATGTTGATACATTGCGTAAGGAAGCTGTTGCTGATATCGGAGAGAACATTTCTATCCGTCGTTTCGCTAAGTACGCTGTAAATGGTACAGGCGCAGTTACATCTTACATCCACGGTGGTGGACGTGTTGGTGTTCTCGTTGAGATCGTTACAGATAACGATGCAGTAGTATCTACAGATGCTTTCAAGGCATTCGCTAAGGATATCGGTATGCAGATCGCTGCTTCTAACCCATCATGGGTAACAAAGGATGAGGTTCCAGCTGAGGCTCTTGACCGTGAGGTTGAGATCATCAAAAACAAGGCACTCGCAGAGGGTAAGCCAGAGAAGATCATCATGGATAGAATCGTTCCAGGTCAGATCAACAACTTCTACAAGATTAACTGCTTGATGCAGCAGGAGTTCGTAAAGGCTGAGAACGGCGAGAACATTGAGACATACATCGCTAACACAGCTAAGGCTCTTGGTTGTGAAATCAGCGTAGTTCGTTTCACACGTTTCGGTATGGGTGAAGGTCTTGAGAAGAAGGAAGATGACTTTGCTGCAGAAGTTATGAAGCAGGCTGGTCTCTAATCTTTTAGATTTAACTTGTTAATATATATCCTTCAGGTGTTAGCACCTGGAGGATATTTTTTTGAAATTTTATTTCTGTTTTTCTCTTTTATTATTTATAAATTATAGATAAAATAGAACGAGTACAGATGGAGGTTTCAGTATATGAGTGAAATAAAGTATAAGAGAATCCTTCTTAAGATCTCTGGTGAGGCTCTCGCTGGTGATAAGAAGCAGGGTATTGATGATACAGTATTGAAGAATATTACAGCTAAGATTAAGGAAGTTTCTGACTTAGGTGTAGAGGTTGCAGTAGTTGTTGGTGGAGGAAACTTCTGGAGAGGAAGATCTTCAGAGGCTATGGATAGAGTAACAGCAGACCATATGGGAATGCTTGCTACAATGATGAATGCTCTCGCTATTTCAGACGCACTTGAGCAGCATGGTGCTACTACAAGAGTTTTGTCTGCTGTTGAAGTAAGACAGATGTGTGAGTTCTATATTAGAAAGAGAGCTGTTAGACATCTCGAGAAGGGTAGAATTGTTATTTTTGCTTGTGGTACAGGTAACCCATACTTCTCAACTGATACAGGTGCAGCTTTGAGAGCAACAGAAATTGGTGCAGATGTATTCATGAAGGCTACAATGGTTGATGGCGTTTATGATAAGGATCCTAACAAGTATTCTGACGCTGTTAAGTATGAGAAGGTTTCACATGATGAAGTACTTAGACTTAATCTTCAGGTTATGGATTCAACAGCAGCTGCTCTTTGTAGAGACAATAAGACAAAGATCCTTGTATTCTCTATGCAGGACCCTGATAACATTGTTCGCATTGTTAAGGGCGAGAACCTTGGTACTTTGGTAGAATAATTTAGTTAAAGATTTAGATAATGTGATTTGGATGGAGGATTAAAATATGATCGAAATTACTAACAAGGATTATGAAGCAATCGAGTCAAAGATGAATGGCACTCTTGCTAATTTGGCAGAGAACTTTAATGCAATTCGTGCTGGTAGAGCTAACCCACATGTATTGGATAAGATTACAGTTGAGTATTATGGTGCTCCATCTCCTTTGAATGCAGTAGCTAACATTCAGGTTCCAGAAGCTAGAATGATTACACTTACACCATGGGATCCTACAATGCTTAAGGAGATTGAGAAGGCAATTCTCGCTTCTGATTTGGGTATTACTCCTTCTAACGATGGTAAGATCATTCGTCTTCTTTTCCCAATCCTCACAGAGGAAAGAAGAAAAGAGCTCGCTAAGGGTGTTAAGAAGTACGGTGAAGAAGCAAAAGTTGTTATCCGTAACATCAGACGTGATGCAATTGATAAGATGCGTGCTGCTAACAAGAAGAAGGAACTTACAGATGATGATTTGAAGGCTTTTGAAGATAAGGTTCAGAAGATTACTGATAAGTTTACAAAGGAAGTTGAAAAGGCTTGTGAGGTTAAAGAGAAGGAACTCATGGAAATCTAATTTTTTCAGTGATGTTTCAGGGCGAGAGGAAACTTTCGCTCTTTCTTTTTATATGAAAGGTAATATATGGCAATCTTAGGATTTGGTAAGAAAAATGGTAATGAAACTGAAGAGACACTAAAAATTCCAGTATCTCTTGGTGTCATTATGGATGGAAATGGTAGATGGGCTAAAAAACGTATGCTACCAAGAAGTGCTGGTCATAGAGCTGGTGCTGAGAATCTTAAGGCGCTTTGTAGAAACTGTGGTAACTACGGTGTTAAGTATCTCACTGTATATGCTTTCTCTACTGAGAATTGGAACAGACCAGATGATGAAGTTAGTGCGCTAATGGATTTGTTTGTTGAATTCTTTGATAGATATGATCCTGAACTTGAGCAGGAAGGAATTCGTGTTAGATTTACAGGTGATATTGAGAATTTGCCTGATAGAATTAAGGCTGTTTGTAAGAAGGGTGAGGAGCGTTCTAAGCATAGAGATAGAATGCAGCTTATTGTTGCTTTCAATTATGGTGGAAGACGTGAGATTGTAAATAGTTGCCAGAAAATCGCTCAGATGGTTAAGAATGGCGATTTAAATGTTGAAGATATTGATGAGAAAACAATAGCAGATAATTTGTATTTGCCTGATGTACCAGATCCTGATTTAATCATCAGACCTAGTGGTGAGCAAAGATTATCAAATTTTCTCCTGTGGGAGTCTGCTTATTCTGAACTTTGGGTATCAGATTGCCTTTGGCCAGATTTTGGTTTGGAAGAACTAACAGAGGCTTTTAGAGCTTACACAAGAAGAGACAGACGTTTTGGCGGCTTGTCTAAGGAGGAAAAATAATGAAACAGCGAACAATTACAGGTATTATTTTCTTGATTGTTATGTTGGCAATAATAATACCTTCATATTGGGTTCCGCTTATTTCAGTAGGATTGGCTGCTGTTATTGGCAGTGTATCTACTTATGAGTTAATTAAGGCGATGAAAAGTGGCGGTATTAATCCTGCAACAAAGATGATTGTTGGCGGTAATATCTTGGCATTAATCATCGTTTTGTGTGGCTACTTCTTTATTAAGGATGTATTTGTAGTAACTACAATATTTGCAGTTTTGTTGCTTTGCTATTCGTTAGGAATGGCTATTATTCCTCAGATTTTTTTACCTGATGATAAGCTTCATTTCGATTTAGCTTCTGTAGGCACATTGATGTATATTGTTTTCCCAATGTATTGTTTGTGTGCTACTTCATTGTTCTTTGAACATGGTTGGTTTTATTTGGTAGTTGGTATTGGAGCTTCATGGGTATCTGATACACTCGCTTATTTTACTGGTGTTTTATTTGGTAAGCATAAGATTGTTCCTCACATTAGTCCTAAGAAAACTTGGGAAGGATGTATCGGTGGAGCTTTCTTTTGTGCACTAGTTCTTATGTTCTACTTTGGTTTTGTAGTATACGAAGTAGATGCTATCAAGATTAATAGATTTGTGTTTATGGCAGTAATATTTGTATTTGGCATTCTAATCTCTGCTATGTCACAGATTGGTGACTGGCTTGCTTCTTCTATTAAGCGAGCAGTTGGTATTAAGGATTATGGTAAGTTCATGCCTGGCCATGGTGGAATGCTCGATAGATTTGATAGTGTTCTTTTTACTTTGCCTATCGGTTTCTTGATTGCAATTGTTAGTACATGGTTAAAGGTATAAGGGGATTATTAGAATGAAAAGTATTTCAATATTAGGTTCAACTGGTTCTATTGGAACACAGACCTTGGAAGTTGTCAGAAATAGTAATGGTAAGTTCAGAGTTGTTGGTTTGAGTTGTGGAAGTAATATTGATTTATTATTTGAACAGATAAAAGAATTTAAGCCTCTTGCTGTCGCTGTTGAAGATGATGGTAAGGCTTCTGCTTTGGCTCAGAGATTAAGTTTAGAATTACCTAACGTAGACTGTGAGGTATATTCTGGTGCCAACTGTAATTCAGCTATTTCAACAATGTCAGAAGCTGATATAGTTGTTGGTTCTATGGTTGGTGTTGCTGGTCTTAAGCCTGTATATGATGCGATTTGTTGTAATAAAGATATCGCTTTGGCAAATAAGGAAACTTTGGTTGCTGGTGGTGATATCGTTATGCCTTTATCTAGAGAAAAAGGCGTGAAAATACTTCCTGTAGATAGTGAGCATTCTGCTATCTGGCAGTGCTTATGGGGTCAGCCTGAGGGAAGTCTTGATAGAATTCTTCTCACGGCATCTGGTGGTCCTTTTAGAGGTTTCTCAAGAGATATGCTAAAGGATATTACAGTTGAGAAGGCTCTTAATCATCCTACATGGAAGATGGGTGGAAAAGTTACCATCGATTCTTCTACAATGATGAACAAAGGTCTTGAGGTTATTGAGGCTAGTCATTTGTTTGGTGTAGACGTTGATAGAATCGATGTAGTAGTTCATCCTCAGAGCGTTATCCATTCTATGATCAGAACTTGTGATGGTTCTGTATTAGCTCAGATGGGTAAGCCTAATATGATGATGCCAATTATGGTGGCTCTCAATTATCCAGAGCGCGGAGCTGGTTTTATGGAGAAGTTTAATCCATTTGAGACTGGCATGTGTAATCTTACTTTTGAGAAATGTGATACTAGTGTATTTGGATTATTAGAGCTTGCATATCATGCTGGAAGAACAAAGGGATTACTTCCAACTGTTATGAATGGTGCTAATGAGATTGCTGTAGAAGCATTCTTAAATCGCGCTATTTCTTATCTTGATATCGAACGTATTGTAAGTACTGTAATGAATAAGTTTGAGCAGGAAAATTCTAGTATTAGACTTACTAGTCTTGATGCACTTTTTGAAGCTGATATGTGGTCTCGAAAAGTTGCTAAAGAATTACTTTAATTTGGAGTTATGTAATGACAGTTTTTATTAGTATTCTTGCGGTTTTGGTAATACTTGGTGTATTAGCAACAGCTCATGAATTAGGACACTTTTTTGTTGCTAGATTGTTTGGTGTTACAGTTTATGAAGTGTCTATTTTTGTTGGACCAACTTTATTTAAGTGGAAGCATAAGGGTGTTGAGTATTCTTTGAGATGTATTCCTTTAGGTGCTTATGTTAGATTCTCTGAAATTGATGAGAATGGTAACGAGCTTAATTCTAAAGATCCACATAATCTTCTTAATCAGCCAAGATGGAAGCGACTTATTATCTCTCTTGCTGGACCATGTGTGAACTTGATACTTGGTGTCATTATCTTCATGATTTATTATTCTGTTTCAGGATTCATCACATTGAACTTATTAGAGACTTATGAGGGTTCACAGCTTTATTCTCAGCAGTATGAAGTCGGTGATGAGATTGTCGCTGTTGATAACAAGAGAATTTTCACTGAAGATGAATTGTATATTTATCTTGATTTGAAGCCTACTGACGAAGAAACGGTATTAACGCTTAAGTCTCAGAAGACAGGTGAGAAGTATGATGTTCATCTTGTTCCAGAGAAGTCACGCAAAGTTCTCATGGGATTAACAAGATTAGCTGAATTAGATCCTAAGCACAATGGTTGGGAGATTGTTGGTGTTGACGAGTTTCAGAATAATGGAAATCCAGTTCTTGAGTATGGTGATTTCTTAGTATCAATTGATGATATTAGTGTTGCTAATGAAAGTGAAGTTCTAGATTATTTAGCTACTAAGGTAGAAGGTGATACAGTTCACGTTAAGTTCTATCGAGATGATGTTGAGATGGAAGGAGATATTGTATTAGCAGCTGTTGATACTATCAATCCACTCGGTATTGTTTTAGAGCGCGTAGACATGAAGGAAAACAAAGATTTTTTTGGTGTATTAGAGACTTCCTTTAAAATGCCACTATCTATTTTCCATATGACAGGAATGGTTATTTCTGAAGCTATCTCAGGTAAGGTTGAGATTTATAATATTGTTTCAGGTCCTGTTGGAGTTGTTAACGCTGTTGATACAGTTGTATCTAATCAGAGAGCTGATACAGGTATTAAGATTACTACACTTATCATGCTTGCTGGTATGATCTCTGTTGGTCTTTCTATCACTAATATGCTTCCACTTCCTGGTCTTGATGGCTTCCAGTTGATAGTACTTATTATTGAGATGGTTATTGGACGCAAGATGCCTGAGAAGGGTGAGAAGATTATTGCAGTGATTGGCTTCTTTGTTTTGTTACTGCTAGTAATTCTCGCATTCGCATCAGATATAGCTAAGATTGTTATTGAGGGTTGGTAATATGCTAGATCGTAAGAAAACAAATGTTATTAATGTTGGTGGATTATTAATCGGTGGAGATAATCCGATTAGCGTTCAGTCAATGAATAATACTAATACAGCTGATGTTAAGGCTACTCTTGAGCAGATATATAAGCTTAAGGAGGCAGGCTGTGATTTAACACGTGTTGCTGTTCCTGATATGGAAGCTGCAACAGCTCTTAAGGAGATAACTGCTAAGTCACCAATCCCTGTAGTTGCTGACATTCATTTTGATTATAGATTAGCAATTGAATCTGCTAAAAATGGTGCTGCTAAGATTAGAATTAATCCAGGTAACATCGGTGGAATTGATAAGGTTAAAAAAGTAGTTGAAGTATGTAAGGAAAGAAATATTCCAATTAGAGTAGGTGTTAACTCTGGTTCAGTAGAGAAATCACTACTTGCTAAGTATGGTGGAATTTGTTCTGACGCAATGGTAGAGAGTGCGCTTAATACTGTTGCTATACTTGAGAATCTCTCATTCTCTGACAATATTATTAGTATTAAATCTTCTAGCCCAAGATTAACTATTGAGACTTATAGAGCACTCTCAAAAGTTGTAGATTATCCACTTCATGTTGGTGTAACAGAGGCTGGAACTGTAAGACAAGGTATTATTAAATCTTCTGTTGGTATCGGTACACTTTTAGCTGAGGGTATAGGAGATACTATTAGAGTCTCATTAACTGGAGATCCTGTTGATGAAGTATTTGCAGGAATTGGTATTTTAAAAGCTTTGGATTTACGAAAAAGTGGAATCTCTCTGGTTTCATGTCCAACATGTGGTAGGACTAAAGTGCCACTAATTCGACTTGTTACAGAGATTGAGAACCAGATTTGTAATATGCCTTATGACCTTAAAGTTGCGGTTATGGGATGTGTTGTTAATGGTCCAGGAGAAGCTTCTGATGCTGATATTGGATTGGCTGGAGGCATTAACGAATTCCTCTTATTTAAAAAGGGTGAAGTTGTTCGTAAGATTAGCTCTGATGACGTTGTTTCTCAGTTTGTTGAGGAAGTCAGACAATTAGGAGAAGAGAAGAAATGTTTAAAAAGCTGATTGATTATTTTGATTTGTTCGAAGCTGAGGAGAAAGAAAGTCTTAGCGATCTCGCGGTTACTAAGATTAACTTTCACAGAGAAACATCACGACTAGAAATGTATATTTCTGGTGGTGATTTTTTTCCTGAGGAGAATCTTTTAGCATTAGCAGAGTATAAGATAGCAAAGCACCTTGAGTGTGATGTTATGTTTGTGTTCACTGATTTTAGTGATGCTTCAAAGGCAATTACAATTATCGATGAACTTATCGTTAATGAGATTGTTAAGAATTATTCAGAGTTTTTCCAGTTGGCAAGTTATTCACGTTATGTAATTGATGGTGATAATCTTGTTATTAATTCTGATACTATTAACAGCTATTCAGACGAGATGGATATTAAGGAGTTTGCTACAGCGTTTATTAATCTCTTTAATGCTCATACAGGTTTTAATATTTCTAGTTATTCTTTTAATATTGTTGAACTTCAGGCAACAAAGTTCAAGATGGCTGCACATAAAGTTGATAACAGAGTTTTCGAGAAGCCTGTTTTCGATGAGGTCGCAAAGCCTGAAGTAAAGAAGAAGGGTAAGAAGGCAGCTTCTGAAGGAAGCAGCGATAGTGCTGATGCCGCTAAGGAAGTAGAAGAGGAAAAAGTAGATAAGAATTCATGGGCTTATAAGGCACAGGAACAGGTTAAGATTAATAAAGAGAACAATAAGAATCAGGAGTTTCATGCGCGTAAGAATGCTGATTCTTTGTTCGGTGTTGTTAAAAAAGATATACCTAAATTCGATATCAAAGATATTAGTTATAGAGAACGTGAGGTTACTTTTGAAGGTAAGCTCGTGCTAAGTGATGACCTTAGATTAGCTAAGAGTGGTAAGTGCGTTATTGCGAACTTCATTATTATTGATAAGACAGGTGGAATATCAGGAATGATGTTCGTTAAGCCTGATGAAGCTGATGCCTTTGAGAAGATGTTTAAGAAGGGTGGCTATGCTGGTTTCCAAGGTACTGTTGAGAACAATCGTGGTGAGATTGGTGTTAAGGTATCTGGTATTTTTGAAGTTGATAAGCCAGCTAGTCGAAAAGAAGTTTGTGACCATAAGCGTGTTGAGCTTCATGCGCATACAAAGATGAGTGAGAAGGATGCTGTAATTGTTCCTTCTGACCTTATGAAGACTGCCGCTAAGTTTGGTCATCCAGCTTGTGCTGTAACAGACCACGGTGTTGTTCAGGCTTTCCCTGAAGTATATGAAACATGTAAGAAATTGATGGTAGGCGATAGCGATAAGAAGTTTAAGCCTATCCTCGGTGTAGAAGGTTATGTAGTAGATGATGGTCCTACTATTTGTTATAACCTTCCATTTAGACCTGCAGTGATTGATCCAAATGATCCTGAGATTAAGCCTCAGCATATTGGTTATCTTGTATCTGTTGCTATTCGAACAACAGGACCTGATTCATGTAAGGATACTATTTCTGAGATTTATTTGAGAAAGTATCACCTTAAGGGTTATGTTCATGTAAGACCTGAAGAAGAGGGTGAATCAATTGCTGATGCACAGGCATTCGCTGCTAGAGATATTGATATGAGTCTCTGGGAGCCAGGTGAGTATGAAGATTTTGCTAAGCCTGCAGATAAGCCTAAGGGATATGTTAAGGAAGACTATGATGAAGAGTTCTGGTCTGTAATTAACTATGCTCCTGATATGGATCAGATGACTCTTGGATATGCAGATGGCGAGACTCCAATCGTACCTGAAGGTATTGAATATGAGTTCGTTGGTGAATATAAGTCTAAATTTACTGGTGATATTTGGGGTGGTCCTGGAACAGAACCAGTAGAGTCATATTTTAAAACTGGTGAGATTGTTGATTTTATTGGAGATGCTTACCTCTGTGGTAATGATATTTTCAATGCACTTCATTTCTTACGTAAAGCTGGATATGCAATTAATATTGAGGAACACCAGTACTACAGAAATAAGTTCTTGATGCCTGTAGTTAGTGTTTACGATATTCGTATGCATAGAAATCAGGATACAAATAGGGAATATTCATCACTTGAAGAGGAATGTGAGAGCGTAGCTAATGAAGTAATTGATTTCATTAAGGAGTTTAATACTGTTGATCCTTATGAGATTAATAGCAAAGTTGGTCACCATGATACAGCTACTATTAAGTCTAAGGCTCTTCCTGCTTATCACATTATTATTCTTGCTCAGAATAACCTTGGTCTTTATAACATGTACCGACTTATTTCTGAGTCACACGTTCATTATTACTATAAGAGACCTAGAATGCCTCGAAGTCTCATTAAGTATTTCCAGTCTAGTATCATTGTTGGTGCTGCTTGTGAGCGAGGTGAGGTATATAGATATATTCTTGATAAGTACAAGGCTTGTGGTAAGAGTTTTGTCGATACATATGATAGTTTGACAAAGGATGCAAAATTCATAGAGCTCGTTAAGCTTTATGAGTATCTTGAGATTCAGCCACTTACTAACAATATGTTCATGACTAGAGAAGCTGGTGATGTTCCACTTGATAGAACAGATATTCAGAATATTAATGTTATGATCTCTAATCTTGCAATCCATTTTGGTAAGCCATGCTGTGCTACTACTGATGCTCATTTCCTTAATAAGGAAGATGGTAAGTATCGTATGTATATGCTCATGGAGATGGGCTTTAAGGATGCTCAGGACCAGGCTGATTTGTATTTCAGAACAACAGAGGAGATGCTTAACGAATTCTCATATCTTGGAGAAGAGAGAGCTCTTGAAGTTGTATGTACTAATACTCTTGCTATCGCAGATAGAATTGAAGATAAGATTAAGCCGTTCCCAGATGATTCTTATCCTCCAATTATTCCTACAGCTGCACAGGATGTTCAGAATATTGCTTGGACTAAGGCTAATCGTCTATATAGACATAAGGGAGTACTTAACGAGGTTGTTAAGGCTAGACTTGAGAAAGAGCTTAAATCTATCATCGGTAACGGATTTGCGATCATGTACTATATCGCTTATCGATTAGTTATTAAGTCTAACCGTGATGGTTATATTGTAGGCTCAAGAGGTTCTGTAGGTTCTTCTCTTGCTGCCATGATGTGTGGTATCTCAGAGGTTAACCCACTACCACCACATTATCGTTGCCCTAAGTGTAATTATGTAGAATTTAATAATACTGGTGAATATGGTTCGGGTTTCGACCTTCCACCTAAGAAGTGTCCTGAGTGTGATGTTGATATGATCCGTGATGGTCAGGAAATTCCGTTCGAGACGTTCCTTGGCTTCTTCGGAGATAAGTCACCTGATATCGACCTTAACTTCTCTGGTGAGTATCAGCCAAATGCTCACAAGTATGTTGAAGTACTTTTTGGTAAGACACATACATTTAGAGCAGGAACTATTGGTAAGTACCAGGATAAGAACGCATATGCGACTGCTCGTAAAGCTTGTGAGATGATGGAGATACCTTACACTAATGCTATGCTCGCATTTATGGCAGAAGGTATTATCGATGTTAAACGAACAACTTCTCAGCATCCAGGTGGTATCGTAGTTATCCCTAAGGAGCAGGATATTTATGAGTTTACTCCAATTCAATATCCAGCTAATAAGGAAGACTGTGGAATTATTACTACACACTTCGACTTTAGAGCGATGCATGATACTATCTTGAAACTTGATATTCTTGCTCATGCCGATCCAACTGTTCTTAGAATGCTTCAGACTTTGACTAACATCGAAGTTACTACTATTCCAATTCCTGATGAGAAGGTTATGAGCCTTCTTATTAACACAGATGCTTTGGGATTTGATATTTCTAAGACTGATGCTGATTCAGCTACATTGGGTCTTTCTGAGCTTGGTACACACATGGCTCGAAGCATGATTAAAGAAACAAAACCAACTCGTTTCTTCGATCTTGCTCAGCTCATGGGGCTATCTCATGGTACTGACGTATGGAATGGTAATGCTCAGGATCTCATCAGAGCTGGTATCTGTGACCTTAACGCTGTTATCGGATGTCGTGACTCTATCATGACTAGACTTATTCACTGGGGTCTTCCTAATAAGGATTCCTTCGACATCATGGAGAAGGTAAGAAAAGGTAAGGGATTATCTCCTGAACATGAAGGCCTCATGAGAGAGAATAATGTTCCTGATTGGTATATTGACTCTTGTAAGAAGATTAAGTACATGTTCCCTAAGGCGCATGCTGCTGCTTATTCTATTTCTACACTTCGTGTTGCTTGGTTTAAGGTTTATTACCCTGAGGAATATTACTGCGCATTCTTCACTATTAGAGGTGAAGAATTCTCAGCTGAATATATGTGTATGGGCCTTGATACTCTTGTTAATAGAAGAAAGTATCTTAGTGAACAGATGCGTATAGATGGTAACCCAAAGATTAAGAATGAGTTCTATCTTTGTGAGATTGTAGAAGAGATGTATGCACGAGGCATTGAGTTCTTGCCAATCAATATTCATACATCTGAAGCTACGAAGTTTAAGAAGATTGAGAAGGGCAAGATTTTGCCACCACTTAATATCATCAACTCTATATCTGATTCTATCGCTGAGTCTATCGTTGCCGCTCGTAATGAAGCTCCATTTGCGAATAGAAATGATATCTTGGTAAGAAGTAAGATTGGTCAGTCAGCATTACAGAAGCTTATTGATTACGGATTACTTGATGGAATGCCTGAATCTGCTCAGATTGGTATTTTCGATTTGTTGGGTGGTTAATACTCTGGAGGATTAATGCTTACAGCAAGTGTTATTTTAAGAGACAGTGTAAAGAATACGGATCTTGTATATACATACAAGGTCCCTGATTCTATGTCTGAAATAATCTTGCCGGGTCAGATTGTAGAAGTTCCTTTTGGTCGACATAACGGTACCAAGGATGGAATTATTAAATCTGTAGAGAATGAAGAGTATCAGGGTAAGTATAAGCTTAAGGAGATCCTTACGATTAAGGATGTAGTTCCTGTAATGAATGCTGATCAGCTCAAGCTTATTGACTATATATCTAAAAGATATGTCTGCACTATGGGGGACGCTATCTCACTCATGGTTCCTGCTGCTGTTGCTAATCACCAAAATCCACTTGTTAGATTTGTTAAGCTCGAAAACAAAGAACTAGCCTTGGAATTACTTCATAGTAATAAGCTAAGAAGTATCAATCAGATAAACATTCTTACTTATTTGCTAGAAAAAAATGTAGTACCAGCTTCTGAATTATTGATGAACACATCAACAAATAATTCAGTTCTTACACCACTTAAAAACAAGGGGCTTATTAGCGTTTATAGTGAAAGAGTGGTTACTGACACTGTTTCAGAAGATGAGACTACAGTACCAGTAACTTCTTCACATACTCTTAATGATGAACAGCAGAAAGCGGTAGATAGAATCTGTGAGAAGAGAGATAGAGCAAAAGTATTTCTTTTGCATGGTATTACTGGTTCAGGTAAGACAGAAGTATTCCTTAGAAGTGCAGAGAGATATTTGGAACGTGGGGAACGAGTACTATATTTAGTTCCAGAAATCTCATTAACACCTCAGACTATTAGATGGATCAGATCAAGATTTAGAGAAGGTGTTGCAGTTCTTCATAGTCGTCTTACAGATAAGCAGAGATATGAAGAGTGGAACAAGATACGTAATAATGAAGCTTCGATTGTTGTTGCTGCTCGAAGTGGTGTTTTCGCGCCAATCGATAACTTGAAATTGATTATTATTGATGAGGAACATGATTCATCATATAAGTCAGATACTCATCCAAGATATAACGCTAGAGAGATTGCTATGACCAGAGCGAAAATGTGCGGTGCAACAGTCGTTCTTGGCTCGGCTACGCCTTCAATTGAGACTTACTATGCGGCTACTAATGGTTACTATGAGTTATTAAGTCTTACAAAACGAGCTAACCCTAATGCAAGACTACCTAAAGTTACAATCGTTGATATGAAGGAACAGGTGAAACTTGGTGCGGGTAGCTTTTTCTCTATTCCATTACGTAATAGTATGGCTAAGGCAATAAGCGAGAATAAGCAGGTTATCTTGTTTTTGAACAGACGAGGCTTTTCTCGAACTCACATATGCAAGGATTGTGGTGAACCTAGATTCTGCCCATCTTGTTCTGTTGGATTGACACTCCATAACAATCGATATAGTAGTGATAAATTGTTGATATGCCATTATTGTGGTTATACAGAGACATTGTCATCTATTAAGTGTGATAGCTGTGGAAGTACAGAGTTTACATCAATTGGTTTTGGAACTCAGCAGTTAGAAGAAGAAGTTAAGAAGAATTTCCCTGGTGTTGGTGTGCTCAGAATGGATCAGGATACTACAACTGGTGCTGGTTCTCATGAGAAGATTATTGAAGCGTTCAGAAATAAAGAGGCGTCAATCTTAATAGGAACACAGATGATTGCTAAAGGACATGATTTTCCAGCAGTTACAGTAGTAGGAATTCTTGATACAGATATCATGACTTCTAGTCCAGATTATCGTGGTTCAGAGCGAGCATATCAGCTTATTACTCAGGCTTCAGGAAGAGCGGGAAGAGATAACGATCCTGGTGAAGTATTTATTCAGACATATAGACCAGATAATCCGCTGGTACTATATGCTGCTTGTCAGGATTATGAGAGTTTTTATAATTCGCAGATTGAATATCGTAAGGCATTAGCATTGCCACCATTTAAGGCTTCAGGTGAATTAGTTATTAGTTCATCTGATGAAGTTGAGCTTGCAAGAATTTCTGGTGACTTGAATAAGTATTTAAGAGATTTCTTAGGATTCCAGAGTAGTGATTGTGCTTTTGAATTATATGGTCCAATTCCAGCTCCAATATATGAGTTACGTGGAAACTATAGAAATGTTTTCAATATTAAAGCTAAGAATAGATCTTTAGTTATTGGAGTGTTTAGTCAGGTACTCAAGGACTTTGATTATACGATTTATCCTATTTCAATCGATTCTGATAAGTAGCCTTTATATAATAATCTGATTATTACAAATTAATATGCAAAGTATGTTATAATAAGCTGTTAAACTATGAACGGTGGTATATATTATGGCATTAAGAAATATTGTATTAGAAAACGAAGAATTAATTCGTAAGATTTCTCGTCCAGTAGATGAGATTACTCCAAGAATTCTCACTCTTCTCGATGATATGGCTGATACTATGTATTTTGAAAATAGAGGTATTGGTATTGCTGCTCCACAGGTTGGTGTTTTGAGAAGAATTTTCGTTGTGGATGTTGGAGATGAGCATGGTAAGCTCGAGTTTATTAATCCAGAGATTACAAGAAGAGAAGGTACACAGGTATTCTGTGAAGGATGTCTTTCAGTACCAGGTAAGAATGCTGATGTAGAGCGTCCAGCTGAGATTACTATCAAGGCTCTTGATAGAAATGGTAATGAGTTTACATTGGATGCAGATGGCCTTCTCGCAGTATGTATCTGTCATGAGTACGATCATCTCGATGGTATTCTTTTTATTGATAAAGCTATTGATGGCGTTATTTACGAAGGAGCTCAATCATAATGACAAAACTAAGAATTTGTTTTATGGGAACTCCTGAGTTCTCAGCAACTGTTCTTGAAGGTCTTATCGCTAATCCTGATTACGAAGTTGTTCTTTGTGTATCACAGCCAGATAAGCCTGTAGGAAGAAAGAAGATTATTACTCCACCTCCAGCTAAAGTAGTAGCTATGAATAGTGGAATTGAGATGTATCAGCCTGATTCAATGCGAACAGATGAAGCTTTCGATACTATCAAGAACTGTAATCCAGATTTGATTGTAACTGCTGCTTATGGAAAGATCCTTCCACAGCGTGTACTCGATATTCCTAAGTATGGTTGTCTCAATGTTCATGCATCACTTCTTCCAAAGTATCGTGGTGCAGCTCCTATCCAG
Organism: Clostridia bacterium; assembly: GCA_024403735.1. Lineage (GTDB taxonomy): Bacteria > Bacillota > Clostridia > Saccharofermentanales > Saccharofermentanaceae > Saccharofermentans. Next base: position 105,825 of record JAKSRG010000001.1, read on the forward strand.
TATTCAATTATTAACGGCGATGAGAAAACAGGCGTTACTATTATGAAGATGGATGCTGGTATGGATACAGGAGATATCATTGTTCAGGATGATATCGTTATTGAACCTAACATCACTACTGTTGGACTTACAGAGCAGTTAGCTGTTATTGGCAGAGATTTGCTTCTGGACATGATGCCAAAGTGGGTATCTGGTGAACTCAAGTCAATTAAGCAGAATGAAGAGGATGTTACATTATCTCCACCAATCAGAAATGATCAGGGCGAGTTCACTTGGGATATGTCAGCTATTGAGATTCATAATCTCGTTAGAGCTCTTGAGGCATGGCCAGGTGCATCCACAATAATGGATGGTAACAAGCTCAAGATTTATGAGACAAGAGTAGTAGACTTTGATGCTTCAACAATCGATTTTGAACCAGTATCTGGTCAGATTGTTAAGGCTAAGAAGGGTGATTTGATTGTTAAGTGTAAAGAAGGCTACATTGCAATTCTTTCTTTACAGCAGACAGGCGGTAAGCGTCTTAACGCAATTGATTGTGCACATAATTACAAGGTAGGTAAAATCTTAGGTGTCTAATTCGAAGAATAAAGCTAGTCTAACAGACGTTCAGATAAGAAACGGCATTGATAATGCAGTCTCTGATAGAGAGATGGTTTTTTATCTGCTTTATTCTGTTTTCGAGAAGGACGGATTTAGTAATCTTGTTATCAAATCAGCGAACAATAAAGTGAATTTGGATTTCGTATCTGCAATGTTTTATGGAACTATCACAATGTGTTATAGCATTGATTTTCTGGTAAAGCAGGCTAGTAAGAAAAGCGTTGAAGATATGGATCCTATCACTCGAACGATTGTAAGAATGGGAGTATGGCAGATCATATTCTCTGAAAAGGTTCCTGAGTTCGCTGCAGTTACTACTTCTGTTGAGTTATCACATAAGCTTAAGTCTAATAGCCATGCATATATTAATGCTGTTCTTAGACGTGTATGTGAGCTTGATGAAGACAAAAAAGATATTAACAACTATAGGCCTGAAATAGCGACTTCACTTACACCAGAGATATTTGGTGTACTTAAAAAGAGTTATGGTAAAGATAAGGCGCTATCAATAGGTAAGGCACTTCTTGATAAGCCAGTAATCGCAATCAGAACAAATAAGCTTAAGGCTAATGTAGATGAGCTTAAGCAGAAAATGATAGCAAATGGTTTTGTTGTAAAAGATAGCATAATTCCTGGTGCATTAATAATTGAAGGTGGTGCTATTGATACTACAGAGGAATTCAAGAATGGTTGGTTCTTTGTTCAGAATGAGGCTGCTCAGCTTGTAGGATTTATTGCTAATCCTAAAGAGGGAGATAGTGTACTAGATTGCTGTGCTGCTCCTGGCGGTAAAACAACACATATATCTGAGTTGACTAATGATAAGGCTAAAGTATTGGCGCTAGATATTAATGAGAGTCGTCTTGAGCTTATTAAAGAAAATACTCAGAGGTTAGGCATTAAAAATGTTAGTGTTATGCAGGCTGATAGTATGAACTTAGGTGCAACCCTTGGTGATGAACTATATGACTTAGTTCTTTGTGATGTGCCTTGTAGTGGTCTAGGACTTATGAGTAGAAAGCCTGATATAAGACAGACTATTACTTATGAGCGAATTGAGGAACTCCTTCCTAAGCAGAGGGAAATTCTTCAGAATAGTGCTAAGTATGTTAAGAAGGGCGGCAAGCTCGTATTTAGTACATGCACTATGAATGTTAAAGAAAATGAGGATAATGTTAGATTATTCCTCGAGAATAATAAAGAATTTAAGCCAGTTGATATTAGTTCTTTAGTTCCTAGTAGTCTTCGTGTAGACGATAAGCGAAGTGAGGATATGAAGAGTGGATATCTTACATTATTTCCAGATACTGATGGCTTTGATGGATTTTTTGTTTGTTTGATGGAGAGAATTTGATGGATAAAAAGTTTTGTTTGGACTTGAATTTAGCTGAGATAAAGAATTGGTGTTCTGTGAATAATTTCCCAGGATATCGTGCTGAGCAGTTGTTCAAATGGCTCTCAACAGGTGTTATCTCTTTAGACCAGATGACTAACATTCCAAAGAATATGAGAGAAGCTCTTAATGAGGATTTCATTTTTGATGGAATGACTGTAGAACATGAATTCGTTTCACAAATAGATGGAACTGTTAAGCTTGTTTTCAGAATGTATGATGGTCACATTATCGAGACTGTTTTGATGAGATATAAAACAGGTATTTCAATTTGTATTTCATCTCAGGCAGGCTGCAAGATGGGTTGTACATTCTGTGCTTCTGCGCATGCTGGATTTGGTAGATCATTAACTGGTGGTGAAATGTTAGGCCAGGTGCTTCTTTCACAGAGACACATTAATGAGAGAATTAGAAGTGTTGTAGTAATGGGTATCGGTGAACCTTTTGATAACTACGACAATCTAATGAAGTTTATTGAACTTGTTACTTGTGAGGAAGGAAACAACCTTGGTTCAAGACATGTTACAGTATCTACTTGTGGTCTTATTCCAAGAATGGAAGAGTTCACAGCTTTGAATTCACAGGTTAATCTTTCTGTTTCTCTTCATGCTCCTAATGATGAACTCAGATTGAAGCTTATGCCTATTGCCAAGGTTTATGATATTAAGTCATTGATTAAGACATGCGATGAGTATGTTAAGAAGACAAATAGAAGAATTACTTTTGAGTATTCACTTTTCGATGGAGTTAATGATACTCCTGAACATGCACATGAATTATATAGACTATTAAGAGGAATTCATTGCCATATTAATCTTATTGCTGCTAATGAGTTCCCAGGAAGTCCATATAAGAGATCTAGACCTGAGAGAGTAGATGCTTTCAGAAAGGCTTTGGAGAAATATAGAATGAATGCGACACTTCGTCGTGAAATGGGAACTGATATTATGGCTGCATGTGGCCAGTTAAGACGAGGATTGGAACAGGGAGATAAGGAAGAATGATTTACTATTCAACTAGTGAATGTGGATTAGTAAGAAAGAACAACGAAGATAGTATTGCTTGTGAAAAGATTGGTAATAATCTTTGTGTTGTTCTTGCTGATGGCCTAGGTGGTTGTAGCAACAGTGAAGAGGCTAGTAAGATTGCTACTACAAGAATGTTAAGTATCCTTAAGGATAATAGTGAACTTGTTGAGAAGTTCTCTGATAAGGAACTAGAGGAAGTTTTAAATAGCTCTTTTCAGAAGATTAATAATGAGATTGCTATTAAGGCTTCTAGCGATAAGACAGACATGGCTACTACATTAAGTGTTGCTATTGTTAGTGATAAGAAGGTTCTTATTGCTCATGTTGGTGATTGCAGAACTTATTTGTTACATGGTTCTAAGTTAGAGCAGCTCACTAAGGATCACACTTATGCGAATAAGTTATTAGATGAGGGAAAGATTACTGAGGATACGATTGATTCTAATCCTGGTAGGAATGTACTTACTAAGTATTTGGGTGAAAACTGTTTCCTCACTCCAGATATTTATAGGTATAATATTATGTATGGAGATTTGATTTTACTATGTTCTGATGGACTTTATACGAACATTAGTGAGATTGATCTAAGAGAGACTTTGAGAAAACATGCAAATCTTGAGCAGTGTGCTTCTGATTTGCTTAATGCGGTATATACAAACGGGGCTTCAGATAATGTGTCACTTGTTCTAGTGCACAATAAGCCAGTTAAATAAAGGAGTTAATTGCTTATATGAGTGTTCAAGGACCTGAAGGAATGGTTTTTGCAGGCAAATACAGAATTATTAAGTCCATTGGTCACGGTGGTATGTCTAATGTTTATTTAGCAGTAGATTTGGCCTCAGGAACTAATGTTGCAGTAAAGATTCTTAAGCCTGAGTTCACAAATAATGAGGAATTTATAAAGCGATTTGACACAGAGGCAAGAGCTGTATCATCACTTTCTCATGCTAATATTGTAAAAGTATATGGTGTAGGTCAGGAGAATAACTTCCGCTATATCATTCAGGAATATATTGATGGTATTACAGTTAAGGAACTTATTAATCAGAATGGTCACCTTGACTGGCGAGTAGCTGTACCTATCGCTATTCAGGTAGGAATGGCTGTAGAACATGCTCATAAGAATGGAATTGTTCACAGAGATATCAAGCCACAGAATATTCTTATTAATCGTGATAGAATCGCGAAAATTACTGACTTTGGTATCGCAAGAGCATCTACAACAAATACAATTACTATGAATTCTGGTGGAGCTCTTGGCTCAGTACATTATTTTTCACCTGAGCAGGCTCGTGGTGGTAATGTTGGACCTAGTTCAGATATTTACTCAATGGGTGTAATGCTCTTTGAGATGGTTACTGGTCGTGTTCCATTTGATGGAGATACTGATGTTGAGGTTGCTCTTAAGCATTTGCAGGAGAAACCACCAGTTCCTTCATCTTATGCATCAGGTATTCCAAAGGGTCTTGATTCAATCATTTTGAAGTGTATGCAGAAGAACCCTGAGCTTCGTTATGCTTCAATGAGACAGATGGTATCTGAGCTTGATGGACTTATGGTAGATCCTAATGGTGTGTTCGGTGTAATTCAGTCTGGAACAAATGGTGAGAATAAGGATGAAGTTATTAATTCATCTTTTAGACAGAACCCAAGTTATGGAAAGATTGAAGAATTCGAGAAGTCTATTGATTCGAGAAGAAGAAGTCGATTTGCATCTAATATCGCATTAGTATTAATCGTACTCGCTATTCTTGGACTTATCTTTGGTGCTGGAACACTTATTGTTAAGTACTTATCAAAAGCTACACAGGTTGAGAGAAATCTCAATTATGTAGTAGATGATTTCTATGGTCTTTCACAGCAGGAAGCAGAGAAAATATTGATTGATAACAATATCAATTATGATATCTCTTATGAGATTTCTGATGAAACAGTTGCTCCAGGTATTGTAATCAGACAGAGCATTGCTAAGGGACAGACAATTAAGTCTGGTTCAACTATGACTGTTCTTGTGCTTACAATATCAGCTAAGCCAGATGCTATTATTTTGTCTGACTATTCAGGAATGGATTTTGAGGATGCAAGTAAAGCATTGGATGCATTAGGTCTTGTAGCTTCTCCTGTTCAGGAGATTTCAACATCAGTTGGTTCAGATCTTGTAATAAGAACTGACCCACCAGCTAATAGTCAGGTTCAGCCTGGTTCTACAGTCCTTGTTATTTATGCAGTTGAGCCTACAAGTAGTGTTGTTCCTTCAATTTCTGGTATGACACTTGCTGAAGCAAGAGTTCTTATTAGTGATAATGATTTGTCTATTGGTGTTATTGAAGGTGCACCAGAAGTTCTTGTTCTCCCTGAGACTGATCAGATTGTTCTTCTCACAGATCCAGAAGCAGGTAGAACAGTTCCTAGAAGATCAATTATTAAGGTATATGTTGGTACATTAGAGGATTATCAGAGAGGTGGAACACCTACTCCAACTCCTGCACAAATCATGGTTCAGCCAATGATTGAGGGTGTAGGAACTGTTGAAGGTGCTGGTGAATACGCTCCTGAGTCAACAGTTACACTACAAGCTGTAGCTGGTGAAGGTTATCAGTTCGCTCACTGGAAGGATTCGCTTGGAAACATAGTTGCTTATTCTGAGTCATATGTATTCATTTGTACTGAGAATAATCACATTTTTACAGCTGTATTTACAGCTCTTCCAACGCCAACTCCTACACCGGAGCCTACTGCTACTCCAACCCCAACACCTATGCCAACTCCAACACCTGAGCCAACACCAGAAGCTCCACCGCCACCTGATGTGACAACCCCAGAAGTAACTGATCCAGTTCCTGAAGGGTAAGTAATTAGGTAATGGGTGAAGTGATGAGTATAAAAGGAAAGATTACAAAAGGTTTAGGTGGTATTTACGGCGTAAAGCTCGAGACTGGTGAAGTCGTAAATGCATCTTGCCGAGGAGTTTTTAGAAAAGCAAAGATTACTCCTACAATAGGTGACGACGTTATTCTAAGTCCATCTGGAGATCCAGATGTTGAATATGTAGTAGATAAGATTCTTCCTAGAAAATCTTATCTCATTAGACCTGCTGTAGCTAATGTTGATGTGTTGATTCTTTGTTTTGCAGTTAAGGATCCTGAACCTGACTTAAAGCTCCTTGATAAAATGCTTATTATCTGTGCTCTTATTAAGGTTAAACCTATTATCGTCTTTACGAAGTGTGACCTTGATATGAGTGAAGCAGAGAGATTGAAGGCAATATATTCTGATGCTGGGTTTGACTGTTTGCTATCATCCAAAGATGATGCAGTTACTCCAGATAAATTATTCAGCATAGTATCTAAAGATTTGTGTTTTGGCTTTGCTGGTCCATCTGGTGTTGGTAAAAGTACAATGTGCAATAACTTACTTGAAGGTGATGTTATGAAGGTCGGAGTGATTTCTGACCGCCTTAAGAGAGGTAAGCATACTACAAGACACGTTGAGCTTTTCGATTTCTTTGATGGATATATTATGGATACACCTGGTTTTACATCTTTGAGTTTGTTTGAATTGGGTGTAGAGTATAAGCAGGTTATTCTTGGATATCCTGAGATTATTAGGGTATCTGAAGAATGTCGTTTTGACGATTGTCGTCATATTTCTGAACGTGATTGTGCAGTTATTGCTACAGTTGGTGACAGAATTAGTAAAGAACGATATGACCGTTATGTAGAGTTAGAGGAAGATCTCTACAGCAAGAGGAATGATTATAATGGAAGGAGAAAATTTGCTTTATGAGTTTTTCTGGAATTAAGATTGCTCCATCGATTTTATCAGCAAATTTTTGTCATTTATTAGAAGATATTAAAGCTATCGAAAACAAGTGTGATTATCTTCATATTGATGTTATGGATGGACATTTCGTTAATAACATCTCTTTTGGTTTACCAATTGTGAGATCAATCCGTCCAGAGACAGATTTGATTTTTGATGTACATCTAATGATTACTAATCCTGAGGAATTTGTTGAGCCATTTGCTAAGGCAGGTGCTGATTCAATTACATTCCATTATGAGTGTACTAAGGATCCTATGGCTTTGATTGCTAAGATTAAGGAATTAGGAAAAAAAGTAGGTGTATCAATTCATCCTAATACACCAGTAGAAGAGATTTATGGTTTAATACCATATGTTGATATGGTTCTTTTAATGTCTGTAGTACCTGGTCATGGTGGACAGAGTATTCTTCCAGATACTTATGAGAAACTTCAGAAGATTAGAGCTGAGATTACTAGAACTAATTCTGATGTTATCTTGGAAGTTGATGGTGGCATCAATACTAAGACAATTAAGGACGTTGTTGATTCAGGCGCTAATCTTTTAGTTGCAGGAAGTGCTGTATTTGCTAAGCCTAATCCTGGTGAAGCTGTTGAGGAATTACTTAAATGTGCAAAAGAGTCGCTCTGATTACAGGTGGACCAATTGATGATATTGCATCTGAACTATTAGAACAGGTCGATGAAGTTATCTGTGCTGATGGTGGTGTGGATTTTGCCTTAAGGAACAGTATTGCTTTTAAGGAAGTGTTCGGCGATTTTGATTCTATTACACCGGGCGCGAAGGAATATATCGATACTCATGATATTGATATCCATACTTTTCCTGTAGAAAAAGATATGACAGATACTGAATTAGCACTTAGAACAATGTCTAAGGAAGATGATATAGTTCTTATTTGTCCTCTTAATGGAAGAATTGATCATGTAGTAACTAATTTAAATCTTATCGCCAGACTTAGAGAAGAAGGATATAACATTACCGCGTCTGATGGATTAACAGATATTATCCCTTTGGCTGGTAACGATAGTATTAGTATCCCAGAAGTGCTTAATTCAGATACGTTAGCTGTATCATTAATTCCTTTAACAGAGGAGGTAACTGGTGTAACAACTAGTGGTCTTTACTATGAATGTAGTGATACTTCTTTGAAGTTTGGTAGTTCGTTTTCGAACAGTAATAAATTTAAAGATGGCGAGAGTGGACTTAAAGTTAGTATTAAGTCAGGAAGACTTCTCGTGGTTATTACAGAATGTGTTTAATGTACGGAAGGAAGTCTGTACAGAATTTAAGGTATATGAGGAAGTAAATTATGAAGAGAAAACTTATTGCTGCTTTTATGGCAGCTTTCTTTTCTGCGTGCGTTTTTACAGCATGTTCAGCAGAAAGTGGTTCCGATGCAAAAGAAACTAAAGTAAAAGAAACTGAAACCAAAGAAACAACTGAGAACGCTCTAGAAGAAACAATTGTAGGAGAAACTACAGAAACAGAGCAGGAATTGGTGGAAACTGAACCAACAATTGATTTATCACAGTATCAGGAAGGTTCTTTCTACGATATTGAGAATAATGAGCTATATGGTGCTAGGTTTTATTCCTATAAAGAAAAAATGGCTGAAATTGTTGCGCAGCATCCAGATGAAGAAGTGTATTTCTGTTATGGATTTGGTCCATATCTTTATTACAATACTGATTTATATTCATCTGATGAATGGCCATGTTATTTCTGGGACGATCAAACAGATGAGTATATTTTGATGGATGGAGAATATGGCAGTAGATGTCAGCCCTTTACATATGAGGATTTTTTGAAACTTCCTAGATTTGTCTATACTCATTGCTCAGGTGATCTTGCAAGGATAGAGGATTCTGTTCCTGATGGGGAATACTGTGGAACTATCGTAGCTGTTTCAACAGATGCATCAAAAGTTTTCATGCTGGTAGAAGAACCTGTTATTATCTCTGCAGAAGAATTTAATAGTTTTACTTCTGGTTACCACGTTTCAGTTATTGATAGTGATCCGCATTATGGTTTCCCTAAGCTTGATGTTTCAGAGCACTATGATCCATCTGACCCAGAGACTATGTTTGATGAATATGGTCTGATGTTTGTTGAACGTGAGCAGGGAGATTATATGCTTGTAGATACCTATAAAGGCGAGTTTTGTCCTGGTACTGGTATGAATGCTAGATTGGTGTATCTCGATGTTGATCCAGAGTGTGAAATTGATGATTATTGCACTCCTACTTATACTGATAGCTACACTCCATTTGGTTATGTAGATGGACCAACAACATTTGCTAGGTCAATGCTATTTTGGGATATTTCAAAAGAAAGTAATGCTTATGCTTTCGATAACTGGATGACTACACGAATAATAGTTAAACCATGCTATATCGAAACCAATACAATCAAGAGTATTCGTTTTGAAGCTAAGATTAGCGATGGTGCTGAAGAGTACAGATATTTGGATTAATCTTGATTGAAATATATTTTGTAAAAGAAAAAGTCACCTCAAAGAATTCTCTTTGGGGTGACTTAGTTTTTGTGTAGTAAACTTAGAAATTACTTCTTAATTCCTAAGTCTTCAGCAACAGCCTTAAATGCTTTTGCTGAATTAACAATTGTCTGTTCAGATACACAGAAAGCGAGACGGCAATATCCAGGACGCTTGAAGCTTGCGCCAGGTACTAGAAGTAAGTTGTGCTTAGCACATGCGTCGCCGAATTCACTATCTGAAAGACCATTAGGAGTCTTCATGAAGATGTAGAGTGCACCATTTGGCTTAATAGCTTCAAATCCAGCATCTACGATATTATTATAAAGAAGATTTCTTCTATGCTCATAGTTAGGAACATCAACCTTAGCATAAAGCGCCTTCTCAACAACTTTCTGCCAAATAGCTGGAGCATTAACGCTACCAAGAATACGGTTAGAGAGGACGATAGCTGCTGTGAGTTCCTCGAAGTCAGCGTGCTTTGGTGATACGAGAGTATAACCAATACGCTCACCAGGAAGTGACAAAGCCTTACTCCATGAGTAGCAGATAATGAGGTTATCAAAGCAGTCGAGAGCAGCTGGTACTTCAATTCCGTCATAAGCGAGCTCAATATATGGTTCGTCAGAAATAACGTGGATTAAGTGATCCTGCTTAAGAAGTGCTTCGTTAAGTTCACAAAGGAGTTCCTTGCTATATACAACACCTGATGGATTGTTAGGTGAGTTAATAACAATTGCCTTTGTCTTAGGTGTAACAGCAGCGATAATAGCATTGATGTCAGGCATGAAGTTATCATCAGTCTGAACGATTACAGCCTTACCATTGTGGTTATCGATGTAGTTTAAGTATTCCATGAAGAATGGAGCAAGAAGGATTACTTCGTCACCATCATCAAGGATAGAGTGGAATACATCATTCATAGCTGCAGCAGCACCAACAGTCATACAAACTGCATTAGCTCCAACTTCAACTGATGACTCCTTTGAACGCTTGTCTGCGATAGTCTTACGTGTAGATTCGAAACCGCTGTTGCTCATATAACCGTGTGAACCTGGTTCGTCAGCATCTACAATCTCTTTGAGGGCATCTTTTACTTCCTTAGGTGGCTCCAAATCAGGATTACCAATAGAGAAGTCGAAAACATTCTCAGCACCATAGATAGCCTTAAGTCTGTTTCCTTCTTCGAACATCTTTCTGATAAGTGAACCAGAAGCGAGTTTTTCTTTAAGATTATTTGAAATCATAATTGTTCTCCTTAGCCACAAATCTTAGCAACAATCTTGTTGATAGTCTTACCATCAGCCTGGCTACCAAGAGCTGCGATTGTATTTTTCATAAGCATACCCTTATTTTTGCTCTCAATGAGGTCAGCGAAGTTGTCACGAATATACTTCTCGATATCATCTTCAGAGAGCTGAGCAGGTGCATAAGACTTGAATGTCTCATACTTTGTCTGGTATTCAGCCATGAGTTCAGGACGTGTTTCTGGACATGTATCAACCTGTTCCTTAGCAAGCTTTGTTACTTTAATAATTACTTTATCTACGAGATCCTCAGGGATATCATCTCTGAACCCTTTATCAATAGCTTCCTTCTTGATTGCAGCGATGAGGAAAGAGAGGTTGTCTTTCTTAACCTTATCACGAGCTTTCATAGCAGCTACCATATCACTTCTAAGAGCTTCAAATGTCATATTATTTCTCCTTATTTATATTATTAATACTAATACTTAATTGTAGTTTTATGGAACTAACACGTCAATACGAAGTTGGTTAGTAAGTCATATCTGGAAATTAATGATACTATCTCGAAAACACCCAGTAATTGTGGCAATTTGCGAAGAGTTTATGCGTGGAGATTGTGTTTTCGATATGTTCTTAGTTATAATATCTTTATAAAGATGCAAAATTGTCGAGTGTCATTAAGACAGCGGAAGAACCAATTATTGGGGCGTATCCATTTGGAAGGTTACCTCAACCCAGCCCGTCAGCTAATTTCGTCAGGCAGAGGAATTGCAGTATATTAATATGCCATTCTATTTGCCATCCTTTTATTTGGGTGGCATTTGTGTCTTTAAATATAGAATAAGGGAGGCACTAGAATGGAAAAATCTAGTATTAGTCAGTATGCGTCAAATATGTGTGACGTTTGTAGGGAGAATGATGCAATCTCTGAAGAATTGTATCAGAAGTATGGTGTTAACAGAGGACTTCGTGACCTTAATGGTAAAGGTGTCTTGACTGGATTAACAAACATTTCTCAGGTTCTTGCATTCAAAGAAATTGATGGGGTTAAGACTCCTATCGATGGTGAATTGTGGTATAGAGGTTATCGCGTTAATTCACTTATTAACGAACTTAAGCCTGGTGAATTTGGATTTGAGAAAATAGCATATCTTTTGTTGTTTGGTACTAAGCCAACTGATAGTGAGTATCAGGAGTTCTGCAGAATTATTGGTGAGAATAGAACTCTTCCTACTAGTTTTACTCGTGACGTAATCATGAAGGCTCCATCACAAGACATTATGAATTCGATGACAAAGAGTATTTTGACACTTTCATCTTACGATGATAATGTTGCTTCTCTTGAACTTGATAATTCAATCCGTCAGTGTTTATTGTTGATCGCTCAGTTCCCAATGCTAGCTACTTATGCTTATCACGCATATAACCATTATGAGCGTGATATGAGTATGTATATTCATAGACCTGATCCTAATCTATCAACAGCTGAGAATATATTGATGATGCTAAGACCAGATCAGAAGTATACAGAACTTGAGGCACATATCTTAGATATCGCATTAATCCTTCACATGGAGCATGGTGGTGGTAATAACTCAACATTTACTACACGCGTAGTAACTTCTGCAGGTACTGATACATATGCTGCAATTGCTGCAGCAATGTGTTCACTCAAGGGGCCTAAGCATGGTGGTGCTAACATTAAAGTAATGGATATGATGTCTAATATTAAGTCTAATGTTAGTGACTTAGGTGATAGAGATGAGATAAGAGCTTATCTTTCAAAGATGCTCAAGGGTGAAGTGTTCGATAATAAAGGTCTTATCTATGGACTTGGCCATGCAATTTACTCGGTATCAGATCCAAGAGAAGTTATCTTCAAGGGTTATGTTGAGCAGCTTGCTAAGGATAAGGGTAGAGCTAAAGAGATGGAGTTCTATAATATTGTAGAAGAAGAGGGAATTGACCTTATCAGAGGCTCACGTAAGATCTATAAGGGCGTTTGTCCTAATGTTGATTTCTATAGTGGCTTTGTATACGATATGCTTGGTATTCCAAAGGAACTCTACACACCATTATTTGCTATTGCTAGAATTGTTGGATGGAGTGCTCACAGAATTGAAGAACTTATCTGTATGAATAAGATCATTCGTCCAGCATATATGAGTGTAATGGAGAAACTTGAAGATTAATTAAGGTTGCGAGGGTTACAAGAAGATTTGGGAAATATTGAAATCCATATAATGACAGCAGGGCATAGGTTCTGGAAAGAAACAGCAGACTTTGCCTTGAACTGTTCCTGGAATGCAGGAGGACTTCTAACAAAACTTATGTTAGAGAATTCCTTTTCTAGCGATGAACGAGTATTAGTTGCACTTGTTGATGATAGGATTGCAGGCTTTTGCACATATTCCAATAAAGATGAGATATCAGTTGAATATGACTTCACACCATTTGTTGGTTTTGTCTTTGTTGACGAGAAGTATAGAGGAAGAAGATTATCTGAAAAATTAATCAATGCCGCCTGCGACCTTGCTGCTGGTAATGGATTTAAAAAGATGTATATTATGAGTGGCGAGATTGGATTATATGAAAAGTTCGGGTTTAAATACCTTGGAATGTATAAGACAATCTATGGTAATGAAGATCAGCTTTTCGAGAAGAACATCTAATAAATAATTTGTTTGAAAGTATCGAAAACATCCATGTATAACGGGTGTTTTCGATATTTTTATATTGTGTTATAATTGTTCTCGACGAAAAGAGACTTTATTTAAAAGTTTTTTTGATATAAGTGTTGACAGAGTTCAACATGAAATGTATTATTATTCGGTAACAAAAAGAAGACTTGTTCTCACCTCAAGCTTAAGTGAAGAGGTTAATACTTTTACATTAGACATATAGTGTATTTGTTGAGAACGGGTTTTGACCGTTCTTTTTTTGTTTTAAGGAGGTGTATTCGTATCGCTAAGCCAACAAATAATCAAATGATTAACGAAGAGATTAAGTTCAGTGAGGTTCGTCTTATTAATGCAGACGGTGAGATGGTCGGAGTTGTGCCTATTGCACAGGCTTTGGCAGTAGCTGATGAAGCAGGCCTTGATTTGGTTTGTATTTCTCCTAATCCTGAGAACCCTGTATGCAGAGTTATGGATTATGGTAAGTATCTTTTCGAGCAGGGTAAGCGTGAGAAGGAAGCCAAGAAGAAGCAAAAAGAGACTGAGACTAAAGAAATCGGTATTAAGCTTACAACAGACGTTCATGATATTGAGGTAAAGCAGAAAGCTGTAATCAAGTTCTTGAAGGCTGGAGACAGAGTTAAGATTAACATCAGATTCAGAGGTCGAGAGATGGCATTCCAGCAGCAGGGCTTTGAAGTAATGGAGAAGTTCGCTAAGGGAGTGGAAGAATACGGTCAGGTTGATAAACAGCCAAAAATTGAGGGACGAAACATGGTTATGTTTTTAGTCCCAAAGAAGAACTAATATTTTAAGTTCAAGGAGGAACAGTAACATGCCTAAGCAGAAGACACACAGCTCATCTAAGAAGAGATTTAAGGTAACAGGTTCAGGAAAGGTTCTCCGTGCACAGGCTTTCCGCCGTCACATTCTTAGTAAGAGACCTACAAAGAGAATGAGACACCTTCGTCACAATGCAGTTTGCTCTGATGTAAACGCAAAGGTAATCAAGAAGATGATCCCTTACATGTAATTCATTTGAATTGCATTACAGTTACCGATGCAATAGTTGCATCACGTTAAATTTGGAACCGACTAATAGGAGGAAATAAAAATGACAAGAGTTAAGAGAGGCATTCGCACAAGAGCTCGTCACCATAAGATTTTGAAGCAGGCTAAGGGTTATTTTGGCCACAAGAGTAAGCTTTTCAAGGTAGCTAACCAGGCAGTTCTTAAGTCTGGTGCATATGCATACCGTGATCGTAAGGCTAAGAAGAGAGATTTCAGAAAGCTTTGGATTGCACGTATCAACGCTGCAGCTAGAATGAACGGTCTTTCATACAGCAAGTTCATGAATGGTCTTAAGAAGGCTAACATCGCTCTCGACAGAAAGGTTCTTTCTGATATCGCTATCACAGATCCTAAGGGCTTTACAGCACTCTGTGAGCAGGCTAAGGCAGCTCTCTAATATAGAGTTTAAGTTAGTTTATAAATGAGGAAGGTTTTATACCTTCCTTTTTTATTGCATAAAAATAGGGAGTTGATTTACAACTCCCTCAAATTTAATAAGAATTGAATGTTATCTTATCATAGTAGAAGTAGTCCTAAGTCTAGTGCAGTAACGGATTATCTAAGTTTATTCAGTTTGTTGTTATGCCAATTGCAAAACATTGATTAAAAGTATCCATGCAAGGCCGTAATATGTAACAACTGCAACGAGATCATTTACAGTAGTGATAAGTGGTCCAGATGCAACGGCTGGATCGACCTTAATCTTATGGAAGAACATAGGAATAAGTGTTCCAACAATACTGGAAATAACCATAGCAAGAAGTAGAGAGAAGCCAACGCATCCAGAAATCAAGAATGCAGTAGCTAATTCCTGACCCTTGAAGTAGAACACATATAAGCCAACGAACAAGAAAGCGATACTTCCAAGGAACAAACCATTAGTAAAACCAACTCGCATTTCTTTGAATACAAGACCAATCTTCTGCTTACTAGTGAGTTGTTCGTCCATAAGTACTCGAATAGTAACGGCGAGTGACTGTGTTCCAACGTTTCCAGCCATATCAAGAATTAGGGACTGGAAGCAAATAACAAGAGGAATTACAGATACGACTGCCTCGAAAATACCTACTACACTTGATACGATAAGTCCAAGAATTAAGAGTGTAATGAGCCAAGGGAGGCGCTTCTTCATACTTTGAGGAATTGTTTCTTTTAAATCTTCCTCAGCAGTAAGACCAGCGAACTTAGCGTAGTCATCACCCATCTCATCATCGACAACTTCTACGATATCTTGAGCTGTAATAATACCAACGATTTTGCCATCTTCTGAGAGAACTGGAATAGAATCTTCGGCGTAATCCTTGATACGTTCAATACATTCGCTGATAAGCTCGTGATCGTTAACGTAAGGGTAGGATGTAGAGATAATATCTTCGAGACTGCTAGTTCTTCTAGCAATAATCAAGTCTTTAAGATCAATAGCGCCGTAGAATTTCTCCTCGCTATCTACTACGTAAATGGTAGAGATATTGTCGTTGTCGCCAGCTTGCTTAACAAGTTCTGACATTGCTTCCTTGATGGAAAGATTATTCTTAATCACAATATAATTAGTAGTAATAGCACTACCAATTTCATCGTCATTATAGGAAAGAATAAGCTGTACATCACGGCTGGATTCGTCATCCATGAGTTCAACGAGCTTTTCCTGGATATCTTCATCCATTTCTTCGAGTACGTCGGCAGCGTCATCTGAATCCATGTGTGAAATGACTTGCGCAGCACTTTCAAGAGAGATTTCTTGGAGATATTCATCAGGGTCTTCGATATAGGCGAAGATTTCAGATATTTTCTCTGCTCCTAGTTTAGGGTAGAGAGTTTTACGTTCCTCGAGAGACATTGTCTCAAGGGCGCCAGCGATATCGTTGTCATGATAATCGTCAAGGCGTTCCAATAATTCTGGAGTTGACAAATCGCTTCTGAATATTTCCAGAAGTTCTTCAACGTAATTTGGCTCTTTTAAGATATCTTTTTCCATTCTTTACCTCCTTTTGCTTAATTGAAAGCAAGCAAAATTAGACTCAGATGGATATGAGCTCACTTATGTTGTGGCGTATAGGGGGTAATAGTATAAAACTGGTAATAACCAAATTATGAAAATAGACTAAGTGAATTCCATGACAGGCTGTTTTTAGCAGCAGTTGCCATTACCGGTTCGGGAACTTCGCCTATACTGTCGCAACTGTCCATGAAACTCACCTCCATTGGTTTTATAGTCCTACTTATTCTAATTTCTAAGTAGCGAATGGTCAAGTTATTTTTCATATGTAAACTACTATCATATATATAATTGTGGTATTCTAATCAGTATGGAAATGATAAAAAGTAAAGACAATCCAAAGGTTAAAAGACTTGCTCTTTTACATGATAGAAAGAAGGCTATTAAAGAGGGTGTTGTGTTTATTGAAGGCACAAGACTCTGTGAAGATGCACTAAAATCAGGCATTAAGCCAGAGATGATTGCATTTACATCTAATCGAGAAGCATGGGTTAATAATGTAGTAGACACTTATGAGCTTAGTACTGAATTAGTATTAATGTCAGATGAGTGTTTTGCGAAGATTGCGTCTACTGTTAATCCACAGGGTGTAGCAATGATTACTAAGGCTCCAGACCTATCAGGTGATATTCCTAGTAGAGATGATGGCAAAGATATATACGTTGTTTTAGAGGCTTTGCAGGACCCAGGAAATATGGGAACTATTATTCGATTAGCTGATGCTTTTGATTTTACTGCTATCATTATGACTTCAGGAACGGTTGATCCTTTTAATGAGAAGGTTTTAAGAGCTTCAATGGGTTCGGTATGGCACATTCCAATGCGTAAAGTAGATGATATTCATAGTGTTTTCGATTTCTGCAAAGAAAAAGGTGTATCAACACTTGCAATGCATCTCAAAGGCAATGAATTGTCCGATGCAGATATAAGTCTTCCATGTTGTTATTTCATTGGAAATGAAGGTAATGGCTTAACTGATGAGTGCACAAACATGTGTGATACAATGGTTAAGATTCCAATGGCTGGTAAAGCGGAGTCACTGAATGCTGCTTCTGCGGCGTCTATAATTGGTTATATTTTATCGACTAAGAGATAAAGAGGGAAATATATATGCAGATAGTTGTACTTGGTACTTCAACAGATGCGATTTTGCTTGCTTCACGACTTTGTAAGCAGCATGATATCGTTCTTGTTGATGTTGATGCTAAAGAGAAGGCATCTTATAACAAACTCGATGTAGTAGCGATTGATGGTATGGTAATTGATGTTGCTGTATTAGATGAGGCTAATGTAGCTGGTGCTGATGTTGTATGTGCACTTAGTTCAGTTGAGAATCTTAACTTAGTTGCTGCTCAGATTTGTAAGAAGAAGTATGGAGTTAAGAAGGTTATCACTTGTATTTATGATACTGATGATTATGGTATCTATGAGGATGCAGGTGTGTTCCCAATTTCAGCTACAGATTTGACAGTTGATGCATTTATTCAGCACATTATGGATGATAAGTCATTGACTACAGGTCAGCTAGGTGTGGCACAGGCTTCGCTTTTTGGTAATAACTATAAGTTTAAGCTTTTCAGAATTGATAAGAATCTTGCTGGATCTAAGATTAAGAAGATTGTTGATACTGAGGGTGGAGTTATTCTTGGTATTATACGTGATGGCGTTCTTACTCAGTATGATCCTAACTTTAAGGTTCAGGAGTTTGATAAGGTTCTCATCGCAGAGATGTTCGAATAATTAGGGGATACGTAGGTATTAAATATGAAAGTAGTAATTGTTGGAGCTGGTAAAGTAGGTTTCTTCCTTGCTGAAGAACTTATTAAAAAAGGCCAGAATATTGTTGTAATTGATAATCGTACAAAGGCTTGTGAGAATATTGCTAATGCACTCGATGTTGAGACTGTATGTGCTGATGCTTCTACAGTTCAAGGATTAAGTAGTGCTTGTGATGGTGCAGATATTCTTGTAGCTTTAACAGGTAATGATGAGAACAACTTCGTTACTTGTCAGATTGCTAAGAAGTATTACAAAGTTCCTCTTACAATCTCACGAATCAATAGTCCTAAGAATAATAAGATTGCAGAATACTTTGGTGTTGATAAGTCTTTCTGCGGAACAGATATTATTGTTGACCTTGTTGAGAATGAGATTGAATATGAGGGAATGAAGATTGCATCTAGAATCGATAATACTGACTATGTGATCATTGAGTTCAAGTTATCTCCTAAGTCTCCTGCTTGTGAGAAGACATTGATGGAATATAAGTTTATTAAGGATTCAAAAGTCGTTGTTATTACATCGACTGATGGTAAAACAAATACTCCTCAAGGTAATACAGTTATGCATGCTGGTGATGATATGCTTATGGTATGTCGTGAGAAGTATCTTGAAGATATCTGGAAAGAGATGGTTAAGGATTAATGTTAGTTAAGAAATCTCTTCCAAATAGAATATTAGAGTGGATTTTGGATAACCCAAGTAGATTAATTATATTTTCATTCTTGCTTGTTATCTTGATAGGAAGTGTTTTGTTATTCCTTCCATTCTCAACATATGCTGGTCATCACTTGAATTACTTCGAGGCATTGTTCACAGCTGTATCTGCGACATGTGTTACAGGTCTTATTGTAACGGATACTGCAACAACGTTTACTTTGTTCGGAAAGATAGTTCTTATTTGCTTAATTCAGGTAGGTGGATTAGGACTTGTAACAATTGCTTCTTTTATTTTTTCTTTTACTCGTAAGAAGCAGGATATTAGATCTAGAATGCTCCAGTTAGAGACTTCAGGAAGCTTTAGTATTAAGGAAGCTCCTACGCTTCTTAAGTATATTTTCGGTATAACATTCTCAATTGAATTTCTTGGTGGATGTTTACTATCAATCGCATATGTACCTAAGTTTGGTGTGGTAAATGGTCTAGGTAAGGCTTTCTTCCAGTCAATCTCTGCATACTGTAATGCTGGTTTTGATCTTCTTGGTAGTACAGAAGCTGGCCCATATTCTAGCTTAACAGGTTTTTATAACTCATCTCTAGTAATCATCGTTACTGCTTTTCTTATTTTGTTTGGTGGTCTTGGTTTTACTGTATGGGTTGATTTATTTGGATTATTTAAGAAGAAAAAGATGAGAGTTCATTCTAAGATTGTTCTTGAATGGACACTTGGTCTTACATTATTTGGTTTCTTATTCCTTCTTATAATTGAATCATTCAATGCAAAGAGTATGGGTGACTTCAGTTTTAAAAATCAGATGTTATCGGCTTTCTTCCAGTCCGTATCGTTCAGAACGGCGGGATTTAATTCAATTGATTTGGCAGCAATGACAGATGGTTCTAAGACTGTTGCAATTATCTTGATGCTTATAGGTGCTGGTTCAGGTTCAACAGGTGGTGGTATTAAGATTACTACATTTGCAATCCTTATCTATGCTGTTATCTCAGAACTTAGAGGTGAGGAGAGTACAATTACACATAAGAGTAAAATCCCTGCAGCTCTTGTAAGACGTGCATTGGCTTTGTTTACAATTGGTATTGCAGTAGTAGCTGTTCTTTCAGTTGTAATCTCAATATTTGAGTATGAAGCTATAAGTAATGGTGATTTCTCATTCATAGATATTGTTTTCGAGGCAACTTCAGCATTTGCTACAGTTGGCTTGTCTACAGCTGGAACACCTAATCTTACGGTGTTCAGTAAGATATTTATCATTCCTGCTATGTTCCTTGGTCGTGTTGGACCTTTGTCTTTGGCAGTAAGTCTTACAATGAAGGGCGAAAAGAAGATTGGTAAAGTTCTTCCAGAAACTGATGTTCATATTGGTTAAGGTGAATACTTATGGAAATGCTCGATATTGTTGATAAGTTTGGTAATCCTACTGGTGAGGTTGTAGAGCGTTCAATTGCTCATAGAGATAGCGTGATGCATAGGACATCTCATGTATGGATCCTTCGTAGGCATGAGGGTTCCATTCAGATACTTCTTCAAATGAGAAGTAGTGATAAGGATGCTTTTCCTGGTTGTTATGATATTTCTAGTGCGGGACATATTCCGGCTGGAGTAGATTATATTCCATCGGCTATTCGCGAACTTCAAGAAGAATTAGGTGTGATTGCTACAGAAGATGAGTTTATATTCTGTGGTGATAGGACTGTTGATTGGGATGATTGCTTCCATGGCGAAGAATTCCATGATCGTCAGTATTCAAGAGTGTTCTGTATTTGGAAAGATATGGAAGTTGAAGATTTTACTCTTCAAGAGGAAGAAGTAGATGGAATTCTTTGGATGAACTTCGATGAATGTATTGAAGCGGTAAAGAATAACACTATAAAACACTGTATTCTTGTTGAAGAATTGATGATGGTTAAAAATGCGATTTAAATAATTAGAGGTTGTCTGGAAGCAAATATGCTCCGAGGCAACCTCTGTTTTTATCCAAGACTTAGCTTCTCACTATTAGCTAGTTTACGCTTTTTGTTAAGTGTTATTACTTCTATAACAATCAGTACTGGAATAAGGACTTCTGATAATTCAACTAAGATGAAGAGCAGAATATTAGTAGAAAACATCAATGCTGCGAGGCCTGTAAATAAGAGAAGTATTACGTGTTCCGTGATTATAAGAACATTAAGAATGATACTCCAGAGTTTTGTGTGTTTGTTTTTACAGAAATACTCAATTGAAGCAATAATTAGAATAATCCTTGACACAAGAATGACACAGGTAAGTGGCAATTCGTGATTAATGAATATTTTGTAGTTATCATTAATAGCATCATATGCATTGTAGATGGTGTATAAGCAACTGAATGTAAAGAATGCAGAAGTTATAATTCCGATATTTTTAGGTGTAAGATTGCCTCTAAGCGCCAGAATAAATCCTACTATGAAGATGATTGCTTGAAACGCTAAGATGAAAGTTGATAGTGTAATCGGAGTTTTCTCCAGTTTGATGAAAAAGCCAATATTTGAGACCTCATCAACGACACTTACTAGAAATGAAGTAGCAATAAAAGCATAGAGAAGTAAGATGATCTTCTTAGTAATTGAATTCTCAACAATAGGTGATTTCTCAACTACTGTTGAAAGAGCGGTGTCCGCCATTAGATTGTCCATAGAAACCTCCAAAATAGTAGAGATCTTCTTTGTTGTAGCGAGATCAGGAAATCTTTCACCGCGTTCCCAACGTGATACAGCCTGTCTGGTTACAAAAAGTTGATCTGCAAGAGACTGCTGAGTTAATCCCTTAGCTTCTCTTGCTTTCTTTAGTTGTTCACCAAATTCAATCATGACGTCACCTCGTAATTGGTTATGGATTAAGTATGACTGAACATCTCGAAAACATCAAGCAACGCCTTAAATTTTATGTGTCGCCATTATGGTGACAGCGGTGTATCAGGTGTTTTGGAATGTTTTTGATTATTGATTAACATGGTGGTTGACAAATGTATACCACATTGATATATTACGAGTATACACATGTGTACCTATAAGGGAGATTTAGTATGATTAAATTATCTGATGCAGAATGGAAGATTGCCACTAAACTTTGGGAGAATGGTTCAATGACTATTACTGAGCTTACAAAGTGTTTGAAAGATGAGACAGGTTGGTCTAAGAACAGTATCATTACTCTTTTGAAGCGAATGGAAGAGAAAGAAGCAGTTTATTATGTTCAGCAGGAGAAGGCTAAGTTATTCTATCCTAAGATTGATAGAACAGAAGCTGAACTTGAAGAGACAACATCTTTTTTGGACAAGATTTATAGTGGTAATGTTGGTCTTATGATTTCTAATCTAATTAAATCTAATAAGTTAACCAAGGATGATATTGAAGAATTACAGAAGTTATTAGAGGAGAAATAATATGCTTAGGTATTTTATTGGTGTTACGCTTATTTCTCTAGTACTCATTATCTTAAGGAAGGTAATGGGGAATAAGATTAGTAAGCTACTAAGGTACTCCTTGTGGTTAATTATCCCTATATATATGGTGATTGCTCCGTTCTATTCAATAGACGTAGTAATACCATCTCAAGTAAGTACAGTTAACGAGCGGACTAATGAATTGAATATTATTACTGATGAGAATATGGTTCCTGTTCCTTTAGGACAGTACCCAAATTCAGAGAAGGATGTTTCTACTAATCTTTCAGTAAAGCGTTCAACACATATTGATTGGTCGAAAACTATTAAGTACACATATTTCTCAATTACAGCATTATTTTTAGTGTTTATTAGTGTCTATAACATGGGATTTATTTTTTACTGTAGGAATAAGAGAAAATATATTGAGACTGATACTTGTGGACTTAAAGTTTTTAGTATTGAGCATTCTAGCGCACCTTTCTTGCTTGGTAATAAGATTTATCTAAGTAATCTTGTTACTCAGGATATGCGAAACCATGCAATTATTCATGAATATTGTCATTACAAGCATGGTGATATGTTCTGGAATATTATTAGATATTTAGTTCTTGCCGTTAACTGGTTTAACCCAATCGTCTGGTATGCATTCATGTTATCTGAGCAGGACTGTGAACTAGCCTGCGATGAAGCTGTTCTTAGAATAATTGGTAATGATCAGTATGTAGAATACGGTAAGGTTCTTCTAGATTTACTTGCTAATAAGTCTCTTGGAAAACATGATTTCTACCTTTCGACTGCGATGAATGGAAGGAGTAAGAGATTTATGAAAGAACGAATAGTAAGCATCAAGAATAGAAGTAATTATGGTGTAGTTTCAGTTATATTTTCTTTGGTTATAGCTGTGTCTGTTGCAGGATGTTCTTTAATCAAGACTAAGACAGATGAAGACAGGGAGGCTCATAACGAGGAACTTGCTAAAGTTCTCGAAGACATAGATGAAGCTAATAGTACTTCTGAAACGAAAGATATCGAAGAACATAATAAAGCAGTAGAGGAGGCTTTGGCAGCAATTGATGAGGCTAATGGAACAGGAGCTGAAGGATTTGATGCTCTTGAGATTAGTGAACTATCAGATGGTTTATACACAGTTATTATGACTAACTATGGTGGTTATTATGATGGTGTTCAGACATGTATAGTTTATCCATGGAGCCAGTTCGAATTTGATCAAGACTATATCGATAACTTACAAGTAGGTGATGCTATTGATATCACTAATGGTAATTATGGTTATCTAAGTGACGATGGAGGTATGAAGATTTTCTATACTGAGATTGAAGTAGAAAAACTACAGTATACGACTATTGAGCCTATGTGCCTTTATGGAACTGAATATGATGGCAATGTGTTGCTAGTTAATGATTTCCACAGTGCATATTTATTAAAGGTTGCTAATTCTGATAAATGGAAGCTATTCCATGAGAATGATACCCCGATTTGCACAGCAGGTGGCAATCCATTGAGACTTAAGGTAAGCTCTGACATTAATATCTACGATGGTTTCGCAATATTTGCTGATCAATATGAAGATATAAATTTGTCTTACGAAGAGAAAAAGGCTATTGCGACTTTCCAAGATACGGATACTGTTGATATTCAGCTTGATAGCATCAATGAATTCGTAGGATTTGATTATGATGATTGGTATGATTATACAGTTGTTAATGTTCAGAATAATGAAGTAACAGATATCTATTTCTGGTATCATCCTTAATCAGTAATTGAATGTTTTGTATTTTCCTCCAGTGAGTGTAGAATGGTGATTGAGTTCTTACCACTGGAGGATTTTATGTTTGCTTATATTTGGCCACTAATTCTTGTAGTTATTTCTAATACTTTTTATCAGGTGTGCGCTAAGTCAGTACCTGATAAAATTAATCCTTTTGCATCTTTGACAATCACATATTTGGTTGGCGCCTTGATGTCATTGATTTTGTATTTCGTACTTAATAAAGGTGGAAACCTTATTAACGAATATAAGCATGTTAACTGGGCTCCTTTTGTATTGGGTCTTGTTATTGTAGGCCTTGAAGTTGGTTATATCTATATGTATAAGGCTGGATGGCAGGTAAGTGTTGCTCAGATAGTTCAGGCTGCAATCATTGCTGTATTACTTATTTTCATCGGTTACTGGTTTTATAAAGAAGCAATTACATGGAATAAAGTTGTGGGTATAGTGGTTTGTCTAGGAGGTCTTTTCCTGATCAACATTAAATAAGAAGAAGTGCTGCGTTAATTGTAATAAGTGCTTTGACCTTATGGATCCTGGCCATACAAGAATTGGATGTATTGTAAGAGATATGGATGAATTCTATCCATTATTTGCTAAACATGTGTTAAATAGATGATTTTGTAAGTAATTTTGCTATACTTTGTGGGCTTATTATTTTTTTTGATAAATCTATAATCATTATAGATTTATCGGGGGATAAGTATATGAAAGTTAAGCCACAGAAAAGTAGTAGTGAGATTAAATATCCTAGAGTTAATAGAATAGCCAAGAAGTGTGCTATCGTAGCTGCTGGTGCAGCTGTCGCATCTACTGTATTGGGATTTGTTTGGTATTCTGATATGCCTGTAGTAAGAAGTGTTAGAGAAGACTATTCGCTAAGTGAGATCTTTCCAGAAAATGGCGTATTGAGAATTAATGGTAGTGATAATAGTACTGTGAATTATACAGTTATTAGATATTCAGACCCTGATTATCAAAAAGCTTGTCAATATCGTAATGGATGTCAGTTATTTGTGCAGGGAATATCAATAGTTCGCTTTTACAATATAACTTCCGAGGAGTTATTAAAAGATGAATATATTCAATCACTTTTGGAGGATTATGATTTGTTAAGCGTAACCAGTGGTTGCGTTCTTGTTCCTAAGAATGATGATGGCTATTTTGTGGCTTATCCAGAGGAGCATGAAGCTAGAGGGTGTTATGCAGGTGGAATGAATTACACTGATGATCTTCATGATTATGATTACATAAATTAAAAAATACCTGCCACACAACATTGTGTGACAGGTATTTTAGTATGCATTCAAATCAAATGATTAAACACTTGGCTTGTAACCATCTTTGAGTGATACTGCGCGGTTGAATACGAGGTTATCAGCATTGAAGTCTTTGTTATCAGCACAGAAGTAACCAAGTCTTAAGAACTGGAATCTGTCTTCTGGCTTAGCATTCTTTAATGAAGCTTCAACTTTTGCATTCTTAACAATTGTAAGTGAATCAGGATTGATGAAATCGAGATAGTTACAATCAGCAAGGTCAGGTGCTTCAACTGTGAAGAGTCTGTCGTAAAGACGAATCTCAGCATCAAGAGCTGTATTAGCATCAACCCAGTGGATTGTTGACTTAATTCTTCTACCATCAGCTGTATTACCACCACGTGACTCTACATCATATTCAGCGTGAACAGCAATTACATTACCATTCTCATCTTTGTCGCAGCCAGTGCACTTGATTACGTAAGCACTCTTAAGTCTTACCTCATTACCAGGGAAGAGACGGAAATACTTCTTTTCTGGAACTTCCATGAAGTCTTCAGCTTCAATCCAGAGGTTCTTAGAGAATGAAATCTCACGTGAACCAGTCTCTGGCTTTTCAGGGTTGTTCTCAACTGTAAATGTCTCAGTCATATCTTCTGGGTAATTATCAATGATGAGCTTAATAGGATGAACTACACCCATAACTCTCTGAGCATTAGCATTAAGATCTTCTCTGAGGCAGTACTCAAGGAATGCGAAGTCAACTACAGCGTTAACCTTAGATACACCATTACGTGAGTGGAAGTTACGGATTGACTCTGGTGTATAACCACGACGACGAAGACCACAAAGTGTAGGCATGCGTGGATCATCCCATCCTGATACCATACCGTTTTCTACGAGGTTTCTGAGCTTTCTCTTTGAAAGTACTGTATGAGTAATACCAAGTCTTGCGAACTCAATCTGACGTGGCTTGCAAGGTACAGAAACATTGTTTACAACCCAGTCGTAAAGAGGACGGTGAGCCTCGAACTCAAGAGAGCAGAGGGAATGTGTAATTCCTTCTAATGCATCTTCGATAGGATGAGCGAAGTCATACATAGGGTAGATGCACCACTCGTTACCAGTTCTGTGGTGTGGAAGACGATTGATTCTGTAGATAACTGGATCACGCATGTTGAAGTTACCAGAAGCGAGATCGATTTTTGCACGAAGTGTGAGCTTACCATCTTCGAATTCACCAGCACGCATGCGCTTAAAGAGGTCAAGGCTCTCTTCGATTGGTCTGTCTCTATATGGGCTCTGAGCAGGTGTAGAAGTATCACCACGCATTTCCTTCATCTGCTCTGGTGTGAGCTCACATACGTATGCAAGACCTTTTTCGATGAGTTCGATTGCGTACTCATACATCTTCTCGAAATATTCAGAAGCATAGAAAAATCTATCATCCCAATCATGGCCTAACCAGTGGATATCTTCCTTAATTGCTTCTACGAATTCTTCATCTTCCTTTGTAGGATTAGTATCATCCATACGAAGGTTACAAATACCGCCATAGAGCTCTGCAGTACCGAAGTCAATCTCGAGAGCTTTAGCGTGTCCAATATGAAGATAGCCATTAGGCTCAGGTGGGAAACGTGTATGAATCTTCTGACCGTAACAGCGTCCGCCTTCCTTTAATTCTTCATCAATAATTTCATGAATAAAATGCTTATTATCAGCCATTTTTATCTCCTTATTTACTTAAACGGTCAAGACCGATCTTAATTCTTCTAATAGATTCATCTTTGCCGAGAAGCATAAGTACTTCAGCACATCCACCAGGAGTTACTGCTACACCAGCAGCTGCAATTCTAACTGGCCACATAACAAGAGCATTCTTCATCTCGTTAGCTGTAGCATATTCTGTGAGTGCATTAGTAATTGCATCTCTGTTCCAATCCAAGCTCTCAAGAGTAGGGATGAGGGCTTCGAGGATTGCCTTTGAAGTCTCAAGTGTTGACTTACTCTTCTTGTGCTCGAAAAGGCTAAGGTCAAACTCACCAAACTCCTTAAGGAATAAAAGCTTCTCAGTAATTTGTGTAAATCTTGTAATTCTAGGCTTTAAGATTTCCTCGAGCATCTCATAGTTAGCAGCATCGATACCAAGGTCATCATAGAATGGCTTAGCGTTCTTTAAGAACTCAGCTGAATCCATCTTCTTAATGTATTCTGCGTTAACCCACTCAAGCTTGTCGTAATCGAAAACACTTGGTGACTTTGAGATACCTGCTGGATCGAATGCCTTGATGAGCTCATCCATTGAGAAAATCTCTGTGTTATCTGTAGGTGCCCAGCCAAGAAGCGCAATGTAGTTAATGATTGCCTCAGGGAGGAAACCTTCGTTAATGAGATCCATAAATCCTGTTGAACCATGTCTCTTTGAAAGCTTTGATACAACTTCCTTACCATCTTCATCAACTGACTTACCCATGATAAGTGGAAGATGTACGTATGTAGGAATATCCCATCCAAATGCCTCGTAAAGAGCATTGTACTTAGGTGTTGATGAGAGATACTCAGAACCTCTTACAACGTGTGTGATACCCATGAGGTGGTCATCGATTACGTTAGCGAAGTTATAAGTAGGGAAGCCATCAGCCTTAATGAGAACCTGGTCATCAAGATCAGCATTAGGAATAGTGATCTCACCATAAACTAAATCTGTATATGTTGATTCTCCATCAAGTGCCATCTTCTGACGAATAACATATGGAGTACCTGCATCCAAAAGTCGCTGGACTTCTTCTTGTGGAAGATCTCTGCAGTGACGGTCGTAACCAACTACATCCTTTGAATCTGCAGATGCTCTAAGTGATTCGAGACGCTCCTTAGTGCAGAAGCAATAGTATGCCTTGCCTTCCTTAACGAGCTGTTCAGCATATGGCTTATAGAGGTTCAAACGCTCAGATTGAACGTATGGACCAAAGTCACCACCAAGATCTGGACCTTCATCGTGGATAAGACCAGCAATCTTAAGTGTGTCATATATTACCTGTGTAGCACCTTCAACGTAGCGCTCTTGATCTGTGTCTTCAATTCTAAGTACGAATGTACCATTCTCATGCTTAGCTGTAAGATACTCATAAAGAGCTGTTCTCAAATTACCTACGTGCATAAAACCCGTTGGGCTTGGTGCAAATCTTGTTCTAACTGTCATATTTTTCACCTTACTTATTAATATAAATATAAACCAAAACATTTTAACACAACTTTTAGATATCGAAAACGTATTTGCGTGTTTTAGTGGTATAATTTCAACTATGGATAAATTAATTACAAACAGAAATATTGATTACTATTGTGGCAACGGCATTGCATTTGATTATGTCGCTGAATTTTTGGTGCAGAAATATGGAATAACATCTAGCACCAAGATTGCAATTTGTTCAGATAGAGAAGTGAGTGGTTATTACTATAATCGCTTCGAGGAGCAGTTCATAAAGATGGGCATCAAGCCTTATCTTGCAGTTGTTGATTCACGAACAAATTTTAAGGGTTTATCTCAGGCAGATAGCCTTATTAAGTCTCTTGTTGATTTTGATTATGGTTGCAATGACTGGCTCATTAGCTTTGGTGGCGGTGGAGTTCTCGATATTTGTGGCTCGGTTGTATCACTATTCTCATGTGGTATTAATCTCATGGTTGTTCCTACAACACTCAATAGTATGATCTCTGGCGCACTTTCTAACAAGTCATACTTGAATTGTGGTTCTCACAAGAATGAGATATCTACTGAGTTTAATCCATCAAGTGTAATTATTGATCCGACTTTCTTGAAAACAGTATCTCCTAAGGTTAAGTCTAGTGGATATGCTACAGTTATCCGTATTGCATTGCTTTCAGATTTATCTCTTATGTCTGGCTTAGATGGAAACATTGAGTTACGTGTGTTTCTCAATGCCTTGTATTCAGCATGGGCAAGAATTGAAAGTAACAATCCATTACTTCTTACTATTGGTGATGAACTAGCTAATAGTATTGAGAGTTATTTCAGATTTATGAAGTATTCAGAAGGTGAAGCATTGGCATTAAGCCTTCTCACAGTGGTAGACCATCAGAAACTAGCACCTATTAAGAGTATTTATTCTGCACTTAATTTGCCTACAAAATTAGAGGGCTGTGCGGCTAAAATGATTATTAAGAACCTTTCTGAGAGTTTTGAGCATAAAGGTTTGTCTTCCGTTACGATGGTTGATTTTGTTGATGGAGAATACAAGGTTGTTGAGTATGACATTGACAAAGCGCTTAGCGTTTTCGAGAAGCGTCTTAGCGTAATAATGGATTAAGAGGTTATGATGAAGAATATATTACGTAAGTTTGTATCGTTGCTGCTTTGTATAAGTATGCTTCTTGTACTTGTGGCTTGTGGCGATGATGATAAGAATATAGTTACTTTGTTGCCGGCAGATTTTGGTTCATATGGCGCTGAATTTGCTAGAGCATTAGCAGAGGAACATCCATTTCGTAAGGCTTATTCTGATGGTGAGAAGTCAGCTGGCATTATGATTAAGGAGGAGTTCGAATCTCTAGGCTATGATGTAGAAGTTCAGAACTTTAAGAGTATCTATGGAAGTGATAGTGCTAATTACGTTATCCACATTAAAGGTAGCGGTTTTATCAAAGTTAATGATGATAACTCAATAAGTGATGTAAGACGACTTGTAGTTATTGGAGCTCATTATGATGATGCTTTTAAGTTAGAAGAAGTTCCAGAAGGATACACATACGATGGTATTTCTGATAATGCATCAGCTATTGGATGTCTTATGACTATCGCTAGCCAGATTAAGAATTATGAGAATTTAGCATTTGACGTTGATATTGTTGCATTTGGTGCTGGTGGAGACGAATTTGCAGGCGCTAAGTACTATTACAATTCTTTGGATGCATCATCTAAGAATAGCATTGAAGTAATGTACTGTATCGAGAATATTTATGCAGGTGATAAGATGTATGCCAATGCTGGTTGGAATTCACTTATTCATGATCAGAAGTATCAGATGAGAAGAAAGCTATATCAGGCATATGACGTCGCTTATGATGAGATGCTCGCTAGTTATAACGGCTACAGTCTCCTATATAACGAGTGTGGACTTATTGTAGATGTTAATGGAGA
Organism: Clostridia bacterium; assembly: GCA_024403735.1. GTDB lineage: Bacteria > Bacillota > Clostridia > Saccharofermentanales > Saccharofermentanaceae > Saccharofermentans. The sequence goes on from JAKSRG010000001.1 coordinate 136,232, forward strand.
TGGTGTATCAGATATTTATAGAGAAGTATCTGTTAATAAATCTGACTACTGTGTTTTCGATGAACACAATATACCAGTTGTATTCTTTGATTCAGGTGACTATTTCTTCGATAAGATGGAAAAGATGAAAGAGACAAAGAACCTCAATTTCCAGGAATTTGATGGACAGATTTCAAATACTTATCTTGATTCGTCAGAAATGCTCGATGAAGTCTTGAAGTCTGATGAGAAGGATGTTTTAGAGATAAGAATTAATAACACTGCTTTTGTTATTATGGAGTCACTTGAGAAGGGTTCAGATTACGCAATGACACCTAAGCAGTATGAAACTTATAAGAATACTCCTACAACTGTAGAAACTAAGGAAACAAAGAAGAACGGCTAAATATTCATTTAGCAAGTAGTCTGATAACAATTAAAATTAAGCATAAAAAATGTCGCCTCATGTGAGACGACATTTTGTTTTGTAAGTTTAAGTTAATATCAAACCTTAACAACCCAGTTGTATGTGTCTTCAACCTTACCAGACTGAATACCTGTGATTGTATCGTAGAACTTCTGTGTGATAGGACCAATCTCACCATTGTTGATAGTGATAACTGTATCCTCATACTTAAGTTCACCAACAGGTGAAACTACAGCAGCTGTACCACAACCGAAGCACTCCTGCATACGGCCTGACTTACCAGCTTCGATAACTTCTTCAATAGAAATCTTACGCTCTTCAACTTCCATACCCATTGACTTAGCGATCTCAATACATGAACGTCTTGTGATACCAGGGAGGATTGAACCAGCTGCGATTGAAGGAGTAACGAGCTTGCCATCGATAACGAACATGATGTTCATAGCGCCAACTTCTTCAATGTACTTCTGCTCAACACCATCGAGCCACAATACCTGCTCATAACCCTTATCATGAGCGATTGTCTGAGCGATAAGTGAACAAGCGTAGTTACCAGCACACTTTGTGAAACCTGTACCACCACGTACTGCACGTACATATGTATCCTCAACGTAAATCTTAACTGGCTTAATGCCGTGAGCATAGTAAGCACCAGAAGGTGAGAGCAAGATAAAGAACTTATAAGTATCAGAAGCTCTAACACCGAGGAATGGGTCTGTAGCGATAACGAATGGTCTGATGTAGAGTGACTCACCCTTACCAGATGGGATCCAATCTTTATCAATATCAACGAGCATCTTTGTAGCGTGAACGCAGAAATCTACGTCAACCTCTGGAATAACGAGACGGTCGTTAGAATTGTTCATTCTCTCGAAGTTGCAAGATGGACGGAAGAGGTTAATGGTGCCATCTTCGCACTTGTAAGCCTTCATACCCTCGAATACAGCCTGACCATAATGGAAAACCATTGCTGCTGGATCAATCTCGAATGGTGCATATGGAACGATTCTTGGGTTAATCCAACCCTCGCCACGAACGTAATCCATTACGAACATGTGATCTGAAAAGTTTCTACCAAATGGAAGTGGCTGACCAGCTACAGGCTTCTGCTTTGGTGTAGTTGTTTTTGTAATTTTAATCTCAGGAAACATCTAAATCCCTCCTATATTATTTTTTCGAATGAATTGATTATAATACTTTTTTGGAAAAACATACAAAAAATATTAATATTGTGCGATTTATTCCTTTTTTCTTTTTCTTTTTTCACTAGAGTGGAAAAATTTTATTATTAATATGCTTATTTTAAAGAATAAACAGTTATACTAGGTTAGTGCATAGGTTTGGCAGCCTATGTTTGGCAATTATTGTGTGGCAGGTATTATTGTGATTTTAACTAGTAATTATGATTTTGATTTGATAAAGCCTTTCTTCGAAGAAGGTCATGAAGGTTTTTGTCTTGAAACACATCTTCATACAGCTGATTCAAGTGCGTGTGGATGTGTTAATGCTAGAGATATGGTTCGCATGTATAAAAAAGCTGGTTATGATGGAGTGATTGTTACTGATCACTTTTTGACTGGTAATACATGTGTTAGTAGAGAACTTCCATGGAAAAAACAGGTTGAACGTTTCTTTCAGGGCTTCGAAGAAGCTTATGACGAAGGCCAAAAGATTGGATTAAGAATTTTCGAGGGCCTCGAATATAGTAACTTCGGTACTGATTTTATCGTACTAGGTCTTGATAGACAGTGGATTTGCGACAATCAGGAAATGATTTATATGACACCAGATGAATTCTTGCCAATGTTTAAGAACGCTGGCGCTACTATTATTCAGGCACATCCATATCGTGAGGCTGATTATATTAGAACTGTTAGACCATACCCACATCTCGTAGATGCTATTGAAGTTGTTAACTTAGGTAATCGCGATGATGAGTGGAACAAAAAAGCTTATAAGTTAGCTCAAATGATGGATAAGCCAATGACTGGTGGTTCAGATTGTCATAGATTTGGTAATGATTATTTTGGTGCGGGTATCCGAATTGATCATGAACCTAAGGATTTAGCTGAACTGTGCGAGATTATTAAGTCTGGTAAGGGTTTCCATTTTTTTGGAGGTTCAAGTGAGGTTAGATAATGTAAGACTATTTGGATCAGATAAGTATCTGTCAATTGAAGTTGATGAGGCTACAGGTGAGATTATTAATATCATTTCATCTAGTATTCCTATGCCAACTACTAAGAATGGAACTAATCTTCTAGGTATGTACATTACACCTGGTTTTGTGGATACTCATATCCACGGTGCTTTTGGATATGATGTATGTGATATGGATAGCGCATCAATTATTGAAATATCTAAGGGATTGGCTGCCAAGGGTGTTTCTGCGTTCTGTCCTACTACAATGACTATTTCATTAGATAAGCTTTATAAGACAATTGATGCTGTATGGAATGCAAAAAAATCTTTGGAATTAGATGATACGCCTCATGCTGATATCCTTGGACTTCATTTGGAAGGCCCATTTCTTAACCCATCAAAGTGTGGAGTTCAGAATGTAGAGGACTCAATACTTCCGTCAAATGCATCTGAAGTTATTGACTATATCGAAAACAATTATCCTGGTCTCATGAAAATTGTTGATATCGCTCCTGAAATGGAAGGTGGTATTGACCTGTTATCTAAATACTCAGATAAATATGTTTTCTCAATTGCTCATTCTGAAGCTGATTACGATGTTTCTATTAGTGCTTTTAATGCAGGTGCTAAGAGTGTTACACATGTATTGAACGCAATGAATCCAATGCTTAAAAGGGCACCTGGAATATTAGGTGCTGCTATTGATTCAGATGTTTATGTTGAAGTTATTTCTGATGGACATCATATTCATAATTCATACCTCAAATTGCTTTATTCAGATGTTCTCGAAAAGTCTGTTATTACGGTGTCAGATTCAATGAGAGGCGCTGGAATGCCTAATGGTTTATATGATCTAGGTGGTGTAGAAGTAGAAGTAAGAGATGGAAGAACATATTTTGGTAAAGATGGCAATCTAGCTGGTTCTGTATCATGCCTTACAGAGGAGTTTGCTAATCTTTTTAATGCTGGAATTAATCCTGCAAGAATTATTAACTCAATGACGGTGACACCTCTTAGACGACTAGGATTGTGTGACTTAACTTCATATGAAGAACTCATCGATATTGGTTCAATGGCAACTTTTAATATTTTCGATAATAATGCTAAAATGATTGGAGCAATTAATAGAGGTAAAATCCTCTGGTTAGATGAGGTTTAATAATGCTAGCAAATTGTTCCAGAAAAGTTGTGTGCGATTCTCCTTTGTTTGCAGGAGTTGATGTGAACGATTTTAAGGATTTCTTCACGCGTACAAGAACTAGAAGTTATGATAAAGGTGAGATTATTGCTTCTGAAGGTAAGAATTGTACCTCAATTGGAATTATTACTCAGGGACAGGTAGCTGTTCAGAAAATCTCTGGTAGTGGTGAGTTTGCAACAATTGCACTTCTAACTACAGGCGATTTCTTTGGTGAAGATATGCTTTATAGTTCTAGCAGTGTTTTCACAACAACGCTTGAAGCGATGTCTAGTTGCGAAGTTCATTTTGTTAGTAAAGATATAATGAACGCTTTGATGATACAAAGCCCTGTAGTAAAGGATAATTTCTTACGAATTCTGTCTGATAGACTTAAAGCTCAGAACAGAAGAATTGAGTTGTTATCTCAGAAAACCCTTAGAGAGAAGATAGCTTATTATCTTATAGATTTATTTAATCAGCAGCGCGGAAATAAGGTCGAAGTAGAGTCAGATTCTTGTCAGGGATGTGACTATTATGGAACAGTATCTTGTAAGTACCCAAGTGCTTCTCGTAAGGTTGTTTTACCAGTATCTAAAGAAGTTGTAGCAAAGTTTTTGGCTATGCCTAGACCATCTTTTTCAAGAGAATTAATTGCAATGGAAAAGGATGGATTAATCAAAGTTGATGGTCGAGTTATCACACTTTGTGATGTTTCTAAGCTCGAAACAGAGATTGTAGAAGGACTAGCCGCAAATAACTAATATGTTTTGTTCATTCTATGATATAATTATCATTAGATTTTTCTGGAGGAGCGCGTTTTGGATTCCTTAACAAAGTTTGTAGATTTTATCGAAGAGTTGTTTAAGAGTCTTAGCAATGGTTATCTGTTTTTTGGTAGCATTGCAGATTTAATACGTTCATTTTGTGATATAGCTCTTATTGCGTTCCTTGTATATTGGGCTCTCGTATTTATTAAGCATAGTAGAGCTTGGCAGCTAATTAAAGGTATCATTTTTGTATACGCATTTGTTTTCCTTTGTAGTTTGTTTGGACTACAAATGGTTGGCTTCTTGTTCAGTAACTTCCTTTATATCTTTGCGATTATGTTCGTAGTTATTTTCCAGCCTGAACTTCGAAGAGCACTTGAGACTGTAGGTATTAAGTCTTTTACATCAATTCGTGATGTAGTTGTTGGTAATTCAGTTGAGAACAAAGATCAGGCAGTGACACTCATTGATGAGATTTGCGATGCTTGTAATGAGATGTGTAAGACTTATACTGGCGCATTGATGCTTTTGGAACGTAACACTAAGTTAGATGAACTTATGACACAGGAGAATGCTGTATCGTTAGAAGCAACTGTAACTAGTATGTTCCTTCAGTCTTTGTTTTATAAAGGCGCTCCAATGCATGATGGTGCCGCACTTATTAGAGATGGTAAGGTTATTGCAGCTCGTTGTCATATCAATGCTCCTGTTACTTTGCATCAGCTCGAGAGATCAGGAACTCGTCATAAGGCCGCAGTAGCAGCTAGTGAGATGGGTGATACAATTGCTATTGCTGTATCTGAAGAGAGAGGTAAGACATCTATTGCTCTTAATGGACAACTCTATGAGATGAAGAATACTAATGAACTTAGAGCTAATCTCATGTATTTGTTCGGATTGTCTGATGTTAATGAGAATAAGAAGGGTATTGGTGGAGCTATCAAAGGCCTTTCAAAGAAAAAGTCATCAAAGGCATCTGCTAATACAACTAAAGTTGTTGTTGCTCAGAGTGAACCAGAAGTTTCTAGTGAAAAGCCAAATATGGCTAATGGTATTAAGAATTTCGAGAAGGTTAATAATAAGGCTTCTGTATCTGAGAAAGTTATGTTGCTTGTTGTCTCAATCTTAATCTCAACTGGTTTGTGGATTTATATTCAGATTAATAATAATCCTGTTGTGAATAAGCATTATACAGTTCCTATTACTTACACAAATGCGTCACTTAATTACCAAGTTTCTTATCCAGTTGATACAGTTGAAGTAACAATTGTTGGTAGACAGAAGACTTTAGAGAAGATTACTGCTAATAGCATTTCTGCAACAATTGATTTTAGTGGTATTGAAGAGTCAGGTGTATTTGAGTGTCCTGTAATAGTTGAATCTAAGGATTCGAAAACTTACTTCCGTGTAGAGCAGCAGATACCTGGAAATATATCTGTAACTGTTTTCAAGTAATATCAAAATTTGTAAATATGAGAAACCACTTGGACCTAATGTTCAAGTGGTTAAATTTTTGCATAAAAAGGGAAAAAGGGCAAAAAAATACCGCTCTTACTAGGAGCGGATTTCTTCTCGACGGTTTAAACAAGTCTAGTTTTAATCCTATCGAACGCCTCACGAGCAATCTGTCGTACGGATGGATCAGAGTCTGCAAAAGCTAATTTCTTAACATACTCCTCACAATGCTTCGCGTTAATGTCTGCTACTGATGTAGCGGCAGCTGCACGAACAATTGGGGAAGAATCTCGTAAAAGAGGGATTAATGCCATTCCGCTTTCATATGTAGAAATCTGTCCCATCGACTTAGCAACGGCTGCACGTACTTCATCATCTGGATCTAATGATGCCTTAATGAGATCGTTCAGTTTTTGTTTTTTGCCCAATTTCATAATCTTTTCAAGATTTGCCAAACTGATCACCTCCACAAGGATATTGCCTAGATATATTATGCAATAATTTTTCTTTTTTTCAAATACAATTATACATTATCTTAATACTTTTTTTGAAAACAATTCGTGAACAGTTCAAATATTTTTATGAATATCAGTTCAGTAAAAAGATATGATATTTGAAATATTTATTAGATATTATAAACACAATTAATGAGAATTAATATATAATATTTGTGCAATTTGTATTTGTGAGGTGCTTTATGGCAAAGATTAGACCTATTATGAAGATTGCTGCTTTGGTAGTTATGGGTTCGTTGGTTTTATCTGCTTGTTCCAAGAAACTTCCTGAGGAGACAACTCCTTCAACTGTAGCTACTGAAGCTACTACAACTGTTGAAGTTGTTGAGACAGAAGCGACTGAGGAAACAACAGTTGAGACTGAACCTGCAGAGACAGAGCCATCACATGGACCATTCAGTACAGCTGTAGTTACTGATAGAGTTGTTGATATTAATGGTATGTTATCTGTCAAGGATGGAACTCTTGTTAATCAGGATGGCGATCCAATTCAGCTTCGTGGAATGAGTTCATATGGTATGCAGGCTGTTGGTAACTTCTTTAATGAAGCTGCAATTCAGACACTTGCAGAGGACTGGGGTTGTACAGTTATTCGTTTCGCTATGTACACAGTAAGTGAAGGAAATGGTGAGGCATACATTCGTAACCCAGACAAGTATTTCCAGATGATGTGTGAATGTATTGACCTTTGTATTGATCAGGGTGTTTATTGCATCGTTGACTGGCATATCCTTGGTGAAGGTGATCCAATGGAGCGTAAGGAAGAGGCTCTCGATTTCTTCTCAAGAATTTCAGCTATTTATGGTGATTGTCCAAATATTATCTACGAGCTTTGTAATGAGCCAAATGGTAAGTGTTTCGATAATCCAGATGAGATTGTTAGCTGGGAGAAGTGCATTAAGCCATATGCAGAGGAGATTATTCCTGCTATTAGAGAGAATTCACCAAATAACATTATTGTAGTTGGTACACCTAACTGGTGTCAGCATGTAGATGAAGTAGTTGGTAGCCCTATTACAGGTTATGATAACATCATGTATTCATTGCACTTCTATGCTGCATCACATGGTCAGGATATCAGAGATCGTGCAGATATCGCACTTGCTGCAGGTCTTCCAATTTTCTGTACTGAATGGGGTACAACATCAGATTCTGGTGGAGGAACAGTAAATACTGAGGCTTCTGATGAATGGATGGTATATCTTAAGGAACATAATATCAGCTGGTGTAACTGGTCTATTGGTGGACCTAATGCTGAGCTTTCTAATGCACTTAAGTTCCAGTCAAAGGTTCTTACAATTGAAGAAAAGTATCTTGGTCATTGGCCTGATGAGTTTATCTCAAGATCTGGTTATTACGTAAGATGTCAGATTTTGGAGATACCATATGAGCCACTTGAGGGCTAATTAATGAATGATTTGGGGCTACCTTTTGGTAGCCCTTTTTTATGTTAGAATTAGTTGTGCAAATAATTGAGATGAATAGGTGGTTAAGAAATGCTCGAGAACATTAAAGCAGTCATTTTTGATTTAGATGGAACTCTTATTGATACTTGTAAGATATATAGACAAGTATGGCCTAAGGCTGTTGCTGATATGGGCTATGAAATGAAGGATGAGCATTATCTTGCTATGCGTTCATTAGGTAGACCATTTGCGCCTAAGAAGATGGCGGAATGGTTTGGTCCTGATTTTGACTATGATGAGGCTAGACGTATTCGTAAAGGATATTTTGATGCTTATATAAATGAGAATGGTATCCAGAAGAAAAAAGGAGCAATTGAACTATTAACATACCTTAGAAGTAAGGGAATAATTACTGCAATTGCGACAGCTACTGATATTAAAAGAGCCACAGAGTATTTGAATATGACTGGTTTAGAGGGATTTTTCGATAAGGTCATTAGTGCAACTATGGTTAAGGAGGGTAAACCTTCTCCAGATGTATATTTGTATGCGTGTGAGACATTAGGCCTAGCTCCTAGTGAATGCGTAGCAGTTGAAGATGCACCAAATGGTATTACGTCTGCATACAAAGCTGGTCTTAATGTTGTTATGGTACCTGATCAATCTGCCCCAACAGATGATGATTTATCGAAAACATATGCGTGTGTTGATAGTTTGGACAAGATAATGGATATAATTTGATTTTGCTGTTGGGATTATTTATGTATAATAGTTCTGTTCTTTCGTATTGAAATTGACAGATGAGGTTGTAGTTTTGAAGAAATATAAGGTTTTGTCAGTTTTTTTGATTATTTCATTGATGACTTGTATCTTTACAGGTTGTCCTAAAATTGTTGCAACAAATGAAGAACCTACGAGTATTACTGGTAGTTCAGTTTCTGGTGATACGGCTACTACAACTGAGAGCGTTGTGTCTGATGTAAGTGTTGAGGCAACGGTAGTAGAGACGACTCCTGCTCCAACGCCTATTCCTACACCAACACCTGAGCCTGAGCATATTTTGATTAGTTTTATTGGTGACTGTACTTTGGGTGAAGCTAAAGCATGGGATGGTTCGCCAATTGGTTTTGATGCAGTTGTAAATGGTGATTATACATATAATTTCAAGAATGCGAGTGAGATTTTAAGTCAGGATGATATGACATTAGCAAATCTCGAGGGTGCATTAACTACTGCAACTTCTTATAAGGAGAAGGAATTCGTATTTGGTTCACCATTAGAGTATGTTCAGATACTTCAAAATGGTAGTGTAGAAGCAGTTAATCTTGCTAATAATCACTCAGAAGATTACTGGCAGCAGGGACTTGATGATACAAGACAAGTTTTGACTGATAATGGAATTGTGTGGAGCGATGAGGCTTATACAGGTATTTATGAGGTTAAAGGCATAAAAATTGGTATGGCAGGAACTACATTCCCAACTAATCAGCAAGCTATGTATAATGCAATTGATTATCTTAAGGGTGAGGGTTGTAATATCATTATTATTTCTTGCCACTGGGGTATTGAGAAAGATTACTATCCTCGTCAAGATCAGATTACTCTTGGTCATAATTTGATTGATTATGGTGCTGATATTGTTATTGGAACTCATCCGCATAGATTACAGCCTATCGAGTACTATAACGGCCACTACATTGCATACAGTCTTTCTAACTTCGTATTTGGTGGTAACACTTCTCTTGGAGATCCAGATACATGTATTCTTCAGTGTGAATTTGTTATGGATGAGACTAATACATATGTAGAAAGTTATAACATTAATGTAATACCTTACAGACAGACTACGAAATATCCAGGAAATGACTATTGTCCAATGCCATACGATTGGAGCTCAGATGATTACTATAGAGTTCTCGAGAGATTGGACTGGTTACAAGAAGATGAATAAATATATGCCAAGATTTTATGCAAAATACTGCACGAATTCTTGGCATTTTTATTATATAATCTTAAGGTATCTTTTTTATAAGGGGAGCGACTATGAAAAAAGTTTTAGTTGTTATGGGTTCTGATTCAGATTTTCCTGTAATGGAAGGCTGTTTTAAGATGCTTAAGAAGTTTGGAGTAGAGTTTGAAGCTAATGTTTGTTCAGCTCACAGAACTCCAGAAAAGGCTATTAAGTTGGCAAAAGAAGCTAAAGATAATGGCTTTGCTGTTGTTATTGCAGCTGCTGGTCTTGCAGCACACTTAGGTGGTGTTCTTGCTGCTAATACAGTATTACCTGTTATTGGTGTTCCTTGTAAGGGTGGTGCACTTAATGGTGTAGATGCTCTTTATGCCACAGTTCAGATGCCTACTGGTATACCTGTAGCAACAGTAGCTATTGATGGTGGTTCAAATGCAGCAATTCTTGCATGTCAGATGCTTGCTATTAGTGATGAAGAGTTGTCACAGAAGCTTGCTGATTATAAGGCTTCACTTGCTGCTTCAGTAGAAGAAAGAGACGCAAGACTTAAGCAGAAGATTGCTGACATGGAGGCTTAAATGAAGATTGCAGTATTTGTCTCTGGTGGTGGCACAAATTTGCAGGCTATCATCGACAATATTAAGAGTGGCTATCTTGAAGGTGTAGAAATCTCTCTTGTTGTTGCATCAAATGAGAATGCATATGCGATTACAAGAGCTGCTGATAATGGTATTCCTTCAAAGGTGTTGTCAGTAAAGGCTTTTAATTCACGTGAAGAATGGGATGAGGAAGTTCTTAAAAGTGTAGAGGCTTCTGGTGCTGAACTTATTGTTCTCGCTGGGTATTTATCACTTCTTGGTAACAAGGTTGTTAAGGCTTTCTCTAATAGAATTATAAATATTCATCCAGCACTTATTCCTGCTTTTTGTGGTGCAGGTATGTATGGCATTAAGCCTCATGAGGCTGTTATTGCTAAGGGTGTTAAGATCTCAGGTGCAACAGTTCATTTTGTAAATGAGAACTATGATGAAGGTCCTATCATTTTCCAGAAGGCCGTAGATGTTCTTCCTGATGATACTCCTGAAGTTCTTCAGAAGCGTATTATGAAGGAATGTGAGCAAGTTATTCTTCCTAAGGCAATTCGTTATATCGCTGATGGTAAGATTGAAGTAGTTAATAATAGAGTAGAGTTCAAATAAAGGAGATTTTTATGAAGACATTAGATCTTGAGAAGTTACTTACAGAAAACGCTTATCCTGGAAGAGGAATCGTTATTGGTATGTCTGCTGACGGTAAGAGTGCAGTAACTGCATATTTTATTATGGGTAGAAGTGCTAGTAGCCGTAACAGAGTTTTTACAACAACTGAGGATGGTATCCAGACAGAAGCTTTTGATCCTAGCACACTTCTTGTTGCACCTGAGCTTATTATTTATCATCCAGTAAGAGTATTAGGCAACACAACAATCGTTACTAACGGTGATCAGACAGATACAGTTCGTGATGGCTTGAATGCTGGTAAGACATTTGAAGAGTCTTTGAGAGAGAGGAAGTATGAGCATGATGCTCCTAACTATACTCCTAGAATTTCTGGTGTTATGAACGTAGTAGATGGCAAGTATGATTTTGCTTTGTCAATCCTTAAGTCAGATGATGGCGATCCAGATTGCTGCATCAGAAATACATACACATATGATAATCCTAAGGCTGGTATTGGTAGATTTATCCATACATATATGGGGGATGGTTCACCACTTCCATCTTTTGAAGGTGAGCCTGAGAAGGTTGCTCTTTCAGGTGATATCGATGAGTTTACAAACTTGGTATGGAATAGCCTTAATGAAGATAACAAGGTATCTTTGTTCGTAAGATATATTGATATTGCTACAGGTAAGGCAGATACAAGAATTATCAATAAGAATGTTTAATATAAGGAGTTAACACATGTCTAACGAAATGCAGTTAAAGTATGGATGTAATCCAAATCAGAAGCCATCTAGAGTTTACATGAACGATGGTTCAGAACTTCCAATTGAGGTATTGAATGGTAAGCCAGGTTATATCAACCTTCTTGATGCTTTTAATGGTTGGCAGCTCGTAAAGGAGCTTAAGGCTGCTACAGGTCTTCCAGCAGCAACATCATTTAAGCACGTTTCTCCAGCTGGTGCAGCTGTAGGTATTCCACTTACAGATGTTCTTAAGAAGATTTATTGGGTAGATGATTTGGGTGAGCTTTCACCACTTGCTTGCGCTTATGCTAGAGCAAGAGGCGCAGATAGAATGTCATCATTTGGTGATTTCATTTCTCTTTCTGATAAGGTTGACGTATGCACAGCTAAGATGATTCAGAGAGAAGTATCTGACGGTGTTATTGCTCCTGATTATGAGCTAGAAGCTCTTGAGATTTTGAAGACAAAGAAGAAGGGTAACTACGCAATCATTAAGATTGATCCTAATTATGTTCCAGCTCCACTCGAGCACAAGGAAGTATTTGGTGTTACATTTGAGCAGGGTAGAAACGAGCTTGTTATCGATGATTCACTTTTCGAGAACATCCCAACAGCTAACAAGAATTTCCCAGCTCAGGCTAAGATGGACCTCATCATCTCACTTATTACTCTTAAGTACACACAGTCAAACTCAGTTTGCTATGTTAAGGATGGTCAGGCAATTGGTATCGGTGCTGGTCAGCAGTCAAGAATTCACTGCACACGTCTTGCTGGTTCTAAGGCTGATAACTGGTGGCTCCGTCAGTCTCCAGAAGTTCTTAACCTCCCATTCCGTGAGGATATTAAGAGAGCTGATAGAGATAACTCAATCGATCTTTATATCGGTGAAGATTATATGGACGTTCTTGCTGAAGGTAAGTGGCAGAACATCTTTACAACAAAGCCAGAAGTATTCACAGCTGAAAAGAAGAGAGCATGGCTTGATAAGCTCACAGATGTAGCTCTTGGTTCTGATGCATTCTTCCCATTCTCAGATAACATTGAGCGTGGTTACAGAAGTGGTGCTAGATACATTGCTCAGCCAGGTGGATCTGTTAGAGATGATCTCGTTATTAAGGCTTGTGATGATTTGGGTCTTGCAATGGCATTTACAGGAATTCGTTTGTTCCATCACTAATACTTAATTAAGTTGATTATTAGGGGCTCGCTCGCTAATGAGTGGGCCTCTTTTAAGTAGTAAAACAACGCTATTTGTAGTAAACTACAAACGTTATTATGAAACATTTATAGGAGAATACTATGAAGAATATACTTGTAGTTGGTGGCGGCGGAAGAGAGCACGCTATCATTATGAAGCTTTCAGAGAGCTCAAAGGTTGGTAAGATTTATTGTGCACCAGGTAATGCTGGCATCTCTAAGTTTGCTGAGTGTTACGATGTTAAGGCAACTGATGTTGAGGGTATGGTTAAGCTCGCTAAGGAACTTAAGCCTGATATGGTTGTTGTTGCTCCAGATGATCCACTTGTTCTTGGCATGGTTGATGCAATGCAGGCAGAAGGTTTTATGACATTTGGTCCTAAGGCTAATGCTGCTATTATTGAAGGTTCAAAGGTTTTCTCTAAGGACCTTATGAAGAAATATGATATTCCAACTGCTTATTATGAGGTATTCACAGATAGTGATAGTGCCATTGCATATCTTAAGGAGCAGAATTCATATCCTACAGTTATTAAGGCTGATGGTCTTGCTCTTGGTAAGGGTGTAATTATTGCACAGAATGAGGAAGAAGCTATTACAGCTGTTAAGGAAATGATTGATGATCTTAAGTTTGGTAAGTCATCAAGCCGCGTTGTAATTGAGGAATTCTTAACAGGTCCTGAAGTATCTGTTCTTGCTTTTACTGATGGTAAGACAATGGTACCAATGATCTCATCAATGGATCATAAGCGTGCGCTTGATGGAGATGAAGGTCTTAATACAGGTGGTATGGGTACTATTTCTCCAAATCCTTGCTATACAGAAGAACTCGCTAAGGAGAGCATGGAGAAGATTTTCATTCCTACAATGAATGCAATGAATGCTGAAGGTAGAACATTCGAAGGATGTTTGTACTTTGGTCTTATGATGACACCTAAGGGACCAAAGGTAATTGAGTACAATTGTCGTTTTGGTGACCCTGAGACACAGGTTGTTCTTCCAATGCTTGATGGTGATTTGTACGATATCTTTGAGGGTATCTATAATCACACATTGGATCAGGTTGACATTAAGTGGAAAGATGGCGCTTGTGCATGTGTAATCATGGCTTCTGGTGGATACCCAGAGAGCTATAAGAAGGGTATTGAGATGCATGGTTTTGATGAGAAGGGTCAGGTTGATGGCTGCTTCGTATATCATGCTGGTACAAAGCTTTCTGATGACGGTAAGTTCCTTACAAATGGTGGACGAGTTATTGGTGTTACATGTAATGCTGATACACTTGAGAATGCTCTTGCTAAGGCTTATGAAGGTGTTAAGAAGATTGATTTTGAAGGTGCTCACTACCGTAAGGATATTGGTCACAGAGCATTGAATAGATAATTTTCTTAGGTGACTTATGAAAGTTGGTTTGTTCGGTGGATCATTTGATCCAATTCATAAAGGGCATATTTCTATAATTGAAGGTGCTCTTAAGAAAATGGACTATATCGTAGTTATTCCTTCCGCGCGTAATTCTTTTAAGCGCGGAAGAATACTTAATCCAGCTCCATATCGTTATTATATGACTGTGGATGCGATGGAAAAATTCGATAATAGAGTTATAGTTTCTGATATAGAATTTAGTATTCCTGGAATTAGCTATACATATCTGACTATTAGCAAGCTTTTGGAAAACAACTACCTTAACAATCTTATCGGTACAAAAGAAGATATTGATTTGTTTTGGATTTGTGGTTCAGATATTCTGAAGTCTTTTGATAAATGGCGTAATCCTGAGAAGATTTTGGAGAAAACTACTTTATTAGTTGCTAGAAGACCTGGTGAAGATGACACTTTTATAGATGATATTGAACGTCTTCAGAATATGTACAATACGAAGATTAAGACATTTAATATCAAGGGTGTTGAGGCAGCTTCTTCTAGTCTTAGAGATGAGCTTGTAGAGAAGAAGATTCAAAATGTAGTATCTGATTTCATTAAAACTCATGATTTGTATCTAGAAGTTAATTACTTGGATTATTGTTCTGACAAAGCTATTGAAGAGTTTTACGAATACTGTATTTCTCTATACTTTATTCTTAGACGTAAAAGACTTTTGCATACTATAAATGTTGCGATTATGTCAGTTAAGTTTGCTGTTCATCATAATATTGATCCAGACAAAGCATTGATAGCAGGTGTCCTTCATGATTGTGCCAAAGAATTAGATAAAGAAGTGCAATCAAAGTATTCTATGGAGATTGGCGGACCCGATTTTGATGTAGATAAGCTTTGGCATGGTCCAGCAGGTGTTAAGTATGCTAGAGATGTCTTAAATGTTACTGATGTCGAGATCCTTGATGCAATTAAATATCATACAACTGGTCGTCCTGGTATGACTGGATTAGATAAAGTTGTATATCTTGCGGATAAACTTGAACCAGCAAGAACCTATGATGATTTGGAAGCTATTCGTATAATAGCTGAGAAAGATTTAGATCAAGCAATGGTTATTAGTATTAATGAATTCAAAAAGAAATTAATACAAAAGAAAATGGAAATGCATCCGTTGACTCTTGCTTGTTTGAAGGAACTCGGAGATAATAAATAAAAAGACATGGAGGAATTTTATGGATAGTAAAGAATTAGCAGATAAGATTGTTGAAATTCTTGATAGCAAGAAGGGTATTGATATTGAAGTTATTGATGTAACTGGTAAGACAACTCTTGCTGATTATTTTGTTATTTGTAGCGGTAATTCTACAACACAGATCAAAGCTTTATCTGATGAAGTTGAGTATGTTTTGAAGAATGAATGCAATATTTATGCTGATCATGTAGAAGGACATAACAGCAATCGTTGGGTTCTTATTGATTTCAAGGATGTTGTTGTTCATGTTTTCCATCCAGAAGATCGCGCTAACTATGATCTTGAGAAGCTTTGGAATACTAAGGGTTCTAACTGATTTGTAGTTTTTGTTTTATTTGTCGTTAATATGTGATTTTATTATGTGCTACCTTTTATCTAAGAGGTAGCACATGTCATTTGATAAGAAAAAAGTATACATTTTAGCATTTGGAATAATCATTGCTGGAAGTTTGATATATAAGCTGGTATTTAAAGGGATTTTTATCTCATCTGATAAAGATGAGTATATAGTTGATGTTGCTGATGAAACAGAAGTTTCAACTGTTACTGAAGCACCTGTAGTGACAGAAACTTTTAATAGTGAATATCTTGTTAAATGCCGAGTATATATATGTGGGCAAGTTAATTATCCAGGCGTATATGAAGTTGATAACGGAATGCTACTTTGCGATGTAGTTGATATGGCTGGTGGTCTTACTGAATTAGCACCTGTTGAGAATATTAATCTTGTATATGAGATAACGGATAACATTTCAATTTACATCCCGTCTTATGATGAACTAAGTACACTTACATTTGATTCTAATATAGTTAGGACTAATGAAATAAGTGTATGGGGTAGTAGTTTAGATATTGAAGAAAGTACTAGCGAACTAGATACGAGTAGTAATTTAATAAATATCAATACAGCATCAAAAGGTGAGCTTATGACATTACCAGGAATAGGTGATGTATTGGCTGATGCAATTATTACATATAGGGGAGATAATCCTTTTAATAGCATTGAGGAATTAAAAGAAGTACCAGGTATTGGTGATGCTAAGTATGCAAAGGTTAAAGATTATATTTGTACTAGTTAATATACTTGATTGAATTAATTATTAGGTGTAAACTTGTGTTCTAAAAGCGATGACAAGGACACGTGCCTTAGATTAGACGTCTACAGAGAATTGAAGTTATTAGCTGAGAGCTTCATAGATAGGATTTATGGTATACAACCTTCGAGCTGCTGGGGTAAATCTATTTCTTAGAGTAACCTACGCCGTTGAGAGCTACGTTAGTGCTAAATGAGTGGTACGCGAAGATATTATGCGTGCAATATGGGTGGAACCGTGCAACCATGCATCCCATTGTTTGGGGCATGGTGTTTTTTATGCAAAAATACCGTGCTGGAAAACTACCAAAGAAATAATAAGGAGGTACAAAAATGGTAGATTTTAATGATGAAGCTCAAAGAAAGATGTACAGACACACAACTGCACACGTTATGGCACAGGCAGTAAAGAGATTATGGCCTGACACAAAACTTACTATTGGTCCTGCTATTGACGATGGTTTTTACTATGACTTCCAGCATGAAGGAACATTCTCAGTTGAAGATTTGAAGAAGATTGAAGACGAGATGAAGAAGATTATTAAGGAGAATCTCCCACTTGAGAGATTTGAACTCCCTAGAGCAGAAGCTGTTAAGTTCATGGAGGAGAGAAACGAGCCATTCAAGGTAGAACTTATTAATGATCTTCCTGATGATGCAGTTATCTCATTCTATAAGCAGGGTGATTTTGTTGATCTTTGTGCTGGTCCTCATATCGAGAGAACAGGTGAGATTAAAGCATTTAAACTCACATCAACATCTGCTTCATATTGGAGAGGTGACTCAAATAGAGAGAGCCTTCAGAGAATTTATGGTACATCATTCCCTAATAAGGATATGCTTAATGAGTATCTTACAAAGCTTGAAGAAGCTAAGAAGCGTGACCATAACAAGCTTGGTCGTGAACTCGAGTATTTTACAACAGTAGATTACATCGGTCAGGGTCTTCCTATTCTTCTTCCAAAGGGTACAAAGGTTATCCAGATTCTCCAGAGATGGGTAGAGGACTTGGAAGCATCTAAGGGTTGTATCCTTACAAAGACACCTCTTATGGCTAAGCGTGATCTTTATAAGATTTCTGGTCACTGGGATCATTATTTGGATGGAATGTTCGTTATGGGTGATCCAGCTGATGAGACAAAGGAGTGTTTTGCTCTTCGTCCTATGACATGTCCATTCCAGTATCAGGTATACCTTAACAGACAGAGAAGTTATAGAGATCTTCCTATGAGACTTACAGAAACATCAACACTCTTCCGTAATGAGGATAGTGGTGAGATGCATGGTCTTATCAGAGTTCGTCAGTTCACAATTTCTGAAGGTCACTATATCTTGAGACCTGATCAGCTCGAAGAAGAGTTCAAGGGATGTTTGGAACTTGCTAAGTACTGTCTTGATACAGTTGGTCTTCTTGATGACTGTACATTCAGATTCTCACAGTGGGATCCAGCTAACCCTAAGAATAAGTATGAAGGTACAAAAGAGCAGTGGGAAGAGGCTCAGGCTACAATGGGTAAGATCCTTGATAATCTTGGTGTTAAGTACTCAATTGGTATTGATGAGGCTGCTTTCTATGGTCCTAAGCTTGATATTCAGTACAAGAATGTATTCGGCAAGGAAGATACACTTGTAACAATTCAGATTGATATGCTTCTTGCTAAGAAGTTTGGTATGGAATATATCGATGCTGATGGTTCAAAGAAGAATCCTTACATCATTCATAGAACAAGCCTTGGTTGCTATGAGAGAACTCTTGCATATCTTATTGAGAAGTATGCTGGTGTGCTTCCACTTTGGATGGCTCCAGAGCAGGTTAGAATTCTTCCTATCTCTGATAAGCAGGTTGATAAGGCATATGAGGTTCGTGACTACTTGAGAAGCCGTGGTCTTAGAGCAGAAGTTGACGATAGAAGCGAGAAGGTTGGTAAGAAGATTCGTGAAGCTAGACTTGATAAGCTTATCTACTGGTTCGTAATCGGTGATAACGAAGTTGAGAACAATACAGTTGCTGTAAGCTCAAGATTTGAGCAGGGTTCAGAGACACTCTCTGTAGAAGCAGCTGCTGATAAGCTTCTCGATGAAGTAAAGAATTATGTAAGAAGAGATGTTTAATTCTTATTAACTGAATAACAAAGCGGTATCTGGAGAATGTTCCAGGTACCGCTTTTTACATTGAAAGTATTAAATTCCAAAATAAAAAGGCTTCGAAATAATTCGAAGCCTTTGGAATATTATCGAACAAACTATTAATTAGAGAAGTTCAGAAGGTGACTCAGAACCAATTGCATCAAAGATAGCATCCATATCCTCGAGAACATCAGCCTTCTTGCTCTCAGCAGATACTGTAAACATAGTAACAGTAGAACCATCGAGTTCAACAGCCATAAACATCTTAGCATCGTCAAATTCAACTGCTGCCTTGAAGTAGTTGTCATCATCATCTGTCTCAGCATCTAACATATCAGCTGATTCTTCAAGTTCATCTACCTGATCGTCAAAGTAGTCTTCAGCTGTATCCTTATCGCTAAATTCGATAGAATAAACAATCAAAGTACCCTTTTTGTTTTCCTTCATTGCAACAAATACAGACTTGATATCATCCTCATCAATATCCAAAGAGTCAGCAAGATCTTCAAAATTGTCTGAATCCTTCAATGTGATGTATACACCACTCTCGAAATCGTCTTCGTAATCGTCTTCAAAATCATCAGGATCAAAATCCTTCTCGTCAACCTTAACGAAATCCTGCTTATCACATGCCTTAGCGATCTTAGAAGATGCGCTACCGCAACCAGCAAGAGTAAAAGCCATAGCTAAAGTTAAACCAAGTGCGATTAACTTCTTTGTTTTCATAAATAATTCCCTCCATCAATTCGAATGTAACTTAATTGTACAAATAGTTCTTTGGTATGTATATCAACAAATATGTTTAATTTTTTGTCGATTTGAGTGTCATTTTTCTATAAACAGTAAAATACATTGTAATAAAACTTGCCGAACCTCCGATTATGTTGGAGATTGGTTCAGCCCAGAATACTCCTGAAATGCTGTTTGTCATAACAAGTGGAAGTATAAGGGTGAGAGGTACTACAATGATTATCTTACGGAATATTGAGAAACTAATTGCTGGGAGTCTTTTACCTAAAGCCATAAAAGTTGATTGACCTGAGAACTGTAATGACATAAAGATGTAACCCATAAAGTAAATGTTCAAATATGGTGTAGCCATATCAAGAATTGTTTTATCGTTAGTGAACAAAGATATTAATAGACGAGGGCAGAGAATAACGAATAGCCAAGCTATAGCTGTGTACGCAATGCCTATTATAGTGTTTGATCTGATAGCTGCACGAACTCTATCGTAGTTTTTAGCTCCATAATTATGGCCCATTACAGGCTGAGCTCCTGCAATAAGACCACTAACAAATAATCCAAGTATTGCTCTAACTGAATTAATAACGGTCATAATCATTACAAAATCATCACCGCCATAGTAAGAAAGTGATTTATTGCACACAATCTGAATAATGCAGTTAGAAGCTTCCATTACGAAATTTGTTATTCCATAAGACATTATTAGTACAGAAGTCTTGAATTGAAATCCATTTCTAAGTGGTTCGAGTTTAGTATCGCTCTTTGTTGAAAAGATAAACAAGATTACCCATATAAAAGAAACGAACTGTGAAATGATGGACGCATAAGCAGCACCTTCAATTCCGAGTTTGAATACGAAGATGAAGATTGGATCAAGGATTGTATTAACTAAAGCTCCAGACAGTGTTGTGATCATAGCTGTCATTGGTTTGCCTTGTGCGGAGATATAATAATTCATTCCACTACCAATCATGAGGAATGGTGTTCCGAGTATGTATATACGTAGATACTTGGAAGCATAGATGTAGGTGTTATCGCTCGCACCTAAAGCGTAGAGAATAGGTTTTGTAGCAATAAGAATAGACCCAAGAATGATTAATGAGGAAACTGATAGAAGAATAAATGAATGGTTCATTATATTCTTGGCTTTGGCATGATTACCTTCGCCTCGAGAAATAGAGAATAGAGGAACACCGCCTAAACCAAACAAAAGGGTAAAAGCGAGGATAATAGAAATAAGTGGAAAACAAATGCCTAATCCAGCAAGGGAATCTTTACCAACACCTTCTATGTGACCAATGAAAACTCTGTCTTCAATTGAGTATACTAACTGAGCAAGTTGTGCGATGATGAGTGGTACAGCTTGTTTAAGTATAATTACTGTTATATTTCCTTGTGTAAAATCTACTCTTTTTCCCATAATTATAAATATACATCTTGTATATTTATATTGCTACATATATTGATTGAATATGATAGAATGATAAATATTTTTGAAATATTGGTGAGGTATATATGTTTAAAGAGAGAATGGCTACAAAAGTTATGTTGCCTATTTTTACAGTATTGACTGTATTTGCTTTGATGAGCGCTAATTTTTATGGCTTTATGAAGTATATGTTGTTAAATGCTGATTATTGGATTGATCAGTTAGTTAGTGATTATGTAATTGATGCTGTTTATGATGACCTTATCGGTGAGCTTGAATATGAGGTTAGTTTGCCAAATGATTCAGATATGGATACCGATGAATTCATGAGAGAGTTATTTGATAAGGATTTCGTGAAATTCTTTGCCAAAGAGATTTACGAAGCAGGTTTTACTGGAGATACTGATTTTGATGAGGACTACTTATACGATTGGATCGACGATAAGGAAGATTTATTCGAAGAGGCTGGTCTCTCTAAGAGTGAGATTAAAGAATTAAAGAAAGAGCTTCCAGGAGTTATTGAGGATACTCTCGAAGAGTCTGAAGAAGAACTTAAAGAGGAGATTGAAGATGTTTTTAGTGAAATAAGAGAAACTGTAGGCTTACAGCTTGATGTTTATTTCTATGGAAGTCTTATAGCGATTGTTGTAATGCTTGTAGTTCTTTTGATTGTGGCTAAGAATAAGTATTTACCAATCAGAAACTTTGGTATCTCTCTTGTTTGTGGAGAAGCTTCATGTCTTGCTATTGTTGGATTATTTGATTTCATTTTCCAAATGGCTTTGAAAGAAGTAGAAGATTTTGAAGATGTTGTATATCATTTGTTAAGAAGTGTGTTTAATAGTGCTTATTTGGTTTTAGGTATTGGACTTGTTATTGGTATTGTACTTCTTGTTGTATTTGCAATTTTGAGCAAGAAGTATGTAAATGCTAAGAATGCTGAATATGCTGAAGAGCATGTAGGCGAAGGTATGGGTTATGGTAATGCTGCAAATTATGGTGCATATACATATGATCCTAACGTTACATATGGTAATCCAAACGGTGGATACTCATCAAATACACCTAATGATGATTGGTCTCGTAACGAATAATTGAGGTAGTTTAGTGAAGAATTATAAAGTATTTGTTGTTTCGTTGTTGGTAAGTCTTTTGATGATTGGCTCAACTGTTTTTGCAGATGAGACTGTTAATGTTGAAGATGTTGATGTTTCAGATGATAATGTGATTTCAGAAGATGTAGAAGACAATGAAGTAGAAGCTATTGAAGAAGACAACTATATTGATGTTTCTCTTGAAGAGAGTGAAGTATCAGAAGATGATTTAGTTATCTCAGATGAAGACGTGGATAGTGTAGATACTTTGTTCAGTAACTATGAGATAGAGGTTGAAGCAGAAAGTAGTTACGGTGTTTCTATGTTGGTTGAACCTGATGAAGAGGTACCAACAGTAACACCAACAGTTACACCAACAGTTACTCCTACTGTAACCCCTGAGGTTACACCAGAAGCAACTCCTTCTGTTACTCCTGAAGTTACTCCTGAAGTAACACCAACTCCTGCGGATGATGAATTACCTTCTGAGAATAGCAGTGATGAGGAATATATTAGAGCATTTGTTGAGCGTTTGTATTCTAAGTGTCTTAATAGAGGTTCTGATGTTCAGGGTATAAACTATTGGACAAATGAGATTAGTTCAGGTCAGAAGACTGGTGCGAAAGTTGCTAGCCTGTTTGTATTCAGTTCTGAGTATATAAATAAGAAAACTACTGATGAAGAATTCGTGACAATGCTTTATTATGCGTTCTTCAACAGAGAACCTGATGCTGCAGGATATGCTTACTGGCTTAATATGCTTAGTGGAATTCATACAAGAGAGTATGTTTTCGCGAGCTTCGTAAACTCTGATGAGTTCATGGGGATTTGCGAGAAGTATGGAATTGAAAGAGGTTCATATCATTCACCACATCCTTGTGATTATTCTCTTGATGTAGCAGGTTTTGCTGAGAGACTATATTCTAAGGCTCTTGGCAGAAAGCCAGATGTTGATGGTATCGACTATTGGACTGTTGAATTGTCTACTTTTAAGAAGTCTCCTTTTGAAGTAGCTAAGGATTTCTTCTTTAGTAATGAGTTTGTTAATAAGAACTTAAGTGATGAGGAATTCATCAAAGTTTTGTATCTCACTTGTATGAATAGAGAAGCTGAAAGTGATGGTTTGAACTTCTGGCTTTCAAAACTCGAGAGTGGTGAGTATACAAAGAATTATATTTTGAATTATTTCTTAACTTGCTCAGAATTCCAGGGAATTATGGCTGAGAGTGGAGTTGTAGAAAAAGATATTGTTACTGTTGCTAAGACACAGCTCGGCGAGGCAGGAGGTCTTAAGTACTGCAATTGGTACGGATATAGATATCGAATTGAGTGGTGCGCTTGTTTTGTAAGTTGGTGTGCTGATCAATGTGGCTATATTAATGGTGGTATTGTTCCTAAGTATAAGTGGTGTCTTGATGCTAAGGCATGGTTTGTACAGAGAAATCAGTGGGTATCAGATCCAAATTATCGTCCAAAGAGTGGAGATATTATCTTCTTCGATTGGAATGGTAATGGTGTTATTGATCACACAGGTATTGTTCTTGGTACTGAGGCTAATGGAAGAATTCATACAATTGAAGGAAATGCTGACGATGTAGTAAAGAATGACAGAGTTCTTTATGTTGGTGATCCTGATATTTGTGGATATGGAATACCAGCTTATGGTAGCTAATTAATGATGGTCTGACGGGGTGTAGCTCAGGTGGTAGAGCGCTTGTTTCGGGAACAAGAGGCCATGGGTTCGAGTCCCGTCACTCCGACCATTTGTTGTGAGGTAGAGTTTTGGATTTTAAGAAGATTAGAAATCCTTTGTTTTTGTTTCTAGCTGCCTTTATTTGGGGTTTAGCCTTTGTAGCGCAGAGTAAAGGAATGGATTATATAGGTCCATTTACATTTAACTTTTATAGAAACGTACTTGCAGTTATTGCTCTTTTGCCAGTTATTCTTTTTACAGATCGTAAAAAGGGCAGAAAAACTACTATTCAATCCTTTTTTAACAAGAAATTAGTCACAAGTGGAATCATTTGTGGCTTATTTTTGTGTTCTGCTACTATGTTTCAACAGTATGGATTGAGCCTTGGAACAGAGTCTGGTAAAGCTGGTTTTATTACTTCTTTATACATACTTTTTGTTCCTATCATTTGTATGTTTTTTGGTAAGAAAACGCCTCTGGTTGTGTGGTTTAGTTTGCCGGTTGCGCTATTTGGTCTTTATTTGCTATGCGTAAATAATACTATTTCAATTAGATTAAGTGACGCCGTTGTTTTTGTATGCGCAATATTATTTGCATGCCAGATTATTGCAATTGATAGAGCAGGAGAAAGTGTTGATTCTGTTAAATTAGCGTGGTTTCAGTTTTTGGTTAGTGCAGCCTTGTGTTCTATTCCTACATTTGTTATGGAAAGAAATTCATTTTCGCAAGTCCTTCAGTGTGTGATTCCTATTGCTTATACTGGTATATTTTCTAGTGGAGTAGCATATACATTCCAAGTTATTGGTCAGAGGAATGTTAATCCTACAATTGCGTCACTTATTATGAGCTTTGAATCTGTATTTTCTGTATTAGCTGGTTGGGTGATCCTGAAAGACCGCCTTGGAGTAAGAGAGATTTTAGGTTGTATACTTGTTTTTGTAGCGATTGTCGTTGTTCAAATAATTCCCAATAAGAAATCACAATAAAAGCTCTAATATATAGGCATTTTTCGTGCATATATACATCATTGAGATTATGTAAAGTAGTGTATATTGATATTCGTGTTATTAAGTAAATATAGAGGTACACTATGTCTATTACAAAATCTAAGAGACCATTCTTTGGTCACTACAAGAAAATCTTTGTTAACGAGTTCAGAGGTTATTCTGGTAAGAAGTTAGTAGGTGATATTGCAGCTGGTATCACTGTTGGTGCTGTAGCACTTCCTCTTGCACTCGCTTTTGGTGCAGCCAGTGTTGATGCTGCACATGCTGCAATTGGTATTGCTGGTGGTCTTATCACAGCTATTATGGCTGGTATAATCAGTGGTCTTCTCGGTGGTGGTAGCTTCCAGATTTCAGGTCCTACTGGTGCTATGGCTGTTGTTCTCGGAACAATCGTATCTGGTAAGTACGGAATTACAGGTATGTTCCTTGCAACATTTATGTCTGGATTAGTATTGCTGCTATGTGGTCTTTTGCGATTTGGTAAACTGGTTCAGTTTATTCCAAAGCCTGTAGTTACTGGATTTACTTCTGGTATTGCTTGTGTTATTGCGATTGGTCAGTTGGGAAATGCTTTTGGTGTTTCTGTTACTGGTGAAACAACAATAGACAAAGTTATGTGCTTCTTCTCAAATATTAAGGATACACATGTTCTTACACTTATCCTTACAGCTGTAGTTGTTGTAATCATGTTCGTTTATCCTAAGAAGTGGGGTAAATATGTTCCTGCTTCTCTTGTATCTCTTATCATCCTTACAGCAGCTTCAATCATCTTTGGCTTGAGTGGTGAGAAGTATGGTATCAGAATTATTGATAAGATCCCAAGATCAATCATCAATGATGAAGTGCTTAATCTTAAGAATGTTGATCTCGAGATGATTAAGAGTGTTGCTAGCTACGCTGTTACAATCTCACTCCTCGGTATGATTGAGTCACTCCTTTGTGGTACATGTGCTGCTGCAATGAAGAAGGAGAAGTTCGACTCTAACGTTGAGCTTATCGCTCAGGGTGTTGCTAATATGGCAGTTCCATTCTTCGGTGGTGTTCCTTCAACAGCTGCTATTGCTAGAACATCCGTTGCTATTAAGAGTGGTTGTAATACAAGACTTACATCAGTGTTCCAGTCATTGTTCCTTATTCTTTGTATGTTCATTTTGAACCCTGTTATTGCTCAGGTTCCATATGCTGCACTCGCTGGTGTTCTTATTGTTACAGCAATCAGAATGAATGACTTTAAGACAATTGGTTCTTACTTCAAGCAGAAGCTTTATGAGCCACTCGTTCTTTTCTTCGTTACAATGTTCGCTACAATCATCCTTGACCTTACATACGCCATCTTGATTGGTGTTGGTCTTTCAATGGTTATCATGATTAAGAACCTTGCTTCTATTAAGGTTACTGTTGAAGAAGAGACACTTATCGAAAACAAGGATTGTGCTGTTGTATATAGTGTAGGTGCTTACTTCTTTGCTAATGGTCGTGAGCTTCTTAAGGCAATTGAGAAGGCTAACAAGCAGTATGATACATACATTTTCTCATTCAGAGGTGTTGTATTTGTTGACCTTTCTGCTGAGGAAGATTTCCTTGAGGCTATTGAGTACATTAAGTCTAAGGGTGCTGAGTACTGCTTCGTAGGTATTAATGATACTGTTATGCAGTCATTAAAGCAGGTAGGTTTCCCTGAGAAGGTTGGTAAAGAGCACATTTATGCTAACCTTGAAGAGTATGTAAAGATGGCTTCTAACAAGTAATTCTTTAGTATAGTTTTAATAGACATGGGACTGTTTCATAAGTATGAGACAGTCCCTTTTTGTATGTTTGGTATTATGTTATAATTTTTTTACTGCTTTTTTGAGAGGTAATATGGTATGAGTTACGCTGATGATATTTTCGATCAGAACATTAGAGATATATTGGAAAATGGTTTTTCTACTGAGAATGAGAAGGTAAGACCTCATTGGGAAGATGGTACTTCTGCTTTTACATATAAGAAATTCTGCATTGTAAATAGATATGATTTGTCAAAAGAATTTCCTATTATGACACAGCGTTATATTAACTTTAAGGCTGCTGTAGATGAGCTTTTGTGGATTTGGCAGAAGAAGTCTAATAATGTTAATGATTTGAATTCACATATTTGGGATGCATGGGCTGATGAGACTGGTTCAATTGGTAAGGCTTATGGTTATCAGCTTGGTGTTAAGCATCAGTATAAGGAAGGCTTGATGGATCAGGTTGATAGAGTTATTTTCGATCTCAAGAACAATCCTCAGAGCAGAAGAATTATCACTAATATTTATGTTCATGAAGATCTTCACGAGATGAATTTGTATCCATGTGCTTATTCAATGACTTTTAATGTTACTGGCAATAAGCTAAATGGAATTCTTAATCAGAGATCTAACGATATGCTTGTAGCAAATTCATGGAATGTTTGTCAGTATGCGGTACTTGTTCATCTTCTTGCTAGATGCTGTAATCTTGAAGTAGGTGAGTTCGTACATGTAATCGCTGATGCGCATGTATACGATAGACATGTTCCTATTGTTAAGGAGCTTATCGAGCGTCCTAAGTTTGCTGCTCCTAAGCTTGTTCTTGATGAAGGAATTACTGATTTTTATGCGTTCACTACTGATAACATTCATCTTGAAGGTTATGAGTATGGTCCTAAGATAACTAAGATTCCAGTAGCGATTTAAGGAGATTTCAGATGATTGCAATTGCAGCTGTAGATAAAAATTGGGCTATTGGAAATAAGGGTGAACTACTTATTTCATTGCCTGAAGATCAGAAGGGTGTATTCCGTAAATACACTATTGAGTCGACTGTTGTATTCGGTCGTAAGACATTACTTACTTTCCGTGATCAGAAGCTTCTCCCTAAGCGTAAGAATGTAATTCTCAGTCGTAATATGGATTTTGAGAAAGAGGGAGCAGTAATACTTCATTCAACAGAAGAATTGGATCAGTATAAGGCTGAGCATCCAGAAGAGAAAATCTTTATTATTGGTGGTGCTGAGATTTATAAAACAATGCTTCCAATTTGTGACGAAGCGATTATCACTTATATTAATGCTGAATTTGAGGCAGATGCGTATTTCCCTAATTTGGATGAAGACGATGAATGGGAGTTAGTAGAGGTCGAACCTGAAATAATGTCTGAAAAGGGTGTTAGTTTCAATGTTAGACACTACAAG
This sequence comes from Clostridia bacterium, assembly GCA_024403735.1. Taxonomy (GTDB): domain Bacteria; phylum Bacillota; class Clostridia; order Saccharofermentanales; family Saccharofermentanaceae; genus Saccharofermentans. The sequence continues at coordinate 164,232 of JAKSRG010000001.1, forward strand.
CGTAAGGCTTGATTTTATAAGAGCTTTCAATTGATGCACACAGTAAGATGTGTGCATTCTTTTTGGTGCAATTTTGTGTGAGTAATATTAATACGCGCGTATATTATAATAAATATGATATAATTGGTTACAAAATGTGTTTTTGTGCGTTGATTTAGGAGAAGATATGAATAAATATTTGTTTAATGCTAGGGATATTGCTGCTTATATGAAGTGGTTTAGCGTTCCTAGTCATCTCGAAGTTACATATATGCAGTATTTCTTCTCAATCGGAAATAAGATTATTGCAGAACCTCTTACGAGGGATTTCGAGAGTTTTAAGAATGAGATTTACAGAGAATTATACTATTTGTGGGCTAATGGCTTCGAAGACGATAAGTCAGATATTTCTAAGATGAACATTAATGGTGCTTTGTCACTCATTTGTGATCAGGAATGCGTTAACCTTGAGTCTTATATGAAGCTCATCACACTTCATTTGATTTTCTCTAAATATCTTCCATACGTAAAAGTGAATTTTTATGGTATTCCTTGGACACTTGGTATTGAGTGTGATATGGAAGTGTTTGAGAAGAATGTTTTAATGGCAATGGAAGGATTAAACCTTACATGTAAAGATGTTTTTGGTAATCCTTTTGATATTAAGCTTGGAGTTCCAGACGAACTTCTTTGTGTTTCGTTGAATGATGAATTTAAGAAGTTACTAGCTGATGAAGAGGATTTCAGAATGCTTCTTAGAAATAAAGAATCAGAGCATATGAAGCAATTGAAAGCTAAGTCTTTGGAAGTTTTCAAGCCAATGAATAATGAATTAATGGATAAGGTTTCTAAACCTTCATCTAGATCATCGAAGAAGTCAGTTAATAAGGTTAGTAAGCAGCCTAAGGGTGCACCTCTTAAGTAAAGTGTTTTGAAGGGTAAGTATGAAGAGTTATAAGTTAGGAATTGATATTGGTTCAACTACTATTAAGATAGTTTTGTTGGAGAATGAAGAGATTGTTTATCAGGAATACAGAAGACATCATTCTGATATTTCTGGTCTTTTGAATGTTCTTTTTGAAGAACTTAATACAAAGTATCCAGAGCTTAGTACACAGGTTACTATTACTGGTTCAGGTGGATTGTCTGTAGCTAATTGGCTTAAGTTAGACTTCATTCAGGAAGTAATGGCTGAGACAGTTGCTATTAATAAGTATCATCCTGAGACAGATGTTATCATTGAGCTTGGTGGTGAGGATGCTAAGATTACATACATGCATCCTGTACTTGAGCAACGTATGAATGGTACTTGTGCAGGTGGTACAGGTGCATTTATCGATCAGATGGCTCAGCTTCTTCAAACTGATGCTGATGGTCTTAATGAGTATGCAAAAGATTATCGTTCACTTTATACAATTGCTAGCCGTTGTGGTGTATTTGCTAAGAGTGATCTTCAGCCACTTATTAATGAAGGTGCTGCAAAGCAGGATCTCGCAGCATCTATTTTCCAGTCTGTAGTTAATCAGACTATTGCTGGTCTTGCTTGTGGTAGACCGATTAAGGGTCACGTTGCTTTCTTGGGTGGTCCATTGTTCTTCAATTCAGAACTTAGAAAAGCTTTTGAGAGAACTCTTAAGGATAATGTTGATTCTTTCTGGATGCCAGATGAGGCTCAGATTTATGTAGCTCTTGGTGCTGCATTAAGCGCAAAAGGAGAGGCTGTACTTCTCTCAGATTTGATGCTCAGATTTAATAACAAGGAAGGTTTCACACCTGACATTATTAGAATTGATCCGCTCTTTAAGAATGAGGAAGAGAAAGCCGAGTTCGACGAGAGACATGACAAGGATACTATCGAAGTTCATCCTTTTGAAAAGCAGACAGGCCCTTGCTATCTCGGTATCGACGCTGGTTCTACAACTACTAAGGCTGTAGTTATTAATGATGAAGGCCAGCTCGTATATACTTTCTATGCTAGTAATAAGGGTAATCCTGTTATGAGTGCTGTATCAATCCTTAAGGATGTCTATAAGCAGATGCCTAAGGATTGCTATATTGCTTATTCATGTGTAACAGGTTACGGTGAAAACATTATTAAGGCTTCACTTGGCGTTGATACAGGTGAGATTGAGACAATGGCACACTTCCAGTCAGCTAAGTTCTTCTGTCCAGATGTTGACTTTATTATCGATATCGGTGGTCAGGATATGAAGTGTATGAGAATCAGAAACGGCGTTATCGATTCTATTATGCTTAATGAGGCATGTTCATCTGGTTGTGGTTCATTTATTCAGACTTTTGCTCAGACTCTTGAGATGGATGCTCATTCTTTCTCTGTTGAAGCATTGAAGGCATCTAATCCAGTTGATTTAGGTACTAGATGTACAGTTTTCATGAACTCAAAGGTAAAGCAGGCTCAGAAAGAGGGCGCATCAGTTGGTGATATTTCTGCTGGTCTCTCATATTCTGTAGTTCGTAATGCTCTTTATAAAGTTATCAAGATTAGAGATACAGAGCAGCTCGGTAAGAACATCGTTGTACAGGGCGGTACATTCCTTAACGATGCTATTCTTCGTTGTTTTGAGCTCGTATCTAAGAGAGATGTTATTAGACCTAATGTGGCTGGTTTGATGGGTGCTTTTGGTGCTGCTCTTATCGCTAAGAAGCGTTGTCCAGATAAGATTTGGAAGTCTGGTCTTCTTGATATATATCAGCTCGAGCAGTTCACAATGAATACTGAGAATACTCGTTGTGAGCACTGTGCTAACCACTGTAAGCTCACTATTTCAGTTTTCTCTAATGGTAAGAGATTTGTATCTGGTAACAGATGTGAAAAGGGTGAAGGTAAGATCGAATCTGATAATAAGATTGAGATCCCTAATATGTTCAAGTATAAGTACGAGAGAACTTTCCAGTACTATAAACCACTTGCAGAAAAAGACGCTAAGCGTGGTGTTATTGGTATTCCTCGAGCTCTTAACCAGTATGAGAATTACCCATTCTGGTTTACAGTTCTTACTAAGCTTGGTTTCTCTGTTAAGGTATCTGCTCGTTCTACACATGCTTTGTTTGAGCGTGGTATGGATACAATTCCTTCTGAGAGTGTATGTTATCCAGCTAAGCTCGTACACGGACATATCGAAAACTTGATCTCACGTGGTATCACTACTATTTTCTATCCTGATGTTCCATATGAGACAAATGAGAACCAGAATTCTGGTAACCACTACAATTGTCCGATTGTATGTTCATATCCTGAAGTAATTAAGAATAACGTTGAGGATTTGAAGGAGAAGAACATCAAGTTCTTAAATCCATTTGTTTCTTTCGATAATCTTAATTCACTTGCTGAAAAGTTAGTGGTTGTTTTCGATTACCTCGGAGTAACAAAAGAAGAAGCATATGCAGCTGTAAAAGCTGGTGAGGAAGAATATAAGAAATTCAAGGAAGACATTAGAAACAAGGGTAAGGAAGTAATTAAGTACCTTGATGATAACAAGCTTAAGGGTATTGTTCTATCAGGTCGTCCTTATCATGTTGATCCTGAGATTCATCACGGAATTCCAGAGATGATTAATTCGCTTGGTCTTGCTGTGCTTACTGAGGATAGTGTTGCTGTTCCAGGTACTCTTGGTCGTCCTATCCGTGTAGTTGACCAGTGGATGTATCACTCTAGACTATATGAAGCTGCTGCCTTTGTTATTACTAAGCCAAATCTTGAACTTGTACAGATGACAAGCTTTGGTTGTGGTCTTGATGCTGTAACTTCTGATCAGGTTCAGGAAATCCTTGAATCATCAGGTAAGTTATATACACTTCTTAAGATTGATGAAGTAAGTAACCTCGGTGCTGCTAGAATTCGTATGCGTTCATTGGTTGTTGCAATGGATGAACGTGAAGATGCAGCTAATGCCTCTACAAAGAATATGAAGGACTCATATCTCCTTAAGAGAGTTGAGTTTACAGCAGAAGACAAGAAAAAACATACAATTATTGCTCCACAGATGGCTCCGATTTCATTCGATTTTGTAGAGGCGGCATTCCGTAATAGCGGCTACAGAATGAAGATTTTGAAGAAGGCTACAAGAGAAGACATTGAATGTGGTCTTAAGTATGTAAATAACGATGCTTGTTATCCTTCAATTATTGTAGTTGGTCAGATGGTTAATGCTGTATTAAGTGGCGAGATTGACCCTAATAATGTGACACTTGCAATTACTCAGACAGGTGGTGGTTGCCGTGCTACTAACTATGTTGCATTCCTTCGTAAGGCACTTAAGGAAGCTGGATATCCTAATATTCCAGTTGTTGCTATTTCTGCTCAGGGAATTGAGAAGAATAGTGGTCTTAAGTATACTCCTAAGATTTTGAATGATGCACTTAGAGGTCTTGTATTTGGTGATATGATTGCAACAATGCTCTACCGAGTTCGTCCTTATGAGCTTGTTCCTGGTAGTGCGAATGCGCTTTATTCTTATATTAACCAGATTGGTATTAACCTCCTTAATAAGTCTGGTTTTGAGGGTAAGTTAACTGAGAGATATGATGAATTGATGCCAGGATCTTACTATTCTCGTACACCTGAAGAGAAGAAAAAGATTAGAGATGTTCTCGCTGATATTGGTGTAGATCTCGAAAACATTCCTACAATTAGAAGTGCAAAGAAGTTCATTAAGTTTGCAGTTGAGAAATTTGACAAATTACCACTTCAGGATATTCCACGTAAGCCTAGAGTAGGTCTTGTAGGTGAGATTCTAGTTAAGTTCCAGCCTGACGCTAATAACAATGCAATTGATGTTATCGAGTCTGAAGGTTGTGAAGCAGTACTTCCTGGAGTTATTGATTTTTTCCTCTACTGTTGTCATAACCCAATTTGGTCAGCAGAAAATATCGGTAAGAGCAAGAAGACTGCAATGATTAATAAGGCGGTAATCAATGTTATTGAGAAATATCGTAAACCTGTTAACGATGCATTCAAGAAGACAGGTAAGTTTATGCTTTCTGAGAGAATTGAGGAACTTGCTGAGAAGTCTGCTTCTGTCTTGAGTTGTGGTAACTTCTGCGGTGAAGGTTGGTTCTTGACAGCTGAGATGATTGAGTTAATTCAGGAAGGTGTTCCTAATATTATTTGTGCTCAACCATTTGCTTGTCTTCCAAATCATGTAACTGGTAAGGGTATGATTAAGGAACTTAGAAGACAGTATCCTCAGTCAAATATTATTCCAATTGACTATGATCCAGGTGCTTCAGAAGCAAATCAGCTCAATAGAATTAAGCTTATGATTAGTACTGCTCATGCTCAGCATGCTAAGAAGTTAGCAGAGAATAAAGATAATTAATCTAGTAAGGTGATTGTATGAATAAACTACTTCTTGTTGACGGATATTCAATTATGTATCGTTCTCATTTTGCTTATGCAGGTAGAGCGATGCTCACCAGTCCTGATGGAACTCCTACAGGCGCGATTAGTGGTTTTTTCAATTCGCTATTTAGTGTTATAGATGAGTATCAGCCAACTCATATTTGTGTTTGCTTTGATGTTCATGCGCCAACATTTAGACATTTATTATCAGCTGATTACAAGGCAACTCGTAAGCCAATGCCAGATGAACTTCGTGTTCAGATGCCTATCCTCAAAGAGATACTTGATATGATGGGGATTGCTCGTATTGAGAAAGAGACTTTTGAGGCTGATGACTTGATTGGTACTATTTCTCTTATGACATCTGAAGCTGGTGATGAAGCTTATATCTATTCTGGTGATCACGATGATTTTCAGCTCATTGGTGATAAGGTATCTGTAATTCTTCCACAGTCTGGTAAAAATAAGCCACCAAGAGTCTTGATTACTAGAGATGTATTCGTTGAGATGTATGGTATTGAGCCATCTAGTTTCATATATGTTAAAGCTCTTATGGGAGATAACTCTGATAATATCAAGGGTATTGATAAAGTTGGTGAGAAGACTGCTTTTAAGTTGATTTCTGATTACCATACAATTGATGAATTGTACTCAAGATTGGACGAAGTTAAGGGTGCACTTCATAATAATTTGGTAGGTAAAGAGGAGCATCTTGCACTCAGCTTGAAACTTTGTACGATTGATAGACATGTTCCAATTGATATGACTATTGGTGATATGATTTATAAGAATTCCAAGAGTCAGGAATTGTTCGATTTACTTAACAGACTAGCACTTAAGGCTGTAATCAAGAAACTTGGTATGACTTCTATGAAGCCAACGAATGTTACTATTATTGCTGATGATTCAGATGAAACAGTTACTGGTTTATCAGATGAGATTACTAGTGTTTTGTCAAAGAAAATCACTGTAAAGAGTATTGATAGTTCAGTAGCTTCTGAGATTATTAATGCGTATGACAAACTATCAGAAGAAGATAGAATGCATCCTTTTTATTCAATTGGTTTTGTTAATGAAGCAGCACTTATTGGAATCCGTGGTAGTGAGATTGTATATAAGGTTGATTTTTCTGATTTAGATTGTGTTTTCGAGCAGATCATATCTAAGGGTATTAAGAACCTTCCTGCATCTATATCATATAAGACAGCATCTAAGTGCTTAGCTAAGCCAATCTCTGGACTTAACAGCATATTTGATGTAGAGATTTGCGCTTATGTCCTTAATCTTGTCGCTGGAACTAACGTAAGTTTCCAGACAATTTATGAGAGATCTTTGGGCCTTAATTATCCAATTGACTCAACAGATTCTTATGCTGGTCAGATGTCTTTGTTTGATACTGTTAGTGAAGAGGATAAGCTCGTAGAAGCTGCTTCTGATGTATTCTTGTGCATTTATGTTGCTATTAAGCAGAATATGGAGATTGTTTCAAAGAAGCTAAATACACTTCTTTATAGTATTGAGTTCCCACTTGTACTTACACTTGATAACATCGAACGTAATGGTATGTATGTTTCTTCTGAGGAACTTCAGAGACTTCATAAGGATTTCAGTCAGAGATTAGAGCTTCTTCAGGAAGATATCTATGAGAAGACAGGTGAGAAATTCCTCATTAGTTCTCCTAAGCAGTTGTCTACTGTTTTGTTTGATAATCTTGGATTGAAGCATGGAAAGAAGGGTAAGACAGGTACATATTCAACTTCAATAGATGTGCTTAATAGCCTTATTGATGATCACCCATGCATTAGACCAATTATTGAATATAGAAGCTTATCAAAGCTTGATTCAACATATGCAACAGGACTTTTCGACAAAATCGAAAACGATGGTCGTATTAGAACTACATTTACGCAGGCTCTTACTAATACTGGTAGACTTTCTTCAACTGAGCCTAATCTTCAGAATATCCCAGTTAGAACAACTGAAGGTGAGAAGATTAGAAATGCTTTTGTTGCTCCTGAAGGACGTGTATTAGTAGATGCTGACTATTCTCAGATTGAGCTTCGACTTCTAGCTTCTATGTCTGGTGATGAGGCCATGATCTCAGCATTTAATGATGGTGTTGATATTCATAGAAGAACAGCCGCTAAGATTTTTGGAGTTAGTGAAGATGAGGTTACTTCAAAGATGAGATCAGCTGCAAAAACTGTAAACTTTAGTATTGTTTATGGTGTTACTGAGTATGGTTTGTCACAGGATTTAGGATGCACTTATTCTGAAGCTAAATCACTTATTGAGTCTTATGGTGTACAGTTCCCTAAGGTAATGAGCTTTCTTAATAGTCTTAAGAAGCGTGGCGAAGAATTAGGATATGTAGATACTTTGTTTGGTAGAAGACGTAATTTACATGAATTATCTTCAGCTAATAAGAATCTTCGTGAGTTCGGCTTAAGAGCCGCTATGAATACTCCAATTCAAGGTACTGCAGCAGATATTATTAAGATTGCTATGAATAGAGTTAGGAGAGCTCTAGCTAAAAACTTCCCAGATGCTAAGCTCGTAATGCAGGTTCACGATGAGCTTATTGTAGAGTGTTCAGAGGCTGATATGGAAGGTTGTAGAGAGCTTCTAAAGAATGAGATGGAAGCTGCTGTAGAACTTAAAGTTAAGCTTGTATCAGATTGTAATACAGGTAAGACTTGGCTAGAGGCTAAATAATATTATTTGAGGTTAGTATGTTTGTATTAGGTATTACAGGTGGAATTGGATCTGGTAAGAGTACAGTTAGTGAGATACTTGGTAATAGAGGTATCAGAGTACTTGATGCAGATAAGATTTCTCGAGAAGTAACTGATTTAAACGGTATTGCACTTCCTGAGATTGCTGAGGTGTTCGGTAACAGAGCAATTAAGAATAGTGCGCTTGATAGAAAGTTTATTTCGAATATAGTTTTTAATGATAAAACTAAGTTGGATGTATTGTCATCAATCATACATCGTTATGTTCTTGAGTATATTGCTCAGGAGATTGATAAGGAGCGTAATAAGGGTACTAAGTGCGTGGTTCTTGATGTTCCAATTCCTGTACGTAAAGGTTTTTTGGATAAGTGTAATCAGGTATGGGTTGTTACATGTGATATGGATATAAGACTTGATCGTCTTATGAATCGTGGAATGAATATTGATGATGCTAAAAGAAGAATTGCTATGCAGATGACTGATGAAGAATATGTTTCATTGGGAGATTTTGAAATTAATAATTCAGGTTCACTTGAAGAATTAAATCAGAAAGTAGAAGAACTCATTACAAAGCAACTACATGAGCGAGGAATAAGAATATGACGATTTCACAGATTATTGCTGTTTGCTTTTTTGTGTTTTCAATGCTTTGCTTGTTTTTTGTTATTAAGAGTAATGTATTTACTCCACAGAATTTCAAGAAGTTCTTTATAGCAACAACAGCTATTTATGTTTCTGGAACAATTCTAGTTTTTGCTATTGTTTTCGCGCAGCCATTGTTGCCATGGACTTTTGCAGTTGCATCAGAAGTTAGTATTATATTTGTTTATGCTTTTTCTATGTATATGATTCACAGGATGGGTCGTAATCTTTTGGCAATTTCAGAAGAGATTGAAAAGAAAAAGAATAAAAAGGATATGGATAATGAAGAAAATAATTAAGGGAATAGTTATTCTATTCTTGATATGTGTAATCTTAGTAGTATCTATTAACTTGTATGTTTGTCTATCTATTGATAAGTCTATAATAACTGAAGCTGAAGTAGTTGCTGATGATTATGATGCGATTATTGTTCTTGGTTGTGGAGTTACACCTGATGGAGTACCTACGAGAATGCTCAAGGATAGATTAGATACAGCTATTAGGTTATACAAAGATGGTAAGTGTGATACTATTCTTATGAGTGGTGATCACGGTACAGATGGATACGATGAAGTTAACTGTATGTTCAATTATGCAATAGAGCACGGTGTAGCTAGTGAAGATGTGTTTTTGGATCATGCAGGGTTTTCAACGTATGAGACTATGATAAGAGCTAGTAAGATTTTTGGAATCAAGAAAGCTATTATCGTTACACAAGAGTATCATTTGTATAGAGCTGTCTATAATGCAAATAGTATGGGAATTGAAGCAGTTGGAGTAAAAGCTGAAAGTGATCCTTTTGTTGAGCAACCATATTATTCTTTGAGAGAATATGGTGCTCGAGTAAAGGATTTCTTCTTTGATTTATTCAAACCTAATCCAACTTATTTGGGTGATTCAATTGATATTCATGGCGATAGTTCTGTTACTTTTGATGAATAATTTTTGTGGTTGGAGGTGTAGTTATGTCTAAGAAGGCATCAAGTTTTCTAGTATCATTGTTATATCTATTGTTAGGTATTGTTTTCCTTATCTATAAGGATAGTATCTTTTCAACAATGAAGTTCGTTATTGGTATTGTTTTACTTATTGTTGGTGCTATTAGAATAATTTCTGTTTTCGTCAAGAATAAGGATTCTAAGAAGCTTTCTTTGATAGGTGATTTTATTATTGGATTAATAATCGCAGTTGTTGGTATTTTGTTGCTACTTCCAATTTTCGATAGTGTCTTCAAGTATGCCTTTGGTCTATTCTTTATTGTTGATGGTGTTGGTAAGCTTATTGAAGCTGTATCACATGCTAATGTTAAGAATAAAGGCTGGTGGGTAGCACTCATAGTAGCTCTCTTGATTGTTGTAGTTGGTGTACTTGTTATTGTTCTTTGGAATACAGTAGTTTCTTATATTGCTATTATCGTAGGAATTATGCTTATTATCAGCGGTATTCAGGGATTTATCGCAATCCTATCAGGTAAGAAGTAATAGACTATTAGTTGTTAGTTAAATAGTTCAATATAAAAGGCTTCCATTCGGATATAGAATGGAAGCCTTTATTATATGTGTAATCTAAAATCTAAACTTATACGTTAAATCTGAAGAGAACAACATCTCCATCTTTCATAACATATTCTTTACCTTCTGATCTAACAAGACCCTTTTCCTTGGCAGCTGTATATGTGCCACAAGCCATAAGATCATCAAAAGCAACTACTTCAGCGCGGATGAAGCCTCTTTCAAAGTCTGAGTGGATCTTACCAGCAGCCTGAGGAGCCTTAGTACCATTCTTGATTGTCCAAGCACGAACTTCCTGTGGACCAGCAGTGAGGTAAGAGATAAGACCAAGAAGCTTATAAGAAGCCTGAATCATCTTATCAAGACCAGCACTATCAATTCCTAAATCTTCAAGGAACATTTCCTTGTCTTCTGGATCGAGCTGAGAAAGTTCTTCTTCAATCTTAGCTGAAATAACTACAACTTCAGCATCCTGAGAAGCAGCAATCTTCTTAACTGTGTTTACATATGGAATGTCTGGGTTCTTAATATCTGCTTCAGCTATGTTAGCACAATAGAGAATAGGCTTAAGTGTAATAAGCTGGAGATCCTTAGTAAGAGCGAGCTCTTCATCGTCGAACTCGAGTGATCTTGCAGGTTTTTCTTCTTCGAGACACTTATAGATTCTCTCATAGAGTGCAAGAGCAGGAGCATAAGATTTATCTCCGCCTTTCATCATTTTAGATGTCTTCTCGATACGCTTTTCCATAATCTCCATATCAGAGAGGATAAGCTCGAGTTCAATAACACTAATATCTCTTTCAGGGTCAGCGCCACCATCAACGTGAACAACGTTAGAATCATCAAAGCATCTAACAACGTGACAGATAGCATCAACTTCTCTGATGTTTGACAAGAATTTATTACCGAGACCTTCGCCCTTACTAGCACCCTTAACGAGACCAGCAATATCAACGAATTCTACAATTGCAGGAGTATATTTCTGAGGGTCGTACATCTTTGCCAACTCATCTAATCTTGAGTCAGGAACTGCAACAACACCTACATTTGGCTCAATAGTACAGAATGGGTAGTTAGCAGATTCAGCACCAGCCTTAGTGATTGCATTGAAAAGAGTACTCTTACCAACGTTTGGTAAGCCAACGATACCAAGTTTCATATTTAATACCTCTAATCTAGTTTATATAACTAAAAGATTATACACTAGTTTCATTTTTATTAGTACTTTAATTATTGTATTAATGTAGTTAATTATATATTAACTATATTATTGTTTTTGTTCAGTATTTATATACATAAGATGCTTGTGTATGTTTTGTAGATTTTAGTGTTTTTTGTCGACACATTGAATATTCCTATTTTGGTACTATCACTTCATAAGGAAAGAGGTGATATTTATGTCTTCAAGAACAATAACAGGGAAGGTTTATTCTAGTTTCATCAATGGTGTTGAAGGTGAATTAGTAACAATCGAGATATCGAATTCACCAGGGTTACCTTCATTCGATATTATAGGGATGTGTGATACTTCAATTCGTGAATCTAGAGGAAGAATACAGTCAGCCATTAAGCAGTCTGGTTTTAGTATTCCTAAAGGTCATATTACAGTTAGTATATCTCCAGCGTTTTTACGTAAGACTGGTTCAGGATTTGATTTACCGATTGCTATTGGAATACTTATGGTATCTAACCAGATACCAGGATTAGGTTCACTTAAGATATATGCTAATGGTGAGTTGTCCTTAAACGGAGATGTTCATTCTACTCCTGGTTCAGTACTAAGATTGCAGGCAATAAAGAATACAAAGTTTAATGCATGTATTATTCCTTCTGAAGAGAAAGATAGCTCGGCTTGCTCAATGGTTCCATGCTCTTTTGTAAGTGATTTAAGAGAAGTATGTGGAATGATAACTACATCTTCATTTAAGAATTACATTCCTGAGATTCAGAAATACGTGGATGTTGAAGATGTAGTTCTAGATTTTTCAGTGTTAAAAGGACAAGAGAAAGCTTCTCGAACAATACTTTTAGCAGCTAGTGGATGGCATAATACACTACTTATTGGTAGTAGTGGTTCAGGAAAAACTACTGCAGCTGAGATTATTAGGGGATTATTACCACCATTGAATCAAAGAGAACTATCTGAAGTATTTGCTCTTAATAATGCTTTAGGAAATCAGCAAAGAGTAACATCTGAATCTTATATTAGACCATTTAGATGCATTAATCCCAGTGTGAATAGCTCTGGGCTTATAGGTAATTCAAATAGTTTTAAACCTGGTGAGATAAGTTTGTCTAACCACGGTGTTTTGTTTATGGATGAATTATGTGAATGTAATTCTAAGTTATTAGATCAATTAAGAATCTCCATGGAAGACCGTGAGATTTCTCTCAAGAAGAATGGTAAATCCATAACATATCCTTGCAACTTCTTGTTTGTAGGAGCTACTAATCCTTGTAGATGTGGCATGTATCTAGAGAAACCATCTAAATGTACATGTTCTCAATCTGTTAGAAGTAATTACATGAATAAGCTATCAGGTCCTTTTATAGACAGAATTGACCTAGTTACTGAAATGTATTCAGTTGATGCTGTTGGCCTAAAGGAAGCAGTTTCTTCAAGTAATAAGAATATGAGTAGGGAATTAAGAAAACGTGTTACAGAATGCTGGCGGATTCAAAGAGAAAGATATTTACATACAGATAATCCATATGCTCTTAATGGTAGTTTTGATAGCGATAATCTTGCTGATGTATTAAGAGCAGATAGTAAGGTTGTCGAGAAAGCTGCACAAGCAGCATCGGTAGGTGGATATTCAGTTAGAAGTTTCAAGAGACTATTAAAAGTTGGTAGAACAATTGCTGATCTTGAAGGTAGAGAAGATTTAGTTCAGTCAGATATTACTGAAGCTATGAGTTACAGATTCAGGAGGAATGTATGATTGATAATCTTAAATTTATGTGGGTTGCAGCATTTCATCTTGGATACTTCAATAACAAAGATATTAATGAGTTGCTGAACCTAAAACTAATAGACAAATTCTACGACGTGATGAGTAGTGAATTTCTTGAAAACATAGTAGCCATATCTTGTAGTGCGAAACTGAAATTAAAGCTTACTGAAATGAGTAAAAAAATAACTGATATAAGTAAGACTGCGCAGATGTATGAGGACAGATGTAATCAGCTAAATGCTTTTATGATTTGTGAGGATGATATGGATTATCCTAATAATTGGAGAATGCTCTCAGGAATGCCAAGAATTGTATTTGGAAAAGGTAGACGTGAACTTATTAATATTGATAAGACAGGTGGAGTTGCTATTGTTGGATCACGAAAATGTAGCAATTACGCAAAAGTTGCCACAATAATGTTTACCCAAGAACTTGTAAAAAGGGGTATATCAATAATATCTGGAATGGCTGATGGAATTGATAGAGCAGCTCATGAGACTGCTCTTGTAAATAGTGGTAATACAATTGCATTTCTGGCAGGAGGTGTCGATAACATCTATCCATGGGTAAATAAGGATATTTATGATCAATTGATAGTAAATGGTTTAGTTCTTTCTGAGATGCCACCAGGTACTAAAGCACAAAAACAGTATTTTCCGTCACGAAATAGATTAATTTCAGCGTTATCTGATACGTGTATGATTATGGAAGCAGGTACTTACAGTGGAACTCTTCACACAGCATCTTTTGCAGCTGCTCAAGGTAAGAATGTTTTTGTATTGCCAAATACAATATATTCGGAGAATACTCTTGGTGGTTTGGAATTGATTGCAGATGGAGCAAGAATTCTACTTAAACCAGAAGATGTTATTGATGAGGTGGCAGAATGTTGTTTGAATAAATTGTTGCTTAAAGGTGATTTAGGATTAGATAAGAATAGTTCTCGAGTATTAACATCAGAGGATAAGATTACAGAAGAATTAAGTGTTAAACCAAGAACTGCTGATGAGCTAGTTCAACTTACTTCAATATCGTATACGGAGCTATCTGTACTGTTATCTGAGATGGAGATTAGGGGATCTATTATTGTGGAACGTGGAAAATTTACTTTGACAAGATTTAATTAATGAAGTATATGTATTATTTGTATGAATAAACTGAGTAAGGTGAAGTTATGAGTAAGAAGTTAGTTATTGTTGAGTCTCCTGCAAAGGCAAAGACAATTGGTAGATATTTAGGTAAAGAATATAAGATTGCTGCATCAGTAGGTCATATTAGAGATTTACCAGAGGGTACTATCGCAGTTGATGTTAAGTGTGGATATAAGCCAACTTATATTACAATGCGTGGTAAAGAGAAGATTATTAAGGAATTAAAAGAACTTAGTAAAGATGTAGATTTTGTATATATCGCAACTGACCCGGACCGTGAGGGTGAAGCAATTGCATGGCATATTGCTAAGGTTTTGAATATTGATTTAGATACAGAGTGTAGAATTACTTTTAACGAAATCACTAAGAATGCAGTACAGGCTGCTATTTCTTCTCCTAGAAAGATTGACATTGATTTATTTAATGCTCAGCAGGCAAGACGTGTACTTGATAGATTGGTTGGTTATGAGCTTAGCCCACTTCTTTGGTCAAAAATCCGTAAGGGCCTCTCAGCTGGTAGAGTACAGTCAGTAGCTACAAAGATTGTTATGGATCGTGATGCTGAGATTGATGCATTTGAGCCTGAAGAGTACTGGCTTGTAAGTGCAATGCTTTCACCAATTGGTAACGATCACAAATTTAAAGCTAGATTCTATGGTGTAAATAACGGCACAAAAGTTGAAAAGATTAAACTCCAGAATAAAGAGGATGCTGATAAGGTAATTAATGGTATTGGCAATTCTAATTTTTCTGCTACAACTGTAAAGAAGGGCAAGAAACAGCGTAATCCTTTCCCACCATTTACAACTTCAACACTTCAGCAGGAAGCATCTAAGAGATTAGGCTTCTCATCTAGAAAGACTATGTCTGTTGCTCAGCAGCTTTATGAAGGTGTTGAGATTCAGGGATTTGGTCAGAATGCTCTTGTTTCATACATTCGTACCGACTCTGTACGTGTTTCTGAGGAAGCTTCAAACTTCGCTCGTAAGCATATTGAGACAAAGTATGGTAAAGAATACTTGCCAAAGACAAAGAGAGTATATTCTAATAAGAATTCTTCACAGGATGCACACGAAGCTATTCGTCCTGCTCACTTTGAATTTGCGCCAGATTCAATTAAGACATCTTTGCAGCCAGATCAGTACAAGCTTTATAAATTGATTTGGGAGAGATTTATCGCTTCACAGATGGCTTCAGCAATTGTTGATACAGTTAGTGTTGATTTGGATGCTAATAGCTATGTATTTAGAACACAGGGGGAGACTACTGTATTCCCAGGTTTCTTAGCTGTATATGCTGATGTAAACGAGGAAGTACAGGATAACTCAGACGATGATTCAAAGGTTAAGCTTCCAGAGATTAAGGAAGGTGACACACTTAATAATTTGGGAGTTACTGGTGAACAGAAGCATACACTTCCACCTCCACATTTTACAGAAGCTACTTTGATTAAGACTATGGAGGAAAATGGTATTGGTCGTCCATCAACATATGCTCCAACAATTTCTACAATTCTTGATAGAGAGTATGTTGCTAAAGAAGGCAGACTAATAAAGATTACTGAACTTGGTAAGCTTGTTACTGAGATGCTTTCTGGTAGTTTTAAGCAGATTGTTGATGTTTCATTTACTGCAGATATGGAAGCTCAGCTTGATGAAGTTGAAACTGGTAAGACTGACTGGATCAATGTTATGGATTCATTTTATCCTGATTTCCATGAGCAGATTGTTGATGCTGGAAAGACAATTGAAAAGGTTAAGTTTGCTGAAGAGCACACTGGTGAAACATGTCCTAAGTGTCAGAAGGGTGAGCTTTTGATTAAGGTTGGACGTTTTGGTAAGTTTATTGCTTGCTCGAATTTCCCAGAGTGTAGTTATACAGATACTGTTAAGAAGAAGGCAGAAGGTGCTAGTTGTCCTATTTGTGGTTCAGGCCTTAACGTTATGCAGTCTCGTAAGCATAGAAATAAGACTTTCTATGTTTGTGATAAGCAGGGTAGCAATCCAAATTGTGATTTTATTACTTGGGATCTTCCAGCTAAGGACAAGACTTGTGAAACTTGTGGTTCATACATGGTATGGAAGAACTTCAGAGGAAAGAAGTATTGTCGTTGTGCTAACAAAGATTGTCCTTCTAATGCTAAAAAAACTAAGTCAGATACTTAAGAAAAGGTGTTTATATGCAGAATAAAGCAGATTATGTAAATGTAGTAGGTGCAGGATTGGCCGGTTCTGAGGCTGCATGGTTACTAGCATCAATGGGTATTAATGTTCATCTTTATGAGATGAAACCAAATAAGAAAAGTGATGCGCATAAATCTGATGGTTTTGCAGAGCTTGTTGGTAGTAATTCATTGAGAGCTGCTTCAATTGAGAATGCTATTGGTCTTCTTAAAGAAGAATTAAGAAGAATGGGTTCTCTTATTATGGAGGCTGCAGATGCTTCAGAAGTTCCTGCTGGTGGTGCTTTAGCAGTTGATAGAGATGAATTCTCATCTTATGTTACAAATAAAATTAAGAGTTGTCCTAGAATTACTATTATCAGCGAAGAAATTAAGAAAATCCCTACAGATGCTATTACAATTATTGCAACTGGACCTTTGACAGATGGTGAATTGTTTGATGAAATTCTGAAACTCTGTGATGGAAAAGATTTACATTTCTTTGATGCTGCAGCTCCAATTGTTACATACGATTCAATTGATATGAGTAAAGCTTTTGCTGCTTCTAGATATGGTAAGGGCGGTGATGACTATATTAATTGCCCTATGAATAAAGAGGAATACTTGCGTTTCTATAATGAATTAATTAAAGCGGAGCAGGCTGAAGTTAAGGGATTTGATAAAGAGATTGTTTTTGAAGGATGTATGCCTATTGAGACAATGGCTAAGCGTGGAGAGGATACAATGAGATTTGGTCCACTTAAGCCAGTTGGTCTCATTGATCCAAGAACGAATGAAGAACCATATGCTTGTTTGCAGTTAAGACAGGATAACAGAGCTAAGAGCATGTTTAATCTTGTTGGTTTTCAGACACGTTTAAAGTGGCCTGAGCAGAAGAGAGTATTTGGCTTAATTCCAGGTCTTGAGAATGCAGAATACTATCGAATGGGTGTTATGCACAGAAATACTTATTTGAGATCTCCAGAACTTCTTAATGACGATTATTCTATGCGTTGCAATCCTGATTTGTTCTTTGCTGGTCAGATTACAGGTGTTGAAGGTTACATTGAATCAACGGGTTCTGGTTTCCTTGCTGGTTACTACGCTGCACATAGATTCTTCAATATTGAGCCTAAGTATCACTTTGATAGTGAGACTGTTATTGGTGCAATGGCTCAATATGTTTCTGATTCTAACGTTAAGAAGTTTGTTCCTATGAACGCTAATCTTGGCATTATTAAGCCATTTGATATAAAATTTAAAGGTAAGACTGCTAAGAAGGATAAGTGTATTGCAGTTGCTAATCGTTCGCTCAAGCGAATTGAAGAATATTGTGAGTATATAACTTCACTTAAGGAGAATATCTGATGTTGTTTAGTAAAAAGGTTCCAGAGCAAGACTTAGAGTATGATGAATATTCACATGGTCCTGTTTATAGATTTTTTAGAGGCTATTCAACTTACTTTATTAAGTTGATGAGTGTTAATCTATTATTTGTAATCTGTAATATTCCTGCGATGCTTGTTGCTTTCGCGTACTGTTTGATATTTTTGCCTAACTTTAATGAAGTTTTTATTCCTGAAAATTTCATCAACTATGTAACAGAATTAGGCTTAATTGGTAATCCAAATATTAATGATATTGGTAATGAGGCAGGATTTGAGCTTTATTATATTATTGTATTGTTCTGTGTAATGTTTTTGCTTGGAACTACATTGATATGTGTTGGTCCTTTTCAATCAGGTTTTGATACTATCTATAAGAATATAGCTAGAGGTAATGGCGTCTTTATTTTTAATGATTTTAAAGATGGAATAAAGAAGAACTGGAAACAGTCCTTAAAGAATACTGTTGTATCTTTGATCATTTCTGCGATTATTATGTTTAGTATAGGTTTTTATGCTAATCATTTTGATTCAGTTGGAACAACAGTTTCTGTGTTCTTTTTGGTTCTTTTATGTGCTTTTGTCATTATTCAGAACGTTGTCAATTACTTGATAGTTACAATCGATTTGCCACTTGGTAAGCTTTATAAGAATGCTATATTATTCTTGTTTATTAAGTTATTTACTTATGTTCTTTTACTTGCGTTAACAGTAGTTATGCTTCTTGTTATTCCAGTAGCTTTATTATTGACTGCAACATGGTTTGGTTATGCTATTGCTGTTATTTATTACTTAACTTTGGCATTTATTTTCCCTCAGTATGCATTTGCTTTTTTTACAAATGAAATGGTTGATTTGTATATTCTTCCTAAGACAAAAAAGGTTCAGGATGCTTTAAAGGCAAAAGCAGAAAATATTGAATCGGACGAAGACGATGATGAGTCTGATGAAGATGAAGCTGACGATGATGACGAAGATGAAGACGAAGATGACGAAGGTGAAGAACCTGATAGTAGTGAAACATCTGAAGAGGAAGAAGATAACAACAAATAAGTGGAGTTGAGTTGAAGTGAATATTGCAGTTCTACCAACAGAATCAAGAATTGCTTTATATGTTCTGGGATTGTTAGTTATTGCAGTTCTATTTTCATTTGTTTGGATTTTACTTTTTATTATTAAATATGCTAAACATGTAAGAACTGAAGATGAGAAACTTCCATTATTTGCTGACGTAGCTTATTTCTATGAAAAAGGTAAGAGAGAACGTCAAGAAGACTCTGTTTATATCTCTTCATTAGACAAATATACTACTAATGGTATCCTCGCGTGTGTATCTGATGGTATGGGTGGTCTTAAGTATGGTAAGGAGATATCCAAGTCTATTGTTGATGACTTAGATAAGATTTTTCCTTTTCCGTTTAATGATGTTGAAAATACTGTTTCAAAGATAACAAGAATTTCTACAGAGATTTTTAGACGTTACGGAAGACGTGGCGGAGCTACTCTTGCGTTGGTTCATATTTTCAAAGATAGAATGCATATATATTCTGTAGGTGATAGTAATATAATTCTTGTTAGAAATGATAGAGCTACGGTTCTTAATCAGAAGCAGAATTATTACAATATCCTTGTTAAAGATTTAGCTAATTGCGGACTTACGACAGAAGAAGCATACTTGAATAAAAAGAGTAGAGCACTTACTGATTTTATGGGTAATGTAAATACTCGAGTTATGAATACTAATGTTCCTTTTAATCTTTTGCCAGGAGATACAATAATCATTTGTTCTGATGGTGTAACAGATGCAATTCCTTATGATAAACTTCCAATATATGTAGGATTAAATGCAAAAAGAACTGCGGATGAGATTAAACTAAATATTAGACAGAAGAATCTATCTAAGCAGGATAACTATTCTTGTATAGTTGTTAAACTTGATCGTTACAATTTCTGAGGTGCTAGATGATTGAGAGTTATAGTTTTTGCCATTCAGGTGGATTAGAAGCCTATTTGGACAAAGTATACGTAAGTTATGGAATTGAAACTTATGTAACTATAGTAAATGGAATGAATGATGTTGATTCTTGTGCTCGAGTATCAAAAGCAATTCTTAATGTGTTCGATAGTAAAGCAGAGAATGCTGATTTTAAATCTGTATCAGCTGAGATTTCAAAAAAAGTAAAAAGTACCGATGAGTATTTGCTGGTAAGTATTGATGATAGTCGAATTATTACTGAACAACATGGTGATGTTAAGGGATACTTGATAAGAGATGGTTCAATTGTAAGAATTACTAATGGTTTGATTAATCTTCATAATGAAGATCGTATTATTTTTGCTACTGGAAGGTTTTTGGATAAACTATCAGAAGAGATGATACTGATTGATGCATTAACATCATTAAGCGCAGAAGAGTGGATGGATTTCCTAGTTTGCAGAATTTCTGAGATAAATATGTTATCAGGAAATAATCGCTCAGCAGTTACATTAATCGTTAGAAACACAGAAGACATTAAGCTCGTATAAGCTTAATGTCTTCTTTTGTTTGATATTACTTCTTTTTGTCACCGTAATACTTGGCAAAAAATTCATCTCTGAAATCAAGTAAACAGTCATTTGCAATAGCTTCACGAACTTGCTCCATAAGGTTAAGTAAGAAAGCGATGTTGTGCCATGTACAAAGTCTTTGTCCGAACATTTCTTTAGCCTTAAGTAGATGTCTAATATAAGCAGCTGAGAAGTTCTTACATGCATAGCAATCACAATTTGGATCAAGAGGTTCAAACTTTTCTGCATATTTTGCATCTCTGGCAATAACTCGTCCGTTAGATGTGAGAACTGTACCATGTCTACCCATTCTTGAAGGAAGAACACAGTCGAACATATCAATACCACGAATTGCGCCTTCGATAAGGTAATCAGGTGAACCAACGCCCATTAGGTATCTTGGCTTATCTTCTGGCATATGAGGAACAGTTACATCTAACATCTCATACATTAATTCACCAGGTTCGCCAACTGATAAGCCTCCGATAGCATAGCCAGGCAAATCTCTTGAACAAATCTGTTTAGCGCTCTCGACACGTAAATCTTTATACATGTTTCCCTGGATAATTCCAAATAATGCCTGATCATTTGAACGCTCGTGACTATCAATACATCTATCAAGCCATCTAGTAGTTCTTTCAAGCGAATTAGCTGCATATTGATATGTAGAAGGGTAAGGGCAACATTCATCGAAAGCCATGATAATATCAGCTCCCAAGTGGTTCTGAATCTGAATAGATTTCTCAGGTGTTAAGATGTGCTTAGAACCATCAATATGAGATCTGAAATTTACACCTTCTTCAACAATGTCCTTAGGCTTAGCTAATGAGAATACCTGGAATCCACCACTATCAGTAAGAATTGCTCTATCCCAATTCATAAACTTATGGAGACCACCAGCTTTTTGAATTAGTTCAGAACCAGGTCTCATCCATAAGTGGTATGTATTAGAAAGGATAATTCCTGCACCCATAGATTTAATCTCATCAGGGCTCATACCTTTAACTGTTGCTTGTGTTCCAACTGGCATAAATACTGGAGTTTTGATATCTCCATGTGGAGTGTGGAGAATACCTAATCTTGCTCCACTTTGTTTACATGTGTGAATGTGTTCGTACCAAACAGGGAACTTACTCATACGTTACGTCCTTTTCCTTTAATAAACATTGCATCGCCAAAACTAAAGAATCTGTATTTTTCATCTACGGCTACTTTATATGCATTCAAAACATTATCTTTACCGGCAAGAGCACTAACTAACATGATGAGAGTGGACTCTGGTAGGTGGAAATTAGTAATGAGACAATCAATACATTTGAATTCAACGCCTGGATATATAAAAATACTTGTATATCCAGAGCAAGGCATCATTTCAGGGTCCATATTAGCAACAGTCTCAAGTACACGAGTTGAAGTAGTACCAACAGAAATGATACGTCTATTATCTTTTCTTGCGCGTCTTATGATATCTGATGCTTCTTTTGAGAAGTCATACCATTCAGAATGCATCTCATGATCTAAAATATCTTCAGCTTTTACAGGTCTAAATGTACCAAGACCAACATGAAGTGTAACTTCGGCAATCTCGACACCCATATCTCTGATTTTAGCTAGCAAATTTTTTGTGAAGTGAAGACCTGCTGTAGGAGCAGCTGCAGAACCAGGATCCTTTGAATAAACTGTCTGATATCTTTCTCTATCTTCGAGCTGTTCGTGGATATAAGGAGGAAGTGGCATAGTACCAGCCTGATCCAAAACTTCTTCCCAAATACCTTCGAAATCAAATCTAATGATACGATTACCACTTTCAAGGACTTCTTCACACTCAGCTTCTAATACACCTGGAATGAAAGTAAATCTTTTACCTGGTCTAACTTTTTTACCTGGTCTAGCAAGTGTTTCCCAGTGATTAGTATCAATTCTTTTAAGTAATAGTAATTCAACAGCAGAACCAGTATCACTTCTGACGCCGAGTAATCTAGCAGGGATTACTCTAGTATTATTGATAACAAGTACATCCCCAGCTTTGAGATATTCTGGTAAATCCCAGAAATGTTTGTGCTCAATATCACCATTATTTCCATCAAGAACCATAAGTCTTGATGATGTTCTATCGTCCAAAGGATGCTGTGCAATTAACTCCTCTGGTAAGTCATAGTAAAAATCATGAGTTTTCATAAAAACCTCTTAAAATAAACTAAATATAATTATACACAAACTAATAGATAATACTATTCGCAAAGTATGAATATAAGCTACCAAAATAATTGACTATTATCTCGTAGTAGTGCTACAATTTATCGAATTATTCATTTATTAATATTTAAAAGAAGGAGGAAAATAACATGAATAAGCCAATTTTCGAGGGCTCAGCTGTAGCTATCGTTACACCTTTCAATAAAGAAGGAGGTGTCAACTTTAAGAAACTTGAGCAGCTTGTTGATTTCCACCTCCAGAATGGTACTGATGCAATTGTAGTTTGTGGTTCTACAGGTGAAGCTTCAACTATGCCTGATGAGGAGCATATTGCTACTGTTAAATGTGTTGTAGATGCTGTTAATCACAAGGTTCCAGTTATCGCTGGTACTGGTTCTAACGATACAGCTCATGGTATTGAACTTACAAAGAAGGCTTGTGCAGTTGGTGTTGACGCTACTTTGATTGTTACACCTTACTATAACAAGTGTACAAAAGAGGGATTGATTAAGCATTACACAGCTATGGCTTCAAATTGCGATGCTCCTGTAATTCTTTATAATGTTCCTTCAAGAACAAACGTAAATATCACACCTGAGATTCTTTATAAGTTAGCTGATATTGAGAATATCGTTGCTGTTAAGGAATGTAACTTTGGTCAGGTACCTGAAGTTGTTAGTATGTGTGGTGATCGTTATGCTTTGTACTCTGGTGAAGATGGACTTGTAGTTCCAATGCTTTCTCTTGGTGCAAAGGGTGTTATTTCTGTAGTTGCTAACGTACTTCCTGGTCATATGTCTCAGATGGTACATGCTTATCTTAACGGTGATATTGAGAAGGCTAGAAAGATGCAGATTGATATCATTCCAATGGTTAAGGCTATGTTCTGTGAGGTTAATCCAATTCCTGTTAAGGAAGCAGTTGATTATCTCGGATTTAAGACTGGTGAATGCAGACTTCCACTTTGCAATATGAGCGAAGCTAATAGAAAGTTCCTCATTGATACTCTTGCTAAGTATGATATGAGCCATATTGATGCTTTCCTTAAGGGGGCTGAATTATAATGGCTGTTAGAGTATTTATGAATGGTTGCTGTGGCCGTATGGGTAGAGCAATCAATGAGATGTGTCTTGAGAACCCAACAGTTGATATCGTTGCTGGTTGTGATTTAGCTGATAATACAAATGGACTTGATTTCCCAGTGTTCAAGAATTTGAATGACTGTGATGTTGATTTTGATGTAATCATCGATTTCTCAAATTCTAAGTGTATTCCTGCTTTGTTTGAGTTCGCATGTGCAAAGAAAAAGCCAGTAGTATGTTGTACTACAGGTTTGTCTGACGAAGATATGAAGATTTTGGATGATGCTTCTAAGGTGATTCCAGTATTTAAGTCAGCTAATATGAGCCTTGGTATGAATATTATGGTTGAGCTTTGTAAGAAGGCTACTAAGCTTTTATATCCAGAGTATGATATTGAGATTGTTGAGGCTCATCACAATAAGAAGCTTGATGCTCCATCAGGAACAGCGCTTATGATTGCAGATGCAATTAAGAGTCAGATTGATACTGAGATTGAGTATGTATTTGACAGAAGCGATGTTCGCAAGATGAGAGAAAAGAAAGAGATTGGTATTAGTGCAATCCGCGGTGGTAACATTGTTGGAGAACATGAAGCTATGTTTATTGGCGGAGAAGAAATCCTTAAGATTTCTCATTCTGCTCAGACTAGACTTGTATTTGCTCGTGGTTCAATTGCAGCAGCTAAGTTTGTTGTTGATAAGGAACCTGGTAAGTATGATATGTCTTGTATGATTAATTTCTAATTTGGAGGTTTATATGAATCAGTTTATTATGCTTTTGGAAGGTGAAGCACCTGCTGCATATGATACAACTAATTTGATCTTTACATTTGGTTCTTTGGTTCTTTTTGGTTTGGTATTGTATTTTGCTGTTATCCGTCCACAGAAGAAACGTGAAAAGGAACTTAAGGAACAGTTGTCAAAGCTTCGTGTTGGTGACACAGTAGTTACTATCGGTGGACTTATTGGTCGTGTAGCTAACATTAAGGATGATGAGGTTACTATTTCAACATCTTTGGCTAACACACTTGTTACTTTCCAGAAGGCAGCTGTTAATACTGTTATTAAGCCTGAGGCTGCTGAGCAGACTGTTGCTAAGAAGGAAAAGAAGTCTAAGAAGGAAGAGCAGTAATTCTTAAATTTCGATTATTTGGCTATCTCGAAAGAGATAGCCTTTTTTAATGCAATAAATACTATAAGCAAGAATAATATGAGACTCATATTTGGTTTCTTCTTTTGAAAAATGATGATTCATTTGGCATAATAATACAAAAGATTATTTAAGGATTTGTTTATGAGTAGAATTCCAGAGGATGTTGTTAGTCAAGTTTTAGATAAAGCTGATATTGAATCTGTTGTTGGCAGATATGTTAGTTTTACTAAGCGTAGCGGTACTAATTTATATGGACTATGTCCTTTCCATTCCGAGAAAACTCCTTCTTTTGCTGTTAATCCGGTAAAAGGTATTTACCATTGTTTTGGATGTAATAAAGGTGGAAATAGTATTGGTTTCTATATGGAAATGGAGAAGTGTTCTTTTCCAGAAGCAGTTCGTGCGTTGGCCAAGGATTATGGTATAGAAATTCCTGAATATGAGGAAGATACTCAGGCTAAGAAGGCTAAGGAACGCAAAGAAAGAATATTTGCGTTACTACTTGATTCTGCTCGCTTTTTCTATAGTTGTTTTGTTAGTGATAATGGAAAAGTTGCAAGAGATTATGCTGCACAGCGTAATTTGCATCCTAATACATGTAAAGCATTTGGTATTGGTTATGCTCCTGATTCATGGGATTCACTTTATAAAGAGTTGTCTTCTAAAGGTTATACAGATGACGAGATGCTTAATTCTGGACTGTTTGCACAGACTAAGAAAAAAGATAGATTGGTTGATTTATTCAGAGGAAGATTGATGTTTCCTATCTTTGATGCAATGGGCAGAATCGTTGCTTTTGGTGGCAGAGCTATGAATGGTGAAATGCCAAAGTACATCAATTCACCAGATTCAGAAGTTTATAAGAAGCAAGAACATTTATATGCGTTTAATTTCGCTCGCAAGGAACGTCCTACTCAATTGATTATTGTTGAAGGTTATATGGATGCTATTGCGATGCATCAGGCTGGAATTAAGAATGCAGTAGCTTCATTGGGTACTGCTTTTACTGATAGCCAGCTTAGATTAGCTGCAAGATATTGTGAAGAAGTTGTTTTCTTCTTTGATGCTGATAAAGCTGGTCAGAATGCGGCTCTCCGTGCGATTAAAATGATGCTTAATTATCTTAAGAAGCTATCTGGAATGAAGATTAGAATTAAGATTGCTTGTGTTCCTGATGCCAAGGACCCTGATGAATATATTAAAGAGTTTGGTGTTGAATCATTTAATGCTGTTGTTAAGAGTGCTAAGGATGTGGATGATTATCTTTCAGACAGAGCTTATAACGATTGCTTTATTGATGATCAGCTCGATTTGAATATGTATCAGGATAAGATAATTGAATTTGGTTCTTGGATTACTGATGAGATTAAAAGATATAGATTTGCTTCTAAGGCAAATATTTATCTCAAAGCACCACCTGAAGTTTTGGTTAAGAGAATGGAAGATATTGCTTCTCAGAATGATAAGCGTGAATCTATTCAGGTAGAAAGAAATATAGTAAGAGAAAACACTGAAGAGATATCTAGAAGACAGGAAACTACAAGTGAAGTGAAGGAAGCTTCAAACGCTCGTAAATCTGCAATTCCAGATGATTATGCTTCTGAATTAGAATTGGAAGTTTTCGCTTATGCTGTTCAGCTTAATAAATATATGGTTGATCCAGAGTATATCAAGAAGATAGATATCATTCGTCCTAATGATTTCTTTGGTAATAATATGAAGAGTATTGTTGAGTTCTACCTTGATAGTTTTGTTGAAGGCCGAGGTGTAAGTGAAGCTTTGCTTGTTGGTGAACTTCAAAAGTATACTTTGAATAATGAACAGGCTGAAATTGCTTATCTTAAAGCTGTTGAGAAGCTACCAATTGGTATGAATATCAATAAGCTTTGTATTGAGTACTTAGTTAGACTTTATAGACTTAGAAAAGAATTACTTAGATATAAGCGTGATTATTTGCTTAAGATACTTGATAGAACCAAGGATGAAGAGAAACGTGCTGTATTTATCGAAAAATTGCGCAAGATTGAATCTGGTTTAGAGTTCATTAGAAAACAGGAGGAGAAGCTTTAATGGATCAGTTATCAATAAGATTACAGATGGTCTGTGACATGATTGATAAGACTAAAGCCGCTAGTGGCAGGGTGATAGATGTTGGTTCTGATCATGGCTTACTTGCTCTTAATTGTCTAACTTCTAAACTTACTCCTTTTTGTATTTGTACTGATATACATGCAAAGCCAGCTGAGAGAACAAGACAGTGTCTCATTGATAATAATATGGGTGAAAATTCAGAAGTATATTGTACTGATGGTTTGAAGGGTGTTGATCTTAAAATCAATGATTCTGTAGTTATGGCAGGGTTAGGTGGCCTTAATATTGCTGATATTATTGAAGCTGCTATGGAAGTAACATCAGTAGAGATTATGAAAGAAGTTGATTTTATTCTTCAGCCTCAGAAATCTTCAGATAAGCTTAGAGAATTCCTTTGTAACAGAGGGTTTAAGATTGTTGATGAAGAAGTTACCCAGGATAGAGAATACTTCTACGTAGGAATTAAAGCTCGATATACAGGCGTTAAGACTGAGATTAGTGTTAAAGATAAATTCTATGGTCCTGTTCTCCAGACTAAGAATAGCGATTTGTTAGATATGTATTTTAAGCATCTAACAGATGTATACAGAGTTAGAAGTCGAGGAGATGAAGAACTTAGAGTGTTATTGGAGGATATAGATGTATAAGATTTCAGATGTTTTGGATTATGTAGAGAGTATTTTCCCACTCGAAAACGCTCTTGGATTTGATAATCCTGGATTGTTAGTTGGAGATAGAAACACAGAATTAACTGGTGTTCTTTTGACACTCGATTGTACTAGTTTTTCTATTACAGAAGCGATTAGTAAAGGTTGCAACTTGATTATTGCTCATCATCCTTTGATTTTTGGTGGAATTAATTCTGTATCTACAGATACTTCAACCGGTAGAATTATTACATCATTGATTAAGAATGGAATTGCTTTATATGCATGTCATACTCAGCTAGATATGACAGATGAGTTTGGTAATTTGGAGATAGCTAAGTGTATTGGTGCTACAAATGCACATAAACTCGAAGGCGCTGAATTGGGTGTTGTTTTCGATTTGGTCAAAAAAGATACACTTAAGGCATACTCACAGAAAGTAGCTGAGGGATTAGATGCTAGTGGAGTAGTAACTCTCAATTCTCCAGAGCAAATGGTTAGCAGAGTGTTCGTACAAGGTGGTGCTTTTGATGAGGATGCTATACCACATATTCTTGATGGAAAAGTAGATTTGGTTATATCTGGCGAGATAAAACATCACCTCTGTGTTTTACTTGATGAGTATGGTGTTTCTACCTTGATTGTTGGCCATAATGCTTCTGAGAGAGTATATCTTCCTAAATTTAAAAACGTGCTTGATGAACAGTTTACTGAGGCTAATATTTTTGTTAATTTTGGCAAGGAAAGAAGCTTTAATTAAACTGTACTTTTTGGGCGTATTTTATTACAATTATTAGTGTTTTCTAAGTCAAGCTTAGACAATCGCGGGCACTAATGTGAAAGCAAGTGCGTGAGGAAAGTCCGGGCTCCACAGGACGAAGGTGCCGGGTAACGCCCGGTGAAGGTAACTTTAAGGAAAGTGCAACAGAAAAGAAAACCGCCACGCAAGTGGTAAGGATGAAAAGGCGAGGTAAGAGCTCACCGGCGGTATGGAGACATATCGGCCTTGTAAACCCCACCTGGAGCAACGTTGTGGAAAGGCATTACTGCTGTCCGCAGGCCTTGAGGAAACGGCTTGAATTTGCTAGCAATAGTAAATCTAGATAGATGATTGTCAAATACAGAACCCGGCTTACGAGCTTGCTTGGAAAACTTTTATTTGATACATAACAAATTTAACATATGAACTTTTAAGGGGGACATAAAATGTCAGCAGAGTCTTATTTGAGCAGAGGCGTATCACCAACTAAGGATGATGTAAAGAAGGCAGTAGCTAATCAGAGCAAAGGTGTTGCTCCTGGTGCATTCTGTAAGTTAATCGAGGATATTGCAGGTGACGAAGATTATTGCGTTGCTATTCATGCTGATGGTGCTGGTACAAAGTCATCTGTTGCTTATCTCATGTATAAGGAAACAGGTAATTATGATTGGTTCAAGGGACTTGCTCAGGATTCTCTCGTAATGAACACAGATGATCTTGCTTGTGTTGGTTGTACACAGAACCTTGTTCTTTCTAATACAATTGGCCGTAATGCACATCTTGTTGATGGTAAGGCAATCGCTAAGGTTATAGAAGGTTATAACGAGATGGTTGAAAAACTCAATGCACATGGTGTAGGTATTACAATGTGTGGTGGTGAGACAGCTGACGTTGGAGACCTTGTTCGTACTATGATTGTTGACTCTACAATCGTTGCTAGAATTAAGAAGAGCGAAGTAATTAATGCTGCTAATATTAAGCCTGGTCATGTAATTGTTGGTCTTGCTTCATATGGTCAGGCTACATACGAAGATTCATATAACTCTGGTATGTCATCAAATGGTCTTACAGCTGCTAGACACATGTTGCTTTCAAACTATTATGCTCAGAATTTCAAAGAGTCATATTCAGATACAATTCCTGAGGATAAGGCATACTGTGGTAAGTATCGTCTTTCTGATAATCTTCCTGGTACAGATGTTACTGTTGGTGAAGCTATTCTTGCTCCTACAAGAACATTCCTTCCAGTAATTGTTCCAGTACTTGAGAAGTATAGAGATAGCATCTCAGGTATCATCCACTGCACAGGTGGTGGACAGGCAAAGTGCCGTGATTTTGGTAAGAATATTAGAATCGTTAAGGATAATCTTTTTGAGTTCCCACCACTTTTCCAGGCTATCTATGAGTCAGGTGAGATTCCAATGAAGGAAATGTTCCAGGTGTTTAACTGTGGTCATAGAATTGAGTTCTACTGCGATGAGAGCGTTGCTCAGGGCATTATTGATATTGCTAAGTCATTCAATATTGATGCACAGATCGTTGGCCATGTTGAGGCTCTTGAGGCTGAAGGTGAGAACCAGGTAGTAATTCGTAAGAATGGCGAAGAGTATATCTACGGTTAATCTGATTTAGGAATTATTTAGCCAGCTGCTATCTGCAACAGCTGGCTATTTTTATTTTCAAATTAGGAGTGAAATATGTTCGGCACTAAAAAGATTATTGTTAAGCGCGACAGTATATGTATGGCTGATGATTGTACGGCTCCTAACGCGTGTGAGTTTGCTTATTCTAGTGAAGAGACATTGAAGGATTTAGTTATTAAGATATCTCGCTATTTGCCTGAAATGAAGGCTGTTGTGTGGAGCATTAATAATAAGGGTAATCCAATTGGTTATATTAACTTTTGTAGTGAAGATAAGAAGTTTGAATTGATAATAGAGAATATTAGACTAGCTGATCTGGATAATCATAATTTCTACTGTAAATTCTATGATAGTAACAAGTTGATGGACTTTAGTATTACTCCGCCAGAACTACTATATCCTGAATGCGAAACGCTTCTCCAGAAGGTTAAAAAGTATGAGAAAACACGTAAGGATTTGTACTAACTAGACTATTATTTATAATATAAAAAAATATCTTAAAAATATAAAAATAATAG
Source organism: Clostridia bacterium (assembly GCA_024403735.1). Classification (GTDB taxonomy): domain Bacteria; phylum Bacillota; class Clostridia; order Saccharofermentanales; family Saccharofermentanaceae; genus Saccharofermentans. The sequence continues at coordinate 194,748 of JAKSRG010000001.1, forward strand.
TTGACATACAATAACACTATGGATATAATAAGTCACGTTGATTGAAACCAATCACGCACCTTTAGCTCAGATGGTAGAGCAACTGACTCTTAATCAGTGGGCCCCGGGTTCGAGTCCCTGAAGGTGCACCACTAAGGTTTCAATCACATATGCACCTTTAGCTCAGATGGTAGAGCAACTGACTCTTAATCAGTGGGCCCCGGGTTCGAGTCCCTGAAGGTGCACCACAAGAAGCGACCGAAAGGTCGCTTTTTTTATGCAAAAATTTGGTAGAAACGATTTTTCTATGATAGAATTGTTGTTTTTATATCGGATTTTGACTATTAGCTGAACATATTGAACAAATTATCGCGTTTTTGATAACGTTTTTTGTGGAAATGCACCGTTACATTTGGTAAATATTCTTGAAATATTCTCGTAAAAAAGTATAATAGTTGTATCGAAAATTGTTTACATATCATTTACAAAGGGAGTGTGTTATGGCTAATTTTCTCGATAATATGATGAAGGGTAAGTTAGGCGGATTTGCAATTGCAACATCTGCTGGAAGTGCTTCAACAAAGAATGAAGATAGTTCACGTAGTTCTTCTGTTGGATCAAATAGCTACGCACGTGAGCGTGCTGAAGCTGCCAAGGCGCAGCAAGAGGCTCGTAAAGCTATGGAAGCTCGTAAGGCTATGGAGGCTAGCAGACGTGAAGCTGATAAGGTACCATCTAGTGAAGTAAGTGATGATACAAAGGTACCAGTTGCACTTCGTCCACCAATTAAGAGACCATTGTCTGCTTCAATTAATCATGCTCAGGCTGTTGCTGCTGAGAAGGATAAGGAAGCTGATAAGTCTACTACTGCGATTACTAGTAAGATTCAGGGTAAGACTCCTGCTCAGATTGCACATCAGGCTGCTAAGAGCGAACTTGATAGAGCTAAGTTAAATGAAGAGAGAGCTATTAAGGATGCTGAGGAAGCTTGTAAGAGAGCTGAAGCTGCTTCAGAAGCTGTTAAGCAGTCAACAGAAGTTAAACTTGCTGCTATAGATTCTGAGAAAGCTGCTATTGAGGCTGCTGAGATTGCTGAGAGTGATTATGATGTAGCATTGAGAGATGCTGAAGACTTACAGGCTGCCGCTGCAGAAGCTGCTCGTGTTGCTGCTGAGGCTGCTGAGAAGGCTGATGCTGCTACTAAGCTTGCTACTCAGAAGATGACAGAACTTAATAAGCGTAATGCTGCGAAGCGAGCTGAATCAGTTGCTCGTGAGGCTGCTGAAGAGTCAGAAGAGAAAGCTAAGGAAGCTTTTGATCACGCTGAGGAGATTGCTAAGTCTACAGCTAGTAAGGCTGAAGAAGCTAAGATTGAGACTGAGAAGGCTCAGGAAGCATTTGAGATTGCTAAGAAGAACCTTGATGAGGAAGAAGCTAGACTTAATGCTGAAAAGGCAGAGGCAGAGGCTAAGGCTGCTGCTGAGCAGGCTCAAAAACGTGCTGAAGAAGCTGCTAAGAGAGCTGAAGAAGCTATGGCACTTGCTCGTAAGGCTGAGGAAGAAGCTAAGGCTGCAGCTGCACTTGCTGAAGAAGAGGCAAAGAACGCTTTGGCAAAAGCTGAACTTCGCGCTAAGTATGCAGCAGAAGCAGATAAGGATATCGAAGATTTAGACGAATCTGTTTGATATTCTTGATTGATTTTTTAGACCAAAAGAAAAGCGGCCAATCGGCCGCTTTTTTGATGTCTTGAAATATTATTTCTGATCGAAGAACCCTTCCATTTCAAGTGATTTAAAATCTTCACTAAGTGGGAGTGAAACTTTTGATCCAGTTTTAGCTGATTTATATATACCCATGAGCGTATCAACTGAACTATATCCAGAATATGCATCAGCTATAGGGCTAACATTATTATCAATAGCATTTACCAAATCAGCATAAATACCAGTATGTGGGTTAAGTGCATATGAGAATGACTTAAAGCCACCTTTCTTAATCTGCTTGATAATGTACTTCATATTCTGACTTCTGCCCTTGGCATTGTAGATGTGAAGAGATGGCATGCCTTTCTTGAGACCTATTGAAACAGAACCCTTTTCACAGAAAATAGAGAACATAGCTTCTTTGTTATTATCAAGAGTCGCTGTTGTTCCTTCTAACATTGCTAGGGCGCCAGAATCTAACTTCATAACAGCCATTCCAACGTCTTCAGCTTCAATATTTCTTAATCTTCTAGCAATCATTGCATTAACTTCAGTTGCTTTAGCGCTCATCAACCATAGGAGAAGATCAATAGCATGAATTGACTGGTTCATAAGAGCACCACCATCACTTTTCCATGTGCCTCTCCAAGCAGCTGAATCATAGTAGTCTTGACCGTGTCCCCAACGTACGTTGATTATTCCGTGAGTAATCTTACCAAAATCACCATTTGCGAGATCTTCCTTAACAATCTTTACGAGTGGGAAGTATCTATATATATGACCCATTACAACTTTCTTACCAGTTTTAACTGATAAATCGTAAAGTTCTTTACTCTCGCTTGAAGACATAGTCATTGGCTTTTCGAGTAAGATATTGATGCCTTTGTTAAGACAGAATGTAGCGATTTTGTGGTGAAGACCTGAAGGAACTGTAATCGCACAAATATCAGGAGAAACAGTATTAATCATTTCCTCGTAGTCAGAGAAAATCTTTGTTCCTACAAAACCTTTTTCAGCGAGTATTTTCTGAGCTGCTTCCGTATTAATATCAGATACAGCAACTAGTTCTAATCTATCTTTAAGCTTTGATACTGCTTTGAGGTGCTTAACAGCAACTCTACCGCAACCAATGATAGCAACTTTATATTTTCCCATTGTGTATTCCTCCGAGCTATTTTGACCTATATAGTTTATCACAGGTTAATTATTTTACTATTGTTTGTTAGAATATTATTATATGTCGATTAATGGGAGGATATCCTTATGAATATGCGAGATGTTATTTCTAAGAAGAGATACAGTCAGGAACTGACTGATGAAGAGATTAAGTTCTTTATTGATGGTGTTGTTAATGGTGAAATACCTGATTATCAGACATCAGCTTTACTTATGGCAATTGTACTTAATGGTATGTCAGATAGAGAAATGACTACTCTTACATTGGAGATGGCGAATTCTGGTGAGATAAATGATTTATCCTTTCTCGGTTGTAAAGCGATAGATAAGCATAGTACTGGTGGTGTAGGTGATAAATGTACACCTTTGTTAATGCCTCTAGTTGCATCTTTTGGAATTAATATGGTTAAGCTATCTGGTAGAGGTTTAGGCTTTACAGGAGGCACAGTAGATAAGTTTGAATCTATCGAAGGATTTAATTGCACAATTGATGCAAAAGATTTTAAAAAGCATATAGAGTCTAACGGTATGCTTATCACTGGTCAGACTCCTAATTTGGCACCAGCAGATAAGATTCTTTATGCTCTTCGTGATGTAACTAGTACAATCGATTCGATACCACTGATTGCATCCAGTATTATGAGCAAAAAGATTGCTAGTGGTGCTAAAGCAATTGTTTTGGATGTTACATGTGGAGAAGGAGCATTTATGAAGACTCCTGAAGCCGCAAGAGAATTATCTAAAGCAATGATTTCGATTGGTAAACTTGCTGGACTTGATGTAACTTGCGTTATCACAGCTATGAATCAACCTCTTGGTAAGAATATCGGTAATACACTCGAGATGATGGAAGTTTTCGAGGTGCTCTCAGGTAATGGAGCTGAAGATTTGGTTGAAGTTGTAACAACACTAGCAGCTTATATGGTTAAGTCATCTGAGGCTGAAGAAAGTAAACTATCAGTTGAAGAGATTAAGAAGATTTGTTGTGAGAGATTGAAAAATGGTACTGCTCTTGAGTACTATAACAAATTAATTATTGGACAGGGTGGATACGTTCATTCAACCGGATCTCCTGTATATAAGGATTATCCTGAACAGGTATTAACATTGACTGCTCCATGTGATGGATATGTTACTGCTATTAATGCACAGATGATTGGAAATGCATCTGTTGAATTAGGCGCAGGTCGATTAGTTAAGACAGATGAACTTGATTTTGGTGCTGGTATTAGTGTTCATAAGAAGATTGGAGACAAGGTTAGTAGAGGAGATACAATCTGTGTAATCTACAAGGGAAAGATGGCTGAGATTAATGAGGATCGACTAGAAAAGGCTGCTGATCTCGCATATGATGCATTTGAATTTAGCACTGAGAAACCTGCCCATGAGCAGATTATTATAGATGTTTGTTGCTAAATAGAGATTATGTGTGTATAATCAAAATAGAACAAATGTTTAGGTGTGTGTTTGATGTCTAACGAGATTATTATTGGAATTGACCCAGGTTACGCTATTACTGGATATGGAATTATTGAGAAGTCAGGAAATAAGTTAACGATGCTCGATTGTGGCGTTATATCGACTAAGCCAACTTCACAGTTTCCTGATAGATTATTAGCTATTAATACTAGAATCGCTACGTTAATAGAGTTTTATAAGCCTAAGTATATGGCTGTTGAGGAATTGTTCCTTGGTCAGAATAAGACTACAGCGATTGGTACTGCTCAGGCTAGAGGTGTTGTATTAGTTGAAGCAGCTAGAGCAAATATTCCTGTTTATGAGTTTACACCTGGACAGATTAAGCTTGCTGTTACTGGTTATGGTAAGGCTGATAAAAATCAAGTTTCACAGATGGTAGTAAGACTTCTTGGTCTCAAAGAGATGCCTAAACCTGATGATGCATGCGATGGACTTGCTGTTGCTATTTGTCTTGCTAATACTGGTGTTCCATTCTCTGAACGTGCTGTATCTGGTTATCAGTATGGACGATATGGTAAGAGAGAATGGTTATAATTATTATCAATTGAGGTGTTTATGTATTCATATATTAAAGGCAGATTGGTTAGAAGAACTGACGAATATATTGTTGTTGAGAATAATGGAATTGGATATCAGATTAACTGCCCAATGGGTATTTCATTTGAGTTAGGTGATCTTGATAGTGATATTCTTGTTTACTTACATCAGAATGTTAAAGAAGATGATATATCTTTGTTTGGTTTTTCTTCACAGGAACAGAAAGATTTGTTTTTACAGCTTATTACAGTTAGTTCGGTTGGTCCTAAGGGTGCAATGTCTATCTGTTCACAGATTAAGCCTGATGCCCTTGCTATGGCTGTTATGAATGGTGACATTAATATGCTTACTCAAGTTAAGGGATTAGGTAAGAAGACAGCTGAACGTATTATTTTGGAACTTAGAGATAAGCTTAAGAAGGTCTCAGCCACAGCTCCTAAGAAGACAGCTGTTACTGTTCAGGCTCCTGGAAGTGGTATTGATCAGTCTGTAATTGAAGATGCTATTAGTGCATTGATCGTTCTTGGTTATAAGGATGCTGATGCTAGAAATGCTGTTAATTCTGTATACGAGAATGAGATTGGATTACAGGATTTGATTAAGAAAGCATTACGTACGCTTGTTAGATAATCTATTTGGAGTATTGTTTGGGTTTTATATATGTTTGGAGATAGTTTCGGTAACGAAGAAGAAAGAGTTATAGGTCGCACAAAGCAATTTGGTGATGTAGACGAGAAGTCATTAAGACCTTTATCTTTTGATGATTATAGTGGTCAGGAGAAAGTTAAGTCTAATTTAAAGATCTTTATTGAAGGCGCTAAGAAAAGAGGCGAGTCATTGGATCATGTTCTCTTATATGGTCCTCCTGGTCTTGGTAAAACAACTTTAGCTGGAATTATTGCTGCTGAAATGGGAGTAGCACTTCATATAACTACTGGCCCTTCTATTGAAAAGGCTGGTGATCTCGTTGGACTTCTTACAAGTATTAATGAGAACGAAGTTTTATTTATTGATGAGATTCATAGATTGAACAAGAGTGTTGAAGAAGTTCTTTATCCAGCAATGGAAGATTATTCACTCGATATTATGATTGGTAAAGGTCCTGGTGCTAGATCTGTAAGAATGGACCTACCAAGGTTCACTCTTGTTGGTGCTACTACTAGAGCTGGAATGCTATCTGCGCCTCTTAGAGATAGATTTGGTATGATCCATAGACTTGAGTTATATGAAACTCCTGAACTTATGAAGATTCTTAAGAGAGATGCTGATCTTTTAGGTATAGAGATATCTGAAGATGGACTTCGTAATATTGCTTCACGTTCAAGAGGTACACCTCGTATCGCTATTAGACTTTTGAAGAGAATGCGTGATTTTGCACTCCATCTTGATAAGAATATCATTGATAAAGAAGTTTCTGATTTTGGTCTTAAAGCTCTCGATATTGATAGTATTGGTCTTGATTCTATTGATAGACGTATTCTTATGACAATCTTTGATGTTTTTGGTGGAGGTCCTGTTGGACTAGATACACTTGCCGCATGTACGGGTGAAGATCCAATTACTATTGAAGATGTATATGAGCCATTTCTTCTTGCTAATGGTTTTATAGCTAAGACACCTCGTGGAAGAATTTTGACTAAGCGTGCATTTGAGCACCTTGGTGTACCTGTTCCTCCTGGTTTCCTTGAGAAAACTACAATTGCAGGTGAATGATGATGAGTATGTTGCTTCATTGTTGCTGTGGTCCTTGCAGCATGTATCCAATTAAGTCGCTCTTGGAAGAGAATATTCAGCTTAGTATGTATTGGTATAATCCTAATATTCATCCAGAGTTTGAATGGAATAGAAGATTAGAGAATTTGCAGAAAGTATCTGAGCATTATGGTCTTGAACTGATTACTCAAGAGGGTTTTATGCAAGACTATTGGGAATCCAAGAAGTATTTAGATGAATATGTATCTAGATGTAAGATGTGCTATGATGTCCGTCTTGATATGGTTGCTAAATATGCTTCCGAGAATGGTTTTGATTCATTTACTACAACTCTTTTAGTTAGTCCATATCAGCAACATGACGTTATTACATCAGTTGCTAATGAGAAGGCCGATAAATATGGTGTGAGATTTGATTATTATGATTTCAGACCAGGTTTTAGAGAAGGTCAGAATATGGCTAGAGAGATTGGTCTTTATAGACAGAAGTATTGTGGTTGCATATTCTCATTAGATGAATCTGATTTTAGAGAGAAGATACTTAAGAGTTTTGAAACTATGTAATTTTTTTAAGTAAAATAAAAGCTTTCATGTTGTTACATGAAAGCTTTATTATTAGTTCTTTTTCTCTGGCTCTTTTGCTGTTACATTGATTGAATAATAACCTTCATAAATTACCATTCCAGGCTTGGCTTTAGGAATTTTCTTAACATGAGAAACAGGGCAGTAGTCTACCTCAGCTTTGATAAGTCCGGATTTACTACCTTCGCCATTCATATGTTCATCAATGATTGTGCTTCTTGAGAAGAAGGCGGCTGTTTGTGCAGCTTCTTCGATTGATGAGTCTGAAGGCATATCTTCGTAAGGCTTCTTTACAAGGATTACGTGAGTTCCTGGAAGACCTTTAATATGGAACCACCAATCATCCTTATTAGCAATTTTGAAAGTTAATTGATCGTTCTGAATATTGTTTCTTCCGCAAAGAATATCGTGGCCATCTGTTGATACATACTTTCTATATGTAGAAGTCTCTTTTGGCTGATTATTCTTCTTTTGCTTCTGGCTAGCTTTCTGAGCAGCGGCACGTAAAGCTCTAGATGACGCTTTACCAGATTTAGATACACCAACGGTCTTATTAGGGTCAATTGGATTATTGATGTGCTTCTGCTTTTTCTCTTTCTTTATGAATGATGCTTCCTGGTTTAACTCCATTCTAATAGCATCTAAATCTTCATCAGATGTAGCAGAATAAATAGCTGTCTTCAGAGATCTAAGATAATCAAGAGCGTTGATATCATCTTCTATATACTCAGATGATAATTCATATTTTCTTTTTGCTTTATGGAACTTCTTAAAATATTCCTGTGCGTTATCAGTTGCATTGAGTGAAGGGTCAAGAGGTATAGTAATATCTCTACCGAGTTCATCGTAGATATCCTGACATGTGATTGAAGTATCTTTTGTTTTAATCATATAGGCGAAGCATAGGAGAATATCTCCTTTCTTTTTATATGATTCAGCTTTCTGACCTTCTTCATAGTCTGCATTATGGATTTCATACTTCTTGGTAGCATGAACAAGAGCACTATTAACAATTGCTAGTAGTGCCTGACGCTTGTTTTCGAAGTCTATATTTGATTCTTTTAGGCTATAGTATTCGTCTATTGCTTCAGATATTGAAGAGCAATCGAAAACATTCTCAAAGCCTTCAAGATTTGTATAACAAAAATCCTTTGGTTCGTTGTCTTCTGTTAGGCAATAAACAGGATTAGTTTCACCACTTAAAACTTTAGATAATTCTGAGCTAAGAGTGTCTATAAGTCTACTAGTCTCATCAGTAGTGAGAGCCTTAATAGGCTTATCATTTTCTACATTAGCCTTGACACAAATCTGATTAACAACAAGCGGTGAGAAGCCTTTAATTGAATTAAGAAGTCCTTTAGCTAATGGACGATTCATCTCATCTTCTAATATTGGTAGAGAGTTGCTATTGAGTTTCTCGATAGCTTCTTCAGGAATTAATTTATTCTGTGAAGGTGGATACTCATAAAGTCTTGCTGGCATTACTTCACGCACTCTGCTTACTGAGAAATCAACGTGAATTGATGAGTCGATAATTCTGTTGTTGTGATTAACAAGGATACAGTTACTGTAACGGCCCATAAGTTCGATAACGAGCTTCATTTCTTTTACATCATGAAGTTCGTCTGTTGTAAGGAAAGATATTTCAATAATTCTTTCGTAGTTAGGACACTTAATTGAAGAAATCCTTGCGCCACTGCAGTGCTTTCTTAAAAGCATGCAAAAAGAAGGAGGCATGCTCGGATTCTCTCTAGTAGTATTAGTAATATGAATACGTGGAGCTGAAGGATTAAAAGATATCAATAGCTTCTTGTTTCCAGTGTTAGATCTAATGTGAATAAAAATAGTATGTTTGTCTGGCTGGAAAATCTTATCTATACGTGCTCCAGATAGCTCGTTATCGAGTTCTCTAGCTAATAGTGAACATGTTAATCCATCGAGTGCCATTTATTTACCCTCAGTATGTGTTTTTTTAGAATCTGAATTAAATGTAGTAATAGCCAAGATGATGAAATAAATAATTCCCGCAATAATAAGCTCAAATCCAAGAACGTTGAAGAACTTAGAATAGTCATTTAGTGTAAATAGAAAATCTAATCCGATTATTATCAATACAAGAACAAAGATCACAACAGGGAAGAATAATCTTGAATTATAGAATTTTTCCATTCCTGTAGATAAAGCAGATGGTTCATTGTTATTTGCATAGTCATATGAACCTTGGCGACTTACTGTCTCTGAAGGTTTATTAACTGCCTTAGTTGTTGTATTAGTATTAGACTTACTTGATGAAGTCTTTTTAGCTGAAGAAGTATTCTTCTTTGTTGTTGATTTTCCTTTAGTTGAACTACTTTTCTTTGTTGTAGTTGATTTCTTCCTTGTATTAGCCATACATACCTCGATTCCTATATTATTTTATCAGATTATTATTAATATTCATAAAAATAAGCATAAAAAAGTCCACCTTATCACTAAGTGACAGGGTGGACTAGTATGTAAAAAAGAATTATTAGATTTTCTCGCCCTTTTCTCTAAGAAGCTTCTTAATCTTCTCTGTAGGATTGATGAGATTTGAGAGTGATGCATCGTGGTTAATAGCATCAATAAGAAGAGCTACGAACTTACACATATTAACATCAGCGAACCAAGGAGCCTGGAGAAGCTCTGGTCTTCTATAAATGAGGTTAGTAGCGAATACCTTATTGATAACGCCTTCTTCATATGCCTTGTTGAAATTGTCAATACCTTCTGTGAAGAGACCAAAAGTAACAGCACAATATACGTTTCTAGCACCGCGAGCCTTCATCTCACGACCGATATCGAGCATTGAATCACCAGATGAGATCATGTCGTCAACGATAAGGATATCCATTCCTTCAACTGAGTCACCAAGGAACTCGTGAGCAACGATAGGGTTACGACCGTTTACTACCTTAGTGTAGTCACGTCTCTTGTAGAATGTTCCGAGAGGAACACCAAGGATAGAAGCGAAGTACATAGCTCTTGAGATACCGCCTTCATCAGGAGATACTACCATGAACTTGCCGTTAGAGAATGAAAGGTCAGGAATCTGACGATACATTTCCTTAATAATCTGATATGTAGGAGGTAAGCTCTCAAAACCAGAAAGTGGAATAGCATTTGATACACGCTCATCATGAGCATCAAAAGTAATGATGTTAGCTACGCCAAGGTTATAGAGCTCCTCAAGTGCGAATGCACAGTCGAGAGATTCACGTGAGTTTCTCTTATGCTGTCTGCTCTCATAAAGGAAAGGCATGATTACGTTAATACGTCTAGCCTTACCAGAACAAGCAAGAATCACACGCTTCAAATCCTGATAATGATCATCAGGACTCATTCTGTTGTCCTGACCAAACATCTTATAAGTGCATGAATAATTCATTACATCACTTACGATAAAGAGATCATGACCACGAACTGAATTCTGAACTACTGCTTTTCCTTCGCCAGAAGAGAAACGATTATTGTCTACCTGGATACGATAATCGCTTCTGAAGAAACCAGGGTACTTAGATACAAAAGCTTCCTGTTGGTATTCAGAACGTCTAGAATTAAGGTAATAGTTAACCTTCTCAGTGAATTCTGTACTACCTGTAAGTGGGATAAGACCGATAGGTCCTACAGGAGCCATTGGGTTGTCGCCATATTGGTTATAGCGAGAATAAGATTTCTCATCATTAGGAGCTGAAATCATAATTGCAAACCTCTCATCAATAATTCTTTAAATCTTTTTGCTTATATAATTAATCCCTAGTAGGGAATAACTAACTTAAATATCATCGATAAACTCATTAAGTCTCATCTGGCTCAAGAAATCAGTAATTCTTGAAGTTGAGTTAATGAGATCACCAATTGACTCATCAACGTTGAGCGCATCAATAATACGAGCAACGAATGGAATCATATTTACGTCTACGTACCATTCCTTTTCAAGGAGTTCCTGTGGTCTGTAAATCAGATTTGTACAAACAACAGCTTTAATAAGTCCTTCTTCATAAGCCTTATCGAACTCCTCAAATCCATTCGAAAATAATCCGAAAGGGGCGAGGTAGTAGATGTCACGAGCACCTTTTTCTTTGAGAATAGATGCTGTAGTCATCATTGTGTGACCAGTCTTAATCATATCATCGATAATAAGAGCATCCATGCCATTAATATCGTTTCCAATAAATCTATAATTCTTAACAGGTACTACGCCATCTTTGATATTTGCGTAATCTCTATCTCTATAGAAAATTCCAAGAGGAAGGTTAAGCATTGATGCATAGAAAACAGCTCTGCTAACACCAGTCTCGTCTGGGCTGATAACCATTGTTTTCGCTGGGTTCATAGAAAGTGAACCAAACTTGGAAATAAGAGTAGTAATGATCTTGTATGCTGAATTTGGCTTTTCAATACCCATAAGTGGAACAGCATTATCAATTCTAGGATCGTGTGGATCGAAAACAATCAAGTTTGTAACTCCAAGATCGTAGAGCTGCTTCAATACTGCAGCGCAGTCAAGAGACTCACCATAAGAAAGGTTTCTTCTCTTAATCTGAAGGCCTTCATAAAGGAAAGGCATGATTACATTAACTCTTTTAGCTTTACCAACGCATGTGGAAATAATTCTAAGTAAATCTCTATAGTGATCATCAGGGGAGATGACATGAGCTTCGCCACAGATGTCAACTCTAAGATTGTGGGAGAGTACATCAGTGATGATATAGATATCATGACCTCTTGAACTTTCCTTCATTGTGAATTTACCTTCAGCTGTCTGAAATCTAGGTAAATCTGTATCAAAAAGATAGCTACTTCTTAAATAGCCAGGGTTGTTAACAAATGGATTAGCCTTTGCATTGTAGCGCTTAAGACGCTTCTCGTAGAGTACATTACTAACTTGCTGAACAAATTCCTTGTTAGCAGTGTGTGCAATGATAGCGATTGGTCCATATGGTTCCAATCTGAGCTCATTGTATGTTGAGTCTGTTGTCTCAAAACTATTAAGCTGCATTATGCACTCTCCTTAAATTATTAATAATAGTGTATCAAATCTGAAGTTTAATTCAACTTACAAATTGAGAAACTCTTCAATTCCATGACGTAAATCATCAAGTCCGATTTTACGTTCAGAAGATACTGCGTACACATTAGCATCATCTTTGATATCAAGGTCTTCTGCTAGCTCTTGGAGACGATTTCTCATCTGCTGTTTGCTGAACTTATCGCATTTTGTGAATACTACGAAATAAGGAATATTTGCATTATTCATGAACTCGAGCATTGCGATATCGTGATCAGAAGGATAATGTCTGATATCCATCAAGTGAAGTACGAGACTGAATTTTCTACCGCAAGTGAAGTAATCTTCAGCAAGTTTTGAGAACTTTTCTTTCTTTTCCTTTGACGTCTTGGCATATCCATAACCAGGAAGATCTGCAATATATAATTTTTTATCGGTATTGAAATAAATTACTGACTGTGTTTTGCCTGGAGTTTGTGATACTCGAGCAAGTTTCTTGTTGTCGGCCAAGCCATTAACAAGTGAAGACTTACCAACGTTAGATTTACCAGATAATACAATCTCAGGTAAATCTTCAGGTGGGCAGGCTGATGTTGATGCAGCCAATCCCCAGAAAACAGTATTTCTGAAGTTAATGCTCATAAATTCCCCCAAACAAAATAATTCAATCTAATTATACCCAATATGTCTTTGGATTTGTCTTTTATACTTTGTCGATTTTTGTCGATTTTTAGTATTATTTTGTACTAATTTTTATACAAGAAATCACATATCATCAAACTTAAAGGGAGATGATATGATTTGAACAATAATATATCAGAAATATTTAAGAAAATTCTTAGGCGACCATTGCTATTTCCAGCGATTATTCTGTTTGTAGTTGTGTTCGTATATTTATCATGGATAAAAGGTACAGATACAAAATTCTTTGATAATTCTTATGCAAAAATACTTATAATTCAGACGGATTATAGATTTAATGGTAAAAATTATTATATTGGGCTAATAAATGGCGATAGATATAAAATCAACTGTAATCAAGACTTGTATCCTGGCGATATCCTTGAAGTAAAAGGTGTGAGTGAACTTCCATATGAAGCTACCAATCCAGGTGAATTTGATTATAAAGACTATCTCCAAACTAAGGGTATTTCATACGTGTTCGAGGTTGATGAGATCTTAACATACAATCAATCACAAGTTGGTTACTTGATTACTCGTATTCGTTACTTCATAAGAGATGGTGTTTTCGATATAGTCAAAGGAGAAGTAGCAGATAACGAACTAGCCTTATTAGGAGCATTTTGCCTTGGTGATTCATCCTTGGTTGAACAGAATACTATACGTGCTTTTAGGACTAATAACTGCTCACATTTACTAGCTGTATCTGGTAGTCATTTTGCTGGATTTCTACTATTAATACCTTATTTTATGGATACATTAGAGATAAATCCTAGGAGTAGACGTATTTTCTTTTTGATTGCTGTGATAATCACAGGTTTTATGACTGGCTGGACGGAATCTGTCACCAGAGCAGCAATAATGAGTATTTGTTCATTATTCATGCGTGATAGCATTTCTGGAATGAGTTTTGCAGCGATTGTTATGCTTCTTGCTAATCCGTATTCGGCGTTATCTTCAGGGTTTCAGATGAGTTTTTGTGCAACGATTGGAATTATTTGTTGTAATGGCAAGATTTCGGCGTCTTTATTTAGATTTTGTAGAAATAAATTCCTGTCAGAAGCAATAGCTGTCACTTTATCAGCGCAGATAGGTGTATTGATTTTTTCATTCATTAATTCAACGAAGTATAGTTTTATTTCTTTTGGTGTTCAGATAATCGGTAGTTTTCTTATTGAATGTCTTTGTGTTTTCTTTGTGCTAGGATTAGTGTTCTGCACTATCAGTGATTTTGCAATGTTTCCTTGTGCCTTTATTGCAAATACTATTTGTTCAATTATGAATGTTACGACAAGATTTTCTCGTTATTCATTCTCATTTAGAAATGAATATAGGCTTCTACCAGTGCTACTAATGCTCTTGTTCATATGTATATATTTAAGGAAATGTTGGTTAATCAGAAGTTGTTATAAACTAATTGTGGTAATTCTTTCTATTTCAATTGTCAGTGTGGTTTTCTATGGCCTATATGATAAGCCTAAGACGAAGATACTGTTCGTTGATGTAGGTCAAGGTGATTGTTGTTTGATAATTACTGAGAGATTTAATTGCCTTATTGATTCAGGTGTTAATATTAATGGCTCGAAAACAATCCCTGAAGTTCTGGATTACTATTCAATAGATAAACTTGATTTTGCAATAATGACACACTGGGATGAGGATCATGGTGGAGGAATGATTGAATTACTCAAGAGTGGTCGAGTAGATATGATTTACACTTCGTTTGTAGGTGAGAATTCTAATGTTAATAGTTTTCTAAGTAATTACTATGAAGATGATGAGATTAAAAATGTGCTTAATGATTGTTTTCGAGAGCTTCATATTAATCAGTCAATTGAACTATCAGAAAATGATAAGTTAAAGGTTATTTGGCCCAATTATGAGCCTATGACTGGAGATAATCCTGATAGTCTTGTTCTTAATCTTGAGACGTGGGGGAGGAATATCTTGTTTACTGGTGATATTGATATCGATTGTGAGTTATCAATGATTGAAAGCAGTCTTGTTACTTCTATTGATGTCCTTAAAGTTGCTCATCATGGTAGTAAATACTCTACGTCTAGTGATTTCCTTAAATGTACTAATCCCTCGGATGCTGTGATATCTGTAGGACTACATAATTATTATGGACATCCAGCAGATGAAGTTATTGATAGATTAGGTGAAGTTGAGGCAAATATCTACCAGACCTCGAAAAATGGAGCGATTATTGTTAATATTGCAAAAGACGGATATAAGATTGATGTGTTCAAGGAGAATAAATATGCCTTCTAAGACTTTAAGTGTCGATGAATTAGTTAAGCAGATTAAAGTGAAGAATCTTCCTTCATTGTTGCTTATTTATGGTCAAGAAGACTATTTCTGTGAGAATTCCGTTCGTCTTATTCGTAAAGCATATATATCTGAAGGTTCAGAGCAAATGGATTATGTAAAGTTAGATTTTGAATCTAAAGGCTTTGACCTCGATAAGGTTATTGATAATTCACAGTTACCACCATGGCTATCAACAAAAAGAGTTGTATTAGTAAGAAATTCAGGCATCTTTTCTGTTGCTGATCCTAAGAAAGATTTAGCTACTTCATTTGAGAAATTTGCTTCAAGCATTCCTGATACAACGATTGTTGTATTTTGGGAAGATGCAATAGATAAGAGAAAAAAGGGAATACTCAAGACTTTTGAGACAAAAGGAATTGTTTGTGAGAGCCCTTTCCTTAATGATGTTTCAATTGCTAGCAAGATTTCAGGATTACTCGGAAGATATGAATTAAAGATTACTAATGATGCAGTAGATAGTTTGATTAGTAGATCTGATAAGTCAATGAGACTAATTCTGAATGAAATCTCTAAGATATTGTTATATTGTCAGGCTAATAAGATTTCACTGATCGATATGGAAGTTATAGATATGCTTTGCGCACCTGATGTAAAAGGATCTATCTTTGATTTAACAGATTCAATTAGTACTGGTAATGCGGGAATTGCATTATCAATTGTTGATAATCTAATAACTCTTAAGGAACCAGTAGCTAAGATTAAATTTATGCTTGCTAAACATATTAGACAGTTAATATGTGCCAAGGAACTTAAATCAAGTGACTTGATTACGAGAGAATTAGGAATTCATCCATATTCAGCACAGAAGCTCGCACAGCAGGCACCTAAGTTTACTATGGATAAGCTTTTGAGTTTATATGCACAGTGTGCTAAAAGTGATTTTGATTTCAAACAGGGAAAAATGGATGAGAGGCATTCTCTTGAGATTTTACTTGTTTTGGCATGCAAAAGTTTGACTTGATTATTCAAGTGTTCTAAAATATATCGGTTATACTTTGATTACGGAGGAATTTACAGTGAGTAAAATTCAGATGACTACTCCACTTGTTGAGATGGATGGAGATGAAATGACAAGAATTATCTGGAAGCAGATTAAAGATATCGTTTTGCTTCCATTTGTTGACTTGAAGACAGAATATTTCGATTTGGGTCTTGTAAATCGTGATAATACAAACGATCAGGTTACAATCGATTCTGCTAATAGAACTAAGGAACTTGGTGTTGCTGTTAAGTGTGCAACAATTACACCAAATGCTCAGAGAATGACTGAGTACAACCTTAAGAGCATGTGGAAGAGCCCTAATGGTACTATCCGTGCTATCCTCGATGGTACTGTGTTCCGTTCACCAATTATGGTTAAGGGTATTTCTCCAATTGTTTCTACATGGAAGAAGCCAATCACTATTGCTCGTCATGCTTATGGTGATGTTTATAAGAATACTGAGATTAAGGTTCCTGGTGCTGGTAAGGCTGAGCTCGTATTTACAGCAGAAGATGGTACAGTAATCCGTGAGACAATCATGGATTTTGATGCTCCAGGTATCATCCAGGGTATTCACAACAAGAATAAGTCAATTGAGAGCTTTGCTAAGTCATGCTTTACATATGCTCTTGATACAAAGCAGGATTTGTGGTTCGCAACAAAGGATACAATTTCTAAGAAGTACGATCACACATTTAAGGATATTTTTGCTGAGGTATTCGAAGCAGAGTTTAAGACAAAGTTCGAAGAAGCTGGTATCGAGTATTTCTACACATTGATTGATGATGCTGTAGCAAGAATTATGAAGTGCGAAGGTGGTATCCTTTGGGCTTGTAAGAACTACGATGGTGACGTTATGAGTGATATGCTTGCTTCTGCAAATGGTTCACTTGCAATGATGACATCTGTTCTCGTTTCACCAGATGGTAAGTATGAGTATGAAGCTGCTCATGGTACAGTTACACGTCATTATTATAAGTATCTTAAGGGTGAGACAACATCTACTAACCCAATGGCTACATTGTTTGCTTGGACTGGTGCTCTTCGTAAGCGTGCTCAGCTCGATGGTCTTGCTGATTTGGAAGCTTTTGCTGATAAGCTTGAGAAGGCTTCAATTGAGACTATTGAAGAAGGTACAATTACTGGTGACCTTAAGAACCTTATTGATTGTCCTGTTAAGAACGTTGTTAATACTGAAGACTTCCTTAAGGCAATCGCTGCAAAGCTTTAATTTTTTATTTTAATAACTATTGATTTACGGAGGAAATAATTATGAGTTATTACGAGACATGGATCCAGAGATCTGAAAAGGAAACAGATCAGAATAAATATACACAGTACATGAATTTGTACTTCACACTTGAGAAGAATGCTTATGACACAATTCTTAAGGCTTATCCAAATGTTGAAGAGTATACAAAGGGTACAGCTTTGGAACTTTGCGAGAAGCTTGGCTTTGGTAAGAGCAATATGGATATTTATGTAGGCTTCCTCGATGGTATCCAGACAAGCCTTAAGAACGAGATCAATATCGAAGCTATTGAAGATTCAACAGCTATCGAACTTGATATCGATTTTGAGAAACTTTTCTACAACATGAAGGACGCTAAGGCTGAGTGGCTCTTTAAGCTTCCATCATGGAACAATGTTCTTTCTGTTGAGCAGAGAGATAAGATTGCATTCGAGTACAGAGAGGCTAATACAATCCATGTAGAAAAGATTGGCCGTAATGATCCATGTCCATGTGGTTCTGGTAAGAAGTACAAGAAGTGCTGCGGTAAGTAATTTATATTTATTTTGAGAGGTAATAGTTGTGCGTAGGCTGTTTGCAAACAAGTGGTTTATTGTTGTATTAATCACAGTATTATTGGTTGCAATTATTATTCTTGGTGCTATTCCTAATAGTCCAGTTAATAAGATTCTTACGCCAGTAAAGGCAGTTGCTAATCCAATTCAGCGTTTCGTTAAGTCTGTTGGAACAACAATTGACGACTATTGGGCAGCTATTACTGATGGTGTAGCTATCCGTGAGGAGAATGTTGCACTTAAAGAGGAAATTGCTCGATTAGAATATGAAGCTACCAAAGATGATGAAGCGATGATTAGATATGAAGAGTTGAAAGATGCTTTTCATATCAAAGATTCATTTAGCGATTATGATATTTTTGGTGCTTCTGTTTTGTCGAGAGAAGCAGATGAATGGTTTAGTGTTATTCGAGTAGGTGCCGGAATTGATGATGGCCTTATACTCGAGAACACTTATTCATATGCTGTAGTTGATAATCGAACTAACCTTATTGGTCGAGTTATTGAGACTAATTCATCTGAGAGTAAGATACTGCCTTTATTGCATGAAGGTTTTTCTGTAAATGGTAAGGTTAATGAAGTTAACGGTGCGGTTATTTTAGTATCTGGTGATGCAGCACTAAAAAAGCAAGGCCTTTGCCTTGTAACAGGAATTGGTGAGGATGTTGTCATCGAAGTAGGTGACGTAATTGTTACTTCTGGTGATGGTGGTTTGTTTCCTCAAGGTATCCCTATAGGAGAGATTTATTCTGTAGATTATTCAGATTCTCTTCATCCTATTGCAACTCTGATTCCATATGCTTCAATTGATGATTTGAAGGATGTATTCATAATGGTTCCATATAATCAGGATGTTGCTACTGAAACTCCAGTAACAGAGGAAACTAATGAATAAAGTTAAACTTGTTCGTAAAATACTCGTGTATGCTATTTATGTAGTGTTTCTAGTGTGCTTTCAGGTTTCTTTTCCTGATAAGATTTCTTTTGATGCACAGATTGCTGACATAATGTTCGTATTTGTTTCTCTTGTTGCTTATTATTATGGTCTTTGGGATGGAATAATTGTAGGTTTGGTTGTTGGTATTCTTAGAGATTGCTTTGCTGCACCTGCTATTTTGAGTTTTAATGGAGACATTGCAACTTCAGTTGGAATTGGTTCTCTATCTATGTTTCTTGTAGCAGTATTTTCTGCTAGTGTTTTTACAGTTAAGATGCATAGGAAATTTTCTTTTGCTTTGATAACAGTCGCTACTTGTAGCGTTATTTATAAGATTTTAGGCCACGGTGCTATTAAGCTTTGGACTACTGTATTCTCAAGCGCTTCTTATAGTTTGAGTTTTAAGCAGGTAGTTGTTGATTCTATTTTGGTTCAGGTTCTTTTGAATTTGATTTGCGCTATTCCACTAATCCTTTTGTTGAGATTTGCTGGTCCTTATAGCGGTGGTGTAAATCCTGCTTTATCAAAGAATGATACAGGAGGTAATCAGTCATGGCTAACAGTATAAAAGACGATGGTCTTTATGTTTTCGATGAAGACAAAAGAGATCAACAAAAGCTTAATGATGATAGCCTCTTGATTAAGGTTATTAGAACTATAACTAATAGATATTTTGTTCTTGCAGTGATTTTTTGTATCATGGGTGGAATTATTCTATCTATGACAGCTGCTTTGCAGTTTTCCAATTATCAGAAAACAATTTCTTCATCAACTGAAGGTATGCAGAAAATGTACACTGTTTCTGCGCCTCGTGGTGATATTGTTGATGCTAATGGAATTGTTCTTGCAACAACTGAAAAAGTTAATTCACTTTTGATTTCAAATACTAATATTTCAGATGACGAGCTTAATTCTTTGTGTCTTGAATTGAGTTATCTTTTTGATGAATACAATTGTCAGACGATTAGTGGTCTTGATGATTATTTTGCAATCGATCCATATCAGTTTTTGGTAAGCGAAGAGAAGATTAGATTATGGCAGACTAATAGAAACTTGTTTAATCTTGAGGATGGTGCTTCTGGTATTATCGTTACTTATTCTGACAAGTATGTTAAGACTGATCCACAGGTTTTCTTCTTATATCTAAGACAGTTGTTCGAGGTTGATACTAAGCTTACTGATGAAGAAGCTTATCGTATTATTAGAATTCGTTATCAGATTTTCTCAGATTTGTGGGCATTTAAGAATGGTTCACCAGTAGCAATTGCTACAGATGTTCCTGATGAATTGCTTTTGATTTTGAATGAGCAAAATTATCATTTTAAGGGCTTGATAGCAACTAATGATTATAGAAGAGTTTATACTCCTCAGGCTCAGTTATCATGTCATGTTGTAGGTTACGTAGGTAATATTTCTCAGGAAACTCTTGCCGATGTAAGTAAGTTTGGATATCAGGCTACTGATCTTGTTGGTCAGTCTGGTGTTGAGTCTCAGATGGAGCGTTATCTCCATGGACAGGCTGGTATTGCTACATATTCTACTTGGACTGCAGATGAAGAGAATACAATGTATTTCCCATATACTTATGGTGAGAAGCCTGTTCCTGGTGCTACAGTTCATTTAACTATTGATTCAAATCTTCAGAGAGTAGGTATTGAAGCTCTTAAGCAGTACATCGAAGATGCTAAGGCAGATGAAGAGATTAGACAGACTGGATATAAGACTGCTAATGCGGGCGCATTCGTCGTAATGAACTGTAATACTGGTGCTGTTTTGGCCATGGGTTCATATCCTAACTATGACCCTAATGACTTCGTACTTGCTATGTCTGGCGATAGACAGGCTGAAGAACAGCTTAAGTATTATCTCGGAATTGGAGAATATGAAGAGATTACTAGTGAAGATATGCCTCTTTGGAATAGAGCGTTTATGTCACAGTATGCCCCTGGTTCTACATTTAAGATGTGTACCAGTCTTGCTGCACTTGAATCTGGTGTGATTTCGCCAGGTTCGACATGGTATAGATGTGAATCGCCAATTGATATTGGTGGTTGGACTTTTAAGTGTCTTGAGTTTCCTGAGATTGGTCATGGACCTCTTGATTTGAATAGCGCTATTGCTACATCTTGTAATATTTATTTCATGCGTTTGGGTGTTGATACTGGTATTGATAGTATTGATCAGATGGGTAAGACACTTGGTCTTGGTGAATATACAGGAATTGATCTTCCTGGTGAGATTTGTGGTGTAAGAGCTAGCCGTCAGACTAAGAGACTTCTTCATGAGTCTGAGTATGATAGAACTTGGTTCCCAGCAGATACTGCTCAGTCTGCTATTGGACAGTTTGATAACTGTTTCACAATTTTGCAGCTTTGTAGATATACTAGTGCTATTGCTACAGGCAATCTTGTTACACCATATGTAATAGATAGTGTTGTTAGTGAAGATGGTATTATTCTATACCAAGGTCAGAAACCATCGATTAAACTTGATATAGATGAAGAAAATCTCAATGCAGTTAGATTTGCGATGAGATGTGTAGTTACTGGTACAAGTATGTGGCAGGGTACTGCTCAAGAAGCATTCTTAGATTTTCCTGTGTCTATTTGTTGTAAAACTGGTACTGCCGAGACTGGATACGAGGATATTCGAATGGAGTATTCAAATGGTCTTTTCGTATGTTATGCACCTGCTGATAATCCAGAGATTGCAATCGCTCTCGTAGTAGAGAGAGGTGAGTGGGGTTCATCAACAACCATCATC
Organism: Clostridia bacterium; assembly: GCA_024403735.1. Taxonomy (GTDB): domain Bacteria; phylum Bacillota; class Clostridia; order Saccharofermentanales; family Saccharofermentanaceae; genus Saccharofermentans. The sequence continues at coordinate 216,448 of JAKSRG010000001.1, forward strand.
GCTAAAAAGTTATTAGCTGCATATTTTGGTGTGCCCCAGTATGATGGTCCATTTGTTATGGATTCCTATCCAATTCCTGGTGATGATTTGGATAGGATTGTACCAACAGCGGGTTGATGTAGATTCAGTTAATAGATTGTTTCCAAAATATATCAACTTTTTGTTGATTAAATTATGCATTATGCGTAAAATGTAATTAGTTTTTTACGGAGGGAATAAACATGAAGATTGTTTTGATGGCAGACAATAGTAAAAACGAACTCCTCGTTAATTTTTGTACAGCGTATCGCCCTCTATTATCTAAGCATCAGTTAATTTCAGTTTATAACACAGGTAAACTCCTTAAGTCTTCTGTAGATCTTGAGGTTTCTGGCTTGTCTGTAGATTATGAGAGTGGTTTTGAACAGCTTGCTTCTCGTGCTGAATTTAATGAGATTGACTGTTTTATTTACTTGAGAGATGGTCGTAATAATCCAATGCCTAGCACTACAGAGCTTCTTAAGGTATGTGATTTAAATAACATTCCTTATGCTACTAATATTGCAACTGCAGAAATTCTTATCCTTGCAATTGACCGTGGTGATCTTGATTGGCGTGAGTGGGTTAAGAACCAGTAATTATGAAAGTTTATACTTTTCCGTTTGGTCCTCTTGGTGCAAATATGTATGTTGTCCAGATTGAGGATAACTATGTCTTAATTGATCCATCTGTTTCTCCAGATAAGATTATTGCTACTAATAAGTTTGAAGACGATTTTCTTTCAAAGATTTCGGCTATTTTAATTACGCACGCTCATTTTGATCATGTTTTGTATGTCGATAAATGGGCAGATACTATCAAAGTTCCTGTATATATTGCTAAAGAAGATGCTCCGTTATTACGTGAACCAGAGAATAACTGTTCATCACATATGATGTCAGATACATCATTCTTTGTTGAGCCTACATTTTTGGATGACACTTTATCTTTTGGCGATACTTCAGTAAAAATCATTAGAACTCCAGGCCATTCGCCAGGTTCTGTTTGCTATCTCTTTGAAAATGAGAAAGTTATGTTTTCTGGAGATATGCTTTTTGCAGGAGCTGTTGGAAGAGTTGATTTGCCTATGGGAGATGCTCATATAATGCTCGAATCAATTGAACTACTTAAATCGATTGATGATGAAGTTTTGGTATATCCTGGACATGGTTATTACACCAAAATGGGTATAGAGAAGAAAAATAATCCTTTTTTCTAATATATATTATATTTACTTTTACAAAATCACTCGTTGTGGTATACTCTTTTGATGAATTTGATTAAGTAATATCACCATTTGGAGGTTTATGATGAGTGATTTAAAAGAACAGTTACTTTCTATCAAAGAAACTTTTGATCAGAAGGTACTAGATATAGCTAATTCAGCTGATGCTGATAGTTTACGTGTTTCATTTTTAGGTAAGAAGGGTGAACTTACAGCAGTTCTTAAGGGAATGGGTAGCCTTTCACCTGAAGAAAGACCTGTTATTGGTCAGGTAGCTAACGAGGTTCGTTCTCATATTGAAGCAAAGCTTGCTGAAAAGATTGCTTACATTAAGAACATTGAGAAGGAAGAGAAACTCAAGAAAGAAGTTATCGACGTTACACTCCCATCTAAGATTAGAAGAGCTGGTGCTAGACACCCACTCAATATGGCTATCAATGAGATTTGTGATATCTTCTTGGGCCTTGGATATACAATTGGTGAAGGTCCTGAAGTTGAGTACGATGAGTATAACTTTGAGAAGCTCCGTCTTCCAAAGGGTCATCCAGCTCGTGATACACAGGATACTTTCTATATTACTGAGAATATCCTTCTCAGAACTCAGACATCTCCTATGCAGATTAGAATTATGGAGAACCAGAAGCCACCTATTAAGGTAGTTTGCCCTGGTAAGGTTTACCGTCAGGATACAGCTGATAGTACTCACTCTCCAATTTTCCATCAGATTGAAGGTCTTGTAGTTGATAAGGACGTAACAATGGGTGATCTCGTTGGTTCTCTTAAGTTGTTTGCAAAGAAGCTTTTTGGTGAGAATACAGAGATTCGTCTTCGTCCACATCACTTCCCATTTACAGAGCCATCTTGTGAGGTTGACTTAACATGTTGGTCATGCGGTGGTAAGGGTTGCCGTGTATGTAAGGGTGAAGGTTGGATCGAAGTACTTGGTGCTGGTATGGTTCATCCAGAAGTACTCGAGAACTGTGGTATTGATTCTGAAGTATATAGCGGTTTCGCTTTTGGTATCGGTGTTGAGAGAACAGCAATGGGACGTTTCGGAATTGATGACATCCGTCTTCTCTATGAGAATGATGTTCGTTTCTTGAAGCAGTTCAAGTGATTTTGACCTTATCTATAAGTTGGAGGAAATAAAGAATGAAGGCCCCTATTAATTGGCTTAAGGATTTTACAGAGATTGATGTAGAACCAAAGGAATATGCTGAAAGACTTACTATTTCTGGTTCTAAAGTGGAAGAAGTTATCATTTCTGGTGAAGATATTTCTGGTGTATATACAGGAAAGATTATTGATGTTCAGGATCACCCAGATTCAGATCATCTTCATATTGTAAGAGTTGACCTTGGTAATGATGAACTTGGTAGAGATATTCAGATTGTATGTGGTGCTCCTAATGTTTATGTTGGAATGATTTGTCCAGTAGCTACAGTTGGTGCACATTTGCCAGGTGATATCGTTATTAAGAAGGGTAAGCTCCGTGGTGTAGAGAGTAATGGTATGTGCTGTGCTATCGATGAACTTGGTGTTCCTGCTGAAGGTCACGAAGGTGCAGATGAGTATGGTCTTTGGAACATGCCTAAGGATACTCCTCTTGGAGTTGATATTAAGACTATTCTTGGTCTTGGTAACGTAACAATTGATTTTGAGATTACTTCTAACAGACCTGATTGTTTCTCAATCGAAGGTCTTGCACGTGAGACAGCTATTACACTTGGTAAGGATTTCAAGCCATGTGAGCCTAAGCTTAAGGTTGAAGGTTCACTTGTAACAGAAGAGATTGCTAAGGTTGATATCGAAGCTCCTGATCTTTGTTACAGATACTGCTCTAGAATTATTGAAGATGTTAAGATTGCTCCATCTCCAGCTTGGATGGCTGAAAGACTTCTTGATGCTGGTATGAGACCTATTAACAATATCGTAGATATTACAAACTATGTTTGTCTTGAACTTGGTCAGCCAATGCATGCTTTCGACCTTGATTATCTTGCGAATAAGCACATTATCGTTCGTACAGCAAAAGATGGCGAGAAGACAAAGACTCTTGATGGTGTTGATAGAGAACTCGATAGTTCAATGCTCGTTATCGCTGATGAAGAAAAGGTTTGTGCAATCGCTGGTGTAATGGGTGGCGAGAACTCTGAAGTTATCCCTGAGACAAAGGCAATTCTTTTTGAGTCTGCTGTATTTAATGCTGTATCCGTTAGAAGAACAGCTGTTAAGAATGGTCTTAGAACTGAGGCTTCTTCAAGATATGAAAAGGGACTTGATGCTGAGAATGCACTTCGTGCCTTGGATAGAGCTTGTGAGCTCGTTGAACTTCTTGGTGCTGGTAAGGTATGTAAGGGTCTTATCGATGTATATCCTACAAAGAAAGAGATTAAGCAGATTCCTTTCCGTCCAGAGAAGATTAATCGTTTTATTGGTATTAATGCATCAGAAGAGTTTATGAGAGATATTCTTAATAAGCTCGGTTGTGTAATTTCTGAGGACAACATGATCACACCTCCAACATATCGTCCTGATTTGGAGTCTGAGGCTGATATTTCTGAGGAAGTTGCACGTTTCTACGATTACAATAATATTGAGCCAACACTTCTTTCTGGTAAGACAACTACACTTGGTGGTAGAACACCTGAGCAGCAGATTGTAGAGAACATTAAGAATATCATGGTTAACTGTGGTTTCTACGAAGCTATTACATATTCTTTTGAAGCTCCATCTGATCTCGATTTGATTAAGGCTCCAGCTGATGCTTCTATTCGTAACCAGGTTAAGATTTCTAATCCATTTGGTGATGACTCATCAGTTATGAGAACATCAATGCTTCCTACAGTTCTTAGAATTGCTGGACGTAATAACAATCGTTCTGTACCAGAGGCTTCAATCTTTGAAGTTGCTTATGTATATCTTCCAGATGAAGACCCAACTAAGCTTCCAGAAGAGAGACAGATCCTCGCTGGTTTCAGCTATAATGTTCCTTCTATTGATAGCAAGGAGACATTCTTTGAGGTTAAGGGTGTAGTTGAAGAACTTGGTAGCATCCTTGGTATCAAGTCTATGCAGATTGATGCATGTACAGATAACCCTTCATATCATCCAGGTAGATGTGCAAAGATTACAGTTGCTGGTAAGGTATGTGGTTACTTCGGTGTTGTTCATCCTGATGTAGCTGAGAATTTTGATTGTCCTAAGGGTACAGTTATTTTCGAGATTGAGACTAAGGCTCTTGTTAAGGCTTCTAAGCCTTCTAGAACATATAAGCAGCTTCCTAAGTTCCCTGGTATTGCACGTGACCTTGCACTTGTTGTAGATAAGTCTGTACCTGTTGGTGATATCTTGAGAACTGCTAAGTCAGCTGGTGGTAACCTTCTTGAATCTGTTGAGTTCTTTGATGTATTCGAGGGTATTCAGCTTGGTATTAATAAGAAGTCTGTTGCTATTTCTCTTCTTTATAGATCACCAGATAAGACACTTTCTGATGAGGATATTAAGCCTTCAATCGAGAAGATTATGGCTAAGTTAGAGAAGCAGTTCGACGCTAAACTTCGTCAGTAATTCATTAAAAACAAATTTGTTATTAGTTAAGCGGATCAGGTTTCTGGTCCGCTTTTGTTTTATTTGTTTATTTTGTCGACACATTTGTGAACTTAGAATTGGCACAATTATATAAAAAAGGAAGGTGTTAATTATGGGTTCATCAATTGAAACATCTATTTGTTTTGCTTTAGTAATTCTAATTCTTACCATGTTTGTTGTTTTTCCAGTTGATATATGGAAAGAATGCTTAGATATTGGTAAGAACAATATTGAGGAATTATCATTTCATATGGATAATGAATATCCTGTTAATCTTAAAGAGATTAATGATCATTATTCTACTGATACATCACCTGAGCTAATTAATACTGCAATCACAGGTATTATTGATGCTATTCATATTGCAGTGAGGTGATGCTATGAAGAATAAAAGAGGTTCTGGTTCTATATTTCTCGCAATTATCCTTTCTGCATTGATATTTGTTGAAGGTATATATCTTTCAATGATTATTGATATCAATAGGCGTCAAACTATAAATAGAGCTCTTAAGCTACAAGTAGACACAATTCTAGCTAATTACAATGAGGAACTATTTGAAAATTACGGGATTTATGGTTTTTTCTTAGATGATGTTAATGAAGAAATCTATATAAATGTAATCGAAACCACAGGTTATAAGTATGGTGAAGACATATATATTGATGGTTATAAAACAATAAATACTGCGCAACTAAGAGAAGCAATTTCAAATTACTATGCTTATCGTTCGCCAGGTTTACTTCTTAGTAAAGTTAGTAAGATTTTTGAATATGCTATTGATAAATTCGATGATTCTGATTTTGCTACTAATCTTAAGAATTTTAAGAAATATGGAGGAGGCAAAGTCCTCAATTGGTTATCTTCATCTGCAGATAACATTAATGATTTTTTATCTAGTGATGAATTAGAAGATTTAATAGATTTGGTTGACGATTCGTTCTTAAGTGATTTCATCGATAAATATGAGTATGTAAATAGTGATGGTTTTAGTTTTGATAATGATTTTTCACCAGCAGATATGTTCTCGATGAAGTTTTTTAATGAAACAATTGAGATTTTTGATGCTGCCTCAGATTTCATAGATGATAACTTGTTTAGTATTTTTGTTTCACATTACTGTGTTTATAACTTCGAATGCTCAGTTAAGAGTTTTGAAGGTGAATTAGATAAGAATTTGCATGGTACTTCATTTAGGGATTTAAATACTTCTGAATGTAATGATGCCGAATACTTGATAACTGGTCAAAGAGGAATAAGGGCAGCATTTGGACCAAGAATATTTATGATGCTCTCGCTAGTAGAGATTGTTAATCTTCTACTTGATGATGAGTTTATGGAGATTTGTGGTGATATAGCTGAGGTTATATCAGTAATCTTAACAATTGTTCTTGAAGGTGTAGAAATACCACCATGGGTTATTGAAATGGTTATAATCATGATTTTTGCGAATTTTAAGAGTTTGGGAGATTTAGTCAATTTATATGATGGTAAAAGTATTACTGTATTTGAGATAGATGAAGCACCTGAACCACTTAATCTTGGAATTGAAATGGATTATAAGGATTTCCTGTTTGTTTATAGCGCTTTGATTGTTAAGCCCGAACGCAAGTTAGATAGGTTAGAGAACTTATTCGAGGAAAAGTATGGAGATATCTGTACACAAATTGATATAGGGACTTTGTATGAGGGGGATTGGTATTATGCTAGTCAAGGATATGAATTATATGGTTTCTAATAAACGTGCTTCAATATCTATTGAAGTATCTATTGTTTTTTCAGTTCTTCTAATAATTATTACAATGGTTATTACTTCAATGAATGTTCAAAGAACAGATTTATATATGCAGGCAGCTATTGAACAGAGTACAGAAGATATAGCTGTATTATGTCCTTTTACAAGAATTGGTGATGAATTACTGAACAGCATTCTTGACGATGATGATATTGGCGATAATGCTAAGCAAGCGTATAACTCTTTGATTGAGTTATCAAATACAATTGGATATCTATCAGGCTATAGTGTTGAAGATTTAGTAATGAATGGCTTTCTATCGGAATATTTGAGAAATGATATTGCTTATGAATTTCAGAGTAGATCAGGAAATACAAATCTATATACACCTAGTACAATTGATGTCTCAGTTGATTACAATAGTAGTCAACAAGTTTTAGAAGTATTAGTAAATTATAGTATTTCAACTTTGTTTGGAGATGTTGAGAAAACTCAGTATTCAGTAATACCATTTTATGGTGTATACAATAATGAATTGGTAAGTTTTGATGTAGCTACTGAAGTTGGAAAAGAAGATATTAACCCATGGGAACTTAATAATTTTGAAAGAGGTGGTTACTTCGGTGATTTATACGGGGCAAATCTTCCTAAAACTTTTCCTGTGATTGATTCTTTTCATAATGGTTGTGCTGTATCAATTGTTAGTATTGATCTAACTAAAGATACATATAGTTCATCTGGAAACATCGAAAATAAAGCTAAAGAGAAGTTAGATGCGATTGGTGGATTTAATGGAGCAGATGTGACAATTAGTGGAGAACGATACGTTATTGATAGTAGCGATATTAAGGATAAGCAGTTAATCATCATTATTCCTGAGAATACACCAGAGGATAGATGCAAAATACTAACAAATTATATAGATTGTTATTCAAATGAAGACTTTAATGTTACTATTATAAGGACTGGCGAGTCATTTTAATAAAAAACATTTCACTTTTACTAGTTAAAGTGTTAATATTTAGAGAGTTTTGTTTAATAAACGCGCGTATTATTATAATAAGGGGGTAGACAGAATTGAAAACAAGTTCGTCTGTTAGACGACCAACGCTTGTTAATTCAGGTAAGCGTGGTGATAATTCTGTAAAACCAGTTGGTGAGATTCTTCGTGATGCTAAGAGAGACTTAGTATTCCGTAGGTTGCTTGTAGCAATTTTTCTTGTATTACTGATTACAGGAATTGTAGCTCTATTTTCTTTAGGCTATGTAAATCAACTTGTTGACTATTTCTTGGCTTTGGCTGAATAAATATGAGCGATAAGATTAACGATCCATATATTAATGTTTTTTATGATGCAATTCTTTCTTTAAAGACAAGAAAAGAGTGTGAGAAGTTCTTTGACGATATTTGCACTATTGCTGAGATTAAGTCTTTAGTTCAAAGAATGCAGGTTGCAGTTTTGTTAAATGAAGGAAAGACATATTCTGAGATTACTGGTGAGGCTAATGTAAGCACTGCTACTATTTCAAGAGTTAATAGATGCCTTGAATATGGTTCAGATGGTTATAAGACAGTTTTATCAAGAATCTCTACAAATATAAATGATGATGAGGTGGAAAAATGAGCATATTGTCTTCAGTGTTTGGTACTCATAGCGAACGTGAAGTTAAGAGAATTAATCCTATAGTAGATAAGGTTATGGCTTTGGACGAGGAGTTTTCAAAGCTTTCTGAAGCTGAACTTCAGGGTATGACAAATAAACTTAAGGGTAGACTTGAAGCTGGCGAAACTTTGGATGATATTCTTCCAGAGGCTTTTGCTACAGTTAGAGAGGCTGCATGGCGAGTACTTGGTATGAAGCCATATCGAGTTCAGGTTATTGGTGGTATTGTTCTTCACCAGGGACGTATTGCTGAAATGAAGACTGGTGAAGGTAAGACTCTTGTAGGTACACTTCCTGTATACCTTAATGCATTGACAGGAAAAGGCGTGCATGTAGTTACAGTAAATGATTACCTTGCAAAGCGTGATAGTGAGTGGATGGGTAAGATTTTTAAGTATCTTGGTCTTTCTGTTGGTCTTATTATTCACGATATTCCTAACTCAGAGCGTAAGAAGATGTATGCTTGTGATATCGTTTACGGAACAAATAATGAGTTCGGTTTTGATTATCTCCGTGACAATATGGTTGTTAGAAAAGACCAGCTTGCTCAGCGTGAATTGAATTATGCTATCGTCGATGAGGTTGATAGTATCTTGATTGATGAAGCTAGAACACCTCTTATTATTTCTGGTAGAGGTACTGAGTCTTCAGATCTTTATAAGAAGGCTGATGATTTTGTTAAGACTCTTAAGAGATTCACTGTAGTTGAAACTGACGATAAGATTGATATGGATGAGATCGTTGGTGACTGTGATTACGTTGTTGATGAGAAGGCAAATTCTTCAGTACTTACAGCTAACGGTGTTAAGAAGGCAGAGAAGTTCTTCGGTGTAGATAACCTTTCAGATCCTGATAATTTCGGATTGCAGCACTACATCAATAATGCATTGAAGGCTCATGGTAACTTCAATAAGGATCAGCAGTATGTTGTTATGGATGGTGAGGTAATCATCGTTGACGACTTTACTGGTCGTTTGATGCCTGGTCGTAGATATAGCGATGGCTTGCATCAGTCTATTGAGGCTAAGGAAGGCGTTAAGGTTGCTAATGAGAATAAGACACTTGCAACTATTACTTTCCAGAACTATTTCCGTATGTACAGCAAGATTTCTGGTATGACTGGTACAGCTTATACAGAGGAAGCAGAATTTAGATCTATTTATGGTCTTGATGTAATTCAGATTCCTACTAATAAGCCAGTTATCCGTAATGATGAGCATGATGCTGTATTCAAGACACAGAAGGGTAAGTATAAGGCGGTTGTTGAAGCAGTTAAGGCTGCTCATGCAACAGGTCAACCTATTCTTGTTGGTACAGTTAACGTTGATAAGTCTGAGTTCATCAGTAAGCTTTTCGAAAAGGCAGGTATTAAGCATAACGTATTGAATGCTAAGAACCACTTAAAAGAGGCTGAGATTGTTGCTCAGGCAGGTCGTAAGAATGCAGTTACTATTGCTACTAACATGGCTGGTAGAGGTACAGATATTCTTCTTGGTGGTAATGCTGAGTTTATGGCTAAGCAGGAAATGAGAAAACTCGGTTATACTGAAGAATTAATCGAAGCTTCAATTGCTCATAATGAGACAAGTGATGAAGTTATTCTTGAAGCACGTGAGCGTTTCAGTGCTTTGAAGTCTAAGTTTGCTTCTATTATTGCTCCTGAAGCTGAAGAAGTTAGAAATCTTGGTGGTTTGTTCATCGTTGGTACTGAGCGTCATGAATCAAGACGTATCGATAATCAGCTTAGAGGACGTGCTGGTCGTCAGGGTGACCCTGGTAGAACTAAGTTCTTCCTCGCTTTGGATGATGACTTGTTCCGTATCTTCGGTGGTGACAGAGTTACAAAGACTTTTGATTCACTTGGTGTTGATGAGACAATGGAAATTCAGACAAGAGTTGTTTCAAAGCTTATTGAATCATCACAGAAGAAGCTCGAGGCTATTCACTTTGGTACTCGTAAGAACACACTTGAATATGATGATGTTATGAATATTCAGCGTTCAATTACATATGAACAGAGAAGAAAAGTTATCGATGGTGACGATATGCACGATACTCTTCTTAAGATGGTTAGAAGAGTTGCAGAAAGAACAGTTACTTCATTCTCTGCAGATGGTATGTTGTCAATTAGTGATCAGTATTCACTTGGATTGAAGCTTGATGACTTGTTTGGTTCTTTACCTGTTGTTTCAAAACTTAAGTCAAACGATCCTATTGATTTATCACCAAATGAGTTAGTTGATACTGTTTATAATGAAGCGGTTGAAGCGTTGGAGAAGAAGGAAGAGACTGTTACATCTGAGGTATTCAGAGAGGCAGAAAGAGTTATTCTCCTTAATACTGTAGATTCTAAGTGGATGGATCATATTGATGCTATGGATCAGCTTAGAAGTGCAGTAGGTATGCGTGGTGTTGGTCAGCACGACCCAGTTGTTGAATATAAGATTGAGAGTTCAGCAATGTTCGATGAGATGAATGTTTCAATTCAGGATGATGCTGTTAAGCTTCTTATGAAGGGTGAGTTCAGCCAGGAGAAGAGAATTTCTACTAAGGCCGCTGCTAGAAATCTTTCAGAAGGTCATGGTAAGGATATTGCTTCTGCTCAAGCAGCAAGTGCTCAGATGGCTCAGGCAGCTACTCAGAACAATCAGACATTACAGCCTATTAAGAGAGATTCAGCTAAGGTTGGTCGTAATGATCTTTGCACATGTGGTTCTGGTAAGAAGTACAAGAATTGCTGTGGTAAGCAGGATACATAATTCGAATAGTTTGATAATGTACAGATTGGATGCTTTTTAAGTGTCCAATTTGTGTTTTAGAAAGAAAATGGTGATTCTTATGAATAAAGAAGAGTATTTAAAGTCTATTGATGAAGCAGCTTCATATGTTTCTTCTATTGTAGGAAATGAGATTCCTGAGACCTGTATTGTTCTTGGATCTGGATTAGGTCCTTTTGCTAGTATGGTTAATGTGACTAAGTCTATTCCTTATGCGGATATTCCTGGTTTTCCTACTACAACAGTTATTGGACATAGTGGAGAATTGTTATTAGCAGATGTTGATGGAAAGAAACTCTTTCTTATGTCTGGAAGATTTCATTACTATGAGGGTAATGAATTATCTGTTTGTACATTCTACGTTAGAGTAATGTCTAAGTTAGGTGTAAAGAACTTAGTTCTTACAAACGCAGCTGGCGGTATTCTTGATGGTATGAAACCAGCTGATCTAATGATTGTTACTGATCATATTTCTTTATTCTGTGAATCTGTATTACGTGGCCCAAATCTTGATGAATTTGGAGCTAGATTCATTGATCAGTCTTTTGTTTATGATAAAGGATATGTTGATCTCTTGAAAAAGATTGCTTCTGACTTGAATATTGATATTCATGAAGGTGTTTATTGCTATACGAAGGGTCCTCAGTACGAGACACCAGCCGAGATTAGATTAATTAAAGCTGTTGGTGGCGGTGCTGTTGGTATGTCTACAGTTCCTGAAGCTATTGTTGCTTCACATTGTGGTATGAAGATAGCTGCAATTTCTTGTATTACTAATCTTGCAGCAGGTCTTTCAAAGGAAGCATTGAAGCATGAAGAAGTGCTTGAGAATGCTGCTAAGGCATCTGAAAACTGTTGTAATCTTGTTTTGAATTTTATTAAATCAATTTAATTTGGAGGAATTTATGGAAGTACCATTTTATGATGTAAAAGACATTTCACTTGCACCATCAGGTATGAAGAAGATTGAGTGGGCATACAAGAATATGCCTGTTTTGAGAGCAATTGAGAAGGAGCTTATTGAGGAGCAGCCTTTTGCTGGCCTTAAAATTTCTGTTTCAGTTCATGTAGAGGCTAAAACAGCTTGTCTTGCTAGAGCTCTTGCTAGAGGTGGTGCTGATGTAGCGCTTACTGGTTGTAATCCACTTTCAACTCAGGATGATGTAGCTGCTGCTCTTGCAAATGACGGTATGCATGTATATACAATTCATGGTGATTCAGAAGAAGAATATATTAAGCATCTTGAGATGGCACTTGCTTTTGGTCCAGATATCGTAATTGATGATGGAGGCGATTTTGCTATGCTCCTTCATTCAACACATAAGGATCTTGTTCCTAAGATTATTGGCGGATGTGAAGAGACTACTACAGGTGTTCATAGACTTGAAATCCTTGAGAAAGAAAATAAGCTTCTTTATCCAGTAGTTGCTGTTAATGATGCTCGTTGTAAGCATCTTTTCGATAATAGATTTGGTACAGGTCAATCTGTATGGACTGCTATTATGGCTACTACAAACCTTGTTGTTGCTGGCAAGACTGTTGTTGTTGCTGGTTACGGTATGTGTGGTAGAGGAGTTGCAATGCGTGCTAAGGGTCTTGGCGCTAAAGTTGTTGTTACTGAAATTGATCCAGTTAAGGCTTGTGAAGCTATCATGGAAGGCTATGAAGTTATGACAATGGATGATGCTTCTAAGATTGGTGATTTCTTTGTAACTGTTACTGGATGTAAAGATGTTATTACAAAGAACCACTATCTCAACATGAAAGATGGTGCTATCTGTTGTAATGCTGGTCATTTCGACTGTGAAGTTAATATTAAGGATCTCGAAAGTATCGCTACAAATATTGAGCCACTTAGACAGAATATTATTGGTTACACATTAGAAAATGGTAATAGAGTATGTATTCTTGCTGAAGGTCGTCTTGTTAATCTTGCTTCTGGTGATGGTCACCCAGTTGAGATTATGGATATGAGTTTTGCTTTACAGGCTCAGTCAGCTAGATATATCGCAAAGAATGGTAAGAACCTTGAGAAGAAGGTATATCAGACACCTGAGATTATTGATAACAGAGTAGCTGAAATTCTTCTTGAGACTAAGAATATTACTATTGATGCACTTACTGAAGAACAGTTGAATTATATTAATTCATGGGATTTCTAATTAATTTTTAAGGAGATATATAAAATGCCTAATCCATATTTACCAAATCCAGCTCATATCCCAGATGGCGAACCTAGAGTCTTTGGTGATAGAGTTTATATTTATGGTTCACATGATTTTGCAGCTTCTGCTGAATTCTGTGATAACGCTCTCTATGTTTGGTCTGCTTCTGTAGATAATCTTGAAGAGTGGATTTGTCACGGTATTGCTTTTTCAACAAAGGATATGAGAGGTCATAAGAGTGATACTGAGTGGACAACTGGTAAGCTTTTTGCACCAGACGTTGTATGCAAAGATGGTAAGTATTATCTATATGCATATATTGAAGGTGCAAAGGGATGTGTTGCTGTTAGTGACAAGCCAGAAGGTCCTTTTACTTTGATTTCAACATATAAGTACAACATTGAGAACCATAGAGATGGTGGTATCTTTGTTGATCCAGGTGTTCTTGTTGACGATGATGGAAGAGTTTATATTTACTGTGGTTATTTGAAGTCTTATATGGCTGAGATTAATCCTGATAATATGTACGAGATTATTGATGGTACATATATTGAAGATATTATTCCTGAAGAAGAGCCATTTGCATTCTTTGAGGCTTGTTCACCAAGAAAGATTGGTGATACATACTATCTCATCTATTCTTCAAAGAGATGTCCTCAGCTTGTATATGCTACTTCAAAGTCTCCAACTGGACCATTCGAGTATAAGGGTACTATTGTAGATAGTGGTGTTGATTTCCCAGGCGGTAATGATCATGGTTCTATCATGAAGATTAAGGATCAGTGGTATATTTTCTATCACAAGATGACAAATGGTTCTATTATGTCTAGATTAGGTTGTGTTGAGAAGATAAACATTGAACCAGATGGAACAATTAAGCAGGTTGAGACAACTTCTTTAGGTTTCAGCGAAAGTCTAAATCCATATAAGCCAGTTAACATGCAGACTTGTTGCCTTATGACAAATGGTGCAATTATCTCTGAGAAAAATATCTTTGAGCAGAATATTATTAATATCAAAAATGGATGTATTCTTGGTTGGAAGTATTTTGATTTTGGATATAATTCTGGTAGCCAGATGGAGATTGTTATGAACATTGAGGCTTGCTATTTGAATGGTAATGTTTCAGTTTATATCGATGGAAAAGATGAAGCTGATGGCGGCGTTAAAGTTGCTACTGTTCCATTTACTCATGGAGATACTGTGATTTCTGGAAATATTCTTGTACCAGAGACAAATAGCTTGTCACTTACAGGAAAGCATAGCGTATTCTTTAAGATTGAACATAATTATGAAGGTTGGGGGGCAGATGCTTATTTCCCAGAGAGAAACATTTTCGATTTGAAGAGTTTTGCTTTTGTTATGTAAAATTGATTGCTAATATTGATCTCATTGACCACACCTTCGGGTGTGGTTTTTTGAGCAAAAAAAATATCTCAGTATTGAGCTGAGATATTCGTGGAGCCAATGGCGGGAATCGAACCCGCGACCTATTCATTACGAGGGAATTGCTCTACCCCTGAGCCACATTGGC
>JAKSRG010000010.1 GCA_024403735.1 Clostridia bacterium
TGAATTTTCCATGTTTTCGGCTGATAAACCCTAAAATTCAGAGTAAACGTAGCACTAACTGCGCTGACTCGTACATTTATTCTGAATTTTCAATGTTTTAGGCTGATAAACCCTAAAATTCAGAGTAAACGTAGCACCAACTGCACTGACTCGTACAGTTACTCTGAATACCAATCTTTTAATCCTAATCAAGTGCTGCAACACCTGGTAATCAGCACTCTGTCGGTGCTCGGAGCTCGTTAATGTTGCTAAAAATCCCCCAGAATTTTTTCGAGAACTAATTAGTGTTGACAGAAATGAACTCTCTATGTATAATCTCACCTGTTGATACTTTATCGCTTTAGCGTAGTAAAGTGATAAAGCGATAAAGTGAAGACCGGTCAGAGGGCAAGCGATATATCGACCAAATAATCGGGCGAGTATAGCAGAATATTTGTAATCTGGCTGTGATGTATTAACGTAGACGATGTTATACACTATAGTCGACGTATTGTAATTATTATTATTTAGGAGAATAAGAATGGGTAACAACAAGTTTTACACACCAGATGGCTTTAGCGATACATTGCCAGCAGTATGTGAATTTAAGAAAGAAACAGAAGCTAAGCTTAGAAAGCTTTTTAGCCTCCATGGATATAGTGAAATTGAAACACCAAGTATTGAGTACCTTGATGTATATACAGACAACGATTTCGTAGACGCACAGAATTTGTACAAGCTCTGCGATCAGAAGGGAAGACTTATCTGCCTTAGATCTGACGGAACAGTTCCAGCTGCTAGAATGGCTGCAACAATCCTTAAGGATCAGAAGCCACCAGTAAGACTTAGCTACATCGAAAACATGTTCCGCTTCAATCAGGTTGGCGGCGGTAAGCAGAGTGAGTTCACACAGGCTGGTGTTGAGCTCATGGGTGTTAACGGTTCTGAGTCAGATAGCGAAGTAATCGCACTCGCTATCAAGTCAGCGCTCGAGATCGGTATCGAAGATCTTCAGATTTCAATCGGTCAGGTTAAGTTGTTCTCAGGACTTATGAAGCAGCTCAATATTGATGATTGGACAGCTAATAGAATTAGAGATGCAATCAGTCAGAAGAATGTTGTATCAATTGAGAAGATTTCACAGGAGTGTGGACTTTCTGATTCTGATAAGGAGACAATCCTTATGATCTCAGAGGCACAGGGTACATATGATGTAATTGATGCTTTCAGAAGCAGAATTACTAATGAAGAAGCAATCAAGGCTCTCGATAATGTACAGGAGATTTTGGATATCCTTGATGATTATGGATACCTCAAGTATGTATCAGTTGACCTCGGTATGCTTTCAAATCTTGAGTATTACACAGGCATGATTTTCAAGGGCTTCACATATGAAGTAGGTTTCGCAATCATTGGCGGTGGACGTTACGACAAGACAACTGAAGTATTCGGTAAGAAGATGGAGTCAGTTGGTTTTGCTATCGGTGTATCGCTTGCAATTACAGCAATGATGCGTCAGGGCTTTAAGCCAGAAGCTTCAAAGGTTGAAGTAGTAATTGGATATGATAAGACAATTAAGGGTGCACGTAAGGGTGCAATCGCTCTCGCTGATCAGATGATGGCAGAGGGTTCAAGCGTAATCCTTGATTCAGCAGGAATGTCACAGGACGAGCTCGAAGCTTTCGCAGATGCTAATGATATTTGTGCCTGCATTTATATCAACGAGACACAGGAGGATGCATAAGTTATGTTGACAATAGCATTATCAAAAGGTCGCCTTGCTGAGCAGGCAATTGAACTTCTCGAGAAGGCAGGTTACGACTGTACAGCAGCAAAAGAGAAATCAAGAAAGCTCATCCTTGAAGATGAGAAGCAGGGTTTGAGATTTATTCTCGCTAAGCCAGCAGACGTTCCAACATATGTTGAGTACGGCGCAGCTGATATCGGTGTAGTAGGTAAGGATACACTCCTCGAAGAAGGTAGACAGCTATATGAAGTTATCGACCTCGGCTTCGGTAAGTGCAGAATGTGCGTATGTGGTCCTAAGGAACTTAAGGGTAAGCTCGATACTATTCCTAATAAGCGAGTTAGTACAAAGTACCCTAATATCACACGTGCATACTTTGAGGATGACAAGAGAGAAAGCGTAGAGATTATTAAGCTTCATGGATCCATTGAGCTTGCTCCTCTTATTGGTCTCTCTGACGTTATCGTAGACATTGTTGAGACTGGTAGAACACTCATCGAGAATGGTCTCGATGTATTAGAGACTGTTGCTGATATTTCAGCAAGAGTTGTAGTTAATAGAGTATCCATGAAGATGAAGGCTGCAGAGATTAAGCCAATGATCGAAGCCCTCAAGATTCAGGTGGATATTATGAACAAAGAGAAAGAGGCAAACTAATGAAATGTAAGTTTTTAGAGGGCACAGAGGCTAATCTTAAGGAGACAGTTGAACTCCTTGGTATGAGAGGCAAGATGGATCTTGGCCCTGTTATTGATACAGTTAATGGTGTACTTGCTGACATCCGTGAGAATGGTGATGAAGCAGTACTCAAGTACACAGCAAAGTTCGATGGTTGTGAACTCACACCTGAGACAATGCGTGTAACAAAAGAAGAGATTGATGAGGCAATCGCGAAGGTTAATCCTGAGCTTTTGGAAGTTATCAAGAAGTCTGCAGCTAACATCCGTGCTTTTCACGAGATGCAGAAAGAGGAAGGCTTCATGATGGACGTTGCTAAGGGTTCAAAGATTGGCGTTAGAGTTCGTCCACTTAAGATTGCTGGTATCTATGTACCAGGTGGTACAGCACCACTTCCTTCTACAGTTCTTATGGACGTAATTCCTGCATCTGTAGCTGGTGTTGAGAGAATTGTTTTCTGTACTCCACCACAGAAGGATGGAAAGATTGCTCCAGTTATTTTGGCTGCTGCTTCAATTGCTGGTGCTAATGAGATTTACAAGGTAGGCGGTGCACAGGCAATCGCTGCTATGGCTTATGGTACTAACACTATTCCAAGAGTAGATAAGATCTGCGGTCCTGGAAATATTTACGTTAATACAGCTAAGCGCCTTGTTTTCGGACAGGTCGACATCGATATGTTCGCAGGCCCATCTGAGATTTTGATTATCGCTGACGATTCAGCTAACCCTGAGTTCGTTGCGGCAGATATGCTTTCACAGGCTGAACACGACAAGATTGCTTCAGCTATCGTACTTACAACTTCTAAGGAACTTGCTAGTAAGGTTCTTGAGGCTGTTGATAGAAGATCTGAGAAGAGCCTCAGAAAGAATATTCTTGAGCAGTCACTCCAGAATTATTGTGCAATCATCGCATGCGATAGCCTTGATACTGCAATTGAGTTCAGCGAGGAGCTCGCACCTGAGCACTTGGAGCTTTGTGTTGCAGATGAGGATGCGACACTCGCGAAAATCAACAACGCTGGTGCGGTTTTCGTAGGTAACTACACACCAGAGCCACTTGGTGATTATTTTGCTGGTCCTAACCACACTCTTCCAACATCTGGTACAGCTAGATTCTTCTCACCACTTAACACAGGTGATTTCTATAAGAAGATGAGCGTGCTTCGTTACAACGAAGAGTCTTTGAGAGATTGCTATCAGGACGTTGCTAAGTTCGCTGATAGTGAGGGTCTTGAGTGCCACGCTTCTGCTGTTCGAGTAAGATTTGAGAATTAAGTTAAGAAGGTTAATTAAAAATGAGTAAGTTTTGGAATAAGAAGACACAGGAACTTCTTCCTTATGTGGCTGGTGAGCAGCCTAAGGATGGAGTTAAGGTGATTAAACTTAATACTAATGAGAATCCTTACGCACCATCACCAAAGTGCGAGGAAATTCTGAAGAATTTCGATATCTCAGAACTTCGTTTGTATCCTAATACAGATTCGCAGATTGTTCGTGATGCTGTTGGTCGTAAGTATAGTGATTACATTTCTGCAAAGAATGTATTCGTTGGTAATGGCTCTGATGAAGTACTCGCACTTTGCTGGCAGGCATTTTTCGAGGAGTTCACAAAGACTGATTTGAAGGTTTTGACACCTAACATCTCATATAGCTTCTACCCAGTATATTCACAGCTTTACGATGTAGCGCTCGAGAGAGTTCAGCTCAATAGTGACTTTACAATCAACATTGACGACTATTGTGGTCGCCCTAATGCTGGTATTGCAATTGCTAATCCTAATGCGCCAACATCAATTGCGATTAGTCTTGATGATATCGAGAAGATTTTGAAGGCTAACCCAGATAAGGTAGTAATCATTGATGAGGCTTATGCAGCATTCAAGGATCCATTCGAGACAGCTATTACACTCGTACCTAAGTACGATAATTTGGTTGTTGTACAGACAATGTCTAAGTCATATGGTCTTGCTGGTCTTCGTGTTGGTTATGCTGTTGCTAATGAGGAACTCATCGATGGTCTCATGAGAGTAAGAGATTCATTCAATTCATATCCAGTAGATAGAATTGCTCAGAAGCTTGCTGCTGCAGCTATTGATGACGATGAGAACTATGAGAAAAACAGAGTAGCGCTCATCAAGACACGCGAGTGGTCAACAAAGAAGCTTCGTGAGATTGGTTTCACTGTATTGGAGTCTTCAGCAAACTTTATCTTTGCTAAGCCTAATTTCATTGAGGCATCTAAGCTTTATGAAATATTGAAGGCAAAGGGTATCCTCGTAAGATACTTCAGCAAGAAAGATATTAATGAGTACCTAAGAATTACAATTGGTACTGATGAAGAGATGGAAGCACTTATTAAGGCTATTGAGGAGGAGAAATAATGGCACGTTCTGCAGCTATTAAAAGAGCTACAAAAGAGACAGATATTACTCTCGAGATTAATCTCGATGGTTCAGGCAAGGGCGACATCAATACTGGTGTTGGTTTCTTCGACCACATGCTTAACAGCTTTGCACGCCACGGCGGCTTTGACCTCAAGGTAGAGTGCAAGGGCGATACTTATGTTGATGCACATCACACTGTAGAAGATATTGGTATTGTTTTAGGACAGGCAATCAAGGAAGCACTTGGTGACCTCAAGGGCATTACTAGATATGGCTTCGCTTCAATCCCAATGGATGAGGCACTTGGTCAGTGTTCAATTGATGTATCAGGACGTGCGTTCTTGGTATTCAAGTGTGAATTCGCTTTTGGCATGTGTGGTGAGATGGATACACAGCTCGCTGAGGAATTCTTCCGTGCAGTGGCATTCAACAGTGATATTACACTTCACCTCGATTGCCCATATGGTAACAACGACCATCATAAGATGGAGGCTCTTTTCAAGGCCTTCGCTAGAGCACTTCGTGAGGCTGTTAGCATCGATCCTAGATTTAGCGATGTTATCCCATCAACAAAGGGTGTTCTTTAATCTGCTTCACAATTACCGCGATATAGGACTTTATTGTAAACAAATGTTTAACATAATTTATATTGCGAATGCTTCATTCTCCGCGCGTTGTATAATATAAGATGAGGCAATAGGGTAAGCGGATTCATAAAGAGAGGGTTTGATTTTTATGATTAGAAAAAAGTTTATAGCAGCAATCGCTTCAATGATTATTGTGTCTATGAGTTCATCGACACTTGTTTTCGCTGACGTTGCAGGTGAGACAAAGAAGGAATACTTCACTCCTGACGTTTTGTTCGAATTGGAAGCTGAGCTCGAGGCTGAAGAGGCTGCGGCTACTGACGAGACTATTGATGAGATTACTGAAGAGGTTGTCGAGGAAGCTGAAGTTACAGAGACTGAAGTTATTCCTGCAGATGCTCCTGAAGTAGCTCTTGAACCAGAAGTTGAAGAGACTGAAGATATTGAGGAGCCAGAAGTTACAGAGGTTGACGAAGTTTCTGAGTCTGTAGTAACTGAGGAGCCTATAACTACTGAAGAAGTAGCTGAAGTTCCTGCTGAGCCAACTGAGGAAGTTATTGAAGTAGCTGAGGCTACTAACCTTGACGATGCTCAGTTCGAGGTAATGGCAGGTAATGTTCCTGGTGTTGCTGGATTTATCTCAAGAATTTATACAATTGCATTGAGCCGTAGTTATGACCAGGAAGGTCTCAATTACTGGTGCGGTGAGCTCGAAGGATATAAGTCAGATGGACTTACAATCTTCAAGCGTATCACTGACTGTCCTGAATTCAAGAATAAGGATTTGAGCGACAAGGAATACTTAACAGTCCTCTATGCAACATTCTTCGACAGACAGCCAGATGGTGAAGGATTTAATTTCTGGCTCGACAAGCTCGAAAACGATGACAAGTACACTAGAGATTTCGTCCTCAGATGCTTTGTAGATTCACAGGAGTGGGCAAACATCTGCGCTAAGTACGGCATTCTATCAGGTGGTACTCAGAAAGCTAACATTTCTAATCCTGAAGTTTCAGACGGATGTGTTGCTTTTGTAACAAGACTATATTCAACATGTTTTGGTAGAAATCCAGATCCTACTGGTCTCAATCACTGGTGTAGAGAGATTTCAAATCTCAATATCACAGGTAAAGAGGCTGCTAAGGAGTTCATTACTAGCCCTGAGTTCCAGCAGTTGGCTGCTAGATCTACAGATGAGGAATTAGTTGAGATTTTCTATCATGTATTCTTCGGTAGAGAGCCTGATTTTGATGGTTTCTATTACTGGATGGATCAGATTAGATTTGGTAGCAAGGTAGAGATCCTCTTCAATGGTTTCTCAGATTCAAAGGAATTCAAGGAGATTTGTGACAACAACGGTATTTACGCTGGTCCATCTATCCCACTTCCTGTAGCTGAGGCAATGGTTCTCGACGATGACTTCAAGGAGTTCCTCCTCTATAACTGCGGTTATGGTCAGGACGGAGACTGGGGTATGTCAATCCTTGAGGAAGGCGCTAAGGATCTTCATCCAAAGCTCACATATAAGTATGCAGACGTTCAGGGTGCTACTCGTGTTGATTACGAATATGCAATCCCTCAGAAGGACATCGCTGCTATCCAGAACTTCGAAGCAGCTCACTTCAATGCTTCATGGACACCAGCAATGAAGGTTGCATATACATTCTATTGGGTTCACATGAACATGGCTTATTCATACGGCAACATCGCTCCTACATACTGCGTTGCAGCATTCGAGCGTCGTGCTGGTCAGTGTGCTCAGTACAATGGTTCACTTGTTGAGTATCTCTGCTATTTGGGATATGACGCATGCCTCATCAGAGGTTACCGTACAAGTGGTCAGCACTACTGGGGTGAACTTTATGTTAACGGCAAGACTTATGTAATCGAGGTTGGTTGCCATCAGAAGGATGGTTATTGGAACTATTTCTTTGAGCCATATGAGTACACACGTAAGTACATCATTTGTGGTGAGAGGGTTGGTTCATAATGCCTGAAGGTGTATAATTTTGTTTTCGAGCAGGTCTCGAAAACATGAAGTAAAGATTATTATTTAAGCGGAGGATTTATAAAATGCTTATTAAAGATACAGATTTTATCAAGGATATCCCTGTATTTATCAAGGGTAAGGTTAGAAACGTTTACGATTTGGGTGACAGCCTTTTGATGGTTGTTACAGATAGAATTTCAGCTTTCGACGTTGTTTTCGATGAGCTCATTCCTGATAAGGGTAAGGTTCTTTCATCTATCTCAGCTTTCTGGTTCGATTTTACAAAGGACGTAATCCCTAACCACGTTATCTCAACAGATCCTAAGGATTATCCAATGGGTCTTGATAAGTACGCTGATGAACTCCGCGGACGTTCAATGCTCGTAAAGAAGGTTCAGATGCTCCCAGCAGAGTGCATCGTTCGTGGTTACCTCGAGGGTTCAGCACTTAAGGAGTACAAGGCTAACGGTACAGTTGGCGGTATCAAGATGCCAGAGGGAATGGTACAGGGCGATAAGCTCCCTGAGCCACTTTTCACACCTTCAACAAAGGCTGAAGAAGGTCACGATATCAACATCACATACGAGCAGCTCGTTGAGCTCCTTGGCGAAGAAGATGCTAAGGCACTTAAGGATGCTACACTCGCCCTCTATAAGAAGGTATCTGAGTATGCCCTCACAAAGGGTCTTATCCTCGCTGATACTAAGTTCGAGTTCGGTAAGATTGATGGTAAGCTCGTTGTTGCTGACGAGATGTTCACACCAGACTCATCACGTTTCTGGGATGCAGCTGACTATGAGCCAGGCCGTGCACAGAAGAGCTTCGATAAGCAGTATCTCCGTGAGTGGCTTGAGACACTCGATTGGGGTAAGACATACCCAGCTCCAACACTCCCTGATGAGGTAATCGCTAAGACAGCTGAGAAGTACCGTGAGTGTTACTCAAAGCTCACAGGCAAGGAGCTCGAATAATTAATGATTGCAATTATCGACTATGGTGCAGGAAATCTTGCATCAGTTAAGAAAGCTTTCGACTACATTGGCGTTGATTCAGTTATTACTGACGACGCTAATGTTGTTCTTAACGCAGATGGCGTAGTTCTTCCAGGAGTTGGCGCTATCTCATACGCTATGGATTGCCTTAAGTCAAAAGGCATGGACGAAGTCGTAAAGACTGTTATCGCTAATGGTAAGCCAATGCTCGGTATTTGCCTTGGTATGCAGATGCTATTCGAAGAGTCAGAGGAATCTTTTGATGCTAATGAGAACGTTAAGGGCCTCGGAATTATCCCTGGCGTAGTACGTAAGTTCCCTGCAGATATTCTAGGTGCGGAAAACAAAATTCCTCAGATTGGCTGGAATCGTCTTGAGTCAGTTAACTCAAAGATTTTGACTGAAGGTGACTTCGTTTATTTCGTTCACTCATATTATTGTGATCCAACAAACAGTGATGATATCTCAGCAATGACTGAGTACGGCATCAAGTACTGCTGTGCAATTGAGCGCGGAAATTTATTCGCTACTCAGTTCCACCCAGAAAAGAGCGGTGAAGCAGGACTTAATATTCTTAAGAAATTTGTAAGGAGAGTAGAGGCATGTTAATTCTACCTGCTATTGATTTACTTGGCGGCAAGGCAGTTCGTCTTAAGAAGGGCGACTATAACGCAGTAACAGTATATTCTGATAACCCAATTGAGTTCGCTTATGAATTCAAGGAGGCTGGTTCAACATGGATCCACGTGGTTGATCTCGATGCTGCTAAGTCAGGTATCCCAACAAATTTTGAAGTTATTCGTAAAATCACTTCTGAGGTTGGTCTCAAAGTTGAGACTGGCGGCGGTATCCGTAATATGGATACACTTAAGCGCTGGATTGAGGACTTTGGCGTATCACGTTGTGTACTTGGTACATCAGCTATCAAGGATCGCAAGTTCACAGAAGAGGCATTGAAGGTTTACGGCGAGAAGATCGCTATTGGTATTGATGCTAAGGGCGGCGAAGTAGCTGTTGATGGATGGACAAAGGGTAGTGGAGTTAAGGCTCTAGACTTTGCACTTCAGATGAAGGAGATTGGCGCTAAGACAATTATCTTCACAGATATCGCTCGTGACGGTATGCTCACAGGTCCTGCATTTGACAGCACTAAGGAACTCGTAGATAACACAGACCTCGATGTTATTGCTTCTGGTGGAATTGGATGCGACGAAGATGTATTCCACATCAAGGAGAGCGGATGCGCAGGCGTTATTATCGGTAAGGCTTTCTATGAAGGAAAGGTAGATTTGAAAAAATGCTTACAAAACGTATAATCCCATGTCTCGATGTTAAAGACGGCCGTGTTGTAAAGGGCGTTAACTTCGTTTCTTTGCGTGATGCAGGTGACCCTGTTGAATGTGCTAAGCAGTACAATCGTTCAGGTGCAGATGAGCTCGTATTCCTCGACATCTCTGCAACACTTGAAGCACGTGGCACAGTTATCGATATGGTTAACCGTGTAGCTAACGAGGTATTCATTCCTTTTACTGTTGGTGGCGGTATTCGTACATTAGATGACATCAGAGATATTTTGAATGC
This sequence comes from Clostridia bacterium, assembly GCA_024403735.1. Classification (GTDB taxonomy): domain Bacteria; phylum Bacillota; class Clostridia; order Saccharofermentanales; family Saccharofermentanaceae; genus Saccharofermentans. The sequence goes on from JAKSRG010000010.1 coordinate 9,941, forward strand.
TGGTGCAGATAAGATTTCTCTTAATTCTGCAGCAGTTAAGAACCCTGATTTTGTTAAGGCAGCAGCTGAGAAGTTTGGTTCACAGTGTGTTGTAGTAGCAATTGACGTTAAGCGTCGTGAAGGTAAGGAAGATAAGTTCCCATGTGGCTACGAAGTAGTAATCGCAGGTGGAACAAAGCCAACAGGCATTGATGCTTTGTGGTGGGCTAAAGAGGTTAATAGACTAGGCTGTGGTGAGATCCTTCTTACATGTATGGATAAGGATGGAACCAAGTCTGGTTATGACAATGTAATCACATCAATGATTGCTGAAGCTGTTAGTGTTCCTGTTATCGCATCAGGTGGTGCGGGTAAGATGGAAGACTTTAAGGATGGTATTCTCGATGGTAAGGCAGATGCAGTACTCGCTGCTTCTCTTTTCCACTTTGGTGAGATCAAGATTAGTGATCTTAAGGAATACCTCAAGGGCGAAGGTATCCCAGTTCGTCAGCTCGCTCCTTCACTCGAGAAGTGGCAGCAGTTCAAGAAGAACAAGGACGATATGGTTCCAGCAATCACTATTGATGCTAACAACGGTGAAGTCTTGATGATGGCTTATATGAACTACGATGCATTCGATTTGACATGCAAGACAGGTTATATGCACTATTACTCAAGATCACGTGATTGCCTCTGGAAGAAGGGCGAGACATCAGGCCACCTCCAGAAGGTAGTTGAAGGTCGTATCGACTGCGATATGGATACACTTCTTTACAAGGTTGAGCAGACAGGTGCTGCTTGCCACACAGGTAACAGAAGTTGTTTCTATAGAACAATCGATGAGATTTGATTATTTGAATAGCCTTTTTATGACCGCCGTATAAATTATACGGCGGTTTTAGTCTGTATAATGAATGTATATTGTTTTCGATAAGGGATAGTGGGAAGAAATATGAAAAAAAGAATTTTAACTGCAGTTTTGCTGTTTTTAGTAATGGCATTATCTGCTTGTAGTGAAGTTGAAACAACTGAGGAGACAACTAAAGAGACAGTTGTAGAAACAGTTAAGGATGTATCCGTAGAAAAGACTACTGAAACAGTTAAGGAAGTTGTTGAAACAGCTAAAGTAGAAGAAACTACAGAGGCTACTTTTGCTGATATTGATGCATTTTCTGATGATATACCATTAGCATATCGATCTATATTAGCGAACTGTAGTGAGATATTAGCTGGTACATCAGATGGTGAATATAATTTGAATGATACCCTTGGTTCTTACTATTGGTTTGCTGATCAAAGTCTTCATTGTTTGATTGGTGATCCGCTAGATATATTCTGCTATTCGTTAACCGACTTGAATAATGACGGAACAGATGAACTGATAATAGCCGAAAAATATGAGGTGATTGATAAGAGTATAGCTTATAGAGCTGGATATTCGATTTTCAACATTTACACGTTCGATGGTGAAAAAGCAATTCTACTAGCTGAATCTAATTACCGTTGTCATTGGTATATTGGTGCTGATGGTACCCTTATTAATGAGGAAACTTCAAATCCTGCGTATCACGAAATAACTATATATTCTTTTGAAGCAGATTCAACGTGCCTTACTGAAGTTTATAATATTTATAATTTGTATTCAGACGATCGCAATCAAGTAGATTTATACGAAGCATTTGATGGAGCTTCTTCTGAATTGATAGGTTCATTCGATGATCCTAATAGTGAAGGACTATGGGATTTGTTTGGAGTAGTAAGAGATGACTACACAGCAGAATTATTAAATTTAGAATTAGTGCCAATTTGTTGATGATATAGTCCGTTTTTCAGTACTAAGATTTGTTACAAGATTTTAGAAATTAGTACTGATTTTAGTACTGAGACGTGTTTTCGATGCCTCAGTACTAATTTTTGTTACAAGATTTTAGAAATTAGTACTGATCTTAGTACTGAGACGTGTTTTCGATGCCTCAGTACTAATTTTTGTTACAAGATTTTAGAAATTAGTACTGATCTTAGTACTGAATGTGTGTTTGCCGCTTATATGGGGATTAATCTGCTATAATCAAAAGGTAGGCATATTAGGTATATAGCATATTAATTAACGAGAGGTAGTATTCATGAAAAAAGAAAATCAAGTTTGGATTGGCGAGTTCGAAGGTCATAAGATTAAGGTTACAAACTCAGGTAAGGCAAAGCTTTACATTGATGGCGTTGAGGCAGCTAAGGAGAAGGGTTTAATTCACCTTGAGTATGAGTTACGCGCACCAATTCCAGGAACTGAGTACATTGTTATTGCTAAGCTCGATGGTACAAAGGATGTAATTACAACTTGTGATGTATTAGTTGCTAAGGCATTAAGTACAACTTTTGGTAAAGAAGATGAAGATGGTCTTTTTACACCATACTCACAGGGTGAATTGGATAAGATGAAGGAAGATGCAGAAGCTGCAATTGCTATCAGTACAATGAATACAATCCTTTAATTTGATACTTTCTGATAAGTGGAATAGCTATTACTTAAGACGACTTAAGGCTCATTATCGAGTGTAGGTCGTCTTTTTTATGCGGACTTGCTCATCCTAGAGGGGACAGCAACTTAAGTCATATTCGAGTGAAACTTGCAAAACTTTGTTAGCTTTATTAGTATTGAGGGTGCCTTAATGGGCAGATAGGGATAAAGGAATACAGGGATTAAGATATGAAAAGAAATAAGAAAGCTATTATTGTAGCTGCATTAGTTTTTGTTGCGGCGATTTTATTAATTGCATATGGTATTTGGGGCGGCAAGCTCCAAGAAAAGTTCAGCAAGAAGAGTGATGATTTTTATCCATCTAAGATTACTGATGAGAATATTGGTGAGAAGATTAATCTCTCTTTTAATGGTGGAGATATTGATTACTCAATTCTAGATATTAAAGACTTATATTTGTATATTACAGAGGATCCAGATGCTGATTATGAGGCTGAGGATTATGCAGCATATTGGTATGGACTAGATGTAAGTAACTTAGGCGGTACCGATAAGACCTTAATAAAGCATAGCGTTACAGAAGCAGATTATGTTCAAGTTAATGCTACTATTCGTAAATATGATGCTTCAGTTGAGAATACTATTAGGTCAGAGCTTACTGTTTGGCTAGAAGATTACTATGTAATGATCCAGGATTGCTATGAGGAAGATGTGTTCCCAGGCGTAACATTAGAGATGTTTGTTGAAGAGGAGTTAAGCTACTTAACCCCATACTATCTAGAGATAACAGACGTTGTTGTTACAAAAACTTTTGATGGAATTCCATATATCGTAGCAGGCGCAATAATCGCTTTGATTGCACTACTTTTCCTGATTTGTTTTGTGTTCAATCTTAAGAAGAGAAAAGTTATTCCAGCAGTGCTCACAGTGCCAGTAGTTATCTTGATTGTTGCATCTATAGTTCTCTTTAATCATTTAAGAACAATAGCATCTATTGATGAAGTTGGACTAGGCATGTACACGATGAAGAATTATGAGTGTACTGATACTGATGAGCTGATTGATGCTAATATTTCCAGCATCGATGAATTCATTGAGTGGGCGGTTAAAAATCATTACTTCAATCTTCCAGTGAGTGTTAACCAGGAAAACTTCGGTTGCGCTGCATTTGCTGCGACAACTCCTGAAGGTGACCATCTGTTCGGAAGAAATTTTGATTACTATACGACAGATACTCTTTTCATTTATTCGCACCCAGAAGGTAAGTATGCTTCTATTGGCTGTGCTGATATGGCTTTTGTTAATGTAGGTTTGGGTTCATCTATGTCAGCTGATAGCATTCTTGGTAAAGGTTATATGATGGTCCTTCCATATGCGGTTATGGATGGAATGAATGAGAAGGGATTAGGTGTAAGTATTCTTGAGCTTACAATGGATGAAGTTCATGAAGATACTGGCAAACAACCTCTTCTTGTATTCTTGGCAATGAGAGCTGTCCTTGATAACTGCGCCAGCGTTGAAGAAGCTATTCAATATCTTGATGGATTTGATATCCACACAGGCCTTGGTAATTCCTATCATCTCATGCTCGTAGATAAGTCTGGTGATTATGCTGTGCTCGAGTGGCTCGATGGTGAGATGTGCGTAACTAGAGTTCCTGCAGTAACTAATAGCGTCGTAGCGCCTGGCGAACACTATAACGAAGGTAGTGTTGATGGTAGATTGGATGCGATTGTTGAAGCACTCGGCGACGATCGAGTAGTTACTGAGGAAGAAGCGATGGGAGTACTTGGCATTGCTTCTAGCATGACAAGCCTTAATGAGTGGTCATGTGTTTATAACCTTGATAACTTCACAGTAAATGTATGCCTTGATACTGACTATGAAACGGTGTATACATTTAAGGCATCAGATTTTGAGTAGACCATCTCGAAAACCCGATGGGGTTGTAGAACAAACACTCTATTTGTTAAAATAGTAAGCAAAAAAGTTGGAGCGGGTTGTTTTCGAGCAGGTCGCGAGCTAATTGGAGGTATATAAATGGATATTTTTGAAGAGCTTTATAACGTAATTATGGATCGTAAGGCTAACCCAGTTGAGGGTTCATATACAAACTACCTTTTGAACAAGGGTACAGAAAAGATTGCTAAGAAGGTTGGCGAGGAAGCTGTTGAGACAGCCATCGCTGCTGCAAAGAAGGATAAGAACGAAGTAGTTGCTGAGATTGCTGACGTTCAGTATCATCTTTTGGTTCTCATGGCTGATATGGGTATCACTCTTGAGGACTTGAGCAAGGAACTTAAGAACAGAAGATAAGTTTTTGATTTAAATTTGCGTAGTACTGCTTCGAAACTTTGAGTTTTGGAGCAGTTTTTATTTGGCTCAAATATAGTACAATTTTAGTTGGAATATGTATGGAATATGAGGTGATAGAAATGAGGAATTCAAATATCAGAGCAATACTACGCCTTAAGCCGGTTGGAGCGCTGTTATTAGCAATTTTAGTAGCAGTGTCTATGCTATGCGGTTGCACTTCTTCTAATAAGGAACAAAAACATAAAAAGCATAAGACTATTATCACTGAGACTGATATTGATGAGACAGAAGAAACTAAAGGGAATAGTCATTTTGGGTTCGTAGATGAGACTGAAGTTCCAGTTATTACAGATGTAACTGATGTTGTAGGGGATAGTGATTCCATTGTAGGAATTTCGATGCCAACAGAAGATCTTAGACACTGGAAGAATACTGGACTTGCGTTAGAAAGCCTTATTGGGGAGCTTGGATATCACACTTATTTATCTTATGAAGATAATTCCGTAGCAAATCAGTTAGAAACTGTAGAATTCATGATTAATCTAGGATGCGACGTGATAATCATCGCTCCTATAGATCCTTATTCATTTACAGATGTACTAGAATCAGCGAAGGAAAAAGATGTAACAATTATCTCCTATGATAGATTGATTATGGATTCGGACGCTGTATCTTATTATGTGAACTTCGATAACTATATGGTTGGAACTTTGCAGGGCGAGTGTATAGTTAATGAGTTGGATCTTGATAACGCTGATGGTCCTTTTAACCTCGAGATTTTTACAGGTGACCCAGAAGACAAGAATGCATTGTTATTCTACACTGGCGCGATGGATGTTTTATATCCATACATCGAATCAGGTAAGTTAATCGTAAAATCAGGAGAGATAGATTTTGAGACCGTAGCTATCGATAATTGGTCTAGCTCGCTTGCAACCGAAAGAATGTTTAGAATTCTTGACGACTATTATTCAGATGGCGAAAACATTGATGCGATTATGTGCTCGAATGATTCAACTGCATATGGCGTGATTTTGGCTTTGAAAGAGGACTATAGTGGCACCTGGCCTGTTATTACTGGAATGGACTGCGACATACTTAACGTTAAATGCATTCTAAATGGTGAACAGTCTATGTCAGTTTTCAAAGAGGATATTACAATGCAGACCACGGTTGTTAGCATGGTACATCATATCTTCATGGGTGAAGTAGTTGAAACAAACGATAATACGACATTTGATAATGGTGAAATAGTTGTTCCAACCATCTTGTGTGAAGTTGTAAGCGTGGATATCAATAACTATGAATACTATCTGATTGATAGCGGTTACTATACAAAAGATAGTTTAGGATTGTGATTTTGTTAGGATTAGGGATCGAAAACAGGCGGCAGTAAGATTATTATTGCTGCCTGTAGTTTTTGAAAGGTGTTTTCGATTTTGTCTTAAAAAATGATAAAAAACACTTCACAAAAAAATAAAGTATTGCTAGAATTGATTTCGTAATTGATATTTAGATAAAAAATTGAAAGATTTCTAAAAGCAAATTAGAATTCTCGTTGACTATCTTGACAGTCTGTGATAGAATTCTACACGCTAAACCCGTAGAGGTCTTTTTTTATTGCGAGAAAAAAGTGATTTTTTACTTTGGATAATAGAAGACAATAATATTTGGAGGTGTCGTTATGGCAAAGGCCGGTGCACGTGATAAGCTCACATTAGCTTGTGAAGAATGTAAGCAGAGAAATTATCAGACATACAAGAATAAGAAGAACAACAGCGATAAGCTCGAGCTCAAGAAGTATTGTCCATTCTGCAAGAAGCACACAACACACAAGGAAACTAAGTAATTTCTTGATTCATATTTAAGAGGAAAAACTAATGGCTGAAAAGAAGAAGAACATCTTTGCACGCATTGGCGAAGGCTTCAAAAAAGTAATTCTTGAACTCAAGAAAGTTATTTGGCCTTCAAAAGAGAAGTTGAAGTCAATTTCTGCTGTTGTGTTAGTTGTTATTGTATTCTTTGCTATTCTTTTGTCAGCAGTAAGTTACTTTGCTCACTTAGGTCTTGAGAAAGCAGGTTTCTACGATCTTAAGCCTACAGAAGTGACAACAGTAGCTATCCCTTCTGAGACAACTGTTGCAGAGACAGTTGCAGAGACAGTTGCTGAAACAGAGGCAGAGACAACAGAGGCTAATTAATTATATTAGCGATAGCTTTATAGGAGTGCGTACAGATGTCTGAACAGAAAGAACCTCAGTGGTATGTAATTCACACATATTCAGGTTATGAGAATAAAGTAAAGACAACTTTGGAGAAGCTCGTTGAGAATCGTGGTCTTACAGACATGATTACAGAAGTACTCGTGCCTACTGAAGAAGTTGTTGAGATTAAAGACGGTAAGACAAAGGTAACACAGCAGAAGAAGTTTGCTGGTTATGTATTTGTTAAGATGATTTACAACGAGGAAATCTGGTACTACGTTAGAAATACACGTGGTGTTACAGGCTTCGTTGGTCCTAATGCTAACAGACCTCTTCCACTTACAGATGAAGATTGCATTGCAATGGGCTTGGTTGCTGATATCACACCAGTTGTTAACTACGAAGTTGGTGACATGGTTCGTGTTATTGCAGGTCCTTTCCAAGACCAGGTTTGCAAAGTTGAGAGCATTGATTCTGCGAAGCAGCAGGTTACAGTTAACGTTACTATGTTTGGTAGAGTTACACCTGTAAAGGTTGACTTCGTACAGGTTACTAGATTTAGCTAATCTAGATTTAAGCTTTATGCTTATCCCGGACAGTAGTCCGAACAATATATAAGTAATCTTGGATAAGAGATTACAAACTAAAATTTTTTGGGAGGTGGCCATTATGGCTAAGAAAGTCACAGGTTATATTAAGTTACAGATACCTGCAGGCAAAGCAACACCAGCGCCACCGGTTGGACCAGCTCTTGGACAGCACGGTGTAAACATCCAGCAGTTCGTAAAAGAGTTTAATGAGAGAACAGCAAAGGATGCAGGTCTTATCATTCCAGTAGTTATTACTGTTTTTGCAGACCGTTCATTCTCATTCATTACAAAGACTCCACCGGTACCAGTATTGCTCAAGAAGGCTTGCAACATCGAGAGCGGTTCAGGTAAGCCAAATACTACAAAGGTAGCTAAGATCTCATTCGCAGAGTGCTTGAAGATTGCTGAAATCAAGTTACCAGATACAAACGCAGCTTCAGTTGAGGCTTGTGCTGAGATGGTAGCAGGTACTGCACGTAGTATGGGTATCGTAGTAGAAAGATAATAGCGGAGGAATAATAAATGAAAGCAGGCAAGAGATATACAGAGCTTTCAAAGCTCGTAGAGAAGTCAACAGCCTATGATCCTTCTGAGGCTATTCGTCTTGTACAGGAAACAGGTAAGGCTAAGTTTGATGAGACAGTTGAAGTACACGTTCGTTTGGGCGTAGATTCACGTCACGCAGATCAGCAGGTTAGAGGTACAGTAGTACTTCCACACGGCACAGGTCGTACAAAGAAGGTTCTCGTATTTGCTAAGGGACCTAAGGCTGACGAAGCTACAGCAGCAGGTGCAGATTTTGTAGGTGCTGAGGAGCTCGTTACAAAGATCCAGCAGGAGAACTGGTTCGAGTTTGATACAATCGTTGCAACTCCAGACATGATGGGTGTTATCGGTCGTATCGCTAAGATCCTCGGTCCTAAGGGCTTAATGCCAAACCCTAAGGCTGGTACAGTTACAATGGATGTAACAAAGGCTATCAATGAAATTAAGGCTGGTAAGATTGAGTATCGTCTTGATAAGACAAACCTCATCCACTGCCCAATCGGTAAGGTATCATTTGGTCAGGAGAAGCTCGAAGAGAACTTCAAGACTCTTATGGATGCTATCGTTAAGGCTAAGCCAGCAGCTGCTAAGGGTCAGTACCTTAAGAGCGTTGCTCTTTCAGCTACAATGGGCCCTGGTATCAAGGTTAACACATCTAAGCTCGTTTAATTTCAGCTTAGGACTTGTTATTTCTTGAAATAGGGTGTATCATATCACCCGTGGTTTCTAAACCACACGACAATTTAATAATTATCCGTTTGTTGCCAAAGACAGTAGGTCACAGTAAAGCGTAAGCTCCCTACCGAGGTTTAGAAACTTTGATTTAATAAGTAACTACCCCTCATGTCTTCATGGCACGAGGGGTTTTTAATATTCTGAAAACAAGGAGGAATACCACAAATGCCAAGTGAGAAGATTTTAGCTGCTAAGAAGCAGGTTGTTGCAAATCTTGTTGAAGCATACAAGACAGCTACAACTTTCGTATTCGTATCAGCACGTGGTCTTACAGTAGAGCAGGACACAGCAATGCGTAATGAGCTCCGTAAGAACGGTGTTAAGTACGAAGTAGTTAAGAATACAACTCTTCGTCTCGTATTTAAGGAGCTCGGTATCGAAGGTCTCGACGAGTTATTCGAGGGTCCAACAGCTGTAGCTTATTCAGAGGACATTATCGCTCCTGCAAAGGTTATCGCTAAGTTCGCTGATGATTACGAGGCACTTACAATTAAGGGTGGTGCAATCGAGGGTAAGGCTGCTTCAATTGATGATGTAGTTGCTCTTGCAAAAGTACCAGACCAGAAGACTCTCTACAGCCAGGTTGTTTATGGCATGCTTTTCCCATTTACAAAGCTTGCTATGCTCGTTAAGGCTGTTGCAGAGAAGAAGCAGGAAGAAGAAGGCGCTCCAGCACCAGTTGCTGAGGCTACAGAAGCACCTGCAGAAGAAGCTCCAGTTGCTGCAGAAGCACCAACAGAGGCTTAATTATTTAAACATTTTATTCTATTAATATTCATGGAGGAAATTAATCATGGCTAGTGAGAAAGTTACAAATATTCTCGAAGAAATCAAGACATTGTCAGTTATGGAACTTTTCGATCTCGAAAAGGCAATTGAAGAAGAGTTTGGCGTATCAGCTGCTGCTGTAGCTGTTGCTGCACCTGCAGGTGGCGCTGGTGAGGCTGCTGCTGCTGAGAAGACAGAGTTCACAGTATTCATGAAGAGCTTCGGCGCTTCTAAGATGAACGTTATCAAGGCTGTTAAGGATGCTTGCGGTCTTGGTCTTAAGGAAGCTAAGGAACTCGTTGAGAAGGCTCCTGTTGCTATCAAGGAAGGTGCTGCTAAGGACGAGGCTGAGGCTCTTGCTAAGAAGCTCGAAGAGGCTGGCGCTGAGATGGAACTCAAGTAATTTGAGATTTGTATTCAAACTTGTTTCAAATAGGAGTGTGGATTATTCCACACTCCTTTTTCATTTCATTAAATTGATTGAGTGATGATTATGGCTGGATCAATACCGATGGTTTTGACCTGAAATCTACGCTTTATCGAAAAAATTTCAAAAAACATAAAATATTGCTTGACGAAGTAGCTATACGTTGCTATAATTATCGAGCATTACGTGGCGGCATAGCTCAGCTGGCCAGAGCGTCCGGTTCATACCCGGCAGGTCATGTGTTCGAATCACATTGCCGCTACCACTTAAGGCCCCATGGTCAAGCGGCTAAGACGTCGCCCTTTCACGGCGGAGTGACGGGTTCGATTCCCGTTGGGGTCACCAATACTCTTGAGTTAACTCGAGGGTATTTTTTTGCCCAAATTTGAATTATAGATAGTTATATATAACGCGGATCTCAGTAAGTGCAGTGACTTTGAGGTCAGCGTTTTGTTTTCGAGTAATTAAAAGGTTTTTCGCATTTTCTTGGGAAATGCTGATTTAAGTACTGGAGCACCTAAACACCCTCTCAGTACAAACATTTGATAGTATCTGCAAGAAGTTTGAACTGATATTTGTACTGGAGCGCTGAACACCCTCCCAGTACAAATATTTGATAGTATCCGTGAAAAGTTTGTACTGATATTTGTACTGGAGCGCCTAAACACACTCCCAGTACAAACATTTGATAGTATCTGCGAAAAGTTTGTACTGATATTTGTACTGGCGTCCACTATATCCACTCCTTCCGCATGTTTCAGTGAAGTACCAATTAATAGGATATTACGGCCTACTTCTTAACAAAAGATATTGACAACTGACAATTTATACTGTATGTTAATAACAAGATGATAGTATCATATAGATAGATTTAGGAGTTCATACTAAGTATCGTGTGTTGACTATTTGAGCTGATACAAAGATAATGAAAGGTGATACTCACTATGGAGGTTCTATTATATGCAATTAAAAGATTTGTTAGGGTTCGATTTCATTACTATTCAGTGTCATGATTTTCCAGACGCAGATGCAATAGCTTCTGGTTGGGCTTTGTATGAATTTTTTAAGAGCAAGGGAAAGAGCGTTAACCTTATTTATTCTGGTAGAAACCGCATTACTAAGGCTAATCTCACATTGATGATTAATACTCTCAATATTCCTATTATGTATGTGGCTCCAGGATCAGATCTAGAGAACAATGGATTGCTTATTACTGTTGACTGTCAGCATGGTGCAGGTAACGTAACTGATTTCAATGCTAATTCATATGCAATCATTGACCATCATCAGGTTGAGAAAACCGTACAAACTTATAACCACATTAAGCCGGACTACAATAGTTGTTCAACTGTAGTGTGGGAATTACTTAAGGAGGAAGGATTCGATCTAAATAGTGAGATTTCAACTGCACTCTACTATGGTCTTTATACTGATAGTGGAATGCTCGCTGAACTTAGTAATCCGCATGATAGAGATATGATTGATCAGTTAGATTATAGCAAGTCAGACATTACAAGCTTCAGAAATTGCAATATCTCAATCAAGGAATTAGATATTGCTGGAATGGCAATTCTTCGTTATAGCCTTAACGATGAATATCATTTCGCAGTAATTAAGTCTAATCCTTGTGATCCTAACGTATTGGGTCTTATTAGCGATTTCTTGCTCCAGGTTGATGGTGTAAATACTTGTGTAGTATTCGCAGAGAATGAACAGGGTATTAAGATTTCTGTTCGTAGCTGTGTTAAGGAAGTTAATGCTAGTGAGCTCGCAGCATACCTCACAGACAGAATAGGTTCTGGTGGAGGTCATTACGAGAAGGCTGGTGGATGGATTAGTATTAATCTTTTCCATGAGATTTTCCCAGGTGTTCACGCTGAAGGATATTTCAATAACAGAATGATTGAGTACTACAATAGCTTCACATTAGTTGAGCCAGGTAAGTTCAAGGTTAACGTAGATGAATTGAAGAAGTATAAGAAACTCCCAGTTCGCCTTGGATTTGTGAAGACAACGGATGTTTTCGCGCCAGGCACACCAATGATGGTACGAACTATTGAAGGTGATAGTGATTTTATCGCCGATGAAGGCACATATATCATGATTGGAATTAAGGGTGAGGTTTATCCAATTCACGCAGAGAAGTTCCATAAGAATAACAATGTAATTGACGAGCCATATGAGTTCGAGAAGTACGTAGTTAATACAGAATACGTTCCTAGTGCTAAGAATAAGATTACTGGCGAAGTTGTTGACTTGGTTAAGTACGCTAAACTATGTGAGTCAACTGGTTCAGGAACGATTTATGCTAAGAAGATTGATAAGACACATAAGGTATTCACACAGTGGATGAAGGATTCATACATGTTAGGTAATGCAGGTGATTATCTCGCAGTACGAATTGATGACCTTAATGATATGTATATTATTGAGAACAAGATTTTCCATAAGACATACGAGGAGATCTAATAAGAGGGGAATTATATGAAATACGATGCTTTTATAAGTTATAGACATGGTGGTGTTGATCAGTTCGTAGCTGAGACACTTCATAAAAAGCTCGAGGCATTTAAGTTACCAAAGAGACTTAAGGAAAAGTCTAATGGTAAGGAGAGAATTACACGAGTATTTAGAGATCAGGATGAGCTCCCTTTGTCTAGTAACCTTGAAGATTCAATCAAGGATGCGCTCAAAGAATCAGAGTGGTTGATTGTTATTTGTACTCCACGTCTTAAGGATTCTATTTGGTGTCTTAAGGAGATTGAGACTTTTACAGAGATGCACGGTAGTGATCATATCCTCGCAGTACTTGTAGAAGGTGAGCCATATGAATCTTTCCCAGAATCTCTTAGAGTTCATGAAGTTAAGAAGTTCGATGCTGCTACTGGTCAGGAGATTATTCTTCAGGAGAAGGTTGAGCCACTTGCTGCTGATGTAAGAGCTAGCAGCCACAGTAAGATCAAGAAGCTCATGGATGTTGAGATCTTAAGACTTCTTGCTCCTATGTTTGGCGTTGACTTTGACGACCTCAAGCAGAGACAGCGTGCTCGTAAGATTAGAAGAATTACTACTCTTGCAGCAATTGTTCTCACAGTAAGTGTTGGTTTTGGTCTTTATGCTTCTATTATGTACTTCAACCTAAATCTTGCTTATTCTGAATTGAGTGATAAAAATGCTGAGATCAAGGCGCAGGCTAGTAAGATCGAAGCTCAGAATGATGAATTATCAGAGAAGAGTGAGAAGATTGAAGCACAGATGAATGAGCTTTTGTATGCTGCAGCAAAGAACAAGGCTGATGAGTCACTTCAGTATTCATCTAACAATATGAATAGATTAGCTATTCAAGTTGCTTACGATGCTCTTACAGATGATAGTGAATATCCACTTCCAAGAACATCATATGGTATTTTGGCTCTCTCAGAAGCAATGAATGTGTATCACTACGATTACACTCTTAGAATTGTAGACACAGTTGAGCTTAATAAGCAGATTATTGATGTCTCAACAAATGGAACAATCAATTACATGCTCTTGGAGACTTCCGATAGTTCATTCTATTTGTACGATTACATCAATAGAGAGATTATTTTCGAGAAGGAAACAATACATCCTACTGACATAACAGAACATCAGCGTTGTAGATTTATCACAGATAAGTTGTTCGTACTTATTGATGGTACAAATGCTATTTTCTATGAAGTAGATGGCTCAACTGTCAACGAAGTTAAGAAGGTTAGCCTTGGTTTTGAAGCATTAGAGCTCGAATATCGTAGAGGTTCAACGACAGTATCTTTTACATCATATAGTGCACAGGCTATCATTGATGTTAATACAAAAGAAGTCGTTGCAAATAACAAAAATAATGTTGGTGCAATCACTAAGGATGGAACTAAGTATGCAACAATTGTAAATGGTAATCTCACAATCTTCGAGGTTGGTAATGACGAGCCACTTATGATTGTCGAGCCAGAAGTTCTATATAACAGTAGTGATGTTAATGACATTAATATCATTAGCGATATTGATAATCCTAATATTGTTTATGTTGATTTGTGTGTATATACTGGCACTCTCGAATATAAGACAGTTACATTTGCTATCAACTTGGAAGAAGAAGGATCAGTTATCTGGAAGAAGGATATCAATACATACAAGCCTGACCTTGAAGTAGTTAAGGTTAATGATAAACCAGGCCTTGTTCTATATAGTAAGTTCGCTATGTACTTGCTTAATATTGAGAACGGTGAGTTTATTGATTTCTATACACCTAATACATCCAGTGAGTATGTTGTAGATGTTGTTCCATTTGATACTACATTCCTTACTATCAATGCTTCAGGACATATGATTTACTACTTCGATGGCTTGGGCTTCACAGAGACTGAGTCAACTATCGATACAAAGGGTATTTCTATTAAGAGTTGTGAACATGCAAGTTCAGATTATGGAACTTGCTATCCAATTATCTTGGAGTCTACGACATCAGTTAGCATCTTCGCTTATAACGCACCACATGCGCTTACAGCAGTTGATTCATTCAAGACTGGAACTCAATCATGTATAAGCTATACTGGTGTAGATGCAAAGGATGAGGCTGAGGCAAAGGGTATCCCTGATGCATCTTTGATTAATAACTACGTATACATTAAGGATTTGCATATTGCTGTAGTAAACAATTACACATATATGCGTGTATATGATACTGAGACTTCTGAACTCCTTTATGAGACAACATATATCAGGGATAGTAAGGTGTTTAAAGATTTCTATGCCGTTGATGAAGACGATAATCTTTATATCTTTACTAACGTTGGAGCATATGTATTTAACTCAGACAGAGAACTCATAGCTAATGCAATTGGTGCGCTAGATTTTGATGGTGCCACAGGAAAAATTGTATATGCTTCAGTATATGGTAAATACGAAGGCGGTATATACACAGATGAGGAGCTTATCGATCTTGCTAGAATTAAGCTTGGTCTCTAATCCTTCTAATTAATTGAATAGTGCTCGAAAACATGTTGCAGGCCTTACTAAGACCTGCAACATATTATTTATATCGTTCGTCATATATGTAGGGTTAGATTATTAGCGAATAGGAGAATTGTTATGAAAGTTTTACCACAGAAGAATTCGAAAACACCTAAATATCCAAAGCTTACAAGTGTAGATTCAGTTAAGACTGTTGCGGCACTTACTTTGACAGCATCTACATTGTTTACTGTAGCATCTTGCACAGATATGAAGATTGGTTCAGGTACTTTCAATAAAACTAATATAAAGACTACTGAATCACCTGCAATTGATGGCGGTATAGTAGAACCAGATCCAACTGAAGATCTCGGCTATGCAGGTGGTGAGACTTGTTTGGATCCTGTGGAATACACAGTATTGATTGCTAGTGGTGTCGAGAAGAATTACGAGTGGATTAATTCAAATAGCTGCATTGATTTGAAATACGGTGATACACTTTGCGCAAATGGATTATTTGCTATTGTCTACGACACAAATCTTAGTGATGTAGAAGATGATTCAGAGTTTTACGAGATGTTCCCAGAAAGTAAGTATGCTTACTATGAGACTTTAGATGGTAATCTGGTTATCGTGTCAGATGATAGCAACTATACTATCGATTATGCCGAGATCGAACTCGCTGGTGATGTATCTTATATTGACGAAGAAGATTAATTCGTATCAAGGTAAATAAGGGTAGTCTATGAATTTTGCATTATATATGACAACCAAGTGCAATCTTGCGTGTACATACTGTTATCAGGAGAATAACGGATACAACGCGTCTAGTGAATTCTGTGGACGAAGTAATATATCTCTTGATACTTGTAAGTCTGCTGTTAAGTATTCAATGAGCAAAGGCAGTCTTAGCACAGGCTTTTGTATCTATGGTGGCGAACCATTACTATGCAAAGATACAATTGTTGAATTCGTTAAATGGTGCCATTCGGAGGAGATTAAAAACCATTCAGTTAACTTCAAGATTGTGACTAATGGTCTCTTGCTTGATGAAGAGTTTATTAAGTTTGCGACCAAACATAATATGAGTATTGCAATGTCTCACGATGGACTAATGCAAGACGATTGTAGAGTTTACGCTAATGGTAAGGGTACTAGGGAGGAGCTAGAAGAGAAGATAGATATTCTTCTTAAGTATCAGCCAAAGGCAATCTGTATGATGACTGTTGATCCTTCATGTGTTACTAAGTTCGCAGCTTCTGTCGAGTATTTATTTAATCGAGGATTTAGAGTAATTCTTGCTACTCCACGTATTGCGCGAGAATGTGTATGGGACGATGACACTTTGGAATTGCTCGCTAAAGAATACGAGAAAATTGCTGAACTTTATATTAAGTGGACCGAAGAAGGAAAAGATTTTGTTTTCGCGCCATTCGACACAAAAATAAAGGTTCGAATCAGAGGCGATCAGTCACTCAGGAAGCTCTGTGAGATTGGTGACAAGCAGCCTAGCATACTTCCAGATGGTAAGATATATCCTTGTCAGCAGTTCATTGAAGATAAGTTCTGTATTGGCGATGTATTTAATGGAATTGATCCTGATAAGTTACAGGCGATTAGAGAATATAGAAGTCACACTCCTACAATTTGTGAGGACTGTGATTATCGACAGCAGTGTCGTTATACATGTTGCTGTACTAACTACCAGTGCACTGGTAAAGTTGACGAGATATCGCCATTCCAGTGTGAGCATGAGAGGTTGTTGATTACTAATGCTAATAGGATTGCTGATGAGCTATATGAGAAGAAGGCAGAGGCATTCATTCAAAAGCATTATAGAGGTGTCGATTTCTCTAAACTAACAGAAGGCATTGTTACATAATTTATATTGATAGATTTATGACTCCACCAATAAAAAGGTGGAGTTGTTTTTTGCTGACAAATTGTACGAAGCTGGTGAGTTTATGAGACAAATAATCGGCATTTATACCCTTGTCGATAAGACGTTAACACTAGGCGCTAGTGCTATAATAATGGAGCCGTCGGTGCTCTGTAACAGGAGGTAAAAGGGAATCAGGTGTAAATCCTGAGCAGCCCCCGCTACTGTCAGATGCTTATGCATTGGTCGACATACCATTCTCGAGATAATCGGGGAGAAGGTGACTTAAGCTAAGTGGCATCAAGTCAGGAAACCTGCCGATGAGTTAATATTGTTTGGTAGAACTGCGGAGGGCGGTTGGTACCGGAAAGAAGTTACAAAATGAAGAAGATCGTTAGTCTTATCGTTTCTGTAGCTATGCTCACAGCTATCGTTGCTGGTTGTTCAGATGACAACACAAATGAGACAACTGAAGCAACAACTACTGTTGAGGCAGCTACTGAAGAAACAACAGAAGCAACAACAGTTGCAGAGACTGAAGAAACAGAGCCAGAAGTTGCTACAGTATCATTTACTGATAGCCTTGGCCACGAAGTTGAAATCCCAGCAGAGCCACAGAAGGTTGTATCTATTTCACCAGCTCTTACAGAGATTGTTTATGCACTCGGTCAGGGTGACAAGCTCGTTGGTAGAACAGATTACGACGATTACCCAGTAGAGGTTTTCGATGTTCCATCAGTAGGTGATCTTTATACTCCAGATCTTGAAGCTATCGCAGCTACAGAGCCAGATCTCGTTATTGCTTCATCTATCTTTACAGAGGAGTCATACGACGCTATTACAGCTCTTGGTATTCCTACAGTTATCATTGTTGACGAAGAGTCATTCGATGGCACATACGGCATTATTTCTGACGTAGCAACAGTTCTTGGTTGCCCAGATGCTGGTGAAGCACTCAACGCTGATTTGAAGGCTCGTTATGAAGCAGTTGCTACTGAGCCAGCTGACGATGCAATGACAGTTTACTACTGCATGGGCTTCGGCGAGTGGGGTGAGTTCACAGCCGGTGGTGATACATTCATTAACGATATTATCAATGCTGCAGGCGCTAATAACGCAGCTAGCGATGTTGATGGTTGGTCATATTCTCTTGAGGCTCTTATCGCAGCTGATCCAGATATCATCCTCCTCTCAACATGGGTTGATTACGAGACATTCACAACAACAGCTCCTTACTCAGATCTCTCTGCAGTAAAGAACGGCCAGGTTTACTCAGTAGATGGTAACCTCTTCGAGAGACAGGGTCCACGTAATGTTGAAGGTATCGAGTTTATCGCTGATATCCTCGCTTCAATGGACGTAGCAGAGGCTGCTTAATCAACATATAAATTGATTTAACGAACCACTTCCGATTATGTGTCGGGAGTGGTTTTTCTATCTAGATTATAGTTTCATTCAATTAGTACACAATTATTCCTCAATTACCCCTTTATAGCGTGTAATGTTCATATTAATTTAATATCTGTAAGGGGTTTAGCTATTCTTGAATTGACAAAAATTTGTTACTATTTAGGAGGTAGGCAATGGGGGATATTCTATGCGTAAAAAGATAGCAGCGTTTATAGGTGAGATTGGACGTGAATTCCAAAAAGAATTCATTAAACACCTAATGAGAGTTACAAAAGAACGCGATTATGATTTATTTGTTTTCTCCAACTTTGGTTCATACACAAGTACACATTTGTACGATAGTTGTGAGCGCGACGTAATTAGAATCCCTAGCTTTTCAGAATTCACAGGTATTGTTACACTCCCTGATACATTTGACCTTGATGGAATGGAGACTGTTCTATTGAGACGAATTAAGAATGAGTGTAGCTGTCCTGTTGTTGCTGTTAGAAATGGTTCAAAACAGTCTTACAGAATTCTTGTAGATGATTTCCAGACAACATATAACATGACTAAGCATTTCATTGAGGATCATGGATTCACAAAGATTTGCTACATGTCAGGTCCACATTCAGCAGCAGATGCTATTGAGCGCTTGAATGGATACAAGGCTGCTATGGCTGACGCAGGATTGCAGATAACTGAGCAGTATGTTTTCGAGGGCGACTATTGGATATTCAGATGTTCAATGGCAGTTGATCAATTTGTTAGTGCATTCGACGGCGCTCCTGAGGCGGTTATTTGCGGTAACGACTATATGGCGCTTGGTCTTTGTGATGAGTTCAAGAAGCGTGGTTATAAGATTCCAGATGATGTTGCAATCTCTGGATTTGACGATATTGTAGAAGGTCAGGGATATGAGCAGCCACTCACTACAGTTAGTGTTCCATCAAAGGATATGGCTATTGAGGCTATGAATGTAATTGAGGCAGTTAACGAAGGTAAGAAGATTAACTCCGATACATTCCTATCTGGAGCAATTCAGCGCAGAGGTAGCTGCGGATGTAACCTTTGCGTTTCTGGATTTGACATCACTGGTATATCTCGAAAACTAATCGAGAACTATGTTGATGTCCGTATGGCTGGTCTCATTATGACTGATGTTCAGAACTGCATCACTGAAGAAGAGAAACTCAAACTCCTTGGTTCGTATTTTGACAGAACGGGCTTCGCAAGATCATTCCTTTGCCTTAATACAGATGACAATGATAACGATCAGCCTTTTAGTGAGACGATGATGCTTCGCAAGGAATTTAGACCTTTCATTCCTTCTGTACGTAATCTCTTTAATCAGGATAATCGTGATGTTGGAGAGTTCTTTGAGGAAGGCATTGTTTTCGAGAGAAGAGAGATTATCCCTGCATCTGTGTACGATAACGACAAACCAGTATGCTTTGTTGTTATGCCTGTTCATCACAAGAATAAGATTTATGGATATCTCGCATCTGAGTTAACAGAAGACAGTGACATCAATATTTTTATCGCTCCGTTCACATCAGCTATCGGTGTAGCATATGAAGATTTGTTCCTCCAGGAAGAGTATAGTGACTACGCTGAGATTAAGAAACAGAGCCTTATTGATACTCTTACAGGCATCTTGAATAGACGTGGCTTTGAGCAGAACCTCAAGGAAATGGTTAGCACTAAGGATTTGTCCCGTGAGCCAGTGTCTTTTATCAGCGCTGATATGGATAACCTTAAGTTCATTAACGATAACTTTGGACACCTAGAGGGTGACTTTGCGCTCAAGACTGTGGCAGAAGTATTTACTTCTTGTACAAGCGAGAACGATATCGTAGCACGTACTGGTGGAGATGAGTTCTGGATTATCCTTACATCTTCAAATATCACATTACACGAGAATTTCATTAAGGTAGTAGAAGCTACACTCGCTAGTAAATGTAAGCAGCTTGGCAAGGAATACGATATACATGTAAGTATCGGTAGCTGTATCTCATACAAAGATAATTTGACAGATGCGATGGAATGCCTTAGCCTAGCAGATAAGAGAATGTACGAGAAGAAGAGAGCCTACAAGAACAGATCTATTTCTTGATGTTGGACTATAATTTCAGATAGACATTACCTTACTATTTTTTAATGGAGGTTATTTGGCATGCTCAAATTGCGCGATGCCGCAACGGGCATCAAGATAATAATCAGCCTTATTGTGCTGGTTGTTGTGATGCTTATTTCCTGTTGTCTTGGCAGTGTCCGAATTCCAATTCCTGATATCATCAAGACCTTAACTAATTCAGAAGAAATATCTAAAGCTACTCGCACAATTATTCTACAGGTGCGCTTTCCTCGTATTATCATGTCTGCATTAATCGGAGGCAGTCTAGCTTCTATTGGTGCTGTTATGCAGGGCCTGTTCAAAAACCCTATGGCAGATGCATCAGTCCTCGGCATATCATCAGGTAGTGCCTTAGGCGCGACAATAATGATGGTATCTGGCGTGAGCTTTTCCGTATTTGGTATTACAGGTAATTACCTAGGCGCGATTGTCGGTGCAGTCGTAACATGGCTCATCGTATATAACATTGCTCGTATCAGTGGCGACTACGACCTTAACACAACGCTTCTTGCAGGTATTGCAATTAGCTCAATCTTCACAGCGATAATCACAGTCATCATGACAATGAACAAGGATCGCCTTGAGCAGATTTACCTCTGGATGCTCGGCACATTTAGTAATTCGACCCCATCAAAAACACTCATCATGAGCATCGTAGTCCTAATCCTAATGCCAATCTTGATAATCATAGCTCCACGCATCGACGTCCTCAAACTTGGCAAAGAAGCTGCTAAAGGCCTTGGAGTATCTTCATCAAGTTCATCAGCTATTCTTCTTACTGTTAGCTCAATACTCCTCGCATTCTGCGTAGCTAATAGTGGCATCATTGGATTTATCGGTCTCATAATCCCACACTGCGTTAGCTTCATGCGTGTATATAAGATGCGATCCAAGCTCATAATGTCATTCCTTGTAGGTGCAATCTTCACAGTCATCTGTGACACTATCGCGAAGACAGTAGCGGCTCCTGGTGAGATCGCAATTGGAGCTATTACTAGTCTCATTGGCGCACCATATTTTCTATATCTTATGCTCACAGGCCTAAGAAGAGAGAGGAAGATGAGATGAATATAGAACTTAAGAATGTAACTCATAAATATGGTAGCTATGTAGCGATTAATGATCTTACTACTACATTTAACGAGGCCTCGATCTCAATGATATTAGGTCCTAACGGCTGTGGCAAAACAACGCTCCTTAAGTACCTGATTAACCACTGTGAAGAATATGGTAACTCTATGGCATACGTGCCTCAGGAGACCACAGGAAGCCTAAATACGACCGTTAGAGACGTATTGTCACTCGGTAGATATAATAAGTCCAAGTTTTACATCAGAGAGACGGCAGAGGACAAGCGAATTATTGATGAAGTAATAGCTGAATTTGGCCTTGAAGATTTCTTGTCTCGTAACGTCGATACCCTTAGTGCAGGTGAGAAGCAGAGGGTATTCATAGCTCGTGCGATAATCCAGGACGCTGATTGGACATTACTTGATGAGCCAACAGCTAACCTTGATGTTAAGTATGCTGATAAGCTTATGAGGATTATTAAGGATCACCGAAGCCGTGGTAAGTCATTTGTAATTGTCATCCACGACATCAATCTCGCGAGCCTACATGCTGATAACATCCTTCTTATGAAGTCAGGTGTGAAGATTGCGTCTGGCGCTCCTTCGGAGGCATTGACGCTTACATCTTTGAAGTCTGCTTATGATATTGATTTCATTAGTGCTGACATTGAAGGACATAAAGTGTTTATTAATTCAGTAGGTAATTAGAGTAATCGTTTGGAATTAAAGTGTTGAACCTACTCTCTTAATAGGGAGTAGGTTCTTTTATATGCGCAACCTATAGGGTGTAGTCGTTATCGTGCTGTTTATGAACTTGGGAATGGAAGAATTCAGATATAATAGTTCTATTACGCATTTGTATGAATTTATAAAGAGTGAAAGAGAATAGGTTTCAGATGATTTGTTTATTTGAGTGATTTGTCTGAATTTCCTAATCGCCTTAATGAGAAACATTCAGATTATTCTTCCTTTTTATTGATTTATCTGAATATTATGAGAACGTAATTTTATATAATTCAGACTATAATCAATATTTCAAGAATACTCTGAATTTATGATTCTCTATATTCATACTATTTGTAGATTTTTTCAAAACATCTGAATTTTCACTTTGAACGGTGTTTAGAAATTCAGTTTGTTATTCATTTTTGCAAATAAGTATGAATTTTCAATTAATGCGTGCGTGATGAATTCAGACTACTCATAAAAGCGTTCGCATAATCTGAACAGTTCTATTTTTAGCGCTTGAAGACATAGAATGTAATGGGGCCTCTGTAAAGTCAACTTCAAAATACGGACCTCAAAAATCCGAAGAAATCAGAACAACAAAAAAGAGTTGCCTCATTTGAGACAACTCTTTACTTTTGGAGGCGCCACCCAGATTTGAACTGGGGCATAAAGGTTTTGCAGACCTCTGCCTTACCGCTTGGCTATGGCGCCATAAGACTTGAATATTATGAAGTACACGTGTCAATTTGTCAAGTGTTATTTCATTTATATTTGAATTCGTCTTGTGATAGCTAATTTAGTTCTTGAAATGCGCGAGCATCTTCTTATAAAAGAGGGTAATATTCTCGTCAGTACCAGTGTAGATAGTATGCTTAGCATCCTTGAAACAGTAGTATTCGCAATCCTTGAGAAGCTTGGAAAACTTCTTCTCAGCTGCAAGCTTAACCATATAATCGTGGCCTGCAGACATAATGAGCACCTTGGAATTAATCTTGCCAATCACTTCTTTATTCATGAGCTTGTCTCTGATTGCCATAACTTCACGCATCCACGCGAAAGTAGAGCAGGAATTCTGGTAATGCCAGTCAGCTCGTCTGATATTGAGGTTGCTGATAAAACGGTTATAGCTCTTATCTACAGACTTCTTGAAATCAGGATTAGGGTTCCAGTTGCCAGAGAATGTGAATTTCTTGTCCCAACCAACTTCCTTACCCTTGCTCATAACGTGATGAACAGTAACCCACCTTGGTGCGCCCTTTGTGTGTGGATCAATCATTGGTGAGCAGAATACGGACTTCTCGAAAACATCCGGATGGTCACACATATAGCAAAGAACTACAGCTCCGCCCATTGAATGAGAGAAAGCGTATAGAGGCTTGCCATCTGATGTTGGAATTACAATCTGATCGATAAATGACTCCAAATCCTTAACGTAGTCGTCAAAACTATTAATGTGCGCGAAGTGTTTTTCCTCCGTCTCACGATCGGATAATCCATGTCCACGCATGTCGAACAAGTATACGTTGTATCCGGAATTGAGGAGATACCAGGCTGTCTCATAGTATTTCTGAACGAATTCAGTGTAGCCGTGGAGAATTACAACTGATGCCTTGGCGTCCTTGGCTAGTACATATCTGTAGAAGATATTTTTGTTGTCGTAGGACTCGAAAACACCCGATGTTCCGAGTGATTCAATCTGATCAGTTACATTCTCTATAAAATCCATGTACTCTGCATCTGGACATATATTAATCTTGTAAGTTGGTGTAAAATACATGGCGAATTCTCCTTATTATATAAAACATATTAAAGGAAAAGTGATATGAAAACAAGCAAAACCAAAAACAGCAAATTGAAACTAGTAATAAGGATCATTGTTGTTTTTATAATTCTTAATATTATTGCATGCCCAATCATTACCAAAGTTATCTACGATAGCATGTTCCCACGCTACGATTGTGACCCAATAGTAATTGAAGGTAAGTACGAAGCTATCGTAGCTAACCGTGAGACAGAGAAGTTCAGTTCAGGTGATAATGAGTTAGTAGGTTACCTCTATGATTCAGACGAGCAAGATGTACTCGTAGTAGTTGTTCCTGGAATGAATGCGAGCATGGATGAATATCTCCCACAGATACTTAGATTTAGCGAAGAAGGTTGGGGTGTATTCACTTTTGATCCAACTGGAACTTGCCTAAGTGAAGGTAAGAGTATGATTGGCTTTGAGCAGGAGCTCTTAGATTTGGATGAGGCACTTACTTTTGTTGAGAGTAATGGCAACTTCGGTTATGAGAAGATTGTTCTCTTTGGCCATAGCCGTGGTGGTTATGCTGCTACTGCAGTTCCACTCTTTGATCATGATATTGCATGCATTATATCTATCGGAGGAATTAATAGTGCGATGGAAGGTATTATGGAGCCAGCAGTTGGCATGATGGGTGGCTTCGCATACGCTAATTATCCAATGTTATACCTCTATAACATTATGATCTTCGGCAAGGGGTATGTTGATGCTAATGCTGTTGAAGCTATGGATAAGACAGATGTTCCTACACTTATTATTCACGGAAGTGAAGATGAGCGAATTGCTGTAGATAAATATTCAACATATTCACATCAGGCTGATATTGAGGCTACTGATGTTAATGATGAGGTAGATTATATCCTCGCTACTGAGGAAGGTTGTAACGGCCATTCAGATATTCTTCGTAATAGCGAAGGTGAAGCTAATATCGAACTTATGGAGGAAATCATTTCCTTTATTGCTCAAAACGTGCAATAATGTGAGCATAATGCGTTAAAAGAAGGAACCACATGAAGTCTGTCGTTGTAATACCAGCATATAAACCAGATGAGACACTCATTGGGCTCGTAGAAGAGATTACGAGTGAAGGTTTTGGCGTGCTCGTTATTAACGATGGCAGCGGTCCTGGCTATAAGAGATTGTTCGAGGCTGTCTCTAACGTTGAGGGAGTAAAGATTATTGATAATGAACGTAACCTTGGTAAAGGTGGCGCCCTCAAGCACGGTTTCAGAAGAATTAAGGAGTTTTTCCCTGATGCTGAGTATTTTGTAACTGCTGATGCTGATGGACAGCACTTGGTTGTAGATATCAAGCGTGTTTTCGATGAGCTCTATAACAAAGCTAAGATGGTATTAGCAGTTCGTATCAGAAAAGGTAAGATACCGTTCAGATCTAGGTTCGGTAATGACCTTAGTAAGCTCGTGTACACAATCTTAACAGGACATTATTTTACTGATAATCAGTCTGGTCTTCGCGGATTTACTATCGATAATGTGGATTGGCTCGTGAAGGTACGAGGCGAGAAGTACGATTATGAGATGAATATGCTTTTCTATGCGGATAAGCAGGCAATCCCTATTACGACTATTCCGATTGATGCGATTTATATCGATGACAATGGTTCATCGCACTTTAATCCTGTTAAGGACACTGCGAGAATTTATCTAAGACTATTCAGTACAGCGTGGCCATCAATCGCGTCTTTGTTGACGTTCGAATTTTTGACATTGGCGCTCAGTTTGATATTCCATTATAGATTTTTGGGCACAACAATAATGTCAGCAGGCGTAGTATGCCTCTTTATGAGTATTGTTTTCTATAAATTCATCGTGTTCAGGAATTTTAAGTATAGAGATATGCTCAGAAGCGTCGTGTACGGAATCTCAAGATTTGTAATCTATACTGCTGGAACTGCGCTTTGTAGGCTCACAATCCCTAAGATGCCTATGTTCTTGGCACTTAACCTAGTAATTCTAGTATTCATCCCAGTTGAGTACTATTTCCGCAAGGGAATGCACGTTGCATCTTATAACGACGTTAACAAAGAGCGCTGATATCAGTCTTGAGTATCTGATCTACGCATGCTACCACTGTTTCTCTAGTGCTGGAGCCATGCATCTTTACGATTAATTTGTTAGTTCCAAGGAATGTAGCGCCGCCTCTTGTTGTCATGTCGAATACTTCATGCATTTGATCTACGAGGCGCTCGAAAACATGCATTGTCATCTCGTCGAGTTTCTCCTTGGACATGTAATTCTCAACCATCTTTGTAGCAGTAAGAGTTGACTCTTCGATACTCTTGAGGAGCACATTTCCTGTAAAGCCGTCAGTTACTACAACGTCAGCTCGGCCAAAGTGAAGGTCAGAACCTTCAACATTTCCTACGAAATTCAAATCTGATTCTTCAAGGAGTTTATATGCCTCTTTAACAAGTTCAGTGCCTTTACCTGGTTCGCTGCCTACAGAGAGAAGTCCAATTGTTGGATTAGTATTATTAAATGTAGCAGCGTAGTATTTAGCGCCTAGACGTGCGAATGTAACGAGGTCAGCGGCAGTAGGTGTTAGATGTGCACCGCAGTCTACGAGAAGCTTCCATGAAGTAAATGGGTTAGGGATGAGAGAACCAAGGACTGGTGTTGATAGTCCTTTCTTAATTCCCACGTGTGCGATTGAACCCACCATGAGTGCGCCAGTACTACCAGCGCTCAAAAGCCCATGAGCGTTCTCATTTGTTTTCAAATAATTAAGAGCGAGCACCATGGAAGAGTTCTCTCTTCCACGGAACACGCTCATAGGATTATCTTCGTTAGTTATAAAATCAGTCGCATTGACGATAGTTATTCTTGAACCGTCGTAGTCTTCTTCGCTAAGGACAGCCTTAATCTCATCTTCGTTGCCGAATAGTACGAATTCGAAATCATCTCTTGAACGAAGTGCCATAACTGCGCCTTTAATAAGTTCAGCTGTGCCTAAATCTGCTCCGAATGTATCAAGTAATACCTGTCTCATAGTATCTCAATGCTCCTGTCGATTAGTAACGATAAATTGTAATGTGTCGCTAAATTACTCAATAGCCATTATCAAGTCATAAACATCCTGACCGCCTGGTACAACGCCGATCTCCATAAGAGGATAGTCAGATGATACTCTGTCCTGGAATTCCTCTATTTCTTCGTCTGTTACGTTGGCGCCCTGGAAAATAGTCAATACATCTTTGCTATCGATGTCAGGGATGCTCTTGATAAGGTTATATGCGCAATCAACTTTGTTGTCATCGCAAGTATAGATAGTCTTGTCGCCAATACCGATATACTTGTCCTTCTTGATATCAACGCCATCAATAACAGTATCACGTGTCGCTGTAGTAACAAGTCCTGTAACTACGTTATCGAGTGATGAAGACATTGAAGTAATAAATCTATCGATATCATCAGCGCCCTGATCCATCATTGAGAGGCATGAATAGCCCTCTGCGATAGACTTAGTCTTGATAACTCTGATATCCATATCATCGAACATCTTTGCGGCCTGCTCAGCTGTGAGGATGATATTGGAGTTATTAGGGAGGAGGACAATGTGATCTGCATTGACCTTCTTAATTGCATTAACAAAATCCTCAGTAGAAGGATTATTAGTCTGACCACCGTCGATAATAACGTCTGCGCCGATTAACTTAAAGAAATCGATAATGCCTTCACCAGAAGCTACAGCAATAACTGCGTAGTCCTTGTGGTCTGGCATTTTCTCAGCTGCTTCAGACTGAGCGATTACCTCGTTATGCTGTACAGTCATGTTCTCAATCTTAAGTGTCAAGAATTCTCCGTACTTGTGTGCAAATGCGAGGACAACTTCAGGTGTCTTTGTATGGATATGAACTTTAACGATGATGTCGTCCTGAACAGCCACGATTGAATCGCCGAGTTCTGTTAAGTCCTCGATGAACTTATCTACAGAGAATGAAGCTACGTCAATCTTGTTGTTGAACAACTGCAAAATGAATTCTGTGCAGTATCCGAAAACATTCGTGTCGTTCTCGTCTAGCATACCTATTGCAGTAGAAGTGCTCTCCTCAGGGATAACGATATCGTCTAAGAGTTCGCCGTCGATAGCCATTGCCATACCCTTAAAGATTGCGAGAAGTCCTGCTCCACCACTATCAACAACGCCAGCTTCTGCGAGGACGTCGAGGAGAGAAGGAGTGCGCTTGAGAGACATCTCGAGTTCGATGAGTAATGCCTTGAACAAATCTTCGAAGTCATTAAATGAAGCACGGTTCTCTCTAAGTGTATTCATCGCATCAGTCATGAGTGTGAGCATTGTTCCTTCTGTAGGATTAACAACAGAAGCATATGCCTGCTCGCGACCATTGGCGATAGCATCGATAAATGTATCAATAGTGAAGTTATCTAAGTCTTCAGTGTCTTTTGTAAAACCACGAAGGAACTGTGAAAGAATAACGCCAGAGTTACCTCTTGCAGCAAGAAGTGCTCCTCTAGCGAAGGATTTGAGACAGCCTCCAACAGTATCAGCTTCGATTAAACTATCGACACCGCCCTGGAAAGTCTTAGACATATTAAGACCTGTATCACCATCTGGTACAGGGAATACGTTCAAGTTGTTAACGTATTCTTTTTGATTCAACAATTCCTTAAATCCGTTAGTGAGCATATCTCTAAGGAGTAGGGAATCAATAATTACATGTTTCATCGTAATGAATAATTATCCTCAATTTATAGATGTTATTCACTTATCTCGTTGTTTGGCTTACCAACTGCGAATGCGATTACTGTACCAGGACCAACTGAGGCACCAACGATTGGTGCGATTGTGCTGATTACAACATCTTTGAACTTAGCAATCTTGAGTGCTTCGTCTCTAACAAAATTAGCTGAATCAATCGCATCTGCATGTGAGATGAATAGTGTCTGCTCCTCTGGGTTAATAGCACTTTCAGCTGTGAGCTTAGCAATCTCCATAAGTGAAGCGCGAGAGCCCTTAATCTTTTTAACAGGAACATTCATACCTGTTTCGTCAGAGATAAGGATAGGCTTAATTCCAATCAAGTCGCCAAAGAAAGCCTTCATAAACTTAACTCGTCCGCATCTCTTGAGATATTCGAAAGAAGACACGGTACCATTCTGGTTAACTGTCTGTCTGATAGTCTCAATGTGAGTAGCAATCTCCTCGATTGACTTTCCTTCGTCTCTCATCTGAGTAGCGAGGATTGTGAGGTATCCCTGACCAAGTGAACTAATTCTGGAATCTACACAGCGGATAGTAATATCGCTATGTGTTGACATGTACTCTGTTGCTAATGACAAAGCTACATTATATGAGCCAGATAAACCGGAAGAGCAGGATACATAGAGAATATCCTTGCCCTCTTCCTGACATTTATCGAAAAATCTGAGATAAGTATCAGCTGGCACCATGGTAGTCTTGATGAATTTACCACCTCTCATGAGATCGTAGAATTCTTTGGAAGAGTGAGTCTCCCAATCAAGAGAAGCTTCATATTCTTTCTCGTCGATTACATAGTTCATTGCGAGGTATTCGATAGAATACTTCTCTCTTAAATTTTTTGGTAAGTCACATGTAGAATCTGTGACAATAACGAATGATTTAGCCATAAGCACCTGCCTGTTATTCTGGTCTATTGACCATTTATTTGCAAATTACTTCTTTGTTGCTTCTACGCACTGAGCAAGAATTGCTCTTTCTTCTTCCATAGATTCGCTCATTGGCTTACCTGTGAAGTATGCGCTGCAGAGACCTGGTCCGATATTAGCACCACAAGCCATACCTACATCGTTAAGGATAACTTCCTTTGGCTTGAATGTAGCCTTGATGTCTGCTGCGAGCTGCTCAGCATGTTCCTTACGGAGTGAGTGTGCAACGAAGATAATTTGATCTTCTGGATTAACAATGATCTTCTTCATGTATTCAATTGTTGCCTTCAAAGCTGCAGGACGACCCTTAGCCTTGCAGAGAACCTCTGACATACCCTTGCTGTTGAAGTCTGCGAGTGGTGTTACACCAACGAGTGTTCCCATGAGAGCCTTAAAGTTTGATACACGACCAGTCTTTGTTAAGAACTTAAGGTCATCCATAAATCCCATCTGGTGGATTGTTGTCTTTTCCTTCTCGATGTAAGCAACTGTCTCTTCGAGTGAAGCGCCAGAATTCTTCTTCTCACAAGCCATGATAACGAGGAGAGCAAGTGATGTTGAATATCTCATTGAGTCAACGCACTTGATTGTTCTACCTGGGTACTTAGCCATCATATCCTTAGCAACGATAAGTGACTCGTTGTAAGAAGTTGAAAGACCTGATGAGAGTGAGATGCTGAGGATATCGTGACCCTGCTCCAAGAACTTTGACCATACTCTCTCGTACTCACCGATAGGTACACTAGCTGTCTTATATGGAGCCTTGAGTGACTTCATTGACTTGTAGTACTCTTCTGCTGTCATCTTCTCCCAATCGAGTGAAGACATCTCTGCCTTATCCTCTTCAAAGTAGATAACACCTCTTACATAGTCTTCAATACCGAAGCGCTCACGAAGGTCCTTTGTGAGATCACAACCAGTATCTGGAATAATTACAAATGACATAATTTTAACCCCTTTACATTTAATTTTGGTTTAATTTGGTTTTTGGTTTGGTTTTCGCGCGCGTATTAATACACGCACGGTTCTAATAATAGCAAATAATATCTGAAGTGGCAAATTTTAGAATATCAAAAGGCACTTTATTATTTGTTCCAAATGCTTTAATATATATTTTTATAATCAGGGAAATAATCTATCTTGTGCGCCTGTTATAAGTGCGTTAGTAGTGTGTTAAATGCGCTTTGTGTATTGGCCGTAGCGAGATTTTGTATAAGTGTGAAGGGTTTGTATGGAAATAGTATTGATAGTGTTGCTCGCCATTGTTGTATTGTCAGTAATTGGCGGAATTTGTGTAGTGATTTTCTATTTAAATCCACTCTCAATCAAGATTTATGAAGAACAGGTAGTAAGGACTTCCAAGGAGAAGTTTGGTTCAGCATGTACATATACAGACAACGAAGAGCAGGTAATCATGTGGAATACTGGTCTTGAGTGGGCTGAGCTATTTAAGGATAAGAAGGAGATCATAGAGATCGAAAACATGGGCTTGAAGCTTCACGCTGAGTACTACGATTTCGGCTCAGACACTTGCATCATCTCTATTCCAGGTCGTTCAGAAGGCCTTATGTATGGCTACTATTTCGACATTCCATACCAGAGAGATATGGGCATGAATGTCCTCGCAGTTGACCCACGTTCACATGGTGAGAGTGAAGGTAAGTTCCATTCACTTGGACACTATGAACATATGGATCTTGATAAGTGGATTACTCTCCTTGAGGAGCGTTATGGTATCAAGAAAGTATTCCTTCACTGCATCTGCGTAGGTACATGTACAGGCCTTCTTATGGCAATCAATGGTAAGAAGCGTGAGAATGTTAAGGGCATCATCACTGAGGGTGCATTCGTAACTTTCAAGGAGACATTTAGAGAGCACATCAAGTATGAGGGCAAGCCTACATTCCCAGTGCTCCAGCTTTGTATGCATCATATCGAGAAGAATACTGATGCTAAGATAATGGCTGAATCTCCACAAGAGTTGGTAAAAAAATTGGAGACACCAATTCTCTTCCTTCATAGTAGAGAGGATAGGTTTTCGCTCCCTGATAAGACAGCTAAAATGTTCGAGACTTGCACTTCAAAGAATAAGAAGATTGTGTGGTTCGATAAGGGTTCACACTCACATCTCAGAATTAATAATGAGGCTGAATACGATAGAGTTATTAAGGAGTTCGTTGCGACATGCGTATAAAAGAAGAACTTCGTAAGTACATTGCGTACAACATTAATGAACTTAATAACTCTGACAAAACTCTCAAGGATGTTTATCGCATCATGTTTAGAGACAATGGCCTCAACATTGCTGAGACAGAAGAGAATTACAGAGTTAGAAGATATTCCTATGCTGAGATTAAGGATTTAATCGAGAAAGCAGCTGGCGAGCTTTATTCCAGAATTGGCGCCAGCCGTGATTATGTTGCACTCGAGATGGAGAACTGTGTCGAGTGGTTAGTTGCTTTCTGGGCAATTTTAAAGAGTGGCAACAAGCCTTTCCTTGTTAACTGCAGACATACAACTGAGCTCTCTGAAGGAATTATCAAGTCATTAAATATCAAGACAATAATTGGTGTTGGTAGTACAAAACTTACTGGAGATTTTGTTGATTTCACTGAGATTTATAGTCTAATCAGAACTCCTGATTATGTAGCAAAGGCTTGCCCTGACGATGTTTTCGAGGACGAGTTAGCGATATCAACTTCTGCAACATCAATGCACCAGTCAATCTGCTTCTATGGCGGCAGCGAGATTTCACAGCAGATTCTCGACGCTGAGAAAATTGTCGAAGAATGTCCTAGAATGGCTTCAATGTATAATGGCTCTATCAAGCAGCTCGCATTCTTGCCTTTCTATCACATTTTCGGATTGTTCGCGGTATTTTTCTGGTTCGCTTTCTTTGGAAGAACATTTGTCTTCCTCAAGAACTATTCACCTGACACTATCGCTCATGCGTGCAGACGCCATGAGGTTACACATATTTTTGCAGTTCCAGTACTCTGGCACACTGTTGAGAAGAAGATCCTTAAGGAAGTTGCTAAGTATCCTGTAAGAAGACAGAAAACATTCTATCTTGGACTTAAGCT
The DNA here is from genome assembly GCA_024403735.1 of Clostridia bacterium. Classification (GTDB taxonomy): domain Bacteria; phylum Bacillota; class Clostridia; order Saccharofermentanales; family Saccharofermentanaceae; genus Saccharofermentans. Next base: position 42,713 of record JAKSRG010000010.1, read on the forward strand.
TTGCACAGCAATCCAGAATGTAATGCCATATCTTGGAGCAAGACTTAGCAAATACATTATGGGTGAGGTTGTTGATTCAGTATTTGGACCTTCAATCCAGTTCTGCATCAGCGGTGGTAGCTATGTGATGGATTCTACACTCAAACTTTTTAACGGTCTTGGATATCCGCTCCATAATGGTTACGGAATGAGTGAGATTGGTATCACTTCTGTAGAACTTCGCAAGAGACCACATGACCGCAACAAGAATTCAGTAGGTCATCCATTTGAGTCTATTGAGTATCGAATTAGCGATGATGGACTTCTTGAGGTTAAGGGTACATCAATCAGCAGAAAAGTTATGATCGATGGCGTTATTCAGGAACGTGATGAGTGGTTCAAAACAATGGATGCTGTTACGAAAGACGGCAATTACTATTTCATCAAGGGAAGAGCCAAGGATATTATCATTGGTGACAATGGAGAGAATATTAATCCTGATTTGACGGAGAAGATTTTCGATATTCCAAATGCAAAGAATTACGCTTGTGTAGGTCTTAGAAAGAACGAAGGCGAGGTTCTTAGCCTTATTGTTCAGATTTCTGAGAAGACTACGGTTGAAGAAGCAACTGAGATTTATAAGAGCGTTATGGCTAAGAATGATTCTTTGCCTAACTCGATGAGAGTTCGTCAGTTCTTCTTTACTACTAATCCTATTATGGCATCTTCCGCTATAAAGGTAAGTAGACCATACCTTCTTAAGGGTATTTATGAAGGTAATATCAAGCTAACTAAGATGAATGAATACGTACCAGAGAGCATTAAGTTCGCGATTAAATACGACGAACAAATCCTTAACGAAGTTAAGAAGATTGTCTCTGATACATTAGATATACCAGTTGAGGATGTTGATCCTAAGGCTAATCTCATCATTGATTTGGGTGCGACAAGCCTCCAGTACTTTGAGATTTTGTCTAGAGTTACCGATCAGTTCGGCGTTGAGACATTCTCGTGTAACACGGTGTATGAATTAACGAAGTATATTGAAGGACAGAAAGAGTAATATGGCAAGAAGATATAGACAAAGTAAGTTTTGGACATATTGGGTTAAGGTCACAGCCTGGCCTGTAATCAAGCCTTATACAAAACCACAGGTATTCCTGCTCAATGACAAGTGCTCAAAGCGCTTGCCAAAGCCTTCTATACTCGCTTCCAACCACTTTGCACTGGCAGATATGCCACTATATTGGGAATACTTCTTTACTACAAATATTCGCTTCCTTGTAGCTGAAGTAATGTTCAACAAGGGCAGTTTCATGAACTGGCTCCTTTACAAAGTTGGCTGCCTCAGAGTAGATAGAAATCATTACGATTTCTCTTTCATTGGCGATTCTCTTGATTGTCTTGATAGAGGTGAAGTAATCGGAATTTTCCCATCCTCAAGACTTCCAGTCGGAGGAGTACCATTCTCATTCAAGCCTAGTGTAGCAATTATTGCGATGCATACTAATGCTCCAATTGTGCCTATATACACAGATGGTAATTATGGTTTCAACAAGCGATCACACGTGATGATTGGTGAGCCAATTAACATTGATGATTTGTGTCCTGATAAGACACTTCCTGATTCAAAGCGTGCTAGAATTATTACTACTGAATTGGAAAGGATTGTCTACGATCTTGGTGATGAACTGAATAGACGTCTTGGTAAGAACGAACCAGTTGTAAGACCAGGTAAGCACGATAAGCAGGAGAAGTAAATGTTTAGCAAAGTAGGTTATTTTTTCTATCATCTAGCAAGACTTCTGTCTCGTCTTGTGAGCAATGGATATGGTATTACAAGATTAGATCTCAATATGAATGAGGTAAAAAATAAGGACACTCATCCAGTCTTAATCGTAGCTAATCATGTATCTTTCACAGATCCGCTTTTCTACACAGGGTTGTTTCCAAAAAGACAGCTCATGTATATCGCATCGGAGCTTGTTATTAATGATAAGAATAAGCTTAAATCTTTTCTTTTAATCCATACGGGATGTATCAGAATTAATCGAAATATTTATGATATCGAAGGAATTCGTAAGGCAACAGAAGCACTTAAGAAAGGTCATTCTGTACTGATCTTCCCAGAGGGAACACTTCACCATGAGAATAGTGAGGAATTATCTGAGATCAAGAGCGGCGCTATTTTGTTAGCTGTTCAGGCTGGTGTTCCAATAATTCCTGCATATTCACTTAAGCGTAAGCACTGGTATGGAAAACGAGTAGTCGTAGTAGGTGAAGAGTTCAAGATTAGTGACTATACTTCTCGTAAATTCCCAACAGTTCCAGAGATGGATGTAATAGCTAGTGCACTTATGAATAAGATTAACGAGTGTAGAGAAGTGTACGAAAAGTATGAGGAAAGTAAGGCCAAAGGCAATACTTGATGTAATGTCGGAGAATGCCTTAAGTAATGCGCAAGTAATGCGTAAGTAATGCGCAAGTAAGTAGTCCGATTTTGGTGTATACTTTGTATGGTATTAATCTTTTGGATTAAGGGAGGACTAACAAATGGATATTATAGAGAAACTTAAGGAAGCATTCGTTGAAGCTTATGGCGATGATATTAACCTCGATAGCATTACAGCTGATACTAACTTAAGAGAAGATTTGGGCCTTAACTCAATCGGTATGCTCGCTGTAGCGCTCTCAATTGAGGAGAAGTTTGGCTTTAAGTTCGCTAATGATGATATTTCTTCTATCGCTAAGGTTCAGGATATTATCGATATTATTAACAAGAATAAGTAATACTATTCATTCTTCATACACTTAGCTTATGTAATGTAGCGGGATGCAGAATAGTTGGTTAAGTAGATTTACGGAGTGGGTTTTCGAGCAGAAAACCACTTTTTCTTTGCGCATTTTCTGATAGATAGCCTCGAATTGTGCAAAATAGACAGTTGTGATTTGCTATGTTTGTTAAAAAATCTTGTATTTTTCTGTCATTTCAAACTATATATTTGCGGTTGCAATGATATAATTGACATCGTGAGCAATCACAAATCGAATTAATTGAAAGCAGGGTTTTAACATGGAAGAACAGAAGGCAGGCACATTAACATGGGGTATCCTCTCATTGGTTTTCGCTGAGACAGGTATCCTTGGTCTTATTTTCGCAATCATTGGAAAGAACAAGGCAAAGAAGCACATTGCAGCTGGTAATCAGCTCGTTGGTGCTGACAAGGTTGGTTCAATCCTCTCAACAGTAGGTCTTATCCTTAGCATCATCATGATTGCTTACTGGGCAATCTTCATCATCGCTTTTATAGCAGGTGTTTTGGGTAACCTCTAATTTAAGATTTGATCTTGAAAGAATAGCTCCGAAATCAAATTGGTTTCGGAGCTTTTTTCATGCGCAAAATTTCTGGTGGAGAGGAGCCCTCAGTTAAACTAACTGTTAATCTTGCGGCTCCAGGATTAACTGCTAGATGGGATGGATGATAGTTGCTAATTCATTTTGCTTCGAAAGTCTATCAAACCCTCTACTTTCCGGTTGCAAGATGGACTCTTTGATAGAGTTTTGTAATTCAGATTCATTCTCCAAAATGCTCCTTCTTGGGTTCCGCGCAGAGAATATTCTAGAGAATGAGTGCTCAAAATTAACCATATACTACGATTTGAGGTGTTAATTCTTCATAGTATTCTCTGTTCTAAGTGCGATAGAGAGCAAAGTGGAGAATGATTGCTTAGCAAGGTACTATTTTTGCGCAAAATCGATGAATGACAGGTGTGGCAGAGTGTTTTCGAGCGGTTCGGAAAAGAAATTTCAAAACTATCGAACGTTAAAAACCGCTGCGCGCCAGGCGTTTGCGCGGTTGAAGAACTAGAAATAGAATAAAAATAACATAAAGTTAATAACAAAGTGTTTACAACACAAAGTTAATATGATATACTTTGCAACGTAAGGTGATAAAGACCTTACACCCCAATAGAAATCTACAGGAATAAGGGTAGATTGCTAGAAGGAAAGAGTAAGGAGGTAAAGACTGTGGATCTAAAAAAAATACAATCACAAACACTAACCCTAGGAATCTGGTCTGCAGTCTTTATGATCCTTCTTCCTCCTGCTGGCATCTTGACAGGTTTGATGGGGATTATTAAGGCGAAGAAGTATTTTAGAAATGGTGGTCCTAATGAAGGACGCGTTATTACAGGAAAGGTTATGAGCATCGTATGCATGATCGCAAACATACTCGTTACCGTGATATTCGGAACTTGCATGGCTCTGATGTATTTCCTTGATTGATATAACGATTAGGTGAAGAAGATGAGATTGAGAAATATTGGAATAATGGCAGGCTTGTTATTGGCGAGTGCGGTTGTTTTCGCTGGTTGCTCAACTAATGGAGCACAGGGTAGGGAATGGCGCAAGATTGCTAAGGATAAGGCTGTCGATTTTGTTTGTGAGAAATATGATTTCGATGAAGATGACTTGAAAATCAAGAATGTTAGGTCTAGGAGAGAGGGCCATGACGAGTTTTCCATCACATATACTGAGTGTCCTGAGACTTGGGTAACAATGTCATATGAAGGTAAAGAGTTCATCGTTGAAGTTAATGCAGCTGAGAAGGATGATGATTTATCTAAGGATAATTATCAGCAGGAAGAAATCACTAAGGCTTTGACCGATATCATCAAAGATGAGTCTGATTTGGATATTGAGGATGTGTGTATCAAGTATTCATATAACGCATATCAGTATCCTAAGTACTTGGTTCATGATAAGTATGACGTGAGTAAGAAGGCTGATAACGAAGAGAAGATTGAGGCGCTCATGGAAGTATTCAACTATGAGTACGATAAGATCTTAGGTTCACCAAATAAGAATTGCGAAGAGGTATTTATATATATCGCAACAATCGATGAGGATGCTGATGATATCGAAAGAGATATCGAAAAGTTGTCTGGAATGCTTAAGTTCACTGAACTTGAATTGTTCGAGTTATCGTTTGAAAACAAGAGCATGATGAAGGAAGCAGGCGAAGATATTTACGTAGCTTATAGAGCGGAGTATATCGAATACGGATACTACTTGAATGCGGTTGGTCATTTCCATGGCCAGGAAAAGTACAAGGCTGAACTAAATGTAAAAGAATACGAGAAGTGTGAGATCGGTGAATTCACTTGTATCGTAATCGGATGTGATCCAGATGACGTAAGCATTAAGGCTAAGGACAATGACAGTAAAATTACCGCAAAATTCGGTAGCGAATACAAGACAGTTTCTGATATGTATGTAGTAGATATGCCTGAAGATGCTCAGCTATTTATTTACCTAGACAGTGATGAATACGATAGCGATGTTTCGATTGCTGTAATCTCACCAGATGATGGTAAGAATTGGTCTGAGAAAGACAGAACAGGCGTTTTGAGCAAGGGCGGATTGCAGTCAGGAAAGAACGACGAGAGGTTTTATGTAACAGCAAAGGATGGACTTAAGTTCTGTTTTGTAAAGAAATGAGTAATAGACTGAGCTAAGGGGGACAAAAAATATGAGAAAACTAACTAAATCCTTGAAGGTATCAGCCGTGATTACAGGGATAATCGTAGCAATTAATTGGATAATATTTGCGATAACATCCAAAGTGCTACTCGGAATAAGTATGGGTGGCGGTGAGATGGAAGGAACTATAGGAATTGGCATTTATCGTCAGATTATATATCCACTATCAAATAGCGCAGAAGGAATAAAACCAACAATGACAGTGCATTTTGAACCAATAACAATCATCCTTACACTTGTGGTTATATTCGCTATTTCAATGATTGTATTATCACTAAGAGGAAGAGGAGCAAAGAAATGAACATTAAGAAAATAGCAGGTGCATTAATTCTTGTATATGCATTCGCCGCGTTCACAGGATGTATGGCTAAGCCAGTTAAGACTATTGAGACTTATAAAGATAATTACGTGGTAGAGCACTTTTTCGAGGAGTTCGAAGGCGTTACTGGTGGCGAGTATGAAGTAGAAACAATTACTTGGGAACGAAGCGGAATTCAGACTTCATTTGATCAGATTGGTCCAACAGAGCCGCTATACAGAGGCTATATGTACCTCGATGAGAAGAAAATCCCAGAATTTATCAGAGAATATGAATGGGTAGCGACGAATAATAAACCTAAGGTTAAGGAACTAGATATTGGAACACTCGAGGGAATTACATGGTACGAGTGCAAGAAGTTCGAGCAGGATATCAATAACGGTTCAATCTCAATATCTGCCATGTACTATGACAAAGATAGCACTATCTATTTTGAATTTCGAGATATTTAATCTTGTATAGGTGGGATATAATAGAATCAAGGATAATGTAGCAGGAGTTCTTAGGGAGGCTAAGACGAACCTAGGCTACCGGTATGTATTATGGAGAATAACAATAACGTAGTATTAACACCAGCTGGTAATGATAAGAAGTATATTGATGAGCTCGCAATGCAGCTTATGAGATGGGGAATTATGTCAACAGCATTTGCAGCTGTATGGCCAATCGCATTTCTTGGCATCATCTTCTCATTCAAGGCAAAGAAGTTTAAGCAAGAGTTCATTGCACTTGAAGGCCGAACATACAATTGCGCTAAGGTTGGCGACGTTTGTGGAAAAGTTGGATTTATCATGGGTATCGTAATGACATGTTTTGCAGCAATTTATATCTTGTTCATGATTATCTATTTCGTTATGTTCGGTGTTTTGATTTATAACAGCTAAGCGTTAAAAAAAGAAGTCAAATGTGTGACCTGCTCGAAAACGTTTTCGAGCGGGTCATTTTTGTGCTTATAAATACAAAAAATGTATCGAAAACGCCCATAAACACGCGTTTTGGTTGAGTTTTGCGCTTTAGTATGGTAAAACATGAAAGTATTTTTATTATGAGTAGGAGTTTATTATGGACAAAATAATTGCTTTTATACTCTATTTCGTGGTTGTTCTTGCTATCGGTATTTATTTCTTCCTTAAGAGTAAGGGCGGCGATGAGAAGGAGTATTTCCTCGGTGGACGTGGTATGGGTCCATTCGTAACAGCTATGAGTGCCCAGGCATCAGATATGAGTGGTTGGCTCTTGATGGGTTTCCCAGGATCAATCTTCGCATTTGGTATGGGTCAGGTATGGATTGGTATCGGTCTTGCACTCGGTACAGCAGCTAACTGGATCTTCGTTGCAACAAGACTTCGTAAGTTCTCAAAGGCAGCTAACGATTCAATCACACTTCCTCAGTATCTTACAAATAGATTTGCTAGTAAGAGTTCAGCTCTTAAGGTAGTATGCGCTATCATCTTCCTTATCAGCTTTACAGTATATGTTGCATCAGCATTTAACGCTGGTACAGCAGTATTCGCATCAGTACTCCCTTGGTTCAACGATCATCAGCAGCTCGCTATGATTATCTTCGCAGTACTCATCCTTGTATACACATTCCTTGGTGGTTACAAGGCTGTATGCTGGACAGACTTCTTCCAGGGCATCATGATGCTCATCGCGCTCCTTGCAGTACCTATCGTTATGAAGGCTACAGGAGACATCGATGTTTCTAAGTACGAAGCTTATGCTGATGGTATCTCAGCATTTGGTACAAACCCATTTGCTGCTTCATGGCAGGAGATTGTTACAGGTCTTGGTTGGGGTCTTGGTTACTTCGGTATGCCACATATCCTCGTAAGATTTATGGCTATTAAGAAGGCTTCAATGATTAAGAAGTCAGCTACAGTTGCTATTATTTGGGTTATCCTCACACTCGGCGCTGCTGTAGTAATCGCTTACCTCGGTAGAACTTATGTATTTAACGATGGAACTTCACTTGCTGAACTCCTTCTCCCAGATGATCGCAAGAGAATCTTTATTGAGATCGTAGTTCGCATCTTCCCAGGTTTCCTCGCTGGAATTCTTCTTTCTGCTATCATTGCTGCTGCAATGTCAACAGCTGACTCACAGCTCCTCGTTGCTTCTTCAGCATTTACAAGTGATATCTATAAGCCACTTCTCCGTAAGGACAAGGCTTCTGAGAAGGAAATGCTCTGGGTTGGTCGTATCGTAGTATTAGTCGTAGCTATCGTAGCTTTCTTCATCGCTCGTCAGGGTCTTGATAACAGCGCTTCATGGGCAGCTGATATCATGAACATGGTAGAGAATGCATGGGGCTTGTTTGGTGCTTCATTCGGACCAGTTGTTATCCTTTCACTCTTCTGGAAGAGATTTAACTATGCTGGTGCTGTTGCAGGTATCATCGGTGGTGCAGTAGCAGATATCGCTTACTTGCTCCTCTTCACAAGCACAATCTCAACACCAATCGTTACAGATACAGGTGTATATGAGATCGTTCCTGGCTTTATCGTTGGTCTCATCGTAGCAGTTGTTGTTACACTTGCTACACCAGCTCCTTCAGCTGAGGTTTTGAAGATTTACGATACAGCAGTTGACTCTAAGATTGATGACTAATCTTTAAGTTAGATTTGATGTTTATGAAATGGTCTGTGGTCCGTTGGGCCGCAGGCCATTTTTGTTTGGGCATTTGTAGATTTGTGTAATTTGAGAGTGAATTCAGACTATTCATCGTTTTTTAGAAATCGTCTGATTTTTTTGGTGGCGTGATTTATAAGATTTCAGATTATTTGTGAAAATATAGATTTTGACTGAATTTATAGTGAATGTGATTCTTGATTGTTCAGACTATTCAAACAGATTAAAAATAAATCTGAAATTCTGTCGTGAGTAATTCAGATTGTTTTTTAATATGAAAGATTTATCTGAATTGATAATGAATCGAGTGTTGAAAAATTCAGATTTATAATGGATGTTTTGAAATAATATGAATTTTGGAGTTGGTGTTCGGAACCGATTTCAGATAATTCTCGAGTTTTGGTCTATAGTCTGAATTTACGAACAAGGCGCTTTAATCCTAATGGGTGAGGTATGGGTAATTTGATTGTCTGAGATGGAATTGAACTTAAATTTTAAAAACAAAGGATAAGTTCAATGTGGGGCTGGAAGTTCAGTCTATCGCGTGTTTTCGATATAGTCAGAACTTAATTTGCATAATATGTGAGAATAGAAACAGATTTGTAGTGTAGAATTAGGACGTAAAGGAAGAAACATAGGATGAAAAATGGCGATGAGCCACGGGTGTTATATGCGTGAGAAAGAAATAGAAATAGGCTGGGTTGTCAGAATGATATTCATCGTAATTGGTGCGGTAATGTTTATGATCGCGCTGCTCGCTAGATCGTTCCTTATGCCAATCAATGATTATTTTATTGGACCAAAGATTGAGCGCTGTAAGGGCATCGTTGTTGACGTTAATAAGTATAAGTATGGTGGAAATCAATCAGTTACCGCTCCTCCTGGTACAGCGATGAGTTGTGATATCTGGTACACAGTGGATGTAGATGGGGATGAAACTGAATTTCTTAGTCACGACATAAATCTATATGACCATATAAATGTTAATAGTGAGGTTAATCTATTCAGATACGAGGGTAAGTATGCACTTACTAAAGATGAGTTGTTAACACCAGATGCTCAGAAAATTGCATTGAATTACATAACGGGTATTGGCGCAGCGATTGCTATTCTTGCAATAATCCCGTGGGGAAAAGAAAGTCATAATGAAGTAAATAATACTGATATATGGGTTTAATTGAGCCGCTAAGTTTCTTATGGAACTTGGCGGTTTTTAAGTGCTCGAAAACACTTTGCGTCAAGAGAAGATGGGACCCGTAAGTTCAAGGCCACGCAAACTGAAATTACAGCCAAACAAAAACAGCTGGCCTCGCAGGAGACGCAGCTGCTTAGAATTACCATCCGATTGTCATATCTGTGATCTGGCCATTCGTGATAACTACAGGAGAGAGAGTTCCGTAGCAGGATGACCAATCGTTGTACTTGGAATTGAATGTTCCCATATATTCGTCGTCGGTCATGCACTGATAGTAGAATGACTTGAGGACGTTGTTGTCGCCTTCGTTAGGTAGTAGGGTGAGGTCGTCGGACTTGCCATAGAGACTTAGGAATTTGTCTGAGATAGCACAATCTTCTGCGACGCTTAGTACCACGTAACGTGACTTGTATGTAACGACTGTCTCATTGGTGTTCTTGAGGATACATGTGCCGTCGTCTAGATGATCGAAGTAGATATCGTCGTCGAACATTGTCATTGCTTTGCCGTATTCGTAAGTTCCGCTAACAACTAAAGTTCCCTTGTATGGGAGGACAACAGGGTCGCCGTTGATATCGATAATTGTATTGGCGTGGTCGAGACCGTCATATTCAGTAACAGGGATGAGTACTGGCTCAGCAATCTCGGCGAAGAACTTAGTTCCATCCATTGATACGCCGAAAATCTTTCCGTAATAAGTTCCGTCTGGCACGTTAGTTGTAAAGCCATAATCTTCTGCGTCTGTGTATCCAGAATAGAACATAACTGGCATTGATGTGAGTTCGTCTTTGCTAAAACTCATAAGAGAATCAGTAACTTGTGTACCCACGTTAACAGCGCCGTCTGCGAGGAAATATTCTGTATATGTGCTGCTGTCAACAGGCGCTGCGAGTAGTGTCCAGTCTGAGTCGCCTACTGGGTAAGTGTTGCAGAATAGATACTTCATCTCAGTGTCTGGATTAGCCTCTTCGATTACATCGATGTACTCGAGGTATGCGTTATATGCGAATTCGTTGGCACCGCCCGCGCCGTAATCGAAAACACCCTCCTGGCTAGGAGCTTCAGTAGTCTCTTCGAGTGTGATAGAAGTCTCATTAGAAGCTGCAGTTGTGGCCTTAGTAGTGTCTATTACTTTGTTAACGTCTCCGCTAGGTAAAGTGTCGTTGTCCTGGCTATCGCATGCAGCAAATGTCGCAACAGACATTGAAAGAACTAACAAGAGTGCTGCAAATTTCTGGAATTTCATAGAGTTTGCTCCTTAAATATTCATATATAACCTGATACCCTTTGCTAATCCATAATAACATAGTTTTGAGAAATCAATTTGTGGCAAATAAAACTGCTGACAAAAAAGTTGTCTCAAACGAGTTAATTTGAGACAACTTCTGTGATTTGTTTTAAGTTACTGCTCACCGAAATAGGTGGCAGGGTGTTTTCCAGCGCGGCGAGGGATTATCTCCAACCGAGGTGAACGGATGTGATAGTGTTGTTCTCAACAACTACTGGCTCGAGAATTGCGTAAGCCTCGCGCCAATCACCGATCTGGTAGTAGAATGAGCCAGCCTTGTTATCATCTGTGTATGCAGCGTAGTAACATGAATTGATGAATGAATCTGGTTCGTAAGTATCGTCGCTAGAACCGTAGAGTGATACGTAATTGTCGTAGATATCACAATCTGGCGCGATATCAACAATAGTTACCTTGTCGTTGTAGTGAAGGATGTAGTCACTAGAAGTCATAAGAACGTAATTACCGTCCTCGAGTTCAGAGAACCAAACGTCGTCGTTGAACATAAGGTTTGTTCCATCGTAATCATCTGATACAACAATTTCTTCGTCACCAACTGTGAAGACGTCGCCAGCCTTGATTGAATTATATTCATCAGCTGAGATGATGATTGGAGTGCCAAGTGATACGAGCATCTTTGTTCCATCGAGAGAGAAGCCCCAAACAGAGCCGTAATATGTGCCATTATCAATCTTGTCTACAAATTCGTAGCCCCAAACTTCCATGAATACAGGGAGCTTCTTGATTGTCTCGTAGTCGAAAGCAGGATCTGCATAAGCTGGTGTGCCGAGTGATACGAGTTCGCCGTTTTTGCAGTTGAACTCTTCAGGCTCTGATGCACCAGTCTTGAGTACAACAAGTGATGTCCATGAATCGTTGCCGTATTCATTAGCATCGGCATAGCAGTAGAGTGCGTCTGGGTCTTCAGCGTTGATCTCATCAATCTTTTCCTGATACTTCTCGAAAACATATTCTTCTTTTGAAGCATATCCGTCTGGAAGAGTGAATTCGATAACCTCTGTCTCTTCAGTAGTTTCCTCTGTTGTTTCTTCAGTAGTCTCCTCAGTTTCTTCTGTTTCTTCAGTTGTCTCGTTGGCTTCGATATCAGCGATAATTGATTCTGTTATCTCATTATGCTCGTCAACTTCTTCCTGAGAAACCTTCTCCTTCTTGTCTTTCTTGCTTTTCTTTGATGAGCTGTCGTCGCAGCCAGCCATCATTGCGAGTGCCATGCAGAAAGTGAGCATGATGGCAGTGATTTTTGTGAATTTCTTCATAAAAATTCCTTCTTCCTTGCGTTTGTTACGCTTTTATATATGTGACGAACTATCCCTTTAATTAATATTTGTCGGTCACATATTTAAAGACGATATTATTATACGTGTTGTTGCATATAATGCTATAAAATACTGCTTTTTTAACATAACCGAGCAAATATTCTAGTAATGTAGTAAAATTTATTAGTTAAGAGTTAATTTGGAGGTCTTTATGGAAGACAATATTAAGAAAGTGTTAGCTAAATACGATGAACTCGCTCAGCTTGTTCTCGACCAGAAGATGGATGAACTTGAAGATAAGATGCAGGAAATCCCTGAAGATAGTGATGAACTCTCATACGAAGCTTATTTGCAGAGCTTGGTAATGGAAGAGACAAATGCTCAGACAGCCCTTATGGAGGATCAGGAAGATGAGCTCCTCGATGGTATGTCAATGCGTGATTATTTCGTTGGTTTGAGTGTGGATGAGCTCCTCGAGATTATGGAGTATTGTGCTGTAACACTCGATAGAGGTATGCCAGCATCCCTCATCGATGCACTTATCGAGAAGGCAGAGATTAGTGATGACACATACTACAAGCTTATTAATTTCTCTAAGTCAACAATTGAGAATGCTGCTTGGATTGAAGATGAACTTAAGGATGAAGATGCTATCTTCGAGATTGAGTTTACTAAGGTTAAGTCTTGCCTTGATCTCCTCACAAGACTTCACGATGGAAGTCTCGTAGTAGCTTGTATTGATAGATTTTTGAGCTATCCACAGACAAGAGATTTTGTTGCTGATTCAATCGCTGATTATGTTCAGGCTTTCTCAGCTATCTCTGTTCCATACATTATCGAACAGCTCAAGAAGAATGAAGAGTCAGGCCTCGAAGGACCATTCGAAGATTTGGTTATTATCCTTTCTAGAATTGGTACTGCTGAGCCATCTGAAGATATTTACTTGGCACTCAAGCATGCATTCAGATATATGAAGAACAAGGTTTATGCTGTTATCTGTATCGCTGATTACGGCGATGGCAGAGCAATCCCAATGCTCAAGGGATATGTAAACCGCAACAAGGATACAATCGAGAGAGACTTGTTCTACGAGATTATGTCTGCTGTTCAGAACCTTGGCGGTGATATTTCTGATATCGAGGATCCATTTGGTGATTTTGATAAGAAGAAGAATATGCCAGGTGCTGCGCCAACAAATTATAGAAAAGACTAATTGAGATAGGGTTATTGATTAGTCTTGACCTGCAGGGTGTTTTCGAGTGGGTCACAAAAATATTAGGTTAATACGTATTTTGTAGAAGGAGGGGCACATGAATTCAGCTTATAGAGAACCTGCTGCGGTGAAGCTACTAGAACGTCTTACAGACTTGGCTTATTCCGATAAGTACGGCCTAGGACATCAGAATGCCGGTCACATCGGTGTGAGTATCACTGCGAAAGATGGAACAGAATCTGATATTAAGAACCTTTGTGGAGCGCATCCTTTGGTAGTAGGTGTTGATACGTTGTCTTTCTTTGGTTATGAGGGCAAGTACGACGACCTCGTTACAGTTATAAAGAATTTGAATAAAGAGGGTGTAATTATTACTCTCTCATCGCATATGCCTAACTTCTCTTTGGGTGGCGATGCTTTCTTCGATTATTCGCCAATGATTACAGCGGGCGATGTTCCTGCGAGAATTATGCCTGGTGGAGATTTGAATTCTAAATATATTCGTTTCTTGAATAAAATCGCTGATTTGTGCTGCGACTGTATCGACGTGTATGGCGAGCGCATTCCTATGATTTTTAGACCGTTCCATGAGGATAATGGTAACTGGTTCTGGTGGGGCAAGGAGCACCTTGGCAACAAGGAGTTCATCGAGTTGTTCCGATACACAGTTGATTATATTAGAAATGAAAGAGGTATCCGCAATCTTCTTTTCTCATATTCGCCTAACGGCAAGATTGGGTCTGTTGAGGAATACATGGATCGTTACCCAGGTGACGATTATGTAGATATCATGGGTCTCGACTATTACTACGATAAGCCAGCATCTAACAAGCTATTCGATCAGCAGTTTGTTACTTCTTTGGAGTTCGTTAAGAAATGTGCCGATCGTTGCGGCAAGATTTATGCACTCACAGAGACAGGCGTACGTGTATTAGATGAGACTGTGGATGGCCGTTACTACGAGGGCCTTGCACCTCAGGATAATCCATGCAAAGATTGGTTCACACATCTTGAGAAGCTTCTTGATACTAATGAGGCGACACGTAGCATCGCGTATGTATTATTCTGGGCTAACTTCTCAGATCAGCAGTTCTGGGTTCCTTATATCAGGAGTGATTTCAAGCATGAGATGGTAGATGATTTTATCGAGTTCGCTAAAGGTAAGCACGCTGTACTTGCAGGTGAGGAGTAAGGCTACTGTTAGAAGTAGTGCGAGTAGTAACTAAATATCTTAATCGTTCGACTAGTGGTCAGGGTACTGATTTGGGGTATTTAATTAGAAAGTTTTTTATCGCCACGAACGCCTTGTTTTCAGGGGTTTGCGGCGAATGAAAAATAAATTTTGCAAATTAATCAAAAAAGTAGTTGACAAAAAGAGGTATAGCCAATATAATTCTTTACGTTGATTACGAAACGCGGGATTAACTCAGTGGTAGAGTGTCACCTTGCCAAGGTGAAAGTCGCGAGTTCAAGTCTCGTATCCCGCTCCATCATTTGAACTCCTACTCAATCGAGTGGGAGTTTTTTGTTGCCCAAAATCAGGTAAAGATTTATGTGGTTATTAGTGAAGACTGTGTAGCTAATTAACTTCAGATGCAATCTCGATTTAGTTTCAAATTGGACATATTTAGAGGGTATATCGAGCATTTATTAAACTTTTTGTTATTAATGGGCAGAATAACCATAATCACCTTGATAATTTGATAAAATGAACAAAAGTCATTGAGCAGGGGTTGTAAGATATGAAGAAGAGGATTGCTCTATTTGCTAATGGTTGGAACGGCGAGAATCTTGATAGTTTCTTAAAAGGTTTCAATGGAAGCTTCGAGGAAGATGTAGATGTTTTCGTGTTCTCCTCATATTCAGCGTATTCGATGGACGAAGTTAATCGTGCCTGTGAGAATTCAATTTATGATTTGCCAGATTATTCAACATTTGATGCGGCGGTAGTATATGGTGCTGGCATGAACTCAGATACTAAGCTTGCTGAGGTTCTCCAGAAGTGCAAAGATGCCAAGTTGCCAGTCGTAGTTCAGGGCGTTGATGTTGATGGTTTTTCGTCTGTAAATGTAGATCATTATGCTGGTATGAGACAGTTGTGTGACCATATTATTGAGGAACACGGCGTTAAGTCGGTGCTGTTCATTGGAGGTTCCAGAGATAATGCTGACTCTAATATTAGACTCCAGGCGCTTAGAGATTCGATGGATGCGCATGGCCTTTCTTTTAGTGATGACGATATTTCATATGCCAACTGGGAGCTTGTTCCAGTAAAAGAGATTATTCACGAACGTTACGAAGATAATCTTGATGCACTTCCAGATGCTATTTTGTGCGCCAATGATCCTATGGCGCTATTCGCAGTTCTCGCAATTGAGACTTTGGGTGCGAGAGTTCCAGATGATGTTATCGTCACGGGATTCGATAACATTAGTGAGGCTAATACATTCTATCCATCTATCGCGAGTGTTGATCAGTGCTATGCTGAACAGGGCAGTGAGTGCGGCCGAATTATCCAGCAGCAGATGGCAGGAAATACAGATATTGAGAAGAATACGATTAAGTGTGTTGCGTCATTTGGTGAGAGTTGTGGCTGTCAGAATTGTAAGGGTGAACAGGTTAAGCGCAGAATATTGGGTCACGATGTTGTCTATCGTAGATTTGAAACTGAGAATCTCAATGGTCGCCTGGTACGTTTAGAAACAGCTTTTCTTACAAGTGTTGATTTTGATGAAGTTGCTCCAAAGGTTTATCAAGCATTTAACAGACCAAAGGGCTACGAGACGAGCGAATTCCATATCTATATAAATCCACAGTACAAAAATCTCCTATATCTCAATTCTGACACTAATGGAAGTTATTTTGAGAATTACTATTCAGAAATGGATGTTCTTGTAGCTAAAACAAATGGCGTTCTAAGTAAAGACAAGACATTCAATTCAAAGGATTTGTTTATTGACTACACAGGTGATGGTGAAGGCAAGATCTATGTTTTCGCTCCGATAAGAATAATGAATCATGTCGCCGGCTATCTAGTTATGGGTTACTCATCACATTCGTTCCTTGACATGAGATTTTTCGCGTTCACCAATTATTTGAGTAGGACCATGGAGAAATTCCAGGACAACATTAAGTTCGTTAAGTTAAATGAGAAGCTTTCCGAGTTGATGCAGAAGGATGCCCTTACAAGCGTTAAGAACAGGACAGCGTATGAGCGCTATATAGTAGGTATCGAGAAAGCGATTGAGTCTGGATCACAAAAGCAGGTAGCAATCGTCATGTGCGATATCAATAATCTAAAGACTATCAACGATAACCTTGGTCATGAAGCTGGTGACGAATATATCAAGAATTGTTGTCGTGCGATGTGTGAAATCTACAAGCACAGCCCAGTATTCAGAATTGGTGGAGACGAGTTTATTATTGTTCTTGCCGGAGAAGATTACGATTCTAGGGACATCCACATGGCTAATATCCGTCAAAGAATTGAGGATGCATCCTCTAATACTGATCCTACTCAAAAAATCTCGTTCGCAATCGGTATGGCCGAGTTCGACCCTTCAAAGGATATGAAAATCGCCGATACTGCTAAGCGTGCAGATGCATTTATGTATTTGGACAAGGCTACAATGAAGGCACGAATGCTCTAAGATTGGAGTTTTGTTTTCGAACACTCAAGATGCTACATTTATGCCATAAACTTCGTATATAAAAATGTGGGATTAATGTATCCTTGTATTGTAGAAATAAAAAGGAAGTATGATTATGACAGAATTAGAAGCACTTAAAGCAAGACATTCGGTTAGAAACTATCAGGATAAAGCAATCGATAGCGAGACTGTAGATAAGCTTTGCGCATTTATTGATGAATGTAACGCAGCTGGAGATTTGAAGCTTCAGTTCCTTGAGGATAAGGAAGGAACGTATAGTAAGTTCCTCAATAAGTTTATGGCACTAGGAACAGCTCCTAGCGTAATCGCGTGCGTAGGTAAGAAGGCTGATGACCTTAATGAGCGAATTGGCTACTATGGTCAGAAGATTGTCCTCTATGCTCAGCAGCTTGGCCTCAATACATGTTGGGCTGGTACTTTTAGTAAGAGTGCTACTCCATGCATCGTAGAAGATGGCGATGAGCTTGTAATCACTATCGCAATTGGTTATGGCGTAGATGGTGGTAAAGTTCGTAAGTCAAAGTCTGCCATTGATGTGAGCGAGGTTAAGGGCGGCTACGATAACGCACCAGATTGGTTCAAGGCTGGTGTAGAGGCAGCACTTCTTGCTCCGACAGCTATCAATCAGCAGAAGTTCAAAATCGTTCTCGAGGATAATGATGAGGTTGAGTTTGTCGACAAGGGCGGCGTCTTCAGTAAAGTTGATATAGGCATCATAAAGTACCAATTCGAAGTTGGTTCTAAGAACGCTAAGTAACAAAAAAGGCACTATGAGATTTTCCTCGTAGTGCCTTTTTGTATGTGTTTTCGAGAAAGTCATCAATCCTTGAAGTCTGGGATCATCTCGTCGCCTGTGCTCGCGAGTTCCTGAGCAAAGCAATTCTCCTGGTCGCTATATGCGAGTATATCGATGAGCCTATCGTAGTGCTCAGGGTTCACTGTGCGCTTCATATAATCAGGACAATTAGGCATGTTCGCTAGCTGCGGCATTGGAGTGTACTGGCTCATGAGGCTGATATAGATATTGTTGCCGTAAGTCTTTAATAGGTAATCGAGGATATGCTTGCTGTCGAATAACTTGCCTGGCAGATGGAGGTGGCGGACAATGATGCCTTTCTTGAGCATTCCGTCATCGCCGATTATAGGTGCCCCAGTCTGTCTATACATCTCAGCGATTGCGTCGATGGCACGCTCGCGGTAGTCTGGTGCGTGCGCTAGTTCGTTAGCTATTGAGGATGACCAGAATTTGAAGTCAGGCATATATATGTCTACGAGCCCATCGAAAACACGCAGCGTCTCCACACTGTCGTATCCACCTGTATTAATCGCAACTGGGATTACAAGACCAGCTCCTTTAGCAATGCGAATACTCTCAGCGACTTTTGTAGCAAAGTGCATTGGAGTAACGAGGTTGATGTTGTTCGCACCTTTACTTTGCAGTTCAAGATAGATATCTGCTAGTTCAGATGGAGACTTAACTTCGCCGTTTCCTGTATTAGAGATTTTGTAGTTCTGGCAGAAAATACAACCTAGACTACAACCTGAGAAGAATACTGTACCGCTGCCAGCTTCGCCACTGATAATTGGTTCCTCACCAAAATGAAGCTGGTATAGATTAACTACAGCTTCTGATTGTGCGTGGCAGGCGCCTTTACGTGTGTCGCGGTCGATGCCGCATTGTCTAGGACATAGAGTACATTTATTCATGTAGTTAAGATTAGTACAAAGTGGGCATAGAATCAATTACTCGCGTTCAGGTGTGTATCACGGTTGAGAATA
Source organism: Clostridia bacterium (assembly GCA_024403735.1). Taxonomy (GTDB): domain Bacteria; phylum Bacillota; class Clostridia; order Saccharofermentanales; family Saccharofermentanaceae; genus Saccharofermentans. The sequence goes on from JAKSRG010000010.1 coordinate 61,610, forward strand.
ACTAAACTACTAGTTGTTTGAATTGAACTGCTCGAAAACACACTTTAGGGGTTGTTTTCGAGATGGTCGAGGGTATAATGATGAGGTCAGCGAAGCAAATATGCTAGGAAAATGGAGAAAAAACGAGAATTTCGGCAGATTTTTAAGATTTTTTCAGAAAAAGTGTTGACATATCAATGCGACGCGATTATTATAATCAAGCGTCTAAATGACTATTATATTTTTGAAGGAGTAAGTCCAATATGAAGACATATGTTGCTACACCAGCTACAGTTGATAGAAAATGGCTCGTAATCGATGCTTCTGGAAAGACACTTGGTCGTCTCGCTACTGAGGTTGCTAAGCTTCTCCGTGGTAAGCACAAGCCAACATACACACCATTCGTAGATACAGGTGATTATGTAATCGTAATCAATGCATCAGAGATGGTACTCACAGGTAACAAGCTCGATCAGAAGATGTATCGTTACCACACAGGTTACGCAGGTGGTCTCAAGGAGACAACTTACAGAAACCTCATGAACAACAAGCCAGAGAAGGCTTTGGAAGTTGCAGTTAAGGGTATGCTTCCTAAGAACTCACTTGGTCGTCAGATGTTTAAGAAGCTTAAGGTATACGCAGGCGCTGAGCATGATCATGCAGCACAGAAGCCAGAAGTATACAATTTCTAATTAAGGGAGGACAAGTGATTTATGGCTAAGAAGGCTACTAAAGTTTATTTCTACGGTACAGGTCGTCGTAAGAACGCAGTTGCTTGTGTTCGCTTGGTTCCTGGTACAGGTAAGATTACAATCAATGATAAGGACATCGATGCTTACTTCGGTCTCGACACATTGAAGCTCATCGTTCGTCAGCCACTCGTTGCTACAAGCACAGAGGGTAAGTTCGACGTAATCGCTAAGGCTATCGGTGGTGGTATCTCAGGTCAGGCTGGTGCTATCCGTCATGGTATTTCAAGAGCATTGGTTCAGGCTGATGAAGAAGCTTACAAGGCAACTCTTAAGAGCGCTGGTTTCCTCACACGTGATGCACGTATGAAGGAAAGAAAGAAGCCAGGTCTCAAGAAGGCTCGTAAGGCATCACAGTTCTCAAAGCGTTAATCGTCAGATTACATTTGGTTTTTACACAGGACCTCAGGTTTATACCTGGGGTCTTGTTTTTGTTTGGAGACTTAATCCTGGTTGAGTCCGCGTGGGGCGAAGTGTGCTCAGCAACAGGCCACCCGCTTGACGGGGTTTTTGATATTGAAGATAAACAGGGTGTATACTACTTCTAGAAAAGAGGTGGGACATTATGTCTAAGATGGAAGTAACAATTTGGGTTAATAGCAACTGTGCTGCTGGCACTGAGGCTGTTATCGAGGATGTCAAAGAAGCCTTCGGTAAGCATTACCCAGATAAGAATATTGAGTGGACTGTTAGTGGCAGAAATCTCGCGACAGAGATTGATTTCGGGTATGGCGACATAAAGGGTGTTTTCCAGAACATGATAGATGAGATCCCTGATATCTCAGATGTATACGCTACATATTCATACTCCGTTCGTGAGGATGACAGCAGTGCTGAGTGGTGGGGAACATCGACTGTTTGCTCACAAAAGGTTGATGGCAAGTTAGTCCTAATCGAGAACGAGTCTACAGGCTGGAATTAAGCGCCGAGTGATTGGTGTTGTGCGGTGATTGTTGGAATGCGCGCGGATTGCGATGTGTGTTGATTGGAATGCGCTGTGATTTGGATGCGTGTTGCCGCGTTTGATCGAGTTTTTGAGTTGTGGCGGACTAATTCGCTAGTTGAATGCGTGCTTTGATCCATCTAATATTCCATCCTGGAGCTTCAAAATGGGCAGTTACATGGAATGAGTGACTAAAATCTAGGAAAACTAGCATTCTGAGCGCTTCATTCCATCAAGCATTCCATCCTGGAGTTCCAAAATGGGCAGTTACATGGAATGAGTACTAAAATTTAGGAAAATTAGCATTCTGAGCGCTTCATTCCATCTAATATTCCATCCTGGAGTTTCAATATGGGCAGTTACATGGAATGAGTGACTAAAATCTAGGAAAACTAGCATTCTGAGCGCTTCATTCCATCAAGCATTCCATCCTGGAGTTCCAAAATGGGCAGTTACATGGAATGAGTGATTAAAATCTAGGAAAACTAGCATTCTGAGCGCTTTATTCCATCAAGCATTCCATCTTGGAGTTCCAATATGGGAAGTTACATGGAATGAGTATACTAAACCGCTCAGGAACGCACCATTTGAGCACTTCAGTTAATCTAAGTGTTAATCTTATACTTTCAGGATTAACTAAAATATGGGCTCATTCTCCAGAATTCTCTATGTGGGGCTATGAATAGAGAATGATGTAGGGAATGGGATGTCAAAAATGGCATATTTGGGTATATTTTGGCCGATATTCACTCTAGTATTCTCCGTGAGGACGCGCAAAGTGAGGTTTGCAGAGAATGGCATCCTGCAGCAACCATAGAAAGGCAACAATAAACCTCCGTCACAGTGTGGCGGAGGTTTTGATGTTTTAAGAAGTGTGGCGCGACCAATCAAACAAGAGACCAATCAATCTTCAATATCCTTAACATACAGGAAGAGTACCTGGTTGATATCGGAATATGTATCGATTGGGACGATTTCCATCATTACGTGCTTGTAGCGGTCGTCGATTTTTCTTCTGTACTTGATGCTGATGAGTTTAGCGTTGGTCTTGAAGAAATCTCTGATGTAGTCGAGGTCTGTCTGCTTAAGGTAGTCGTCTATGTCGTCTGGGTGAACCTGACCAGAGAGGGCGAATTCCTTGAGCCATGTAGATATCTTGTCGGAGAAGCCCTTTTCTTCAGTTTTCTCGTCATCGTTCATGTTGATGATCTGATAGCAGTCGTTGCCAATATCAATCTTGAGGATTTTGGTGTAGAGGCTAGAGAGGACTGTGCTAGCTTCTTGACGGCCTTTGCGCTTGTTACCTGATGAGTAGTAGCGGTTCTTGTCGTCGTACATTAGCTTGTCTGCAACTTTGGATAGCTCGACTACGTTGTGGTCTGGGTAATCAGCGATGGATGCTTCACCGATTGCTACTGAGAGACTGTCGCACAATTCGCCTTGCCAGTTGTCTACGATACGAACGAAGTCGTTTTTGAGTGTAGCGTATTTAGCGGTATCTACGAAAAGGATTGCTACGAATTCGTCGCCGCCTATTCTGTAGAGGTTGCCGCAGCCAGTGAAGGCTTCGCGCATACAGTCAGCTGCACCTTTGATGAGTTCGTCGCCTGCTGCATGTCCTTTGGAATCATTGGCACCCTTGAGGCCATTGAGGTCGATTGATACGTATACGAAGTCGCGGCCTTTAGGAACGACTGGGTATTTGTTGAAATTAATCTCGTATGAATTACGGTTGAGGAGACTTGTGAGGGAGTCTGTAAGTGACTCGCGCTTGATGGTTTCTGTGAGGTCGTGAGTTTTCTTCTCGGCGAGGAGTTTTCGAAATCTCGTATCAACTGTGAATAACCCGATAGAGATACTAATAATAGTAATCGCTGCAATGTTGATTAGGTCATTCTGGAATGTCTCAGGACTTTTGAGCTGTGATTCGATAATGACATAAGCAATCGCCATGGTTACTAGGATTGTATTTACAATGAATGGTCGAAGTGTGAATAGCAGTGGAACGGCGATAAGGAGCGTAATGAAGATTGACGCTGATGAGTTAGGACCGCCAGTTGAGCCGATTAACATTCCGAATGTGAGTATTACGAGCAGGAAAACAATGCAAAGGAGCGTTGTAGTCGTCGCGTTAGTCTTTTTGGTAATTAGTGTTGCGACAATGATAATTGCGCTCGCACATGCGGCATACAAGTAAATGTAAGGCGAAGCAAAGTCGCTAGGAAAAATCAGCGACAGCGTGGCAAGCAGCGCCGTGATGAAGAATGTGATGCTCGAGAAGAATAGTAGGCTCAGCCTGTTACTCGAGGTAATCTCTTCACGAATGCTTTGAAACGACTCGCGGTCTATGCCAATCAGTATGTCTCTAAGTGAATTCATAAAATACCTTTGTAAATTAATTTTTATATATTGTAACTTGCAGGTATTCGAGAATGAATATACTTATATAAACATTTTGTTAACATAACTAGTTAGTTCTCACGTTTTACAAAAGGCTTGAGACCAAATACTTCGCGTCCCTTGAAGAAACGGAGTGCGTTTATGATGCCTCGGATAAGCTCGTCAGCGAGGAATGTGATGAAGATACTTAGGACACCGAGATCTGTATAGAAGACCAATACATATGCGAATGCGCATGTGAAGATTGTTCCGAAGATCTGAGTGTAGAGCATCCAGTTAGTGTCGCCGAGGGCACGGATGCTAGGTCCAATAACGTTATTGATGGACTTTGGAATAAGGATGAGTGCGAGGAACCTGAGGTAAGGAACGCACTTGATTACGAACTCCTTGTCGTTAGTGAAGCATGAGAGGATTGGGCCTGGAATTGCGACGAAGAAGATAGCAACGATGCCGCACACGATGAATGCGTAATTGAGGCACTTGGAGCCTACGCGGAGTGCTGCTTTGTGGTTCTCTTCGCCTGTTTTCTGGCCAACCAAAGTGAGGCCTGCGTTCGCAAAGCCTGTGTAGATCATGATTGGTAGGAACTCGATTGATAGCACGAGGTTATAGATGCCAGGTGCGTCTGCACTTAGCTGGTTCATATAGATGAGGAGCACGAAGCATCCGATGTTCCAAAGGAGGTATTCGCCGCCTGAAGGTAGACCGAAGATTAGTACTTCCTTGTAGATTTTAGCCTTGAACTTGATTAAGTTCTTGAGTCTAACCTTGAATGGGATGCGCTTGCTCTTGATGATGTAGATGAGCGCGATTGGGATAGCGACATAGTTGGAAATTGTAGTCGCGAGGGCTGCACCCTCGATGCCCATCTCTGGGAATGGTCCTACACCGAAGATGAGGAGCCAGTCGAGGATGATATTAAGGATGTTGGAGACGATGCCGCCAACCATGATGATCTTAGTGATGCCGATGCCCTGGAGGATTGATGTCGATGTACCTGTGATGCCGATGGCGAGGACTACGAAGGCGATAATTCTAACGTAGCTGACACTGAATTCTAAGATAGGGGACTCGATGCCCATGAGGGTGAAGATTGTTTTCGAGCCAAAGAAAAGAATGGAGAAAGCAATCAGCGAGAAGAATGAGTTGCCGATGTAGGATGCCTCGGAATATTTGCGGGCAGCGTCGAAGTCCTTGGCACCGATTTTCTGCGCAACAAGGATAGTGGTACCAGTGCACATCGCGTAGAGTACTGATGATACCAGGTCGAAGGGCACGAAAACATTCGCGAGCGCTGAGAAGAACTGCGAATTAACGTGGCCGAGCATTGCCGTGTCAGCCCAGATTAGGATCTGTGTGAACATCTGCTGGAGGATGAGCGGTAATGCGAGTTTGAAAATCTTTTTTGTTTCATCATTAATAACCATGCGAGTATTATAACCCTCGCGTCAAATCGCGCTGTCATATTTAGTCTCATTTTATTAAAAATACGTTAATAATGCGAAAAAGCCACACTTTCTCGCGGGATAATAGTATAATTATTTTGATATGTTTACAGAAAGGGAAGTTCAGTATGCCGAAGTTTTATGTAGTGATTTCGAAAACAACAACTAACATTGGTCGCTGTATCAGAGTTGTGAGCTCATGTACATATAATCATTCAGCTATTAGTTTTGACAAGGATCTGACAAAACTCTATGCTTTTGCGAGACGTCAGAGAAATTCTTGCATGACTGCTGGCCTCGTGCACGAGTCTACAGCTCGTTATATGGAGCGCGAGAATGCTGAAGTTCCTATCAAAGTTTTCGAGTTCGATTTGTCAGAGGAGCAGGTTGAGGAAGTAAGGGAAATCGTCCTCCAGATGGTAGATAATCCAGAGTATATGTATAATGCGCCATCGCTCGTTTCTTACCCAATCATGAGGGGCGTGCGTACATACAAGGCATATACATGCAGCGAGTTCGTTGCGACAGTGCTCAGCAAGCTTGGCATCTTAGATGGCAAGGAACCTTGTAAGTATACTCCTGAGGATTTGATTGACGAGCTCAAGGATTACGAGATTTATTCTGGCAATATGCAGGATTTCGTCACAACTATTACTCACGATGAAAGGTACTATGCGGCTTATAGCCTTAGTACATTCAAGCAGTCTTTCATGACAGTATTTACGCTCTTTAAGCGCACTCTCCTCAGAAGGAGATATTCAGATGCCGCTTAAACTCAAGGAAACAACAGATTGTTGGGACTTTCTTAAGAAAACGGATCTTCCAATTTTTATGTATGGAATGGGGCTCGGCGCTGAGAAGATACTGAGTGTTTTCGAGCAGTACGGAATCGCGTGCGCGGGATTTTTCGCGAGCGACGGATTTGTGCGCGGCCATTATTTCAAAGAGCATTTAGTACATTCCCTATCAGAGATCGAGGAGCAAGTTCCCGAGTTCGTTGTCGTGCTCGCATTTGCAGCTGGCTACGAGGAGCTTTATGACCGCATAATGGACATCTCCAAAAGGCACATAGTTATCGCGCCTGACGTTCCTGTCGCAGGCGAGGGATTATTTACATATGAGTATTTCGAGGCGCACAGAGGCGAATTTGAGGCTGTCTACGAGCGTTTGGCAGACCAGAGCTCACGCGACTGTTTCGAAAACATCCTGAACTTCAAGATTTCGGGCAAACCAGAGTATCTCGATTTATGTACAACAACACGCGAGGAGATTTACGAGTCTGTGATTCCACTTCGCGATGGCGAGGTATTCGTAGACCTTGGCGCATATAATGGCGACACTGCGCTGGAGTTCGCATCCAGCTGTGACGCGAAGGGCATTAAGTACAAGTCTATCTATGCCTTTGAGCCTAATGCCAAGAATTACCGTAAACTCAATAACAATACTTCTGAGCTTCATGACATCACTACATTCAATGCGTGTGCGTGGAATGAGTGCGGTGAACTTAGATTTACTAAGAACGAAGGCCGTATGTCCAAGGCATCTGCTAGCGGTGAGGTTGTTATTCCTTCGCTCGCTGTTGATGTTGCTGTTGAGGAGCAGGCTACTCTTATTAAGTTCGATGTTGAAGGTTCAGAGAAGGAAGCAATTGAAGGCTGTAGCCGTCAGATTAGTAATGGTGCGAATGTTATCTGCGCGCTTTATCACCGCAATGAGGATATGTTCGCGATCCCTCTTCAGATATTGGCACTTAATCCCGACTGCAAGATATATGTTCGTCACCAGCTATATATTCCTGCTTGGGAGACTAATTTGTACGTGGTGAGTAGCAAATGATTAGTAAGTATAGTAGTAATGTTGGCAAAGCGATTTTCCTCGGCTGGATTAGAAGCTTGATCTCAATCCTTGTAGGAATTATTATCGCGCTTATCGCATTTGGCACACTCAAGAACTGGATTGTGGCACTAGTGATTTTCCTGTTCTTTCCTTTTGCTGTGTGGATCCTTGATGCGCTTATTAGATGGAAATCTTTTAGATACGATGGCAATGAACTGGTCCTTAAAAGGAACTTCAGACCAACGCACAGATTTAATATTCATAGCTATATTTTTGTAGTTCGCTATACAGAGCATTCACTATTTTTCTGGAGTATCTTTGCTGAACCTACTATCCGCTTGATAGATAACGAGGGTAATATTACTGATATCAGATGCTCTTTCATGACGAAGGACACAGCTGACAAGATGATTAGCCAGATTAGGATTGATCAGAGACGTTACGGTCAGTACGGCGAGATTGATAGCAGGATGTTTTCGAGTAGGTCAGGGAATAATGGAGACAATATGAAGTGACCCCCAAATTGTAGATTCGTGGATTTACCTGTAATC
>JAKSRG010000011.1 GCA_024403735.1 Clostridia bacterium
GATTACAGGTAAATCCACGAATCTACAATTTGGGGGTCACTTCATATTGTCTCCACATATTTATCCCGAGGATTAACCTCATATCAATATTATATCTACAAATTGTACTGTTCAAGATTTATCACTTCACCTAATTCATAATTATCTCCAAAATAGAACTCATTCATGATATGTTAATTACAGGATTATTGTGGAGGTTACTATGAAGGATAAACTCAAGAAATTACTTCCTGTCTTTATAGCTATTGCTTTGATAGGAATTCTTATCGCCGCGTATTTTTACAACGGTGATTACACGAACACAGCATGGGCATTGCTCCCACCGCTTGTAGCTATCGTTTTAGCACTCATTACTAAAGAAGTATACTCATCACTATTTATAGGAATAGTACTCGGAGCAACACTCTATTCCCGCTTTAGTTTTGAAGGAACTCTTAAGCATGCATTCAGCGATGGAATTGCATCTGTTTTATCAGATCCTTATAACGTAGGAATTCTCGTATTTCTTGTTGTCTTAGGTTCAATTGTTTGCCTTATGAACCAAGCTGGAGGTTCAGCTGCTTTTGGTAACTGGGCACAAACACATATCAAATCAAGAATAGGCGCACAGATTGCAACGATTGTACTCGGTTGTGCTATCTTCGTAGATGACTACTTCAACTGTCTTACTGTTGGTTCAGTTATGAGACCAGTAACAGATAAACATAAAATATCCAGAGCTAAACTTGCTTACCTAATTGATGCTACAGCAGCTCCAGTTTGCATAATTGCTCCAGTATCTTCATGGGCAGCTGCAGTTGCTGCATTCGCTGAGGATGGACAAGGTCTTAACTTATTCATCAAAGCTATCCCATACAACTACTACGCTATCCTAACAATTGTTATGATGGTTTCTATTACTTTGTTAGGTGTTGATTATGGTCCAATGGCAAAGTTCGAAAGAAATGCGAAAACAAAAGGCGATTTATTCTCAGGTAAAAACACATTCGTAAGCACTACAGCAACTACTCCTAACGCCAACGGAAAAGTTATCGATCTCATTCTCCCAATTGTAGTTCTTATTACTTCTTGCATCATCGGAATGATTTATTCAGGCGGTTTCTTCAGTGATGCCGACGTAGATTTTGCAACTGCCTTCTCTAATTCAGATGCATCTATCGGACTTATGTTTGGCTCAGCTGTGGCACTTGTTATTATCATCATCTACTACCTAATCAGAGGTCTCATTCCTTTTGTTAAGATGATGGAGGCGATCCCTGAGGGTTTCAAAACAATGGTTCCTGCTATCCTCATCCTCACATTCGCTTGGAGTCTCAAGGCTATGACAGATTCACTTGGTGCCAAGGAATTCGTCGCAAGCATGGTAGATAAATATGCTTCTAGCATGGACTTCCTTCTCCCTGTTCTAGTATTCATTATCGGTTGCTTCCTCGCTTTTGCTACTGGAACAAGCTGGGGTACATTCGGTATCCTCATCCCTATCGTTCAGAGCGTATTTGATATGAGTAATCCTCTAGCTATTATCTGCATATCCGCTTGTATGGCCGGCGCTGTATGTGGTGATCACTGCTCACCAATTTCAGACACAACAATCATGGCATCTGCTGGAGCTCAATGCGATCACGTTAACCACGTATCAACTCAGCTTCTATATGCATTAACTGTAGCTGTCATAAGTTCAATTTGCTACATAGTTTCTGGTGCACTTGCAAAGAACTTCAATCTCGGAGTTATTACACTTCCAATAGGTATTGCACTAACAATAGCTGCTGTAATAGCTCTCAAATTCATTACTAAACCATCTGATAAGACTGTTAAGAAGTAATCGAAAACAGACTGCAAACTACCAAATCCGCTAGAAGTTTTCTGGCGGATTTTTCATGCACTCAAAACTTGACTAATACCCCATAGGGGTATATATTATTTCTATCACAAGATACCCCCTAGGGGTATGCAAACAGAGGTTTATTTATGAGTACAAATGAATGTCCACATTGCTCAGGCAAGCATAAAGATAGAGAAGCTAGCGAGATTAAAGATTTGATGAATCGTCTCAAAAGAATTGAGGGACAGATCAGAGGCGTTGAAGGAATGCTCGAGAGTGGAGCTTACTGTACTGATATCCTCACACAGGTATCAGCTATTACTTCTGCACTTAATAGTTTCAACAAAGTCCTCCTTGCTAATCATATCAAGACTTGTGTAGCAGATAATATTCGTCAAGGTAACGACGAAGTTATTGATGAATTAGTATCTGTTATTCAAAAGTTATCAAAGTAATTAATCAGAAGGTATTCTATGAAGCAATACAAAGTCACAGGTATGAGTTGCGCTGCGTGTAGCGCAAGAGTTGAGAAGGCAGTATCTACTGTGCCTGGTGTCACTTCCTGTGCTGTTAATCTACTTACTAATTCAATGAATGTAGAAGGCACAGCATCAGATAGTAGCATTATCAAAGCAGTAGTAGATGCTGGCTACGGAGCTAGTCCTAAGAATTCGAGCGTAGAGCAAGCTCCAAGTAACAATTTCGACGACACGCTCAAAGACGAAGAGACGCCTAAACTAATCAAACGATTAATAGCTTCTGTCATTTTACTAATTCCATTGATGTATGAATCAATGGGACATATGCTATGGAACTGGCCACTACCTACATTTCTAAACAATAATCACATTGGTATGGGATTATATGAATTAGTTTTGGCAACAGCAATTATAGTAATTAACCAGCGTTTCTTTATAAGTGGTTTCAAAGGATTGATACATCGAGCTCCTAATATGGACACCCTCGTTTCGTTAGGCGCGACAGCTGCATACTGCTACAGTTTGGTATCACTCTTTGCTATGTCCTACTATTCCTCTATAGGAGATAATGCACACGCTGCTTCTTTTATGAATGAATTCTATTTCGAATCCGCAGCGACCATCTTAACACTTATTACAGTTGGAAAGACATTAGAAGCCAAATCAAAAGGTAAAACTACTAATGCACTCAAAAGCCTTATAAATCTTGCACCAAAGAAAGCTGTCATTCTCAAAGATAATTCTGAAATCGAGGTTACAATTGAAGAAGTAAAAGTTGGTGATCATTTCGTCGTTAAACCAGGAGAGAACATCCCTGTTGATGGAATAGTGATTGAAGGTATAAGTGCAGTTAACGAAGCTTCCCTAACAGGAGAGAGTATTCCTGTTGATAAGAAAATCGGAGATACAGTCTCTGCAGCTACAATTAATACGACTGGACACTTAGTATGTGAAGCAACTCACGTTGGAAACGATACCGCACTAGCTAAGATTATTCAGATGGTCAGCGATGCGTCAGCAACCAAGGCTCCTATAGCTAAGATTGCAGACAAAGTATCTGGTATCTTTGTTCCTACAGTTCTAGCAATCGCAGCTGTAACCTTAGTTATTTGGTTAATCGTAGGAAAAGATGTAGGTTTCGCTTTGGCAAGATCAATCTCAGTCCTCGTAATTAGTTGCCCATGCGCCCTAGGACTTGCTACACCTGTAGCAATTATGGTTGGTAATGGCAAGGCAGCAAAAAACGGCATCCTCTTCAAGACTGCAGTAGCACTAGAAGAAACAGGTAGAATTCAAATTGTTGCACTTGATAAAACAGGAACCATCACAACTGGCGAACCAGTGGTAAAACAGATTATTCCTAGTCAAGGATCAACTGAGAGTGAACTGCTCAGATGTGCATATGCTATTGAGCACAAAAGTGAACATCCACTAGCTAAAGCTATCGTGACACTGGCTGAAGCAAAAGATATTCCCCTCTCACCTGTTGCCAACTTCAAGGCTGAAGCAGGAAACGGACTTATTGGAACATTCGAAGGCAAAACTTTAGTTGGTGGTAAATTAGAGTTTATTAAGCTATTCACTACTATAGATGAGGCAACTCTTAATAGCTATCGAGAACTAGCATCCCAAGGAATGACTCCACTATTCTTCGCTTGGGGGAGTAAATTCCTAGGAATTATTGCTGTTGCTGATGCCATAAAAGAAGACAGCAAAGCTGCGATTAGTGAATTGTCAAATATGGGTATACATGTAGTTATGTTAACAGGTGATAACGTACAAACAGCTAATGCCATCGGTAAAGAAGTTGGAGTTCATGAGGTAGTTTCAAATGTACTTCCTGATGGCAAAGAAGAAGTCATAACTGAACTTCAGAAACACGGCAAAGTAATGATGGTGGGAGATGGAATTAATGATGCCCCTGCACTTACTAAAGCAAACATTGGAGTAGCTATCGGTGCTGGTACCGATATAGCCATAGACGCTGCTGATATTGTTTTAATGAAGAGTAATCTAACTGACGTTGTCGCTTCTATTAGGGCAAGCAAAGCAACATTACGAGTAATTCATCAGAACCTGTTCTGGGCATTCTTCTACAATGTCTGTGGTATACCTCTTGCCGCTGGTCTATGGATACCTATTCTTGGATGGACACTCAATCCAATGTTCGGTGCTACTGCAATGGGACTATCTAGTTTCTGCGTAGTATCAAATGCACTTAGAATCAATCTTGCTAAGATATATAATTCTAGTAGAGATAAAAAAATCAAGAACTCAGTAGGTCTTGAACCACTGTTAACACAATACATTCAAAAGAAGGAGGCACAAAAACTTATGGAGATCAAAGTTAATGGAATGATGTGCGGTCACTGTGAAGCTCATGTTCGCAAGGCACTCGAAGCAATCGATGGCATCACTGCTGCAATCCCTAACCACGAAACAGGTATTGTATCAATTAAGACAGATAAGGACGTTGATATCAACGTTATCAAGGCTGCAATTGTTGATGCAGGTTACGAGTTTGTTGGTTAATTAAAGACAAAGTAAAACCCTTCTAAATCATTTCGTAGAATTAGAAGGGTTTTGTTATGCAATAAAATACTACTCAATCTCACCAAACGACTTTACTATCTCATCTGCGTAAGAAGAACCGCCACTAAAAATAGAGAGCACCAAAACAAATATATCTCCATCTTGTGCAGTCATAAGAATAGTCGTTTCATCATTGGCTTCAAAATATAAGTATTCTCGTCCATTTACCTCTATGATACTTGAAACATCAGGCTCATCAATGAATGTGTTGTACTCTATCAAATCTTCCAACTGAACATCAGTGGCATCACCATTTATCGTTCCAATAAGAACTACACATTCAAAAGAATTAGTAACCGAATCACCCACAAAGGCAATTGAATATCCTCCCATAGTACCAGCTTCATAACGGCTCACATCCTGTGTAAGAAGTTCTGATGAATATCCAAATTGGAGATTAAACGTCTCGTTTATGTATTTATTATCCTGACAATAACCTAACTTATCAGCATCAGGTGCAACTACCAATTCTTCTTCATGAGCGACTATAGTTGTCATGGTCTCAGAAACATACCCGTTATAATCGTTAGTAACTACAATCCTATACTCGCCTTCTTCGAACAAATCCATGCCGCAATCAGCAGCAGCCACCTTGTATTTTGCAGAAGCACCAGAAGCAAAAAGAATTACATTCTCATATATTACCGTCTCATCAGGAGCCAACACAGAGATATTCAAATTGCTGTTATTAAACTGGTTGAAATAATTGCAATCAATAGAGAAAACAATCTCTTCATTATCTTCAATCTGATTTCGTTCTGAAACAACATAATAAACAGCAACTTCATCGCTAACAAATTCATCAACAGAAGTCACAGCTATATTAGTCGATCTATCACACGCACATATCGAAAACAAAATCGCTACGACCAAAATCAGTGCTAGTTTTCGAGCAAATAACTTCATAATCAATATCCCTTATCACAACTAATCCAAATAAAAATGGTCGCCAAAAATGACGACCATATTATAACACAATTCAATATATGAACTCATTAGCCCTGAGTTTCAATGTATCTTTCTACAGAAGCAATAACGTCCTCAGTATAGCGCATATCGTCCTCTGAATCACCCATGAAGAATACACCCCATGCAGTTCCAGCTGTGTAATCATATGTAACAAAGAACTCTGAAAGGCCACCTGTTTCAATACCGTGGTAGAATGTCATACCATCAACATCTACAGTCTCAACATTACCATCAGTATCAAATGACAAAATCAAAGTATCCATGTCGTAGTAAGGAGCTACCATAGTGTAAATTATTGTAGCTGCATCAACTGTTGCGTAACATGAATCAATCTTTCCTTCAATCACTCCCAAATCGTCTAGAGGACCAAGGTTAATTAACTCAGATGGATAAGAGAACATTACATCGAAATAAGGATTAATATACACATCATTCTCTACATAACCTAAGCTATCAGCATAAGTTGAACCAATAACAATAACTTCAGTATTAGCTCCTTCGACAAGAATCTTATCAGAACTCATATAATCGTAGTGAACTAAAGAAGCGTCTACATAAAGGGCACCTTCTCCAAATTCATCTAATCCAACATCAGAAGGATAAATTGATATTGTCTCATCCGTGTTGCTATCAAAATAACAAGTAACATCATATACAATATTGTAATTTTCATCAGATACAATTACTGAAATCTCTTCTCCATCAAGTTCAGAAAAATCATAATATGACAAAGTGAACTCTAATGCATCAGTTCCTTCCATGGATATATCTGATGTATAAACATCGAATGGGCACAATTCATAATAATCTACTTCTTCAAATGTATAAGAAAGAACAAGAATATTATCATAGAATCCTTCGATAATCTCATCTGCATTTGATACCAAGTAATCGTCATCATCAACTTCAAACTCGATTGTAAACTTGCCTGATTTTGTCTCATCACAATCATCAATAAGATCAATCAAATCATCGAGATCCTTAGCTCCCTCAATTGCAGAAACATCAACATATGAGTATTTAACTTTAATAGATGCTTCATCATCATCAACATCGGCACTATCTTCATCAATCTCAAATTCAACTGAATCAAGAATAGCCTCAGCAAAATCAACCATATCAGAATCTTTTACTGCCTCTAAATTATCAATGAATTCATCATCAATCTCTGTAGACATCTTAGAGAGCTTCTTTGTGTCCATGTCCTGCAAAGCCTTTGTGTAATCCTCTGTCGCAGAAACAACATCCTCAATGGAAGTATCCTTTTTCTTTCCCTTTTCCTTGTCTTTCTTGCTCTTTGAATTACTTGTTGAATCACAAGCCACGGCAGACAACAACAAAGACGCAGCTACTAGAACAGCTGCAACACTTTTAATTTTTTTCATTTCTCACCTCAAAAATCTTTCTAACACTAACCTCTAGTTTATAACCACACAAGTATCATACATACAAACAACAGCATTTACTATAGTGTTTTTCCAGCAAAAACAGTTATAATCTGTTTTTTTACAAGAAAAAGTGGATGTTTTCTAGATAACCAGAAAACATCCACTCGATAAAAACTTTATTAATGATTAATTAAATCAAAGTTCTATTAGAGAGCTTCCATTGAAGCAAGGATCTCATCCATGTAGTGTGCATCCTCATCACCTGTAAGGAAGCAGAGACCGAACAATACACCGTCATCAAGTGTAAGGTAGTATGTATAACCCTCAGCTGAGAAGTTAATGAAATCAAGACCTGCAGCTGAAACGATTGTATTGTCTGTACCAGTAGCACCCATACCAGCAGCGAGTTCTTCGAGTGATACCTGATCAGCACCGTCTACTGTACCACACAATGTGAAACCGATGAATGAACCAGAATCATTTGTTACGATAAAGTCAACTGTGAAATCCTCACCGTCAAGTGCACCACCGAGCATTGCTGGATCAATAGAAGAAAGATCTTCGCTGAAATCGAACTTGATGCCGTATGTTGTGTTGTAGTATGTGTTGCCATCAACATATCCTGCTGAAGCTGGAAGAATTGGAGCATCTGAGTTACCACTTGCTGCTTCAACTGTGATCCATGTGTAATCAGAGTAATCATAGTTGTCATATGAAATTGTCAAATAGTAATCACCTTCAGCAAACTCTGAGAGACCACAATCTGCTGGGCTTACTGTAACATAAAGCTCTTCATTACTTGTAAATGTAAGAGTTGTTGAGTAAATCTCATTATCATCTGGGTCTGTCAATACAGCTGTAAGTGTCTCACCATCAAAATCTGGATAATCATAGCACTCTGCATAGTACTCTAATGACTCATCAGCGCCTGCATAGAAAGTATCTGTGTAAACGAAGAATGTGTAATCTGCATCAAAATCTGAAGCAGAACCACTTGTTGAACCAGAACCACTGTAGATTGAAGAATCAAATGCTACTACATCACCATAGAACTTATCCATGATATCGTCTGAGTTTGATACGAGGTAATCATCATCATCAATCTCGAACTCGATTGTGAACTTACCTGACTTTGTGTCATCACAATCATCAATTGCATCTTCAAACTCGTCTGGGCTTGAGATAGAAATCTTAGAAAGATCACAGTATGTGTACTCAACGTCAATAGAAGCTGCCTTCTTCTTAACCTCAGCACTCTCCTCATCAATCTCGAATTCAACCTTATCCATAATAGCGCTGAAAATATCACTCTCATCACCTGACATAGCCTCTTCCATATCAGAGATAAACTCATCATCAATCTCTGTAGAGAGCTTTTCGAGCTTTGAAGAATCCATGTTCTTAAGAGCCTTTGTATAAGCTTCAGCTGCGTCAACTACTGCAGTTGTCTCATCATCGCCCTTATCCTTCTTGTCCTTCTTGCTACCACCCTTATCACTACAAGCAGCAAGTGAAAATACCATTGATGCTGCAACGAAAAGAGCAACTAACTTCTTTGTGTTCTTCATAATTTTTTCCCTTTCCTCAATAAATAATTGGAATTAAAATAATTTTACCTAATATGTTCTTCCTATTCAAAGTAGCGCTATCACAAATAAAGCAATCATAATGAAATGTTTTATGTGCAACTTCTCATAAAAAGCTAATCTTTAGGTTTAAACAATATGAACCGTTCAATTAGTAACAATCAAATGAAGCTACTACATCATTCACCCAATTGAATTGATCAACATCATTAGCATCAAAAATGATGATAAGTAATGCATTTCCTGTTGTTGTCATGTAATTAAGACCATCTTCACTAACAAGGAATTCTTTACCATCAATATACTTAACAGTGCTACCATCATTAGGAACATTGAAATTGATTCCAGCCGGTGCATCATAGCACAACTCTGTAACGCAGATGATAACGCCACCTTCAACATAATTCATATCCCCGAATACAGCAGATGCATCAATATAAATTCTCTCATCAATTCTGCCTACTGAGTCGAGGTCATCTTCTGTCATTACATATACTTCATTACCTAAATCTAAAGATACGCCGAAGAAATCGTTAGTATAAACTGTTCCATCCATATAACCTAACATTTCTGAATCTGGAGCAACAAAATCATCAGATGAAAGACTCTCAAAATCAATCTCTTCTATTTCATTTGAACCTGATAACACTGTATCACTGCCAGAAACACTGATGAATGAAAAATCTGAATATGTGTAATCATCAAGTGATACAACAATTTCATAATAACCTTCATCGAAGGCATCAACACCAACATCAGCGGGTGAAATCTCAATTGGATAATCTGTATACTCCTCGAGTGTGATGCCACTCTCGTAGAGAAGATTTTCATCATCATCAAAAAGCTTTACTGTTGCATTTGTACTGCTAACACCATCTTCAAAGCTAAAAGTAGAAAGCAAAGCACAGAAAGAATCTGTTGGACTAATGTCATACGCATCAGCAAACATAACGAATGAATAATCCATTGCATCGTAGTCAAGTGGATCAACAATTGTTACACCACCAGCATATGTTACGCTACCAAATACATCGTCATAGAAATCATCGATAACTCTATCTGCATTTGATACCAAAGCTTCATCATCTTCAATATCGAACTTCAACGTAAACTCACCGTTCATATCGCCGTCATCAGCATCGCCGCCTTCAATCTCAACAACGCCATTAAAAGTGTATTCAACATCAATTCTTGCCTCGTCATCATCAATATCAAGACTATCTTCATCAATCTCAAACTTAACAGTATCCAAAACAATATCATAAGAACCATAGTTGTTCTCATAGAATGACTGAATATCGTCAAGCAAATCCTCATCAATATCAGTTGATAACTTCTTAAGCTTCTTAAAATCCATATCCTTGAGCGCCTTAGTAAAATCCTCAGCTACCTCAATAACTACATCTTCATCAATATCCTTATCCTTCTTATTCTTTCTAGAGCCTCCCTTAGTATCATCACCACAAGCTGCAAGTGTGAAGAGCATTGAAGCTACTAAGATACCTGAAACAGCTTTCGAAAAGTTTTTCATAATCTGATCTCCTTAACCTTTTTCTATACTCCAAGTATATCTTATCCTTATGTTATTATCAAAATATAATTATCACAAAGAGTATCAAGGCTTTTGCCTTTGTATTGTGCACTTTGCATAATAAAAGCGCAGAACCAATAAATTCTGCGCTTAAATACTTTTATGAATACAAATATCTATTTAGATAACACTCTTATCAATAGTTCCAATGTAAATACTGTTAAGGAAAATATTATATAAATCGTCTTCAAAATCATACTTAGGGAAACGATGTGGTGTAATCTTAACTTTATCTTCCGTCTTAATCATAAATGAATTAATACCTGGCTTAGCAACACCTGATGGAATAATGAAACCTACATATGCGCTCTCACTAGACTGTGGCAGATTAATTGGAAGATTGATTTTTCCCAACTCAACACCATTCATATAGAACTTATTTGTATATCCCATTGTATCTGAAATCTCAAGGTTTACGAAATAAAGCTTCTGGTTTTCATCAACACTATCAAGATAGAAATAGAATGTGCTCTCGTTTCCTTTTGCCCAAGTTCCTCCTACTTCAGCTTCACACCAACCCTTTCCAAGATTTTTCATCTTATCTTCTTTAGTGTAATAAAACTTATTGCCAATCTCATAAGAACGCAACTCCTTCAAAGAGCACTTTACATCTGCTGGCAATTTTTCAGCAGAATTAACTACTGAACCCATACCTACTTTAGAAACTACAAGCGCAACAACTATTGTTACAACCAACAATGCTATCACTGCAATTCCTACTACTTTAAATGATATCTTCTTCATACCACTCTCTCCTTATATACATAAATGAATATACTTTAGTTAAACTGCATCAATTCACGGAAATCACAATAAGCTTCATAATCTGATCCAATGAACGACACAACATAGAGATTGCCATCTTTGCATGTCATTAAGAACTCTGTGTAGAAAGATGTTGAACTACACTCAGCCCACAAAGTATCGCCTATGAGTTCACAACTATTAAGCGCTACCAAGTCACCGTTACTCTCAAGGAAAGCTCTATATTCTTCTTCACTAGTTAAATCAACTCCGATATTAGTAACAAGAGGAATAACCATCATCCTTACGTCATCATTTGGAAAAAGAGCTGCAATTGTATCAAGGTTCTCGTTATTCAAAACATCATTTTTGAAATAATCAAGATCATTATAGTAATTCTCAGGAGCAACAAAACTCAAACCAAAGTACTCATTAACATATTCACGTGTATCGTCATTATATGAACCAAGTGTATCTTCTGAAGGACTTGTATATGTATACTCTTCAGAGAAAAACAAACCAGCGAAATAGTCATTTAATCCATCTTTAGTATTAGATGGAACTGGTGTAGGTTCAACATATTCATTAACATATACAGTTGAACTCAAATATACAGAACCATTATCAGAATCGATTACTACAGTATAGTATCCTTCATCAAAATATTCTTTATTTACATCAGCTGGAGATAAACTCAAAGACATTGAACCAGATGGAATAAAATCAACAGTCATCTCAAAGATAGTTGCCAAAGAAGGGCTCTTCACTGTCACATTAAGTTCCATGTTCTCTAATACTTCTTCATCGCTAAAGCCAATTGTAAACTCAATATCATCAGTAGCCTGATACTCACTCATACTCCAATCGCATGAAACTGCATCTTCATAGAATACGTAATTATCTACATAGAAATACACATTAGCAACATCATCATAGAAGAACTTGTTAACTACCTTATCTCCATTAACTAAAAACACTTCATCATTTTCGTTTAATTCAAATTTAAACTTAATATCGGCCTCTTCATAATCCTCAGCATCTGAAATAGCTTCAACCCAGTCTTCCGCTACATTTGTCTTTGGCTCAAGAGTAAGATAATCAACACTCTTAAACTTAACAACAACCTCAGCCTTATCACCGTCAATCACTACATCATCTGACACTTCGTATTCAATCTTGCTGAAAAAAGCTCTATATACATCAGCAGACTCTTCACCATACAAGTCTACATAATCAAAATTCTCAAGGAACTCTATATTACCCTCTGAAAGAGTTGGTGAAAGGCGTTCCAATTCGTCTGCATCAACGTTAATCAATGCATCAGAAAACTCTTGAGCAGCTTTAACAACTTGCTTCTCAGTTATTTCAACTTCATGCTTAGATGACACTTTGTTACAAGCTGTCATAGACAAAACAATTGAACCACTCAATAAAACAACTGCTGCTTTATTCACATTTCTCATGCACTACCTCCATCAATTCAATCAATCCATATATCTATCAACGACTAATATTTTATTAATAGAGGTAATATTATTCCATTTACAAAAACAACAATATCAACAAAAGCGACAAACGTTTTTTGTGCAATTATTAACTATATTCTGAGCCAAATTAGGAAATAGTTAATTTATTTTGCGCTATTTTTCACAATATCAATGATTATTGTTATTATAATAATTAGGATAAAAGAAAGGGAGGTACAAGAATATGCCAGAAGAGTATATGAAGTACGTTATTGGAGGTGGAATTGTACTCGCAATCATCATCTTCATTGGAATTATTAGTTACATTAAAGCACCACCTGATATCGCTTACATCATTTCAGGTATCAGAAAGAAGCCAAAGATTTTGATTGGTCGCGCTGGTCTTAGAATTCCATTCTTTGAGCGAGTAGATAAGCTCATGATTAGACAGATCTCAATCGATATCAAGTCTGAAGGTTACATCCCTACACAGGACTTTATTGGTGTTGATGTAGATGCTGTAGCAAAAGTAAGAGTAATGACAGATCCAGAAGGAATTCAGGTTGCAATGAGAAACTTCCTCAATATGAATGAGAAGCAGATCGAACAGGCAATCGTTGATTCACTTCAGGGTAACATGAGAGAGATTATCGGTACTATCACACTTAAGGAAATCTGTAATGACAGAAAGAAGTTCGGTGATGAGGTACAGTCAAAAGCTCAGACAGACATGAACGCTCTCGGTATCAACATCATTTCATGTAACATCCAGAGAGTAACTGATGAAAGAGAACTCATTAATGCTCTTGGTCAGGATAACATGAGCCGTATCCAGAAGGATGCTGCTATCGCTAAGGCAGAAGCTGACAGAGACGTTGAAATCGCTCGTGCTGAAGCAGCTAAGGCAGCTAACGATGCTAAGGTTGCATCTGATACAGAGATTGCTATCAAGCAGAACGAACTCGCAATCAAGCAGTCAGAACTTAAGGAAGCAGCTGACAACAAGCAGGCTATCGCTGATGCAGCATATAAGATTCAGCAGGAAGGTCAGCGTAAGACAATTGAAATTACAGCTGCTAACGCTGATATCGCTAGAAGAGAAAAGGAAGCTGAACTCGCTGAGCGTGAGATTACACTTCAGGAAAGAAGACTTGATGCTGAGATCAGAAAGAAGGCTGATGCTGAGAAGTACGCTGCAGAGCGTCGCGCTGAAGCTGATTTGATTACACGTCAGAAGGACGCTGAAGCTAAGCGTTATGAGCAGGAACAGCAGGCTGCTGGTATCCGTGCTAGAGGTGAAGCTGAAGCTGAGGCAATTCGTTTGAAGGCTCTCGCTGAGGCTGAAGGTATCGATAAGAAGGCTGAAGCTATGAAGAAGTATGGCGAGGCTGCTATGGTTGAGATGATCATGAAGGCTCTCCCAGAGATTGCTAAGAACGTTGCTGAGCCACTCACAAAGGTTGATAAGATCACAATGTATGGTGATGGCAACAACACAAAGCTTATCTCAGATATTGTTAATACAACAACACAGGTATCTGAAGGCCTTACACAGAGCATGGGCATTGATCTTAAGTCTCTCCTCTCTGCTTTCGTTGGTGGTAAGATGGCTGGTGGTAACACAGGTGCTCTTGCACAGGCTATGAATGCTAATGCAGTTGAGACAACTCCTGTAGCTCCTGTATCAATCGACACAACAGATGATACTTCAGATGAAGAGTAATTGAATTAACTAATTAATTCCAAACAAACGATTAGGACTATCAATGTGATGGTCCTAATTTTTTGCACAAAATCTGTCGTAAATCCTGAACAACTCTTACGTAGGTATACTCTGCTATCAAACCATACGTCTATGTTTAAATCAGCTCATTTACTCATAAGCGCTCGAAAACTACATGACGACAAAGTAGCCGTTTCCACCTTTGTTTTCGAGCATAAAGAAAGGCTATCTCTAAGAATTATTCTATCGAGATAGCCTTATTAGTTTTGTTTATAACTTCAATAGCAATATCAGTTTATTACCAGTACTCTTCTACACCGAAATACTCTGAAGTATATATATCTGAACCGTCGTCATATCTATCAGAGAATGCCTGATTCTGTAATTCTGCGTACTGTGCTGCTAATTCTTCTTCCTTATCAGGAATACCATTACCATTCAAATCATCTGGGTCAGCATTTTGATCCTGGTCACCATTCTGTCCCTGATCTTGTTCTTCATCACCCTGCTGGTTTTGATCCTGGTTCTGATCACCTTCGCCGTTCTGGTCTTGGTTCTGGTCACCTTCACCATTCTGGTCTTGGTTCTGATCCTGATTCTGGTCCTGATTTTGATCCTGGTTCTGATCCTGTTCTTGATCCTGATTCTGCTCTTCCTGTTCCTCTTCTTCCTGTTGCTGCTCCATTTCTTCTTTCTGCTGCTCTAATTCTTCAATCCACTTCACGATATCATCGTAGAGCTGCTGAGCATCTTCATCATGACCGTCGCCATCTTCTGTAGCACAATCATCTTCAGAGAGAACATCTAGACAATCCTTAAGCAAATCAATGGTGTCATCGATATTATCTAATGTGAGTTCTTCAGGAATAATAGGTGCCGTCATTGAAAGAACCTTATTAATTCTTACCCAACAAGCATCTTCCCAAGGAATGTTGCTATCAAGTGCTTTATCGTACTCTTCAATAGCTTCCTCATAGAGTTTCTGACGCTGGAGACTGATGCCTTCGTTATAATGCTCAATCCAAGGCTCCATGAAACCTAGCCAAGAGAATGAATTACTAATGAATACATTATCCTGAAGTTTGTTAATTCGCTGCTCATTTGAGTAATAATTCAAACCGTACAAAGACAAAGCCAAAGCACAGAGTACACAAAGTGAACTTGTTAAAATCTTGAATATCTTCATAGCCATCACACCTTTCTCTTAAAGTGAATGAAGTCCCAAACAAGAAGGACTATTAATGGTGGCAAGAAAAAGTAGTATGTCTCTTTATAAGCAAATTCTACCTTCTCTACCATTGTCTCATTAACATCATCTAACACATCCTGAATAACTTCATTAATGCTAGAATGATTTTTCATATTTACGTAAGATATATCCATTTCTTTAGCAATCTGAACGAGGTTATCTTCGTTCAATTTTGAAACAGCATCCTTACCATCTTTAGTCTTAACAGTAGTAGTGCCTGAATATGTAGATACCTTCATCTTGCCACCCTTAGAAGTACCATATCCGAGGACCGAACCACCATCAAGATACTTCTTAATGCCACTGAAAGATTCAATCTTCTCTCCATCCTGGTTAGACTCACCATCACTAATGAAGAAAAGATAAATGTTAGCATCTTCCTTCTCATAGGCAACTTTAAGCTGCTCGATAATAAGGCTCTTACAATTATTAAAAGAACTACCCTGAGCGTAGTTGCTATTAACTGGAGAAATGATATCAATTGAACTCTTTACTCTATTAACGTCATCTGTAAAAGGAGTAATAAGTCTTGGTCCATTGTTAAAGTCAATAACAGCGAACTTCGCACCATTCATTTCTTCTACTACAGTCTTCATATCAGCCTTAGCTGCATCAAGTCTTGTGTCATCCTTAGGCATATCATCAGCTAACATACTGATAGTTGAATCCACAGCAATCAATACATAAGCATCAATCTGTGGTTCATTAACTGGATGTTCCTTATCTGGGATCATTACTCTAAGGTTAATCGCAAACAAGAGAAGAACTATCAATATCTGTCTAACAAAAGACACCCATCCCTTACGCTTAAGAGCTATAAGCACTACAGAGAGGATAGCCATTGCCCAGATTGGAATAATCGGATTAATCGTCATATCTAATCTCCTCCCTTAGTGTCTAACTATCTTCGTACATACGAACATAGTAGTAATCAATGCCAAGAGAATCATGAACGGGATTTCAACAATCTCTGTCTCATTAACTATTTCTAGTTCTTCAACAAAGCCCTTTGTGTCACGCTCAATATCTTTAATGATAGATGCACATGTACCAGACTGACCCTGGATATAGAACTTACCACCTGTAAGCTCTACTGCTTCACGCATCTCTCTTTTCTCTTTCTTTGTCATAGTATCTGTACCGATACCATACACATAAACATCTTTAGACTTACAAAGCTCAGCTGCTTCTGTTAATGACAAATAAGGAGTACCCCATAACTGGTTATCAGTAGCAAGAATAATAAGTCTTGTACGCTCAGTATCCTCGTTAATGTCATTAAAGTCGAAGAGTGTAGCTGCAAGACCATCACCGATAAGTGAACTACCACGCTCCATATTACCAATCAATGTACCCTGCTCGAGGTAATCATCTTCGTCATACCAGTAGCTACTCATTCTGTCTTTGATGTGATCTTCAACTCTATCGAGCTCATCCAAGATATACTCATAGTCATTAGTAAGTGGTACGAGTAGTACTGGGGATGTGTTAAAGATTACGAGACCAAATCTTTCACCCTGCATATGCTGAACAATATCCTTGAGGTTCTCAATAATACTAGCATTGAGTTCATCAACGGATGTTGAAACGTCGATGCAAAGAAAGATGTCTCGTGTGTACTTCTCTTCAATTGTTGTCTTACTCTCATAAGGACGCGCGAACATTATTGAGGATAATGCGATAGACAAACAACAAAAGAAAACTACTACGAAAGTGAGTGCCTTGTATATAAACATACGACGCTTAAATACTGGATCCTCACTGATATAGAAAGCATTAGCAACTTTCTTTCCTTTTTTATACTTACCTCTACGCTTACCAAGAGGTACAAATGTCAATATGAAGAACACCACAAAAAGGGCAATTGCAACATATATAGCGACTTGATTTCTTACTTCCATTGCTCAATAACCCTCTTTGTTTTCTCCATTGACTCAGCAAAATCGCCGACAGAATTCCAAGCGAACTCAGGTGAATAGTAATCCTTAATGAGTTCCTCAAGTTGTGGAATTCTAAGTGTCTGGATTTCTTCCAATGTATAATTCTGTACGTTAATTCCTGTAGCTTGGTTAACAAACTTACGAACGCGAGCACTAGTTAGCTGATAAGCATCACGAAGAGTAATCTTCTCTTCAACCAACTTGCGACTAATAACATCAAGATCCATGAAGCACTCACTCTTAAGCTTCAACAAATTAACAGTCTGAGGCTTAACAATCTTTGGCTTCTTTGGTTTTCTGTTAGTAATGAGTTTCTTAACAAGCACAGCAATGAAGAACGCCAAAATCAAGCCTACAATAACAGCAACCAATGCGAACATCGGCCATACTGCATATGAATATGCATCCTGTATTCCTACAGTAGTTTCCATTATCTCATCTCCAATTTATGCTTGTTCAAAAGCTCTGTAATCTTAATATCAATTCTCTCTTTAGTGTCGAAAGTAGAATTCGCTATACCAGCTTTCTTAAGTCTATTCTGACACTCTGTCATAAGTTCAATACGCTTCTGTTCTTCTTTCTTAAGCAACTTCTTACTCTTAGTAAAGAATTCAGGAAGAAAATTATTCTCTTCTACATCAAAAACATCTTTACCACTAGCATTAGCATCGCTAATATTAATCAAAATAACATCGTGAAGAACTCGAAGTCTCTTGTAAGTCTGTTCACTTATTGAAAGCATACCCTTCATATCAGTAATGATTACGATAATCATACGTCTTCTGAAATTACGCATTATATAATTAAGGGATTTATTAATATCAGAATCATTCTTTCTATTGCAATGCTTATCATAAGCTTCAAGAAATTTCTCAATGTTCATGAGACCAGTCTTAAATGGATAGTGATCCAAAGACTTCTCTGTAGCAAAAGTAGAACTTACAAAGTCACCATTACGGCTAACGAGATATGCAAGTGTACCAGCTGCATAAAGAGCAATCTCTTTCTTCTCTTCCATCTTATCTGAAAAACCAAGCATTCTCTTATTTGTATCCATGACAAACATGATGTTGTGCTTCTTCTCAGCAACATACTCACGAACAAGAGTAGTTCTACTTCTTGCAGTAGCCTTCCAGTCAATATCCTTAATGTCATCGCCTGGAACATACTCTCTTAAATCTTCGAAGTTAAGACTGCGGCCCTTGAATACTGAAACGTATGAACCATCGAGAATGCTCGATGTTGCACGTTTAGTTGAAATTACCACAGACTTCTTCATATTAGACTGTATCTGTGAAATAAAGTTCAGTTTCATGGTGTAGGTACTTTTCCTATAATTGCATCAATAAGTGTTTCAACCTTAACGCCATCAGCCAAAGCTGAGAAATTAAGCATAATTCTGTGACGGAGAATAGAGTAACGCATAAACTTAACGTCTTCTGGTGTTACATATCCTCTACCATTAACAAGAGCTACTGCCTTAGCTGCTTCCATAAATGCGATAGCAGCACGAGTAGAAGCACCCATCTGAATGTACTGAGAAAGCTCAGGTGGCAAAATCTTATCAGCTTCACGTGTAGCTCTTACAATATCAACAATATACTTCTTGATTGCATCATCAACATATACGTTCTTACAAAGTGACTGGAGGTATTCGATATCTTCAACAGAAGCTACTGGATTAACATCTGAGAATACATCCTTCTCAATTCTATTAAGAACTTCAACTTCGGCATCTCTATCAGGATAATCAAGAATAACCTTAAGAAGGAATCTATCCTGCTGTGCCTCAGAAAGCATGTATGTACCTTCCTGCTCAATTGGGTTCTGTGTAGCAATTACTACGAATACCTCTGGGAGCTTGTATGCCTTACCACCGATACTAACTGTCTTCTCCTGCATTACTTCGAGCATCGCTGACTGTGTCTTAGCAGAAGAACGGTTAATCTCATCGAGGAGCAAGAAGTTAGAATATACTGGACCAATCTTGTCATCGAATGTCTTAGTGATGTCGTTATAAATCTGTGTACCAACGATATCACTTGGGATAAGATCAGGTGTACACTGAATTCTTGAGAAAGAACCATTAACGGCCTCTGTCATAACCTTAGCGGCTGTTGTCTTAGCAAGACCAGGAACAGACTCGAGCAAGATGTGACCATTTGTGATCATGGCAACGATAAGTGAGAAGCCTAAGAACTTCTGACCTACAACCTTACTACCGTAGTACTGATCAAGGCGATTAATAATGCTTACCGCACGCTGTAAATCTTCGTTTGAAATTTCCATAAATCAATCCCTCAACTTTTATTATTTTTATCACAGTGTCATAATAACACACTTATTCACATTTTGTAAATAACAGATTTGAAATATATGTATTTTTTCGAAAATTATCAAAAACATACACTTTATTTCTCTATCCAATAAGAATGCAATCCGTAATTAAACACTTTTGCACCACGTGGTACCTGCCTTAGTGCATTAAACACATTGGCATAGTCACCAATAGCAGAGATAAACATCAGCATATAGAAAATCATCACGGCTGAATTATAAGGCATAGCAATCGTTGGCGCAAATATGTACCAAATCAGGAACGGAACTCCAGCTAGAGCTATAGTAGGAGCGAGACACACAAGGATAAAGCGTGTTTTCGAGATAGTCGCATCACAATATAGTAAGTGTGCACCCTGGCTCTTAATCTGGCATATCAATTTGGTCTCACCCTTTGGATATGCTAGGGCATGAATTAGTTCGTGAACGTAAGACATGAAATATGTAATTACCAGCGTTAGTGCTAGCACCAACCAAGTAACCCAATTAAACGTCAAGCGTTCAGGAACAGTCTCATACCTATAGAATGTAAGTGCAATAACAAGAATTAAAATCGGAGAACCTATTATTAGGCCATCGTAGAATATGTCCGAGAGATTGTCGCTCTCCTTGAACTTGTGAGCGCCTTCTGGGAGAGCTCGTCCGTTCGTAAGACTATCGATAGATTCTATCTCGCCTATATTCTTGATATTCAGCATTCCCTATCCAACCTTATAAGTTAGTTTATCTTCCATCAACCATTATACATTCATACAAATAAAAATGGCCATCGTATTGATACAAATACCATTACGATGACCATATAAATTGGCAAAATAGAACTAAATCACTCTACAGTAACTGACTTAGCAAGGTTCTTAGGCTTATCGATGTCGCAGCCATTCTCAAGAGCAACATAGTAAGCGAACAACTGGAGAGGAATTGTCTCTGGAATTGTTGAGAGAAGCTGATCAGTCTCTGGAATAAAGATTGTATCATCTGCTTCTGCGAGGATCTTACGATTGCCCTCAACAGCAACTCCAAGAACGCGAGCACCACGTGCCTTAACTTCCTTAATATTACCCATAAGCTTATCGAAGAGGTCGTGATAGCAAGCAAGCGCGATTACAAGTCTGCCTTCTTCGATAAGAGCAATTGTACCGTGCTTTAATTCGCCTGCAGCATATGCTTCAGAGTGAATATAGCTAATCTCCTTGAGTTTCAAAGAAGCCTCGAGACAAGCAGCATAGTCAAGATTACGTCCAATAAAGAACAATGAATCCTTAGGGCTGTACTTCTTAGCCAAATCGCGAACTTTGTTGTTAAGATCGATAGCTCTCTGGCATCTCTCTGGAATATTACGAATACCATTATAGAGTTCCTTATATCTTTCCTCAGAGATACGTCCTAATTCATCAGCGAAGTACAAAGCAAGCAATGAGAATACTGCAACCTGTGTTGTATAACCCTTTGTTGTAGCAACAGCAATCTCAGGACCAGCCCATGTATAGAGAACATCATCAGAAATCTTAGCGATAGTACTATCAACAACATTTACAATAGCGAGAGTTCTAGCGCCTCTTGCCTTGCATTCCTTGATAGAAGCAATTGTATCTGCTGTCTCACCAGACTGAGATACAGCGATAAGAAGTGTATGCTCATCAATAATCGGATTACGATATCTGAGCTCACTAGCAACATCAATCTGAACAGGAATTCTAGCTAATTCCTCGATAAGATATTTACCTACACATCCAGCGTGATAAGCTGAACCACAAGCAGTGATAACGATATTACGAATATTCTTAAGTTCAGCAGCACCGAGCTTAACATCATCAAGAACAATCTTGCCATCCTTTACACGTGGCTCGATTGTTGCCTTCAAAGCATTTGGCTGCTCCATAATCTCTTTGAGCATGAAGTGATCATAGCCACCCTTCTCAGCAGCTTCCATTGACCAATTAATATGAGTAATCTTCTTACTAATCTCAGCACCCATACAATCGTAAACAGTAATCTTATCAGGTGTGATAGAAGCGAACTCACCATCATCAAGATACATAACATTTCTTGTATGACTAATGAGAGCTGTAACGTCTGAAGCGAAGAAATTCTCACCTACGCCTACACCAACAATAAGAGGGCTAGCAAGCTTAACTGTCATTACTTCATTAGGAAAATCAATACAAACAATACCAAGAGCATATGAACCCTCAAGTCTGTTGATTGTCTTAAGAACAGTTCTCTTGAAATCGCCGTCATAATACTTCTCAAGAAGGTGTGCTACTACTTCTGTATCTGTCTCACTATGGAAAACAAAACCTTCACTAATGAGTTCTTCTCTAAGCTCAGCAAAATTCTCGATAATTCCGTTATGAACAACTGCAAACTTACCGTCGTTAGACATATGTGGATGTGCATTGCTCTTAGTTGGAGCTCCATGTGTTGCCCATCTTGTATGACCAATACCACAAGTTCCTACAATACTCTTACCATCATTAGTCTCATCACAGAGATTCTGAAGTCTTCCCTTAGCTCTTGCCTGAGAAATCTTCTCTCCATCTGATACTGCAATACCAGCAGAGTCATATCCACGATACTCAAGTCTTTTGAGTCCATCCAAAAGGTATGGAGCTGCACTCGAAGATCCTGTATATCCTACTATTCCACACATAATAAATTCTCCTATATAAATTAAATCTTAGTCGCAAAAATCTATATTCGTTAAGTATACCATAAGAGTTATTTATTCAATAATTTTGACAAATTTGTTTTCGAGTTGTTCATATATACAAAAATACCTGCCCTCATGAATTAACATAAGGACAGGTACTGAAATCCTACTATAATGAGCAATACTTATAATTCGACCTGCTCGAAAACACCTTCGCTGTTTCGCTTGAATGCTGAACCAACAGAAGCATAAAGGTGTGAAATGATATCTTTATCGTAATTACAAATAAAATTCAAACGATATACGCCACCGTTCTCTGGATTATTAAGATAACCTGTTGACTCATCACCAACAGTAAATCTCCAACCAGAATCGAATGGATTTACAGGTTCTTCTCTGTACATAAATCCAATCTTCTTGCCGTCTACAACAATCTTATCTGTAGCATAACATCCATCAGCGCCACTCCAGCCGAGCAACAACTGCTTTGTATCTGCTTCTTTAATCTTAAAATGCTTAACCTTTGCCATATCTAAAGCCTCTCCAAAATCATTATAAATTCATTATACCAAATACCTGATATTATGAGAAATCAACCGAATAATTGATTAAGCACTTGCATAACGCCTTCATCTTCATTAGACGGAGCGATGCGCTTACAAAATTTCTTCAAATCAGGATGTGCATTCTCCATAGCGTAAGATTCTTCGCAAGCCTCAAGTAGTGACACGTCATTAAGGTAGTCACCAAAAGCCATCGTCTCTTCTCTACTAATACCAAGTATCTCTTGGATAACCCTTATGCCTTCACCCTTGTTCACGGTTGAATTAGCAATATCAATCCAGCAGTTTCCGGAAAGAATGTAAGTAATCCTATCGTTGCTATCTACAAGCTTCTTATAGTAGTCGTCAGCCACATAGCCTTCAACGAAGATCGCAATCTTAATTATTCTGTCATCTAATTCATCGAAACTATCAACAAAATCAAATCTTGTGTAATACAAACTAGCGTTACGCTTGGCATCGTCAGAAGCAGAATTGAGCATATAAGCTGACTTTTCACCACACAATACTACAGTGCTCACACCAGGTTCAACAAATCTATCAATTGAAGCTCGGATATCTTCATCACACATAGGATTCGAAAACAAGCACTTATCATCCTTGAAAACTAACCCGCCGTTTTCTGCTATATAAACCATTCGTGATGCTGCCTTAGGGAACTGGGCAAGAATGTTATAGTACTGTCTTCCTGATGCAATAACAAAAGTAAGCTCTGGATGATTTATAACAAAGTCCTCAAACCCTTGTGGTTTGGACTTATCGTTATGAAGAAGTGTTCCATCGAGATCTGTTGCGATGAGTTTAATATTAGACATAAATAATAATCTCTTTCATATTTTACTTTGCTAATTCTACTAGAAAAGAAAAAGGCCTTCAATCCAAAAAGAAAATGGATTGAAGACCTATATTAGTTACTTTTATGAATACTAAGATTACTTATTCTTGATGTACTCGTCGATTGCCTTAGCAGCAGTCTTACCAGCACCCATAGCAGTAATAACTGTAGCAGCACCTGTAACTGCATCACCACCAGCGTATACGCCAGTTCTAGATGTGAGACCGTCTTCGTTAACAATAATACCACCGTACTTGTTAACCTCGAGACCTTCAGTTGTGCTCTTAATGAGTGGGTTAGGAGATGTACCGATCGCAATAACTACTGTATCAACATCCATCTCGAACTCTGAACCTGGGATAGCTACAGGACGACGTCTGCCCTTAGCATCTGGCTCACCAAGCTCCATCTGAATACAACGGATACCTGTAACAAAACCATTCTTAGGATCACGTGGATCTTCTGGATTATTGTAACCAAGAACCTCAACTGGATTATTGAGAAGCTTAAAATCGATACCCTCTTCCATAGCGTGCTCAACTTCTTCCTTACGAGCAGGAAGCTCTTCAAGTGATCTACGGTAAACGATATAAACATGCTCAGCACCAAGACGAAGAGCTGTTCTAGCAGCATCCATAGCAACGTTACCACCGCCAACAACTGCTACCTTACCACCCTTCATAATAGGTGTTGTTGTGTTATCTCTGTAAGCCTTCATGAGATTAGTTCTTGTAAGGAACTCATTAGCTGAATATACACCCTTAAGGCTCTCACCTGGGATGTTCATGAAGTTAGGAAGACCAGCACCTGATCCTACAAATACAGCTTCGAAACCCATCTCATCGATAAGCTCATCAATTGTAAGTGTCTTACCGATAACTACGTTAGTCTCTACCTTAACGCCGAGTGCCTTAAGTGTCTCAATCTCCTTAGCAACGATGCTCTTTGGAAGACGGAACTCAGGAATACCATATACAAGTACACCACCAGCAACGTGGAATGCTTCATAAACTGTTACATCATAACCGAGCTTAGCAAGGTCACCAGCACATGTAAGACCAGAAGGACCTGAACCAACGATTGCTACCTTGTGACCATTTGACTCTGGCTTAACAGGAGCATCCTTACAATTAGCATTGTGATAATCAGCAACAAATCTCTCGAGACGTCCGATTCCAACTGGCTCGAACTTAACGCCTAATGTACAGAGGCTCTCACACTGTGTCTCCTGTGGACATACACGACCACATACTGCAGGAAGTGATGAATCCATAGAGATAATCTGATAAGCACCCTCGAAATCCTGCTCCTTAATCTTTGTGATAAAGCCAGGAATGTTGATGTTTACTGGACAGCCATTTACACAAGGCTTCTTAGGGCAGTTAAGACATCTATTAGCCTCAGCAACTGCAATCTCTACTGGATAGCCAGTAGCTACTTCTTCAAAATTATGTGCTCTTACTTCAGGAGCCTGAGTAGGCATTTCATTTTTCTTTGGAACAACAGCCATTTTAAATTACCTCCTCATTAACCCTGCTTCAAAAGATTACATGCTTCTTCACGAGCTCTAGCCTCAAAATCAGCATAAATTCTATTACGTGACATAGCTTCGTCGAAATCAACTTCGTAACCATCAAAGTCTGGACCATCAACGCAAGCAAACTTTGTGATCTTCTCACCGTTTCTATTAAGAGTGAGACGACAACCACCACACATACCTGTACCATCAACCATTACTGGGTTCATTGATACAACTACTGGTGTGCCAAATGGCTTAGCTGTGAGAACAACGAACTTCATCATGATAAGTGGTCCGATTGTAATAATCTTATCGAACTTCTCTCCACCTTCGAGCATCTCCTTAAGTGGAACTGTAACGTTACCATGACGAGCATATGAACCATCATCTGTCATTACTACAAGATTGTCTGAACAAGCCTTGAAATCATCTTCAAGAATAACGATATCCTTATTTCTAAAACCAACGATACTTGTTACTTCGGCACCAGCCTCGTGAAAAGCCTGAGCAACTGGAAGAGCAATAGCACAACCAACGCCACCACCAACAATACAAACTTTCTTAACGCCTTCTGTCTCAGTAGCAACACCCAATGGACCTACGAAATCACTAATTGTGTCGCCTGCTTCCTTAGCACTTAAGAGAGTTGTTGTAGCACCTACAACCTGGAAAATAATCTTAACTGTACCAGCTTCACGATCGTAACCTGCGATAGTAAGTGGAATACGCTCACCATCTTCGTTAACGCGCAAAATAATAAACTGACCAGCCTTTGCCTTACGTGCAACGAGTGGAGCTTCAATCTCCATCTGAACTACTGCACTATTAAGAACTTTTTTGCTTGCAATCTTATACATAAAGCAGCTCTTCCTTTCAATTTAAATAGACACCAAACGAAGCACATCCCTAAGCATCTTAGCGTGATCAAAAGCCAAGTCGTCGATAGATATCTGTTCAGTATCACACACCAAGTTTACTTTATCACAATCACGTACAATTTTAAACCATTTTGCATCAGCTGCATCGTCTCCAGCAGCTACTTTTACATCGACTTTAAGCTGAGCATAAAACAACTGTGACACAACCCAGCCTCTTGGATCTCTGCCTGGTTCACTATATAGTCCAACAGGCACAACATCAGCATCGGTTACACCAGTCTCTTCTAGCAATTCTCTGCGAGCAGACTGCTCAATATTCTCATTCTCTTCAGCAAATCCACCTGGGAATGCATATCTGCCAATAAAAGGATGGCCTTTACGTCTAATAAGCAAAATTCTATTGTCTTTATCGAAAACAATCACATCTGCAGTGAGATATGGTCTCTTATAATTCTTACTTTTATAAATCTCCAAGAACTCCGCTTCTGTTAATCCCTTAGCATCTCTAATTTCCATCTTACCCCTCCTAAAACATATTGCCTTTTTCACATATAACTTATTAACAAATAAATAATAACAGATGTTTAATATATCTGCAATGTGTAAACGCAGAATGTTTTCGATTTTTTCTGCTACTTGAATATATGCAGACAAAAGGGGCCATCTTAAGTAATTAAGATAGCCCCTATCCTAGTTATTCAAACACGAACGACTTCTATTAATTAGAAATCTACCTCTGTATCGTAGTAGCAACACTTGAAGAGCTTCTCCATCTCCTCAACAGATGGCTGACGTGGGTTAGAACCAGTACAAGCATCACCGATTGCATTAACTGCGATATCGTGGAGTCTCTCAAGGAATACTTCCTCTGGTACGAAGCCCTGCTCTGTTGGATAGCTATCAGCACCATAATTCTTGATACAGTGTGGAATATTAAGATCATCATTCATCTTACGGAGGTAAGCGATAAGAGCCTTAACCTTCTCATCATCTGAAGCAGACTTATCGCAGATACCCATGTAATCAACGATAACACCATAACGCTTCTTAGCTGTCTCATCCTTAGCATTGAATGCGATTACCTTAGGGAGATACATAGCGTTAGCAGCACCATGGATGATGTGTGCGCCGTAATCAGCAAATGCAGCACCTGTCTTGTGAGCCATTGAGTGAACGATACCAAGAAGTGCGTTAGAGAATGACATACCTGCAAGGCACTGTGCGTTATGCATACGATCACGAGCTTCCATATCATCGTTATAAGACTTAACAAGATCATTCATGATCATCTCAATAGCGTGAATTGCAAGTGGATCTGTGTAATCACAGTTAGCTGTAGAAACATAAGCCTCAACTGCATGTGTCATAGCATCCATACCTGTATGAGCAACGAGCTTCTTAGGCATTGTGTGAGCGAGCTCAGGATCTACGATAGCAACATCAGGTGTAATCTCGAAGTCAGCGATAGGATACTTAATACCCTTGCTGTAATCTGTAATGATTGAGAAAGCTGTAACCTCTGTAGCTGTACCAGATGTAGAAGAAACTGCACAGAAATGAGCCTTACGACGGAGCTCAGGAATACCAAATACCTTGCACATATCTTCAAATGTGCAATCTGGATACTCGTACTTAATCCACATAGCCTTAGCAGCATCGATTGGAGAACCACCACCGATAGCAACAATCCAATCTGGCTCGAACTCGAGCATAGCATCTGCACCACGCATTACAGTCTCAACTGATGGATCTGGCTCGATACCATCGAAAATCTTAACTTCCATACCTGCTTCCTTAAGGTAGCTCTCTGCCTTATCGAGGAAACCAAAGCGCTTCATTGAACCGCCACCTACGCAGATAATTGCCTTCTTACCCTTGAAAGACTTCAATGCTTCCAAAGAACCCTTACCATGATAAATATCTCTAGGTAATGTAAAACGTGCCATAAATAGTACCTCCAATACATATACTTAATAAGCATTCATATGAGACCTCGTCTGTAGACTGCGTAGCCATGAACGCAACTAAAATTAATTATAGCACCATTGAGGTGGTTTTTGTAGAAAATAAATAAAAAAGTTTACGTTTTTTGATATTTTTAGTACAAGGTGCTATAAACGTCAAGGTTAACGGCGTGTTTTCAAGATATTCAGAGCAACAGAAAACCCTTAAAGATTATTCAAAATCTTTAAGGGCCTTCTTAGGTATGAATTAACGGAGATTAACTATTAAATCGGCTTCTATCAAGCTCCTTATTCTGGTGAGCAATGATAGTTGTACATACTGCATCACCTGTGATGTTAACAGCTGTACGAAGCATATCAAGAATTCTATCGATACCCATGATAAGCGCAATTGCCTCAACAGGGAGACCAACCGAAGTGAATACCATTGATAGAGTAACAAGACCAACAGATGGGATACCAGCTGTTCCGATTGATGCCAATGTAGCAGTAGCGATTACTGTAAGATATCCCTTAAGTCCAAGATCAATTCCATATGCCTGAGCAGCGAATACTACAGCTACGCCCTGCATGATTGAAGTACCATCCATGTTGATTGTTGCACCAAGTGGAATTGTGAAAGATGAAATCTTACGAGATACACCCATCTTCTCTTCAAGAGTATCGATGTTCATAGGAATAGTCGCATTCGATGTAGATGTTGAGAACGCAAATGCCATTACTGGGAAGAACTTCTTAATGAACTTGAATGGATTAAGTCTTGTAAAGATAAAAAAGAGAATAATGTATACGCCAAAGCACTGAACACCGAGAGCAGTTACTACGCTACCCATATACTTGATGAGTGGCAAGAATGCATCGAAACCAAGACCAGCAAATGTTTTAGCGATCATACAGAAAACACCGATAGGAGCAAAGCTCATAACGAGAGTAGTCATCTCCATCATGAAATCATTGCACTGGTTCATGAGGTTACTAAGCATCTCTGCTCTGTCGCCCATCTTAGCAAGTACGATACCTGTAATGAGTGCGAAGAAAATAACCTGGAGCATTATTCCATTAGCCAAAGAATTGAATGGATTATCTGGAATAATATTCAAGAGTGTATCTGTCGCAGAAGTTGAATCAGCTACCTGCACATTATCAGCAGCTACAATTGATGCCATATCAAGACCAACACCTGGCTTAACGATGTTTGCAACTAAGATAGCAACAGATACAGCCAATGCAGTTGTACAGAGATAGAAAACAATTGTCTTACCGCCAACTTTACCAAGTGACTTAGTATCACCAATTGAAGAGGCACCACATACTAGAGAGAAGAATACAAGTGGTACAACAAGCATCTTCATAAATCTGATAAAACCATCACCAATTACGTGGAAAATACCATTAACAAAAATCGTATCTCTTACATAACCTGCTGGGATGAATACGTTGAATATTACGCCTACAATAAGACCCAAGATAAGGCCAATAAAAATCTTTGTAGTGAGGGAAAACTTCTTTTTCTTCCCCGCATTTGTATTATCTACTTTATTACCTTTAACCATATCTTACTCACCTATTCGCAATGTAATCTTTGAGATCTGTCTGCCAGTCTGGCATCTCATAAATCTCAGTCATCTTTAGCATCAAATTCTCGAGTAATGTTGACTTAACCTGACCATCTGGAGATGTCTCTTCAACTGCGAGATTAGTGTCGTAAGAAAGACCTTCAAGGATAGCTCTAGCGAACTCAAGACGAGTGCAAGAACCTTCGCAGGAAGCATGAATAATTCCGTACTCAGATTTATCTACTAATGAACATATGAAATCAGCAAGTGTACTGCTGCTAGTTGGTGAAGATACTTTATATGAAGGCACAGTAAAAGGTTCACCCTTCTTAGCCATTTCCTCAACAAACGCGAAGAAGTGCTTATCACCTGCACCATAAACCCATGAAGATCTAACAATAAGATGCTTAGGGTTCAATTCGCGAACATAGTTCTCACCTGCAAGTTTTGACTTACCATATACTGTAACAGGATTTGGTGTGTCGAACTCTGTCATTGCACTAACAGATGAACATGAGAATACATCATCTGTTGAGAGCTGAATAATTTTTGCATTGAGTTTTCGAGAAATATTAGCAAGATTTCTAGCTCCAAGAGCATTAACCTTAAATGCTTCAACCATATGGTCTTCGCAATAAGCTATGTTAGAAATACTAGCGCAATTAATAATAACTGTTGGTCTATATAAATCTGCTGCTCTCTCAACCTGAAGTGAATCTGTAATATCTACATCACTTATATCAGTTGCTACCACACGATTCTCTGTGTTCGCCTTGAGAAGCTTAACAATCTCTGTTCCGAGCTGACCAGAAGCTCCTGTAATCCAAATTGAATTTTTCATCTGATAAACACCTTTTCACGCTTAATATGTAATAGGATACCATCTATTTGAACAGTTCAACAGACGGCAAAACAACCTAAAGTAGATTTGACAATATGTCACATTTTCCCAAAGAAATAATAGATAAGTACAACCGCAGCTATATTACAGATTAACGCCAAAGGAACACCAATAAAAAACTTAGGCTTACGAGTTTTGTGTCTAAATAAAGACATGCCAATAATGCCACCTAATGCGCCTCCAAGAAATGACATTAGGATAAGCGTAGCTTCTTTAATTCGCCACTGGTGAGCAATCGCTTTCTTCTTATCGATACCAAACAACACGAATGTCGCAATACTCATTACACCCAAATAAATCAAGATCATAATCAACCTCTTAACAACAAAATAAAACCTTCATAATGACAAAGCTTATGCTCATATCATATATGAAGGTTCGTAATAAATCACTTTTAATCGCTATCAATCTTTCTTCTGTCTGAAAATTCTTGATGGACGATGACCAGCATTATTTGTCATCTTACCTGTATCCTCAATCTTCTTAGCGATAACTCTTCTAAATGCTGGAGCAAGAAGCTTCTCACCTAAAACAATCTCATATACTTCCTGAAGTTCAGAGATTGTAAACTCCTCTGGCATCATATGGAAAACGATATCAGACTCAACAATCTTACCTCTTAATCTGTTCATTGCCTCATCAATAATATCCTTATGATCGAAAGCGATGTCATACTTATCAAGAGCATCAATTGGAACCCAAATAGCATCCTTAAGATTTGTCTTGTTAGCATCAAGAAGTGAGATATAAGCTGAACTTACAATTCTCATACGTGGATCTCTATCGATTGCACCAAATGTATAAAGCTGCTCACTATAAATACCTGTAAGACCAGTCTTATTCTTGAGTGTTCTCTCAAGTGTATCTTCGAGAGATTCCTCAATACCTACGAAACCACCTGGCAATGCATAATAGTTCTTGTATGGATATTCTTCTCTTTTTACGAGCAATACCTGAATTGTCTGCTTATCAAGCTTACGGTAATTCTCAGTAGCATCTCTTCTTACGCCGAATACAACTGCATCTACTGTAATCGCAATTGAAGGATAATCCTTGGCGTCATATTTCTCTAAAAAGATTTTTTCTTCTTCACATGATGGCTTATACTTACTCATGTTTCCTCCAAATATGTAAAAATAAGTTAATAACATTCTGTTAGTATCATAGTACGTTACAATATCTTTGATGTCAATATCTGATAGAAAAAATCTACTCAAAAACTAATAAATTCATCATTGTATGGAATTTCAAAAGTGCGTCTCTCACTGTCACCAGGTAAAGTA
Organism: Clostridia bacterium; assembly: GCA_024403735.1. Lineage (GTDB taxonomy): Bacteria > Bacillota > Clostridia > Saccharofermentanales > Saccharofermentanaceae > Saccharofermentans. Next base: position 32,042 of record JAKSRG010000011.1, read on the forward strand.
AGACTAAGTCTACATGACATCAATCTAATGTCACCTTTAACTCTACTTCCATACTTACCATCACCTACTAATGAATGCTTACGTGACGCGAACTGAACTCTTATCTGATGAGTTCTTCCTGTATGAAGGTTAACCCTAACTAGTGAATATATTTCACCTTCTCGCTCAATCTCACGTAACACTTCATAATCCAAAGAAGCATCCTTGACACCTTTACGCTCACGATTAACTACAAATGACTTGTTCTTTCTCTTATCGTGAAGAAGCAAATCTTTGAGTTCACCTTTACTATCAAGGCGACCAAGTACAATTGCGTAGTATGTTTTCGAGATGGTCTTATCCTGAACTTGCTTATTAAGGAATGCAGCAGCCTTAGGATTTTTGGCAAGGCAAATAAGTCCAGAGACTGGCTTATCGAGACGATTAATGACAAATAACTCCTTACCCATCATCTCACCAAGCTTCTCACTGTCCTCGCCTACGGCCTTGTTGTAAATAATAACATTGTTACACTCGAATACTATTCGCTCTTCCATTAGGTACCTCAGCAAATATATGTTGTGATTACTTTAGTTCCACCCAAGATGAATACCTCGACAACACCAACATCTTCCAATATCTGCATTGTAGGTTCGTACGCTAGTGGGAACTGACAGATTGTCTTGCCCTCGAACTGAATTCGCAAAAGACCATTACTATAAGAAACGAAACTACTCTCAGTCTTTACATATGGCATTACCTCACGAATTGGACGCATGCAAAGCTTATCATCGAAATTAAGATACAACTCACGAGGAATAGTGAACGCACCAACATGCGTCTGACCTTCTGGAACTGCTCGCTGCCAATTATACATCCAACCGATAACAACGCGACGATTGTCAGGAGTTAAGAATGTCTGTGGAGCATAGAAGTCTGAGCCAATCTCTATTGCAAAATATGGATCATCAGCGTTATCGAAAACAAATCGCTCACCATCAAAATCACCCAAGGCAAAATTCACTCTATGTGGAAGGGATTTAATCGAAGAAAACATAAGACAATACTTATCATCAATCTTGAATAAATCAGGACACTCAACACATGGTCCAAACTGCAAGTCTGAAAATAGTTCACCAACATATTCCCAGTTAAACAAATCATCAGACTTAAAGAGAAGTAGCTTACCAATATTATCAATACCAGCACCAACTACCATGCGATATGAATCTTCATACTGGAATACCTTTGGGTCTCGAAACTCCTTGTTACTACCTAAAGGTGAATTTGGAATAACTGGATTATTCTCATACTTCTTAAAAGTAATACCATCTTCTGAATATGCCATTGACTGTGTCTGACCTAACTCATGAGACACACTCGTATAGAATAGATAAAGGACATCATCTTTAACAATTGCAGAACCTGAAAAACAACCACCATCATTCTCATAAGGCATATCAGGATACAAAGCGATATCAAGCTCTTCCCAATTCACTAAATCATCACTTATCGCATGTCCCCAGTGCATCTGACCCCAATGTGTCGCAAAAGGATAGTGCTGAAAGAAAGCGTGATACTTACCTTTGAAAAAAACTAGACCATTTGGATCATTCATCCAGCCAACTTTATTCTGAAAATGATACTTCATAATTCATCCTGCCTATAAAAATAACAAAAAGAAAGGTATCGCACACCCATTACGATACCTCAATACTTCATAACCTCTTGTCCAAACAGACACGATATTACATAAAGAATTTTAATATAAAAAAGCATTTCTTACAAGTTCCAGAAATATTGAATACCTTCTGTAAAAAAATGCTACCCTCACATCAGTGAGGATAGCATCTTTAAAACTTAATTATTCTGCCATTGAAGGAGTTCCTTCGATTGCACCTTCTGCTGTTTCAGCAGTCTCTGCACCAGTATCAACTGGAGCATCAGTTGTGTTTGCAACAGGAACTGAACCATTAATAACACCGATTGGTGGCAACAAGAGTGTATCTCCTGATGCTGGTACGTAACCTTCGCCAGCGCCGTTGTACTGACAGATAGTAGCAATTCTTGAATCTGTTGTACCTTCAATCTGAATACCATATACCTTGCTGAACAAGTCATACCATGTTCTATAACCTGTGTAATCAGAGAATACGAATACACCAATTGGAGCTGTTGGATCAGGTACTGGTGTAGGTGTTGGTACTGTCTCGATTACTGTCTCAGCTGTAGCACTTGGCTCAGTTGTCTTAACCTTTGTCTCATCAGATGAACAAGACTTAGCGATAAGTGAAATAATAACGATCAAAGAAATGAGCAATACTCCAACGAATGCGAAGAAAAGAATTCCATTTCTTGAAAGCTTAAACTTCTTTTTCTTTCCACCAGGCTTGTTAGGATTTGGACGACCATTAGGTGCTGGCTTCTTAACACCAGGCTTAGTACCAGGAGTTCCACCAGGTCTTGTCTGAGGTCTACCTGAAGACATGTCTGCATTAGGATCGATATAATTCATATTCATACCTCCTGTACTGTCATCTGTTCCAAGTCCAAGGATATTATTAATCCACTCACTACCATCGTCACCTGTACCATCAACTGGAATTTCAGTTTCTGGAAGTGGTGAGTAACCAGCTGTCTCAGGCTGATATGATGGATCTACTGGAGCACCATATCCACCTTCAGCATAAGCTGGATCTACATAACCATTATCAATCTGTCCACCATATGCTGGATCTACATAACCTTCTGGAGTTCCATAATCTGGAGTTCCATATTCAGGTGCATAAGCACCTTCAACAGGAGCCTGATATCCATAATCATCTGGAGCTGGCTGCTGAGCATAACCTGTAGGATCTAGCATACCGTCATCTAATACTTCACTACCATATGTCTGATATGGAGCCTGCTCACCTGTAATATCCTCATTATAAGCATATTCACCTACTGAATAAGCCTGTGTAGACATATCATCAAGTGGCTGCTCTGAGTTAACAGCATAAGTAGGAGCATCGTATGTCTGGCCACCATACAAAGGCATATCAGGAATATCCTTAGCCTTTACTTCTGGTTCAGGTTCAGCATATACAGCGTTCTCAAATGGAAGAACATAACCCTCATCAACAGGAGTTTCTGGAACAATTGGAGCTTCATCCACAGGAGCTACAGGCTGAACTGGAGCAACAGGAGCTTCTGGAACAAATGGAACACCCGGTACAACTGGCTCAACTGGAGTTGGCTCAGCATTAGGTGCTGTAGAAACTGGGAAGCTAACATTATCAACTGGGTTAACTGTCTTCTCAGTTGGATCAATCTCAAACTTAGGAGTTGGGATATCGCTTTCAATCTGCTCTAATGGTGATCCTTCTTCCTTCCAATCAAATGATGGTGGATCGATCTGGTTATCTTCATCACGCATTACTGGTTCACCTCCACTCACACCTTCAGGCTGAACAAAATCTCCCCCTTCTGTACCAGGGAATACAACCATTGGGTTCATAGATTCAATATCATCAACATTACCAATACCATATGGATTAAATGGAGCACTTGTCTTGCTATCACCAAACTCAAGTACCTCATTACCCTGAGTAAATGTAATCTCATCACTATCAACCTTAACATCAGTTGGCTGTGCAGGTTCATCATCAATAGTGAACATAGGAGCTACAACTGAAGGTTCAGGTGTAGTCTTAGCTGCAGCTGAAATATCAGGCTTAACATCTGGAGTAACATCAACAGCAGGAATTACAGGAGCAACTTCAACAGGTGCCTCAGCAACTACTGGAGTCTCTGTAACAACAGGAATATCAACTACAGGTGTTTCAACCGGAGCAACCTCAACAGGAGCTACAACTGGTGCTTCAACAACTGGAGTCTCATCAGCCTTATCAACGACATCAGTAATTACCTTAACTTCTGGAACTTCTGGAACCTCTGGAACTTCTGGTACTACAGGAGCATCACTAGGAGTTTCAGCTGTCTCTCCAATAGTAGCACTACTCTCAGCCTGCATTTCACGCAAAGCTGCTGCAATTATTCCATTACTTGAAATACCACCTTCACTCTGAACGTGCTGAGCAAACAATGAATCAAAAGCATTCACTGTCTTTGTATCCATCATCTTGTCATCCTTAGGATCGAATGGAACTTCTGCGACCGGCTCCATTGTCTCAGGAGTAGTAGCTGGAGTAGCGAAAGGATTAAATGCAGAAACAAATGGTGAGTCTGCAGGAATTTCTGAAGACTGAGGAGCAAACGCTGTACCCTCTGTAATGATACTTGGAGCTGGAGTTGGTTCCTCCATAACAAAAGGTGAAATAGACTTAGCATCATCTTCTGCCTTCTTCTGGAGTTCATCATTCTCAACCTTTGATGCTTCCATATCACCAAATAAGCTCTTCATCATATCTTCAGCGGAAACTTCCTTAGTTGGAACAACATCAACAGATGAATCCAAGAATTCAACTCCCTGCTTTGGTGTTTCAGGCTTATCTGGAACAACCATTCCAAAAGCTTCATCAGGGATCTTAATTTCTGGCATAGAAGAAGCCACAGCACCAGCAGCTGTAGTAACCGCAGCGTCACCAAATGAAATTGCAGCAGCACTAGACGCAGCGCTAGCAGATGCAACATCAGCAGCATCAATGCCTGTCTGGAAACCTGCACTAGCAACAGCACCAGCAGCAGCACCAATAATTCCACCTTCAAAAGTAGACTTGATGCTCATATTTTCATCGTCTTCTTCTTTATTCTTCTTGCTAAATCTGCTGAAGAAACCTTTCTTCTCATCTGCAACAATGCTCTCAACAAATGAAATAGAGAACTGCATTGGAGTATTTGGCATATTAGCAGCAGCCTGTGTAATAACAGTACCTGCAGCATCACACTGATCTTCAGCTTCATCAAGAATTCTAAGGAGTTCTCTCTGTCCCAAAGCATCATATACAGCCTTGTTACAAAGAATAATACAGTCATCTACAGACAATGTTGTAATATTAGACCACAAAGCATTTGCTGTCTTAGATGATACATAGTTATAGAAATCACCAACACGATTACCAAAAGCATCAATTGGCTCCATAGGAATACCTGCATCTGTAAGAGGATACAAAGCATCATTACGATACAAGAATGCGAGACCTGTTCCAATTGTAACTGCAAAAGCCTCAGAATCATGAACGATAATACCTGAGAAATATGGAGCTCTATTGTCCTGATCCTGAAGTTTCATCTTACCTGTAATATCTACAGCTGTTGATAAGAAACCAGAAATCATTTCATCAATAGGCTTACGTCCAAATTTTACTTCATTACAGATAGCACGAAGCTGTGGCTCGTATGGTGGAACCATACCTGGCTCATATCCAGGAATTGTTGGATGTGAAAACACAGAGAAAAAGAAACCTTTTTCTTCTTTATCTATTGTGATATCGGCATTGCGACTCTCGCGCTTACCAAAAAGACGTCCATCCATATAGAATGCGTCTATAAGTGTCTTTGAAGGATAATATCTTGCAATAAGTGTACTAGCAAGACGAGTTATTTTGGCCATGAAATACTCCTCCGCATTTATAATCATTATCAATTATAACATAATGTTCATTTTTCCTAGTTTTTTTTGAAAATTTGTAGCCAAAAAATATAAGTTTTTTATTACATCTCGTAGAACGCTACAACCAAAGGCGTTTCCAAAAGAAAAACGACTGGCAGTTTGTAACTACCAGTCGCCATTTTGAATGATTTTATAAACTATTATCAATCCTCATCGAGCTGTCTTTCAACAGAAGCTTCAATCTGTTCAAATCTACCTGTCTGTGCTCCGAGGTACAACTCAAATACATCAACTAAATCCATATCAGGATTATCTACGATAATTCCAGAAATAATCTTATTAGTGTTGTAATAACCAAGCGCATATGGGAGTGGATAACCTGGATCAACTACACAGATATCAACAATCTCCTGGAATGCATCAGCAGAATATAGATCCATACCGAACTTCTCATTCATGTAATCAGCAGCATCCTGAGCATCCCAACCTTCGTAATTGACACCTACATCAATACGACCCATAAACACAACGTTGAGCATCGCATCAATGTAATAAGCATTTTTATCTTTCTCTGTAAGATCAAACAAATCAGTTGAGAAAAGCTCTACGTAGAAAGCCCAACCTTCTGCATAACCACTAGGTGTATTAAGGTACATATATGGGTGATCTGTAATGCTTCTTGTATAGATTGACTGATACATATGTCCTGGATATCCTTCATGTGCCAATGTAGGACCCAAAGTATCATCATCACTAGAAGGATTAGTAATAATCAAATTTGAATCAAAACTATCAACATGGTATGCGAGATAAGCAGCTGGGCTAAAGTTCTCAGCATAAACCTCTGGCACTTCTCTCAAAGTGTACTTGTGCTTAGGAAGCTCTGGGAAATACTCAAAAATCTCACCATAAAGATAATCAAGGTTTTCCTGAACATCACCAACAGAAATTGAATAGCCCATTGAATAGTTGCCCGTGAACATCATTTCAATAAGAGCATCCATCTCATCATCAAAAATATCAATGATATCTTCTGGAGTAAGTTCAGAATTAGATTTATCTCTTACAACCATTGCATAATAGTCAAGACCACCATCATAGTAGTAAAGACCCAATTCATTTGTACAATTACCCTTGAGATCTCTCATTCTATCAGCACAATCCTCGAATGTTGGGAATACATATGTCTTCATTGCATCCTCATGTGCTTCAATGAGTTCTTCGCGCTTCTTGTCCTTGAGACCATCAATATCATCAAGTCTCTCTTCAAATGACTCATACAAGAAACAATCATCTTCCTGAGCTACAAGGTTATCAAATGATTCTGCAATTGCTTCGTAATTGTCATCTGAGAGTGCATAACCCTTCTTAACACGCTTTTCTTCAAAAGAACAAAGATCACCGAAATAATCTTCAAAACTCTCAAGCATCTCAATATAATTCTCTGCATCTTCAACAGTCTCAAAAGGTATAACATCTAATATAAAGAAAATTTCACTCTGAATACCTTTGAAAGAATTTGTTGCAGCTACAAAGTAAGGGAATTCAGTGAATTGCATACAATAAACTGTATCCTCAAGATCATAAACAAGCTTGTCGTAGCAAACTCTATCACTTTCATCAAGAGATTCATAATCAATATCATACAATCTATCAAGCATAGTTAAGTATGGTTCAACATCTTCTTCAGTTACCTTGGAATAATCGAATGTACCAATTGTATAGTCTTCATATTCAATACCCAATGCTTCGTAGTCTTCATACATAAGTGTAGCATCAAGATAGCAAGTAAACTCAGACTGTATTAATTCCAACTCGACAGCGTTCAATTCAGCTACAGCCTTCTTACCAGAAAGCTTACCAGGCTTATGCTCTGGATGAACCTCATCTACATCGTATTCCTCCGAAGGAAGCTTCTGAATCTCAAAAGGATACTGATGCTCAACAACCTCTTCCTCTTTCTTTGAATTACAACCTGCAAGAGAAGCAAGTGTAGAAATTGCTACCATAAGAGCAACAATTTTTGGGAAAATCTTTTTCATTAATAATCCTCCATATCTATAAGTGATTCCTCACTAACCCACAAAATTTATAACAGCAAATGTTAAAGAAATCGTTAATTCTCTTCCGTATTATTTCCAAGACGATCATCAATAACTGCCTTAATCACTGTAGCATAATCAACTCCAGAACCATTTCTAGGCAAATAAGCCTTATACTCAATGTCTGTTGGTCTAGCCACGGATGACAACAACATCTCACATTCCAATTCAATACTATTAAGTAAAGCTGTGAGTTTATCGTTGTCAGACAGATAACTCTCAATAGGAACAACCCATGCGACAAGTTCAGTGTCACCTGCATCATTACAATAATCTACCACGCAGGCATCGAAAACACCATAAACAGTTTTGATGACATCTTCTACCTGCTTGAGAGAAACAGAAATACCATTTATCTTTGCACAGCGTTTCTCAACATAATCGAAATAGAAAAATCCGTCATCATCAATGTGACCTACATCTCCAGTATGAACCCATATTTTTCCATCTCGGTGCTTACGAAGAATTCTAGATGTAATAACATCATTATTCAGAACTTCACTAAGCATTCCTTCTGAACTTACACAGATCTCACCCTTTTCACCTGCTACTAATTCTCTCTGAGTAGCTTTGTCTATAATCTTCATGTAAACTCCAGGAAAAGGAATTCCAATAGAATTATTCTTATCACAATTAGCAGGTACAAAAGAGCATGTTGAAAGGCATTCAGAAAGACCATAACAGACACTTATCTTTGAATGACATCCATACTTCTCAAATACCTCTTCGCAGTACTTTCTCTTTGTAGTTACAAAAGATGTTCCTGAAGCAATCAATAATTTAACACTCTCCAAAGATTTTTTCTTATTCTTCGCTTTTTTTAATTCTTCAGCAAGTGCGGTAAAAGTAGTTGGATATCCAATAATAATCGATGGCTTGAAAAATGATATCGCAGTCATAAAAGTAGAAACGTTGTAATATGGATTAAGAATAATCTTCAATCCCGTACAAAGCATACCAACAAATGCACTAACTAAAACTCCGCTATATACATAATTCATTGCGCAAAGTACACCATCCGTATCAGACTTATACTTTGAAATATTATATCCAACAATTACATTATTGGCTGACGCAATAATGGCCTTATTATCAAAAACTTCAATCTCGTGATTATCAAGTAATGAACTATGGTGCAAATACAAAGCCTTAGTATCAGAACCAACCTTAGGGAATGTACTATCTTCTTTTTTAGAATAACGGTTCAAAATATAGTTCCAATCTCTTATTCTCACACCGTCAATCTTAACAGCCAATTCACTCTTTGCATCATCTTGCAATTTAATGCTATAAAAGTGCATTCTAAGTTTATCGAGCACACCAAGATAATCTTTATCAGAACATAATGAAACAACTTTAATCTTTGTATTAGCAACAATTTCTTCCAAACGGTGTGCTCTTCTAGAAATGATAAGAAGATATTCACTACCAGCTTCAATAAGCATTCGATTAATTTGAGCATCTGTTGATGTAAAGTCTATAAATGAACAGATTGCACCCACTTTATTAGCTGCAAGAAACAAGATCATTACAGCTGGAATCATCGGAGAAATAATCGATACTACACACCCTTTCTTTGCACCTTTTTGTATGAGAATATCAGCAACTAAATCAACTTCTGTTTTAAGTTGCCTATATGTAAAATTGGTACTAGCATATGTGATAGCAATTTTATTCTCATTGTTCTTCGTAGTCTCACAAAACAAGTCATAAACACTTATGTCACGAGCTTCGTTTTGAACATATTCAGTTTCATAAAACGCATCCCAAGGTGTCTCCATAATCAACTAACTCCTACAAATATTCAGTTAATTATATCATCATTGATTAATAGTAAATAATTTAATAGTAGTCTCATATTCACTAAAAACATCTCAACTGTACGATTATTCAACTGTAAAGAGAGTATAATTTAACTAAATCACGCAAGAATTGAACGAATTGATGAGGTACAGAATTTATATGGGCAAGAAGAATAACACTTTTTTCTGTAAAGAATGTGGTTTTGAGACAACTGGTTGGACTGGTAAATGTCCGTCTTGTGGCGAGTGGAACACCATGGTCGAGGCACCTATTACTCCAAAGAGTTCCAAATCCAGTACTCCTACTAGAACTGCTAATCAGTTTTCATGGACTAGTCAGACAACAACGGTGAAGTTATCGGAAGCTCAGGAATTAACATACGAGAAGAAATCATCAGGCATCCCTGAATTAGATACATTACTCGGTGGTGGTATCACTTCTGGTGGCGTCTTCCTAATTGGTGGCGAACCTGGAATTGGTAAATCAACTATACTTCTTCAGATTGCTAATTCATTCAAATCCGATGGAGTTGTTATGTATGTATCAGGTGAAGAATCAGCTAGTCAGATTGCATCTCGTGCAGATAGATTAGATTGCAACAAAGAGAAAATTGTAGTATGTACAAGAACTTGTTTTGAGGAAGTTGCAAAAGAATTAGATAGCATCAAACCATCTCTTGTGATTATCGACTCTATTCAGACCCTGTATTCAGAATCTATAACAGGAACTCCTGGTAGCGTCTCACAAGCTAGAGAAGTAACTGCAGGTCTTGTAAGAATAGCAAAGAGTAATAACCTTCCTATTTTTTTAGTAGGCCATATTACTAAAGATGGAAATATTGCAGGACCTAAGACACTTGAGCATATGGTTGACACTGTATTGTACTTCGAAGGCGAAAATCTTGGAACTTACAGAATTCTCAGATCAATCAAGAATAGATTTGGTAAAAGCGGAGAGATTGCTTTCTGGGAAATGACTGATAAAGGATTAATGCCTGTAGATAATTGTCAGTCACTATTAATCTCTGGTCACCCTGTTAATGTTCCTGGTTCAACTATTACATCTACAGTTGAAGGTTCAAAGGCAATTGCTATTGAGATTCAGGCACTCCTTACTCCTACTGGCTATGGTAACCCACAAAGAATGACGATGGGATTAGACAGAAACAGAACCACTATGCTTCTGGCTGTAACTGATAAATACCTAGGACTTAACACCCCTTCTATGGATTCATTCATTAATGTTATTGGTGGACTTAAGGTTGCAGATACAGCCCTCGACTTAGCCGTGATCTGCTCGATTGTATCTTCTGTGAGAGGTATTCCTGTTAAAGAAAACACAATGATTGTTGGTGAAGTAGGCCTATCTGGAGAAGTTAGACCAGTATCTCAGCTTTACCAAAGAATAAGCTGCGCAGAGCAGACAGGAATTACAACATTCGTGCTACCGTCATCTTGTCAAAAAACAGTGGAAAAAATTAAGCAAGACAATGAATTTAAATATAGTAGTAAAAATATAGACAAAAAGACAAAAATTTGTGATAAAATTCATTCGTTAGAATTTGTTTATGTTGATAATATTGCAGAAGCAATAGATGTCATATTTTCTTAAATAAAGGAAGGACGAATTTATGAGACCAGGTATGTCTAGTAACGTTAAGAAACCTGCTTTTAAATTGAATAGATTATTTGTTATCATTCCAGCAATTGGTCTCGGCACAAAGGCCGATGCTGATTCAGACAAGCAGTTTATTGAAGTTGATGGTATTCCTGTTATTGAGAGAACTCTTAATGCATTTAAGGAATTCGAAACTCAGCTTTCTAAGGCAGGAACAACACTTCGTGCTGTAATAGTAACTGATGAAGCATATGTTTATAAAATCAACGGCATGTGCAGATATAAGAAATATGAGTTTATCCAGAATGTAGTTTCTGGTGGCGCAACAAGAATGGAATCTGTATGGAAAGGTATCGAGGCATTATCTGATTTGCCATTCCCTCCAACAGATGAAGACATCGTACTAATTCACGATGGTTCAAGATGTCTTATCGATGAAGATACTCTTGAGCGTTGTCTCGAAAGTGCACTCACATTTGAGATTGTTGCAGCTTCAGTTCCTACTAATAGTGTAGCTAAGGCAGCTGAGCCAAAGGTTGAAGCACCTGCTTCTGCACCAGCTCCAGTTGAAGAGGAGCCAAAGATGTCAGCTCTTGGATTAGACTTATCTAAGTTCCCTTCTCTTGCAGGCAGACTTGGTAAGACAGATGTACCACCTATCGCAAGACCTGGTTTGAGCACTCAGGCACCAGTTGAAGAGCCAAAGCCAATTTTCAAGCCAGCTCCAAGTCCAGTAACTGCAGCACCAGAGCCAAAGACTGTAACAAGCATTTCAAGCAACAGAGAAGATATCGAAGTTCAGTCTCCACAGTTGTTCAGATACAGCAAACTTCTTAAGTCTTACGTAAATGGTATCAAGAGAAATCTTGACGCAGCAGACGATATTTCACTCGCTGAAGCTCTTAACTTCAAAGTACGCTTTGTAGATGGTTCAGTATCTAATATCAAAGTTACTACAGAGAGCGATGCTGAAAAGGCAGAAAAGATTCTTAAGAGTCAGGAAGCTCAGCAGTAAGATTAAGAATTACAAAAACTTGAATACCTTCTCCTCTACCAAATGAAGTTAAGCCTTCACCAGTAGTTGCAGTAATACCAATTTGAGAAGGTAGAATATTAAGTATATTAGCAAGACTCAAGCGCATATCCTCTATTACAGGAGAAAGCTTGGGTCTTTTACATTCTACAGAAATTGATAGATGGATAATCTTAGCATTCATTTTCTTAAGATCATCTAATGCTACAGCCAAATAAGCGCGACTATCCTTGATGCCTTCTTCAAGACACATCTTATCAGCCACTGATCCAAGGATATTTCTACATGTAAACCCTGACACAGCATTAGTAATAGCGTGCAAAACTACATCTCCATCACTATTAGCAGAGATTGGATAACAAGTCTCAACATCAATTCCACCCATTCGAATAGTATATGAGCCTTTCTCATAACTCATATCAAATGCGTGACTATCCTGTCCAACAGTAGAAATATCATGATAACCCATAATCCATCTCCTAACATTAAATCTGATTAAGTACTAACCAGTTATATACATCTGTCATAGTCCAGTATTCATAATTAGCAGCTTTAAACGCATCTGCCTGAACACCCTTCTTGATAAGAACAAAATCAGGAACAGCAACAAGTCCAAAACCGTCAACTAGTTCGCGATGCTGCATTATATCAATTCCTAGCATGAGGACTCTGCCATTTAGTCTTTCTGCAATCTCCTCAACACCTGCAAATACACCGTATTTATCTGTTGCATTACCTGAATAGAAGAACACACAGACTGGAATTTCAGTCTGATTAAGAATACCACTAAGATCAGTAATGTTCCTATAAACAACACCAGGAACTTCTTCATCTTCAATAGTCTCGATGACCATAGCCACCTGTGGTGATTCGTAGTCGATTTCTCCTAGATATTGACTATATGAATTATTTGTATTCTCTTTATGAGAACAGGCACCTAATAGTGCCATTACGAAGCAAATCGTAACTATCACTACCAAGTGCCTGAGAGAATTCGAATAAATACTTTTTCTCATTTAACTTACTTATTGAGGATACCCTTAACAACTTCTACTGTACCATTCAAAGCATCAGCAGGTATATCTTCAATGTCACCGCCATCTACAAGTTTAGTAATCTCTGGGTCAAGAGGCATCTTATCGAGAACCTTACAACCCATCTCGCCTGCTGCCTTCTCAACATTATTGTTGTCACCGAAGAGCTTAACAATCTCTCCACACTTACCACACTTAACATAGCTCATATTCTCAACGAAACCAAGCACCTTAACCTGCATCATCAAAGCCATATTACGAGCCTTATTAACGATCATAGAAACAAGATCCTGTGGTGTTGATACAAGAACAATACCATCAACAGGAATTGACTGGAAAACTGTAAGTGGAACATCACCTGTGCCAGGAGGCATATCGATAAGAAGAACATCCAAGCCTTCCCACTTAACGTCTGTCCAGAACTGCTTTACGAGTCCGCCGATAACTGGACCTCTCCAAAGAACTGGAGCGTCTGGGTTCTCAAGAAGAAGATTGATACTTACTACCTGAATACCTGTCTTTGTTACTGCAGGAAGAAGAACCTTATCTTCATCAGCAGTCAAAAAGTCTGTAAGACCAAAAGCCTTAGGAATTGATGGACCTGTAATATCTGCGTCAAGGATACCAACGCGGTAACCCTGCTTTGATAACTGTGCTGCAAGAATAGAAGTAACGAGTGACTTACCTACGCCACCTTTACCACTACAAACACCAATAACTTTCTTTACTGATGCCTTAGGATTTAACTGTTCGAGCATGCTCTTCTTTTCTGTACTCTGTGTATTTGAAGAAGATGGACACTCGCCGCCCTCAGTATGAGATGCACATGAACTCTTTGATGGGCATGAATCACATGATGCCATAATTAGACCTCCATAGTTATTAAATCAATTGATTATATCGCAGATAGAATGTATTTTCAAAGCAAAGCGGGTGTTTTCGATTAAGTCTCCTTCTTCCTATCCTTGGAAGCATAGTAGAAAGGAATAAAAATCGCTACACGAGCAGATAAAATTACTGATGCGAATAAAAATGCATCGATATAAAAAGGAACCGCTGTTAATACAGGATCTGTCTGTTCAGAATAGATTGAATATATTCCGTAGAACTCGAGAGAGTTGACAAAGAAACTACTCTTAATACAAGAAAAGAAACAAATCAGAAGAATAACAATTGGATACTCAATCATCCAAATGAGCGGATGTTCTTTTCTAAGAACGTAACAATAAATCAGGTGCGCTGTTAAAAGGAAGAATGACATCAATAGAATAAGAAGTGATCTACTGAGCATCTCATCGAACAATGGCGCAAAAATGAATAATGCGAAAAAACTATATATCGCAATCATTACGACGAAAAAACTAACTGATACTTTATGTCTCATTAATTACCCTTCCCTTGTATCAGAATTGCTTAAGAGTGAGCACACCATCTTCAATAATGATATAAGACGGCATAGTGTTCTCCTTAGGGATAGATGGAGAACCTGGATTCATATATCTAAAACCATCCATCATCTCATCTTTGGCTACGTGAGTATGGCCGCATAAAAGAACTGAATTAGATGGAAGCATTGGTGGATTAGCTGGATTAACATGATGACCATGAGTTGCAAAAACAGTAACATCTCCTGAAACAATATAGGCATAATCAGCCATGATCGGAAATTTCAAAACCATCTGATCAACTTCTGTATCACAGTTACCACGAACAGCGAGTATCTTGTCACTCATTGCATTAAGTAAATCAATTACCTTCTTAGGAGCATATGAAGCTGGAAGGTCATTTCTAGGTCCATGATAAAGAATATCGCCAAGGAGTACTAAGCGGTCAGCCTTCTCCTCGTTAAACTTATCTATCACCTTCTGACACCATGTAGCGTCACCATGAATATCTGATGCAACCAAAAATTTCATATGTATCTCCTAAATCACTTAATAGATCTCATTACTCTATAACCAGCAGCGATATCAACTGTAGTACAATTACCGAACAATTCCATAAGCTTCTTCTCAGTTGAAGGCGCTCCCTGCTTACGCTGAAGAACTACATAAATATATGAACCTTCATGCATGTGTTCGTAGGCCTGCTCATAGAATGCGAATACAGTCTGCTTGCCTGCTCTTACAGGTGGATTTGTTGCGACTACATCGAAAACATCCTCTTCACTCAAAGCTGACAAACAATCTGAAGCAAGAACCTGCTTTAATGGAGTTCCATTATTCTTGGCATTCTCCTTGGTTAATCCAACTGCTCTTGTATTTTTATCAAGACAAGTTACAGCAGCAGCCTTAAAAACAGACTTCATTACGATACCTACAACACCATAACCACATCCCAAATCAAGGAATGATGAAACCTTAACATTGTTAGCCTTTAAGTCTTCAATCATTGCTGCGAGCATAAGATCAGAACCAAAATCAACGTCACTTCTGCTGAACACATCAGTATCTGTAGTGAATTCAAAATTCACACCATTCTGACGATATGAGATTACTTTCTTATTTGATTCAGTTGTCGGATTGCTATCGTAGTAAAAAGCCATAACTTATCATCCCGTTCACTTATTAATATTTCATCAAAAGTATAATTGTAAGAAGCCAAACATTCAATGCACAAGACAACAAAGATATTCTAATTTAATGACGAATTACTAGTAAAAACGAAACAATGCAAAAATAAAGCCGCCACAGCAAATGCTATGACGGCGTTTTCGATATAGTCACATAAAAAAAGATTATACGTGAAGCTTAAGATCTCCTGCCTTAATCCAGCCAATCTTTCTGAGAAGCTCAGAGATACCAAGGCTGATTGCCGCAGGCAAAATGAAATACATTACGAGGATCTCAAGAAGAACAATCCATGTTGATGTTGTCTGATTCATTGTAGCGAATGTCTGAAGAGGACCAACCAAACCAGCTGTACCCATACCTGAACCAATTGGTGTGCTCTCCATATGAAGAACCATTGTTGATACAGGTCCTAAGATTGCAGATGAAACAATAGCTGGAATCCATGTTCGAGGATTTCTGATGATGTTAGGAATCTGGAGCATTGAAGTTCCAAGACCCTGTGCAAGAAGTCCGTTAACCTTATTCTCTCTATAAGAAATAACAGCAAAACCAATCATCTGGCAGCAGCATCCAACTGTAGCAGCACCAGCAGCGATACCTGAAAGCTGCAACATTACGCCGATAGCAGCTGATGAGATAGGAAGTGTTAAGAAAATACCCATAAGTACACTTACGATGATACCCATAAGGAGTGGAGCCTGGTTAGTACCTGCATTAACGAGTGAACCGAGCCATACCATAAACTTTGATACATATGGTCCAACTACGATACCTACTGCAGCACCAGGAATGATTGTACAAAATGGTGTAACAAGAATATCAACTCGTGTCTTACCACAAACAAGTGCACCGATTGCGATACCTACAATTGCTGCGATAAATGCACCAAGAGGCTCACCTGGAAGTGGAAGTGAAGCATTCTTCTCTACGAGCAAAGAGCCTGCAGCATCGAACACCTTCGCATAAGCACCAATCATACCGCATACAGCAGATGAAATAACAACAAGTGGCTTCTGATTAAACTTAACAGCCACACCGATACCAATACCTGCACCCATAAGTGCCTGAGCCATCTTACCAATCAATGTTACATACATTCCAAGTGCGCCTGGAATATAAGAACCAATCTGAGCAATGATTGTACCGATGATCAATGTGCAAAATAAACCTGTTGCCATACCTGACAAACCATCAATAAAGATCTTATTCATCAGTGATTTGAACTGACCCATAAAGCTTGTATCCTTACGATTAGCTGGCTTAACCTTTTTGTTATTACCCATTTGATTACCTCCAACAGATAGTGTCTTGACACGTGTCAAGCTAATTATACAACACCTATCAAATTGGTAAATAGTTTAGAGATAAAATCAAAAAAATATGTGAGATTAACCTTTTGAATTGATATCAACAACATATGCATTTGTGCAATTTACTACCGCTGTCTCACCTAATTCAATAGCATGAACCAGAAACTCCCTATTAGGCTGAATACCATCAGGAGCTGTGAGCTTATTCTGACGAGTTGCCATATCATAATTCTTAAGGATTACAGTACCATTTGTTACTCTATCCTTCATTGGAGTTTGGAGATGTGCAGTAACCATATTCATTACTGCCCTAGGTGAACTTCCGTGATCACCATATAAGAGGAACATCAGTTGCCTCATTCCTTCTTCAGGAAGAACATCAATTAGGTTCGTTAGTGACTTCTTGAGTGTATCAATATCTTTCTCTCCACTAGCGCCACCCATATCACCATGAACTACTTGAAATAGATATGGAATTGGGCTTTGGCCAAGTACACGGAACCATTCCAGTGCTTGCTTGATTGTTGGTTCACTCGTACCCTTCTCCCAATTCTGAACTGTCTTTCTAGCGATTTGTAATTCCAAAGCCATATACTCTTGAGACTTACCGCCAATCGCTCTTGATATTCTTAGTGCATCATTGATATTCATATCCATCCTCCTTTTCCCGCATTATAGAGCATCCATCACCTCTAAAATATCAATATATTAGGTAAATTCAAGGCGTAAATAAATACTCAAAAATATGCAATAAATGACCCTTCACGTATTCAGACAAAATCACCAATACATCATAGAATAATGCCATACAAACAAAGGAGGTCAGAAACTAAGATGCACAAAAGAACTCTTCTAATTGTTTCCATATTGATACCGCTCTTAGTTGGTTTGCTAGCTTGTCTATTCTCAATGAACGGGATGTTGAACTTCGATACGGTGAACAAACCATCATTTGCTCCACCAGCATTTTTATTCCCAATTGTATGGACAATCTTATATGCGCTTATGGGCTACTCGTCATATGTCATCATGCAAAGCGAAACTATCGAATGTAAATATACAGCCCTTGGATTATATTCACTCCAGTTGTTTGTTAATTTCTTGTGGACGATTATGTTCTTTGCATTTAAGGCTTACCTAATAGCCTTTATTACTCTGATTGTGTTATGGAGTTTGATTATCTTCATGCTAATACATTTCAAAAGAATCTCACGCGCTTCATTCTGGCTTAATATTCCATATCTACTATGGATAACATTTGCTGGATATTTAAATCTAGAAATCGTATTTCTCAATTAGTACCAATATCTTATCTAATACATATGGAGAACTAATCATAAATTCAAACCTTTCATTACATAACACACACGCGTATGATTAATAGTCTCAGATGATTATACGTATATCTATCTCCTCCATATGCAATCAAATAGTTAAGCTATTAGACTAAAGCTCAAAGATTATCTATTACTCCTTTACACTTTTTCTTTATATTGGGAATGGATGTCCAAGTTGTTCTAACGAGGGCATCCATTCTCATTTGTAGAATTTTGGATAACAAAAAGCCAGTTAGTTCATAACTAACTGGCTCTATCAATAACAATCAACTAAATCAATTACTGCTGAACTACTGTAGCAAAAAATCTAAGATCTGAACTACCTGTATTAATCAAGCTATGATCGTGACCCTTTGGACAATAGTGTGACTGACCTGCTCTGATTGGTAGCTTCTCACCATCAAATAGTACTGTACCACTACCCTCGATGAAATAAATAATCTCACTATCATTGAAATGAGTATGCAAACCAATTGATGCACCTGGTTCCAAGCGGCCTAACATAATCTTGTTAATACCATCATTCTCAGTCTTAACATGGAATGTCTGCTCGCCACCCTTAAAGTTGAGATTATGTGTCTCACTCATATTATCAAAATTAATGATCATTTACTTATTCCTCCCCTAAATACCTAATCACAAATAAATAATATTAAACACCTATACTCTTTGTCAATAAACCCTTATTATTTAATGCTTAGACCTGTAGTTGCAAAACCAAGCTGTCTTGTATCTGTACTACCCTCGATGTAATCAGCAGGAACCCAAGTATCAAACTCAATAGTAATAGTATTATCAGCATTAGGTGTAAGATACTCAGAACTAAAAGTACATTCATAAGGAATATCCTTGATTGGACCAGAATATACAACCTCATCATCTACATATACAGTAAAATGATTGTTCTCCTTAACCTGCTTAGGAATAACAGACTGGTTTAATGGAGAAAAGTTAATGTGTACAAGCGTATTATCAGGAATATCCGTAACATAGAAAGAGATGCTTGTTGTAGGACTTGAACTCCATACATAATCGCCTTCCTGATTATTAAAACCATCAAGTCTTAATTCATACAAAGTGTAGTTACTTGAATATCTGTTCGGATCAAATGAATATACACATAATGTTCTATCCGATTGAGCAATATCAAATAGAGGGAACAAATAATTATGAATATACTGAGGATCAGATGAATTATGCGCTGGATAAGACGCATACAATTCACCATTTGTATAAAGATCTGTATCCCAGCAAACATAATAAACATTGTTGTATTTCTCATTAAGCTCTGGTTCAAGGATAGGCACATCATATACATCTGCGTCAGTTGAGTATTTTGTAGGCAACAACAATTTCATTCTTGTAGTAGTTGAGAATACAACTGCATCACCTTCATTGAAACAAGCAGTATAATCCTCAAACTGCTCTAGTGTCATAAATGTATCATCTCTCATTGAAGATACATAAATCATAAATGGAAGGATTGCTAATATAGATGTAACACCAGCAAAATATCCAAGATGTCTGCGTTTCATTAACTTATTGAAAATAACAGCAAATACTAAAGGCACACAGAATATATGTGAAGAGAAATATCTTGAGTAATAGTAATAGTGTCCAATAAGAGGATGAATGAAAGTAGATAAGAACAAAACAAAATATATGAAGGATATCATTGCTACTTCGTATTTTGAATCCTGCATTATTTTCTTTATGAAGACACTACCCAAAATTACTACAAGTGGCAACATAACGTAGCCTGTAGATAAAAGCACTCCATAAATTGCTAGATAATTTAAAGAGCCCTGAACACCATTATCTTCAATCATAGAAACGAACTTATAGAAGAAAGCTGCTACAATTCCCAGCATAACTACCAACATAAAAATTGAATAAATAATGCTGTTAATAAACTTATTAGCTAGTTTTCGAACCGGTGGAATAAGGAACATCAATGAAAGTAGGCACAATCCAATTGCAACGTAAACAACTAATTTCACATATACGTGATGATCAATTGACTTACCTAACATCTGATTAAGTGGAACTGTGAGATTACCATGAACATATAAAGGATATAGCTTTGCTTCTAATCTAAATATGAGCACATAAACAATGGAAATCACTACATTACAAATAATAGCAAATACATCCTTAGTTCTAATGTAATTAAGGATTAGCATTACTCCAATAATAGGCAAAACATAAAATGCTCTTAAATGTAAAGCACTGTATCCCATTGTTGCAATCGTAGTAACTAAGACGCCTAACTTATTGTGCTTAGAAGCCAATATCAATCCACATACAATGGCAATAAGTAAAGGAAGCTGAACTGCTTCAGTAAGAGCAGACTTGTTTGTCCAGATAGTAGTTGGAGAACAAATACCAACCAATAGTACAATAGAGCCAAAGAATTTATTCAAATCAAATAAATCAACAATCTCTAAAAGGAACACAAAGCTAATGAATACAAGCGCATAGTTAATATTCATCATTCCATCTATGCCAAACAATTCGACATCAAATGCTAATAACGATGGATATGCTGTTGTGCCATGGAAAGTAGCAGTAAGGTTTCTAATACCTGTTCCATCATTATATTCAATGAAACCTAACTGTGATGGAAAGAAACAATCAGCATAAGTATTAAATTCACTAATGTCATCAAAAAAAGCAGTTGACTTCAAAAACTCGTCCTCTGCCTCTAAGGACACAGTATTACGCTGCTCACCCTCACTCATAGCTAAAGCCTTAACTTGGTACACACCCTCATCTTGGCCCATACCAAACAAACCATTAGTATAGAAAACCGAACCCATTACTATTATGAGAACAAAAATGTATGGTATTGGTAGTAGTTGTGGACGTTTAAACTCTTTAATACTCTTGATAATGCGTTTACGCAATACTAAACATAGAACAACATTAATCCCCAAGGAAATCAACATAAATACTATGGAAGAGTAAAAATCATAATTCGCCCCAAACAATGCCATAAGCATATATTCAGTTATATGAACCATTAATGAACTTGCTACAGAAAATAGAATTTTGTTACAGAATGAAAAAAACAACAAAAAACCTAATACTATATTAATCAATAGCAAAACAGCTAATACTACGCTTGTCATCAACAAAACTCCTATTATCTAGCAGAACACAAATATTAAAGCTTGAAAGTATCTTCGTCCTTACTCTGTTCGCATTCCATCTTACGAACTCTATACTGAATATCTTCCAAAATCTTTCTATTCGCAGAAACAGCATCTGCCAAAAGTCCAATAAGGAAACTGATGACACCTATCAACATCAAAATTGTCATAAGTATCAAAAGCTGAACGTGTCCGAAATCACGTCCAAATGATGAATCAATCAAATAATAAATACCTAGACCAAAACCAACAAGGAAGAAAATAACACCTGTTGTACAGAAGAACTTAAGAGGCTTGTACATGATGAATGAACGAGAAATTACAGAAGAAGATCTCTTCATATATCTCCACATGCTTGAGAAAAGACGTGATGGTCTTGTCTCACCATTTGTTCTGATAGGCACTGATGTCATAGCCATCTTTTCTCTACCAGCCTGGATAATTGTCTCGAGTGTATATGTGTAGTCGTTAACTACATTAAGTCTAAGAGCAGCTTCTCTAGAATATGCTCTAAATCCTGAAGGAGCATCTGGAATATCAGAATCGCTGGCAACACGAACTACCCAGCTACCAAGATGCTGGAACTTCTTTTTCTTCCAAGAAAAATGCTCAGTCTCATCGATAGGTCTCTCACCAATAACAATATCAGCCTTACCATCGATAATTGGTCTAACAATCTTCTCAATATCTGCACCACAATACTGGTTGTCTGCATCAGTATTGACAATAATATCTGCACCAAGGTGAAGACATGCATCAAGACCAGCCATAAAGCCTTTTGCAAGACCCTTATTTCTCTTAAAGTTAACTACATAATTGAAGCCAAGCTCTCTTGCCTTCTCTACAGTCTTATCTTTACTACCATCATTGATAATCAAATACTCAATCTCGTCGATACCATCAATGTGACGTGGCAAATCATTCCATGTGATTTCAAGTGTTTCTTCTTCGTTATAACAAGGAATCTGAATAATAAGTTTCATACATGTACTCCTATAGTTCTTCACTTTTTTGCATACTATTGTATTCTATCAAAAACTATAAACTTCTAAAAAGAAAACTTCCATAGATTTATGGAAGTTTTCAAACTTTTTTAATATAAATAGCACAAAAGATTAATCATTAATCATATACAACGAAGTATTTCTCAATCAAAGGTTCCAAATCCTCATCTGTATGACTTCTGAAAATATTGAGAACATCATCTGTATTTGCCTGCTTAAGAAGGAATGTATCGTAAATCTCTTTAAGTGAATCATAGAATGCATCATCACCCATAAGTGCATGCAACTCATCCAAGAATGTAGGACCTACAGAGTAAGCATTAACAACATAATCTCTATCAGAAGCTACTGTGATAAGAGTGAAATCATAATAACCTTCAATAAGTTCCCATGTCTCCTCATCAATCAACATTCCCTCTGGAGCTTCACCAATTGAATCCATGTAGAGATAAGAAATGTAAGATGTGATACTCTCATCAAGCCATGGCTCCTCGTACTCATCATTACCAATCATGAGGTAGAACCACTCATGACCAAGTTCATGTGCGAGTACATACGCATCCTTAAGAGCTTCAGCAGCATTAACAGTAACAAGTTCAGGATATTCCATACCCTGTGCAGCTGAAAGATCAATCAAACATACATCAATTGAATCATATAAGTACTCACCGATCATTTCATTATAGAAAGTGATGATTGACTTAGTCTGTTCAGCAATTGTTGGGAACTCACTATCGAGTGAAGATGGTCCAAATACAGTAATATGAATGCCGTTATAATCATCTTCATACTTTGTATGATTTGTAGCTAACATGATTGTGAAATCACGAACATAACTCTGAGTTGAGTGATATGAAGTACCATCGAACTCTGGGTTACCAGTCATTACTACTTGGAACTCACTAGGACAAGTAAAAGTTACATCGTAATATGCAGTCTCACTATTAAAGCTCTCACCAACATGAACATATTCATGTGTCTGCCATACACCATCTTCATAGAGGGCTAATACAGGAAGAGCATTACCAAGTGCAACCAATTCAAATTCATCGCATTTAACATATCCGTATCTATCCTCAGCATAAGGAATATGGATTAAGAAATCTGTAACAACTGTGATTGTCTCACCATCCAAAAGTGGCTGGCTAAGTGGTGTTCGAAGTGAGCTTAGATCCTTACCACGAACCAACTCAATATCAGTAGTCTTTCCATCAATTGTTATGCTTGAATTAGAGAAAATTGTTGGCTCATAATTCTGATATGCTCTTGCAGTATAAAAAGGAGTTGTTGTCCAGTCTTCGAAAACAATATCCTTCCAAGCATCGCCAGAACAATTCTTAACATTAGCAATCATTGTTCCACTAAGTGTCTGGTCATCGTTATTGTAAACGAGATTAAAAGTATAACTTGTCTCTGCTGTTAGTCCATCTACAAACTCAGCTTCACTTATTACTTCAATGTCTGGTACATCAGTATCTGAAGGCTCAGTCTCTTCTGTTTCTGAAGGTTCCTCAGTTTCTTTAGTTTCCTCAGTTTCCTCAGTCTCTTCAGGATCCTCATCTTCATCGACAGTCTCCTCTATCTCCTCATCATCTTTGTCTTTCTTGCTCTTCTTGTCATTATCTTTACTCTGACAAGCAACCATAAGAAGCATCGCAAGACAAAGTGTAAGTGCGATGAACTTTTTACAATTCTTCATACATCATATCTCCTACATTCTTATTCTGTTAACATCTCAAATGTTACGCCGTATTTTTCAGCAATGTCCCTAGCATACGACAAACCTTCCGGAGGAGCAACCTCTACTTTGAAAGAACGGTTAGCACCCTCATTTTTAACCACGAGAGATGAAGCCTTATATTTACTACTACTCTCATTAATCTGACCAGCATCATAAGCTAGCTTATGCATATGGGTGTTATAGATTGTACGTATACCTTTATTGATAATCGCCTTTACGGAATCACAAGCGATATAATAACCTTCTTCAAAAGAAGTAGTCGAGAATGTCTCATTCAACAACATCAAGCTATCACTAGTAGCGTCCTTATAAATCTCCTTAAATCTAACGCACTCTTCACCAAGTCTTCCAAGATCAAGTGTCTTATCCTCGTCAGCTGGAAAATGAGTAAATATGCTATCTACAGGAACATATCTAAACTCTTTACAAGGCACGTATATTCCGCCCTGCGCTAGTACGAATAGAATTCCTACAGCCTGAGTAATAGTTGTCTTACCACCACGGTTAGCACCAGTAAGAATATATGCTGTATGCTCATCATCGAAAACTAAATCGTTATCAACTACCTCATCACCCTTATTAAGCGAAGTAGCAAGCTTAAGGTTATATAAACCCTTGGCATCCATTCGAAGACCAGAATTCCCTTGTTCCTCAATAATTGATGCCTCACAGAAAGCCATACCCTTTGACATACAATTCTCGATGAACTCAGCAAATCTAATGTAATACATAAATTCAGGGATAAGCTTAGTAATATTAACAATCGCGATATTCACGTACTTAGAGATTATCTCTCTAAGGCGCTTAACTGTTATATCGAGCATCTTATTAACTACTTTATCAAGATAGAATGTTGCACTCTCAGTTCCGTCATTCTCAGGAACACTAACAATAGATGAGCGAATACGTGAATCAACAAAAGGAGCACTCTGAAGAGCCATATAAGCTCCAAGCTTTTCTATCTTTCCTCCGATGTTACTACCCTCTTTATCTACCTGGTGGTAATGCATATCACCATTCCAGTCAGTTCCATCATGGATCTTGTCACGGGAAACAATCGCATCTGTGAAGTTACTAATCACATTAGACTTCTTAAACTGCTTGTTATTCACAGAAATAAGACCTAAGCTAGTAGCTTCAAATCTCGAATTCAAATTAATACCTACCGTAACACTCTGGATATCAGAAGTCTGAGCCTTAAGTTCAGATATATCCTTCTTCATCTCAGCAAAACAAGCTTCGTTATAAATTGAATCAATATAATCTCTTAGGCTAATCATGCCCTCTGATTTAATATCTGCACCAGACAAACATTCTCGAATAGCTTCGACAGTCTTAATATAATCGTCAATCTCCTCCATACGATGGAGCAAATCCCATATTCCGAGCTTCTCATCAGCATCTTTCTTCATTGCACCATAATCTTTGAGGAACATGATGTGATCTAATAAATCCATAATCGTCTTTCTCATAGAAGGAAGATTAAGCACATCAACGAATACCTTCTGACGATACTTGGCTACTCTAGGATCATTAGTCATATTAGAGATAATGGACATCATAAGGGCCTGTTCCTTAGGATTCTGAGCAAGCTTACTACAAAGTGTATCAAGACCTAGGTCATGACAAGCAACAGGACTTAACTGCTTATAAACAGTATCTTCATAATATGGGAACAATATACTAATCTGCTTCTCACCACGACTGCTCATAGTTCTACCTCCAAAAATTCACTAAAACCATTATGCCACAAATATATACTATTTTAAGAAGCAGATAGCAATCGATGAGATGATATGAATGTAACAATGTTACAAAGTTAGTTGTATCAGTGTTTTCGAGATAGTCTTATCAATATCTTAGTTCCTGCCCTGAAGACAGAATGGAAGCTCAAGGCTATTAGCTTCTAGGAGGATTTTGTCAGTTAATATATCGTCCACCTTACCGTCTGCAACAATCTGGCCATCGCGAATGAGCAGAACTCTGTCACAAGTATCAAGAATGAAGTCCAGATCATGTGATGCGATAATCTTTGTGAGAGGGATTTTGTTAAGCATATTAATGAGCACTCGTCTGTTATGTGGGTCGAGTGCAGCTGATGGCTCATCCATCATTAGCACATCTGGCTCCATAGTAAGTATCGTAGCAATAGAAGCCATCTTCTTCTCACCTGCAGAGATTTTGTGATTGTATCTATCCTTAAGATGACTAATTCCCAATGTCTCTAGCATCTTAGTAGCTTTCTCAAGGGCATCAGGCTTACTCATTCCGTAATTGATTGGCCCAAAAACCATATCATCGATTACAGTAGGCATGAACATCTGATTATCAGAATCCTGAATGACATATCCTATCTTCTTACGAACTTCGCTCAAAGTCTTGTTACTAAGAGTAATATCGTCGACTTTTATAGAGCCTTCTGTAGTAATCAATCCCACCAAAGACTTAAGAAGTGTACTTTTACCAGCGCCGTTAGCTCCGATTAAGCCAACTCTCTCTCCTCTATTAATCTTGAATGATACGCTATTAAGTGACTTTTTGTCGTCAGAATAAGAATAAGATACGTTTTGTAATTCAATCATAGTAACTCCTTATGTAAATAGTGAACCAATAAGGCTAGGAATGTTATAGAACCTACACACGAGAATTAGTAGGCAAAAGATAGCTGCATAGAGTTTGGAAAATCGGTTCTTCTCTCTAGTAAAGCGATAATCGTACTCGCCCTTGAAGCCACGCAAATTCATGCTCTCGTATAAACTAGTCGCCTTATCCATACTTCTTAATATCAACTGACCTAAAAAAGATCCCCATGCACTAACATGAATACCATTTTGTCTAGGTGCGCGAAGCATGTAGCTATCGTACATTATGGCAACTTCATCGAGCATTATTCCAATATATCGATATGTTAGGAGTATCAATACAACTAATATTCGTGGAACAAACAGCTTACGCATCGCACTACATATCTCTTCGATAGGAGTAGTAGCAATCAAAATGAAAGATGCCATAAGGCTAAATACACCCTTCATCATAAGTGTGACCATAGATACCATGCCACCAGTCACTGCGAAAGTTCCAATATGGAATAACACATCCTTATCAAAAAATGGATTGAATAGTCCTACCAAGATGACCAGAGGGAGAACTAATCGTAGTTTCTTGAAGCATGTCGATACAGAGATTGTACTGATACTATATACAATAAGCGGAAATAGAATTAAGACTACTAGGCCAACAATATCGTATTTATGGAAGGACATAACTACAACTATATAGAAAATAGTTGTTAGTAACTTAGAAAGAGGACAAAAAGAATGAATTGGTGACTTAAGTGTCGCCAACTCATCCATTGCTTTAAGTTCTCTAGAAGCTTCCATCGCTTTATTCATTAAATACGATATCTCCAGTTCAACGTTAAATATTACGCATTAGCAGCATGTTTATTCTTATAAGATTTACCAACTAGGCAAATACCAATAGCAAGTACTGCTACAATACCAGATCCAACCAAACCTGATACAGTTGTACCAAGTGGGTTATCCTCATCGTTAGCAAACGCATAATCAGGAAAGACTGATGTCTTCTCCTGAATAGCGGCTGAAGTTTCAGACATTGAACTAGTTAATCCATAATCTTCTTCATCTAATCCAAGATTCTCAGAATAACCAGCTTCACCATTACCGAACAAGCTCCACTCAAGTCCATCTGGATTTGAGCTAGCAAGAAGTGACAAACCTCCTCCGACAATTGCAACTACAATAGCAAGAGTAAGGATAGTAGTTCCTAACTTAAGCTTATTCTTAACTCCATCCTTCATCTGAACATCTTTAATCAACTCAGGTCTTGTCTCATATACAAAGATAAGAACTGCTGATGTAACCAATCCCTCAATCAGGCCAATGAAGAAATGAATTGGCTGCATAAGTGTCAAGAAAGCGCCAAATGGAATATCTGTGATACCAGATAAAGATGTCTCAATAACAACAGAGAAAGCACCGAGTTGCAATGTGAGTATGCAGCCAATAATACTGCTAAGAATAATCTTAATTCTATTAGCTACCTTACTACCCTTGCTAGCTAGTAAGTTACTTCTCATTATTGGTCTGTAGATTAAGAAATATCCGACAAAACATCCGTAGAATGCCATATTCCAAATATTAGTACCGAGCGCCATCAATCCGCCATCAGCAAAGAACAAGCACTGTATTAAGAGGACCGCGATCATAGACAAAAAACCAGCCCAAGGGCCGAGGAGTGCCGTAAGCATCATACCTCCGCATAGATGTCCTGACGATCCTGTTCCAGGAATTGTATAGTTAATCATCTGACCAGCGAATACCAGCGCAGACATTACTGCCATCGTAGGAATTCTCTTATGAGATACATCTAAATCAACTTTATCCTCTTTCTTAATATTCCAAATAGAAAGACCTGCTACCGAAGCAGAAGCAACATACATAGTAGTTGCAACAGCTGGAGCAAGAAGCGCATCTGCCATATGCATACTTAAATACCTGCCTTCTTCTTAATCTCATCAATTGAAGTATTATTCTCTCTAGCTAATCTCGCCAAATCTTCATACTCATACTTCTCTCGACGTACACCATATCCTGTAGACACCTTCTTAGTGATAGGACCAAGAGGTGTATCAACAGTAACAAACTCACGAGATAGTACATATCTCTGACATGCTTTCTCTCGAATACCAATTGTTGTTGTGTGCTCGAAAACACTCTCAACAACTTTAGCTTTATCAACTTCTCTGCAGATGACTGTAACTAAAGTACCTGGTCTGGATTTCTTCATTCCAACAGCTGTTGTAAAAACTTCAACTGCACCTGCAGCAAAAATCATCTCCTGAGCAAAACCCAATCCTTCTGCAGTCATATCATCAACATTAAAATCAAGTTCAACTACTCTATCTGTCTTATCTTCTTCCTCGCCAAGGATTACACGCACACAGTTAGCAACTTCAAAATCTTTGTTACCCATACCATATCCAATAGCGCTGACCTTCATAACAGGCATATCACCAAACGAAGAGGCAAAATGCTTGAGTAGAGCCGCACCAGTAGGAGTACACAACTCACCTTTTATAGAACCTCCATAGATAGGTGCATCCTTAAGAATATATGCAGTAGCTGGTGCTGGTACTGGAAGAATTCCATGAGCACACTTAACAGTTCCTGAACCAACATGAATTGGTGAAACAACTACTCTATCCACATTTAACTTATCAAGCAAATAGCAAACAGCAGTTACATCAGCAATAGCATCCATTGTTCCGACTTCATGGAAATGAATTTCTGTTACTGGCTTATCATGTGCATGGCTCTCAGCCTCAGCAATAAGACCATATACTGCCATAACAGAATCCTTAATACTGTCAGAAATCTCAAGATGCCCTCTAACGATATGCTCAATGTCATGCATACCACTATGATGGTGATGACTATGTCCATGCTCATGTCCGTGTTCATGTTCATGATCGTGATGATGTTCGTGATCATGCTCTTCACCGTCATGATGATGCTCGTGCTCGTGATGGTGTTCATGGTCGTGTGCATCCTCATCATGGTGATGGTGGTGATGATGGTGTTCACCTTCCTCTTCACCATTAACATATACGTGCATATGTGAGCCGTAAATTCCACACTTAGATGTTTTCTCGAGCTCATACTTAACACCCTCAATACCGAGTGAATTAAGTTCGGCTACAACTTCTTCTTTGTTATCAAGTAAATCAATTAGCGCTGCTGTGAGCATGTCTCCAGCTGCACCCATATTACATTCAATATATAGAGTTCTCATGACTTAGCCTCCATGTGATTAATCATGCTGGCAAGATATCCAGCGCCAAAACCGTTATCAATATTTACTACAGATACTCCACTTGCACATGAATTGAGCATTGATAGTAAGGCAGATAATCCTTCAAATGATGCTCCATAGCCAACTGATGTTGGAACTGCAATAACAGGACAATCAGCAAGACCTCCGATTACTGAGGCGAGTGCTCCTTCCATACCTGCAATCGCAATTATTACAGAAGCATTCATAATCTCATCCATATGCGCCAGTAGCCTATGAAGTCCAGCTACACCAACATCATAGAGACGTATAACTTCATTACCGTGAACTTCAGCAGTGAGCGCAGCTTCTTCAGCAACAGGAACATCAGAAGTTCCTCCTGTAGCTACGACAATCTTGCCAATTCCATTTGGTACTGGAAGATTACCGATTATTCCAATCTGAGCGTCTTCTCTATAATCAAGATCAAACTTCTGCTTAACTGCTTCAGCCTTATCCTTATTCATTCGAGTAATGAGAATTGTCTTGATATCATTACGTATCATTGTGTCAACGATAGAGATAATCTGTTCAGCAGTCTTACCAGCTCCATAAATAACTTCACTAGCGCCTTGACGAATACCTCGGTGTAAATCAATCTTCGCAAAACCAATATCTTCGAATGGTTGCTTCTTAATAGCCAAAAGCGCATCATCAACACTTACGTCGCCATTCTTAACACCTTCAAGAAGGGATCTAATATCACTATTCATGTGGTCTTACCTCCAAATCAAGAAGCACATTCTTGTAGTATTTCTTCAAAACTCTGTTAATCTCATCTCGTAATTCAATAACCTGATTAAGTTCCTGCTTTGACACCTGTATCTTAGCGTCATCTCCAACTGATCTAATTCTGAAATCTGTAAAACCCAATGAGAATAAATAGTCTTCGCATACTTCTGTAGCTTTGAGTTTCTCACTAGTGATTACTTCGCCTGTTGGAATTCTGGTAGCAAGGCACGCATAAGAAGGTTTATCCCATGTGAACAGATCAGCGTCTCTAGATAGATTACGGACATCACCCTTAGTTAATCCGCATAGTCTAAGAGGGGACTTAACTTCCAATTCTGCTAACGCCTTCATTCCAGGTCTATCATCAACCTTATCCGAAGCATTCGTTCCATCAATAATCACATTAAAGCCATCAGCCTTAGCTGCCTTCAAGATGCTCTCGAAAATAACCCTCTTGCAGTAATAACATCTGTTACAAGGATTAGCTGCAACATCTTTATTAGCGAGGACATCCACTTCAATAACTTCATAATCAGCGCCGAATTTCTTAATCAATCTCATTGCATCTTTATACTCAAACTCAGGCTGAAACTGAGATTTCACATAATAAGCTTTAACAGTAGCTTTATTAGCGATAGCTGCATACAAAAGGTATGATGAATCAACGCCACCAGAGAAAGCCAAAGCAATTTTATTATTCTCAGCAAAAAACTCTTTAATATCCACGAGTGCTCCTTATAAGCATACAAAAAGGCATATGACTTCCCTTGGAGAAATCATATGCCTCATAGCATACATAATCTAAAATAAATCATAATTACAAAAGACTTCTGTCTCGATGTATATCTTCTGATATAACAATTGAATTATATCATATAAGGCATACACCCCATCTCATATTCCCGACATTTGTTAATTAATAATGGCACCATTCAGTTTACAAGATATTAAGCTAGTGCTATTATTTAGGTATCGAAAACACACAAAAGAAGGTTTAGTTATGCATTGGACAACAAATAACGTACATCTTATGAAAGGTTATATCATCGCTCTCTAAGGGGGTAGTGCGCCTTTTTTGAGACGAATTTGTTGTTAATTAACATTAAACCGTATCACATAAACTAGCATTATCTCCTGTAATTCTACATTCAAGAATATTAGGAGATTTTTTATGTCTAAATTAAATATTAAAAGACAGACTAGATGTTTATATTCATCGTCTGTCTTAGCAAATCTTTCACTTACCGGTGCGTGGGTAGCTATACTTGCGGCACGCGGGTATTCACTTCCAGAGATTGGAATAGCAGAGGCAGTTTTTCATCTGACTAGTATTATTTTCGAGATACCCTCAGGTGTATTGGCTGATGTACTAGGTCGCAAAAGAATGCTCATAATCAGCTCGATTATGCACGTGATAGCTAACATCATCATGATACTCTCATTTAATCTATTCACGATATGTCTATCAATTGCATTCAACGCACTTTGTTATAACTTCTCATCAGGTTCAGGCGAAGCATTAGCATTTGATTCGTTCAAAGAGGTTAATCAGAAACCTCTATACGACAAGTATCTATCTAACCAGATGATCATATATAGACTGTTCGAAGCTATCTCTACTCTATGTGCAGGCTTCGCTCTCTATATTGGTCACCAGCTCTCTTATGGTATTGATATCATTTCTTGCCTATTACAGATTTTAATACTCAGCTTCCTTGTCGAAGTTAAGACTGGTAATCAGACTCAATCGAACGTGACATTTGTTCAGCTAATGAAGGCAATCTTAAACTGTTTTAAAGAGAGCATTCGATTTATGTTCAAATCTGCTCGTGCCTTTAGATTAATGTTCTTTAATTCACTAGTTGGAGCATTCGACATCTTGCTACTCTTCTTTATTCAAGCCAAATTTCCTGAGATTGGCGTCAAAGGGTTAGCACTAGGAGCTGTGCTATTCACAATGCATATAGGTGGAATATTAGGTTCAAAAGTAACATTACTACTTAAGAAGATACCGTACATCATCCTATACCTATTGTGCCTTACAACCATCATAGCAGGCATACTTATCGAGCATTCTTCGCTATGGTATCTGATGACACTTGGTGGCTTCATCTCCGCATTCGCAGATGATGCATTACAGATTAGAACTAATTCAATACTACAGAATATGTTCCCTTCTGAGCAGCGAGCTACACTTATATCAATCGATTCATTTATCTTCTCATTGATAATGATCGTACTCTCACCAATTGCAGGATTTTTCTTCGCTGCATGGTAATGAATAGTTGCATAAAAAGGTTCTTCACGTAAATTGGGAGAATTGGACGTTTCAGAGTTCCAGTACAAATATCAGTACAAACTTTTGGCGCGTACTATCAAATATTTGTACTGAGCGGTCTTTTCAACGTTCCAGTACAAACATCAGTACAAACTTTTGCTTCGTACTATCGAATATTTGTACTGGAAAAAGTAAAGCAGGCGCCAGTACTAAAATCAGCATTCCACAAGGAAACGTGAAGAGCCATAAAAAAGCACCACTTCATTTGAAGTGGTGCCTACACTATTTATTAATCAAATCTGTCTCTATCGTATCTTGTGTTATATCCAGGATTAGTATCTGGTCTCATAGCATTTGGATACATTGTATCTGAATAGATATCTGTCTGCATATTCTTGATAATCTGGAAAACTTCCTGATAATCAGCAATATCAACAATGCTAAATGGCTGATGTGTATGTCCATGATGTCTTGAACCATATGAAGCAGATGAATATCCAACTCCTGTGTGATTACAAATCATAACTACATCGCCAACACCAAGCATCTGGTCGAATAAACCTTTGTGGATATTAACGTGAGATAAATCAGTAAATGGCTTCATCTGAACATTAACTGAAATAAAACCACCTGTAATGTAAATTCCACGTTCAGTAATAACATACTCAGTATTCTTATATCTAATTGCAGCAGTGATGATACCACCAAGGTAAATCCATACAGGCATTAAGTGAACAAGGAAGAACACCAAAATGAATGATGGAGCTCCACCATCTGATGTAAACATAGTCTTTAATATAGTTAAATCAATTGCAGCCCAAATAATTGCAAAAATCAACATTGGGTTAAAAATGGCTTCAAGGATAAAGACACTAAACTTAGGCTTACCCTGCCAGATAACTCTTTCGTTACCAATCAAAACTTGTAAATCTGTCATAATATTTATCTCCTTAGCAAACATATAATATCATACGTAGTCTTATTACCAAACAGTGACATGCTCCCACCACTTAGCATTCCATGCTTGAAGTGGGGGCTTCTTACTC
>JAKSRG010000012.1 GCA_024403735.1 Clostridia bacterium
CAGTACAAATATCAGTACAAACTTTTCGCAGATACTATCAAATATTTGTACTGAGTGGATGTTCAAGTGTTCCAGTACAAATATAAGTACAAATTTTCCGCAGATACTATCAAATATTTGTACTGAGAGGGTGTTCAAGTGCTTCAGTACAAATATCAGTACAAATTTCCCGCAGATACTATCAAATATTTGTACTGAAAGGGTGTTCAAGTGTCCCAGTACAAATATCAGTACAAACTTTTCACGGATACTATCAAATATTTGTACTGGAAAGAGTAAAGCAGGCGCCAACACTAAGATCGGCATTCCACAAGAAAACGTGAAGAGACTTTTTTGTTAACCCAAAAAGAGAACCCCTAAAGCTAAAAAACTTTAGGGGTTCCATCGTAAAAGACTAAAAATTCTTGTTATCAGCAGACTTAGTTACTAAATGCTGTTCCTGGTACTGCAGTACCATCGTAGATATATCCACTCTTAGGCTCAACATTGTAGTTGTAGTCAAGGTTCATAGCAAGTACCTGATCTCTTGTAAGGATAAGAGATGGGTTAAATTTCAGTGCGAGATTATAAGAATAGCAACCAACCCAGCAATCATGTTCTGCATCATAACGGTAAAGAACACTACCAGTATGTGTAGTCGTTGAACCGTTATACTCATGTACCTCGAATGTAGTATCCTTAACAAGGAATGAAGGATTATTCTTGAGCGAGTCTGCGAAAGTTATCTCTTCGTATACATTGTTCTTATTAACGTATCGACCATCTACCCAGCAGTTCTCAAGGCTATTTACAAATGAGCTACCTGGTGTACCGTAGTTACCACAGATATATGCGTAATAATAATCACCAATCTTAGTACCTTCATAAGCAACTCTGATCCATGAACCAGAAGTTCCAGCGAACTTATCCAAAGACAATGATTCTATCAATGGCTTGTTATAAGCTGAAGCTGACATTACAAGTTCATGATAATGTGAACGCCAATCTGTCAAAGACTTAGTCCAGTAATCATTAGCGTCACCCTTGAATGTAAATATTCTCGAGATATCAGATACAAAGAGCTCACCAGGACCACCTGAACCAGCTCCACCGTAACTAACGGTTTTACCATTATATGTAACAGATACATATGCATGGTTACCAGTACTAGAAACCTGAGCACTAGGAGCCAATCTCTTAGCAATACCACCCATAAGTGCAGGCATTGTCTGTGAATGCAATACGAATGGGTCACTACTCATGAGCAATAAGCTTTGTCCAGAGTTCTTGTACACCAATTCGTGATGTGAATTTAGTGCGAGCTCAGGATATGGTGATGCAGCATAAGCAGCATACATACCTGTTGATACCGTATTATCATATACACTACGTGGGTAAATAGAAAGCTTATTTACTGCGCTCTGGACCGCACTCATATTAGCGAAGAAGTCCTGATTTGGTGATGTATAATTCTTGATCAAATAATCATAGATGTTTACAACAGGCTGACAATTTACAGTCACATTAGTTGTTTGCCAGCTAGTGTAATTATTGAGATAATTCGTAACATTATAGGAATAAGGCAGGTCTTTCTTAGTTCTAATCTGAAGTTCAAGATTACCTCCATCAATTCCATCAGAAACATCGAAGTACTCCCAGTCCTCCATATAGTTAACGCAGATATAACCGCCATTTACGCGATATGTATTTGCATTCTCATACAAAACATCAAGGAAACACTCACGTACAGGCTGAACAACTCGAACCTCATCAGAATAAACAGTATCCTTATCTACCAATCTGAATGAATATGGGTCTGGATTATCTGTCTTGATGTAGAAGAAGTAATTGAAATTCTCAACGAGTGGATAAATCTCATACTTATAATCCAATGGATTAATTTTAGAAATATTGAGCGGATCCTGAGCTTCACAACCCAATGGTAGTTCAGTTGATGTTGAGCCAGATGAACCAGAATTTCCATTAGAAGGAGCGTTCACACCAGTATTACCAGAGAAGTTCGCACTGCCCTGCTTAATTCCGTATACTGCACAAATATTAGCCCACTCAGATGAAGCTGCGAAGCCATTGAAAACAGACTCACGGCTATTGCCATTTTGGAGCTTACCTACCCAGAAATCGAGACCAGACTGATCGTATTCACGATTGAAGAAAACTCTATAAAGTCTCTTAACGTATTCCTCATTATCCAAATTGAAATTCTTGAACTCGCTACTAAAGAAGAAGCCGAAAGCTACCTCTGAACCTGTTTTCGAGCCAGAGATAATCTGATTAGACCAGTAGCTACTACCTGAAGGATCTGAATTTCTTCCGAGCGCCTTAGTATACATACGCTCTACGAAGTCATTTACGAACTGGTTAGCAACCGCACCACCACCTGAGATAATTCCATATGATGCGCAGATATTGGCCCACTCAGATGAGTTTACGAACCCATCGAAAACAAACTTTCTTGTCTTACCAGAAGCCATCTGTCCGAGCCAGTAATCGTAACCACCCTGATCAGGATTACGGTTCATAAATGTTAAGTAAAGTCTTGTAACGAACTCCTTATCACTGATGCCACTGTTATTAAGCTCATCAGAAAAGAAGAAGCCCTTGGCAACTTCTCCACCATTCTTTCTATGGCTTTCAAGTTCGCCAACCCAGTATGCCTTACCAGATGGATCTGAATTACGAGCCAACGCAATAGTATAAAGTCGCTCTACGAAGCCCAATACTCCAGTATCATCAGCCATGACGCTACTGAACATACAACTAACAAGCATAACAACTGTTAGCAATAATGCAATTGAACGTTTTAATTTCGTCATACAACCCCTCCGAAATAATAATTATGCCTTTATTAATGTATCACATTTCTTTAACATTAATCATTTATAAAATATTAATATTTCTTTGAATATAGCTACGAATAATCGACTAAAATGAGTTATATATCCGCAATCAAAAAGTTACTAAAGAAGTAACTATCACATTTCACACGCCATTCAACTTTTAGGAGGTGTCTTATGGCAACACAGAAAGAATATGATAAGTTTGAGAAGGAATTTAAGACAATAGAAAATTCATTTCCTGAATTGATAAAAAACTTCGGACGCATGCGTAATGCGTGTAAGCTCCTATCAGATTATTATGTAGATATCAGCGTATGGATGAAAGTCGTTGTGGACGATGTAGACTCTGTAGAAGAAATGGAAGCAAAAGAACTAGAAAAACTTACACAAGAAATAATATTTCTTCGTGAAACTCTCATTCCTAAATATAAAGCATTGATTACAGCCTCTAAAGAATTCGAGGAATTGATCAATAGCAGAGAAGTGTGATGAGTATCCTATACACTCGCACAAATATTTAGCGAGTGCCCTCATCATTATAGTTCTATGCAAATAAAGTGGCGCATTAAAAAGTACACAAATATCTCTGGCGAAAACTAGCATTTTTGTTAGCACTCACCTATTGAGAGTGCTAATCAAAGTACTATAATGTTCACAGAACAAAGGAACGAAGATCGATAGATTAGACCTCCGCTTCAATGCTCGGATACAACAACAAAGGAGATGATATTATGTTGATGTCCGGTATTTGGGGAGAAGATTTGTTTGATGAGTTTTGGGGTTTCCCAACACACGAGTTAGCTAATATAGACAAACGTCTGTATGGCAAGAACGCTCAGCACCTAATGAAGACTGATGTTCACGAGACTGATTCGATTTATGAACTGGAGATAGATCTTCCAGGCTTTAAGAAGGATCAGATTAACGTAGAACTCAATGATGGATATATGACCATCAGCGCAGCCAAAGGTCATGACACATCCAAGAAAGATCACAATGGCAAAATCATTCGTCAGGAACGCTATTCAGGTTCAATGCAGCGAAGTTTCTATGTCGGCAACGCAGTCAAGAATGAAGATGTCAAAGCTAAGTTCGAAGATGGTGTCCTTAAGTTATCCATCCCTAAAAACGAGCTAACCAATCTTCCTGGCAACAACAGAATTGCCATCGAAGGCTGATTAACCTATTCACTATATATAATTCCTATCCACAAAATGAAAGCTCAGGGCGAAAGTCCTGAGCTTTTGTTTTGTCCATATTTACGACAAAGCAAACTCGTAAAACGATTTCACAAAACTAAACG
The DNA here is from genome assembly GCA_024403735.1 of Clostridia bacterium. GTDB lineage: Bacteria > Bacillota > Clostridia > Saccharofermentanales > Saccharofermentanaceae > Saccharofermentans. The sequence continues at coordinate 4,141 of JAKSRG010000012.1, forward strand.
TCCCCTAACGGGGAATATGTTAAATCAAAGCAATCCTCAGAACAGTCCTGGAACAGAAAAATGTCCGTCTCCCATCGAAGAATACATACACATACAGCATACCTAAGAAACCCTTAATATCAATATCATCCTCCGACCTGCTCTATGACAATAATCACCTAATCAAATCTGATATGGCTCAAGCATAGTCGACATGCCTAAGTCATTACGGAGGATGAATTCCTCTGGGAAATACATGAGCTTTGAATCAATGAAAGACTGGATTGAATAGAATTTTTCATCCTCGTTAGGATTATAGGGTCCACCATTGTTAACCCAGATAATCAATCCCTTAAGGTCTTCCTCACCTTTGCCAGGAGCATCACATGGAACATCGTAATTGATTACTGTTAGGTGAAGTTCTTCCTTGTCCTCGACAGCCTTACGAAGATAGAATTCTGTTACAAAAGTCTCGTTAATTTCATCAGCTTCTTCAATGTCGTTTTCTACACTTTTGATAAGGATATCTCTGTTAATTTTGAATTCATATCCTCTCACTGCCTTCTTAAGAAAGTCAAAAAATCCCATATTTCTCTCCCTTTGGTCCAAGACCACTATGTTTATTCAATAGTTTGGATAAACTATCACACATGGCGCTTAATATCTATCGTAGTAAGTTACTCCATATATGCGCCTTTTATTGAACTAACCGCATGCTGTGCATAGAGCTTCAGTAGGCCGCTCTTGTACTTGCTCTCGAAGCCCTTCCAATTTGCACGTCTTTCTTCCAAAACTCTATCAATCTCTTCTGGAGTTCTTGGAGCACCTGCAATACCGACAATTGCGATTTTGCGGCTTTCAACATCGAGCTCAATAATGTCACCTTCTTCGACTAATGCGATAGGACCACCTGCAGCTGCTTCTGGTGATACGTGTCCAATAACAGGACCTCTAGAAGCTCCTGAGAATCTACCATCAGTGATAAGTGCTACACTTGAAGCTAATTCAGGATCTGCGCAGATTGCTTCACCTGTATAGAACATCTCTGGCATTCCACTACCTCTTGGGCCTTCATAGCGGATGAAGATTGCATCGCCTGGTTTTACATCGCCTCGTAATACTGCTGCTATACATTCTTCTTCACTATCAAATGGCTTCGCGCGAAGTGTTGCTTTGAACATATTCTTTGGACAGGCAGTGTGCTTAATTACGCAGCCTTCAGGAGCTAGGTTACCCTTAAGGATAGCGATGCTACCATCTGTACCCTTGGCATTATCAAATGAATGAATAATATCTTCTCTATTAATCTCTTTGCCGATTACTCGTGATTTCTCTTTCAATATCTCATCACAGTGCTCGTAGAAGCCGTTCTTCTTGAGGTCTTCCAAATTCTCACCAAGTGTCTTACCAGTTACAGTCATAACATCTAGGTGGAGCATACTCTTAATCTCTTCCATGATACGAGGAACGCCGCCAGCATAATAGAAATACTGAGCAGGCCAATCACCTGAAGGGCGAATGTTAAGAAGGTAATGTGCACCTCTATGCATTCTGTCAAATGTATCAGCGTCTACCTCGTAGCCGAACTCATGTGCAATTGCTGGAATGTGCATAGTTGCATTAGTTGAGCCAGAGATTGCAGCGTGAACCATAATGGCATTCTCGATGCTCTTCATAGTTACAATATCAGAAGCCTTGATACCCTTATTAACGAGTTCCATTAACTGAACACCTGCTCGATATGATGCTTCCTTAAGTTCAGGCGCTGTCGATAGCATGAGGGCAGTTCCTGGTAACATAAGGCCCAAAGCCTCAGCCATTATCTGCATAGTAGAGGCAGTACCCATGAAGGAACATGCGCCGCAACTAGGACATGCATTATGCTTGTAGTAAGTGAGTTGTTCGCTACTGATTTTGCCAGTCTTCTCCCATGCGTCGAATTTACCGATTTGCTCTAATGTGAGGAGTTCATTAATCTTACATGCTGGGTCATTAACAACGTAATTCTTTGGAAGTTCATGTGCTTCCATTACACCACCAGTAACAACAATGGCGCTCATATCCTTAAGACGACCAATACTCATGAGCATGGCTGGAACAGACTTATCGCAGCTCGCGATGAAGACACCACCATCATAAGTAGTAGCATTCGCCTGCGCTTCAATGAGATTAACCATGGCATCTCTATGTGCGAGTGAATAATTGATACCGTCGTGACCCTGAGCGATACCATCACACATATCAGTCGCATAATATCTGGATGCTTTACCACCAGAAGCATTGACTGCTTTTACTGCCTCTTCGACAAACATATTCAGATGCGCAGAGCCTGGATGACTGTCGCCATATGAACTCTCGATCATAATCTGTGGCTTTTCAAGGTCATCAACTGACCAGCCCATACCTCTTCTTAATGGATCCATCTCTGGGGCGAGTTTACGAACTTCTTCACTTCTTCTCATATAAACCTCTAATCGATGCAGTAATGCTTGTGGCTAGATATTATTTTCGAACAGGTCTCGAAAACAAAAATGCCCGTCCACCTGTAATTATAACTTACAGGCAGACTGAGCATACCAAATCTTTAGGGTTCATATTAATTAGGTAATCTCTTTTGTACGAAGGCGAGATTAGAATTCAGTTACGTCGTACTTACGAACGCGTCTCCAGTTCATGAAGACTACTGGGATAATAACTGCGACGTTACAGATGATTGCCATTACTACGGCGATAGATGGAACGAACCAGAATCTCTTACCACTCTCGAGGAGCATCTGGTTAAGTACGTATACGACACCTGATGTAATCACGATACCGAGTACGATGCCGACGCCATCCATTATGAGGACTTCGCCGAATATTTTCGAGAAGATCTCACTACTTCTAATTCCGATGCCCTTATAAAGTGAGAACTCGAATCTACGTCTATCGTAAACCGCAGTGAATACAGCATTCACTGTGATGATAAGTACTACAGTTACAAGGATAGTAACGAGCACGAGGACATATCTTAGCATGCCAACCTGTTCAATCATGTCCTCCTGATCGGTCTCATTAGACATAACAAGTAGTTTAGGATACTCATTATTGAGCTTTTTTACTGTATCCTCCAAAGCTTCTGATACTTCATCTGTATCGGTACTAACTCCGAAGAGCCCAACCTTGATTGGCTTAGCAGGAGTATCACGAAGGATCATAGCTACTCCTCGATAATTATCTTCGATAACACCAAAACACTGATAACCCTCGCAGTCTAGTACTTTCTTGATCTTCACATCCTCAGTAAAAGAGGTCATATCATCTGGGTCAGAAAACATGTCGCCTTCTTTGACATTCAACGCATTAGCAAGATACTTGGATACTGCAATCTCATGATCAGCGAGCTCGAGGTCATCAGGGATCTCAGGAAGGATTGCACGTAGCTTATGATAATCCTCTGTGCTACTACACATGAAGTAACTATTTCCGCACTCCTGACCAAGGATACACTCGTAATTACAACCAACATCAAAACCATAAAGAATTGTTGTAGCACCATCGATTTTGTAATCATCAATATGTGTACAAAATTCACTAAACGCATCACGAGCCTCAGCACTATTGCCGCTAGAAGTTATCCTGATATAAGGTGTTCCTCGCTTGTTGTTGATTGCAAAATCTGAATAAATACAGTCCGAATACATTCCAGCGATGAGCGGTACCATCGTGAAGGCCAGCATTATCACTAAGATTAGCGCCCTTGATTTATTCCTTGATAGGAACTTAAGTGGAGACAGAGATCTCATACTACTTCCCCCGCCTTCTTGATTGATGAGATGCCGCCATCCCACACTTCAATCATCATATCTGCGTCCTTCATAATACTTCTGTCGTGAGTGATTACGATTACGAGGCGGTCCTTGGAATATTCCTTAAGTCTGTTCATTACAAGGAAAGCATTCTCATGGTCGAGTGACGCTGTTGGTTCATCTGCAAAAAGCACCTTAGGGTCGTTCATCATAGCTCTTACAATTGCTACTCTCTGGCGCTGACCACCTGAAAGATGTGATGGTTTTTTCCTAAGTTCACTCTGCTTAAGACCAATATCGATAAGGAGTTTACTAGCCTTCGCCTCAGCTTCCTTCTGCGGCATAGTTGATGCCACCGTAGCGTTTTCGATAGCGTCCATGTATGAAACAAGGAAATGGCGCTGGAACACAAAGCCGAACTCATTTCTTCTAAGTTCCTGACGTCTGCCCTCAGTTATAGACTGGAGTGACTCACCGTTATAAAGAATGTCTCCTCCAGTCAACTTCTTAAGGGTCGACATCGTGTACATCATAGTCGACTTACCTGAACCAGAAGGACCAATAATTCCCACCAGGCCCTTCTCAGGGAACTCCATACTAATTCCCTTCATCGCATAAACTTTCTCTTCCTTATCCATGTCATAGATCATCGTTGCATCTTTTAACTCAAACATATTAACCCCCATTATTCCTCGATATTATCAACTGTCTGAACGCCTCTGATTGTGGCGAAAACCGGCACCTGGCAAAGTGCGAAAATCAACGCGTACATCTCAATCGCCAGCAAAGCATCCTTCGGTCTAATCAGTTGAACATGTCCCAAACCAAGTGGATAGATTACAAAATTATCGAGCACCACTACCGCAGCACCTGATATCAATACGCCAATACCTGCAGCAATCACAAAGCAGATCAGCATCTCCTTGAGCGCCATGGCATATATCTGTCCCGAAGTAAATCCTATAGATTCGAACAGACACCATTCCTCTCTTCGATCCCTTATGTGCAGCGCGAAAACAACCGTAACACAAGTAGCTAACAGCACAGTTGCAACAACCGTCACAATCTGCTTAATATCATCAAGACCCTCAATCTCTTTCTCGGTATTATCCATTACAAGATCGTAGTCCACTGGAATACATGGAAATCCCTGATCCTCAACGTACTTACCGTTGACCTTCTGATAGTCTGATGGCGCCACCAAATAATAGTAGTTATGTTCATCAACAGCAGGAAGTCCATACATCGCATATACAGGTGTCTCAACCTTGCCAACAATCTTATAGCTGCCACCTATATAACGAAGAAGCTCATCTCCTCTGTTTATATATGAGTTAGTATCGACAACCAGTTCGCCAGGGTTCTCAGGCCATCTACCTTCAACGAGTTTGGCATCAATTATTTGTGAATACCTATTCATATCATCTGTATTCTCAAAATAGTAAGAACTAATCGTTGTCTCACCTACCATCAATCTAAGGCTAGCAAAACCGCCTCTTACGAGGAACACATCATCGTCACCAACTATTTTCTGGAGTTCTTCCTGCTTTTCATACAGAATTGGTCTAACAAGTTCATCCCATTCTTCTCTAGTCTCATATTCTCCAAGACTTTCATTATCAATAATGACATGAACCTCAAAAGTTCTCTTAAATGAATCGATACATACGTTTACTAGTGGTTCTCCTATCGCACCCATAAAATATCCGAGCACATATATCATCACAAAGAATAATGACAAGCTAACAATTAGCACCGAAGTCCTCTTCTTGTTGTGTATGAGATACGGTATTGGAGATAACTTAGACCCTTTAGCCATTTTTCAATTCCTTCCCTTACTAGGCTCTGTCTTCAGCTGCGTCACGCTTATTCCTAAGCCGCGAAACCTTGCTCACCTAAGCCCGTTCCAATTTATGACATCATAATAAAACAACTAGGGAAATGTATTAAGTTACCGTGGTCATAAAATCACAGGAATTGGAGTATGACTTGGGTCATGTTGTGGCAAGGCGCACGTGACCTCGCCAGTACTAAGATTTGTTACAAGATTTGAAAAGTTAGTACTGATTTTAGTACTGAGGCATCGAAAACCCTCGCCAGTACTAAGATTTGTTACAAGATTAGGAAAAGTTAGTACTGATTTTAGTACTGAGGCATCGAAAACCCTCTCCAGTACTAAAAATCGTTACAAGAGTAGGAAAATTAGTACTGATTTTAGTACTGGCGTGGCGCCAAAAGACGCCAACTATCACTTACCCCTAAGCATCAACACGAGCTTAGCTCTGTCATGAACATCAAACTTATCGTAAATAGAAGACATATAGTTTTTAACTGTGCCTTCGGAAATAAAAAGCATATCTGCTATCTGGGAATTGGTGCAGCCTTCCTTAAGGAGTTCGCATATCTCACGTTCTCTATCTGTGAGGTCCTTGTTATCGAGCACGTCTGATGAGGCCTCTTCAACATTAGCAGAACCTGAAGCCATCATATGTGTGAGCTTATCCATTACTTTGCTATCAAAGATACTTCTACCCTTAATCGCGCCTTCGACTGCCTCGATAATCATGTCCTTACCAGAATCCTTCAAGAGATAACCTGAAGCACCACCAGCAATAGCGCGTGAAATATTGCGCTCATCATAGAATGTTGTGAGTACAATCATCTTGATATTAGGGTGTGTAGAGTGAACCTTAGTGATTAACTCAATGCCGCCCATCTGAGGCATATTAAGATCTACGAGCATAACATCTGGGCATTCGCCTTCGATTATAGACAATGCCTCAATACCGTTAATTGCTTTACCGATTACCTTGTAGTCACCTGACATAGTTAGGATAATCTCCAAACTTTCAGTGAGCAAAGGCTCGTCATCAACTAGTAAAATCTTAATCATTGCCCAACCCTCCTAGGAACATTGAGAGATACAGTAAAGCCGTCCTCTCCGTTAATATCAAATCTACCGCCCTTCGTCTCGCAGTAGTCACGCATTTTACGAAGGCCAAACCCGCGGCTCATTCTGGCACTCTTCTCATCATATGAGATGTCACCCCAGCCGCATCCGTTGTCAGACACCTTGAGGCCTACATTCTCAGTATCCATAGTGAGCATCGCTACAAATACAGTCGCGCCACCATGCTTTGTGCCATTAGTAAGCAACTCAGATAACACACCTGATAAGAAAGATGCTGTATCTAGATCGAGCTTACCCTCGTCATTAATTCTGCCAAAGTTATTATGAACCTTCACATTAGTATCAAGGCAGTAATTCTTACATAAATCTACCAGTGAACTAGCATAATCTTTTACGAGGATCATATCGTCATCAGCATCCAGTGTTCGAACGGCGCCTCTGATAGACTCAATCGCGTCGTGTACACGTTCATTCGCCTGATTAACTTTGTCGCTCGCCTTCATAGGATCACGCTCGATTAACATCGACGCAGCATCAAGTGTCATTGAAGCAGCTGACAAAGTGTGACCAACTGAATTATGAATATCTCTACTAATTCTCTCGCGCTCTTCTAGTCTCGCATTACGCTCTTTGAGGTTCTGTTGCCTAGCAATTTGCTCACGAAGCATCTTCTCATGAAGGCCATCTAGCGATGAAGTCCTCATAGCATCCTCGAACTTCGTCTCCATTGCAAATACGTGATCTGTAACACTGTTAAACACCATCCAAAGTGCCGCAATACCCACCAAAATAGCGATTTTCTTAACTAAATCCAGTCCTCCTACCTGCTCCATGACAATATTCACCGCAAGTCCTGATAAGAGGCTAATAATAGCTAGAAATCGTCTGCGATTAATGAGCGGAAGGAAGATAATACCCATGAAAAACACGTGGGTAACAATCAAATAAGCAACTCCTCCGAGTACATACAGCACTATAGAGACATTCTTCTTAGGCACGAATGAATATGTGTTAAGGACAACCATCATATAGCAAAACAAAACACATACAATACCAATTGGTGTCCCATTCAAGACAGCATAAAGCGAGCATCCTACAATCGTAAGAGCTGCGTAAATCCATGTCGTCAGTGTTTTCTTTGAATCAACGTTATCCATAGAACTGATTATACCATTCGCCCCGAAGTATCCATTTAATAATACATCTGACCTGGTAGCGTATTAAGTGACCACGGTCACATTAATTGCTCTTCTACTTGAATAACTCACATGTCCCCTATCAGTCCCTATATCAGATACATTTGCTAGAACATGCATACATCTTATCGTTAACAGTCACTACACCCAGCGTAAGCTTAGCTGCTGGTGAAGCAGGCGGAATAAACATCGCTGATTTGAGGCTAGGACAACTTATCCTTCCAAGATTAGTAATGCTATAGGATGCTGGCTTAGCAAAACCAAACATACCACCACCAACGAACGAAGCAGCCTTACTCTCAAATCCACCCAGACCAGCAATTGCAGCCGCATCAATCAAGGTTGAATCCATCTCAAAGTAGCATGCCAAAACCAGCATCAACTTCTTGTTGTCGCCCAGTGTTTTACGGACAATCTCATGAACTTCCTTAGCCTTTGCCACTTCATCTGTTGTCTTGCTCTTACACTCAATTCCCATGGCAGTAGCAAAATTACCTAGCGTTCCGCTCCTCTTATTAGCGAGCTTGTCGCGGATATCAGCTGCGATAATAATCTTTTTCCAGCCAGTCTTAATGTACATCTTCGCCATCAGGAGGTCATTCATAGTGAATTCATTCTCCTTACAAAGAGATCTCATCTCCTCATAGGCCTCATCACTTACATCGTATGTCTGGTACTCGAGCTTATGTTTGGAGTTATAGTTTTTCTCAAAACTCAAATAATCGCCATAACTAACCTTGTGGTTCTCTTTTTTCCACTGTTTATTAGCGCGCTTAACCAATAGCTTACTAATACCACCGAGCGCACTACCCTGAGGCAATTCATCGATACTTGAGATCAACTTCTCCTCAGCAAAACTGATTTCCTCACCCGCTACGTAATTATTAGCAATCTCCTGAACTAACATAAGAAGTCCACTACCATCACACAACAGATGATGCGCCATGAACAACACTTCAAAATCACTCGAAGTTTTATACACAAATACGCGCAATAAGCCCTCTTCGAAAACATTCCACGTGCACTTCATTAGTGCCTCATATTCAGCAATGTCAAAGGCTTTATCGCAAATCTTTAAAGTTATCTTACTAGTAGAAGTTACATTGTAATAAAGCTTATCCGTTCCTTCCTCTGATGCAATAACGCTACGAAGGAAAGGATGTGCGAGTGAAGCGTTGGCGAGCACTTCGCGCAACTTTGTTTCATCATATTCGCCATTAATCTTGAACAGCATACCAAAATGCATATTAGGGCACATGAGGTGTGCGCGTTCAGAAGCTATATACTGCTTTGTTAGCGGTTTATTTAGTAGCTCTTTCTTCTCTTCACTACTTGTTAATCCAGGCTTTATAGCCTCAAAATTCTCTTGTGGTGTTCCCATCCAAATATCTCCTCAATTAATATATCTAACCTTGGGTTCTATTCTAACTCATAATCACCAAGAAGATAATCGGAAATCCAGTACGCAAATTGGTAAGAATTTTTGTTTGAACTTCTTACAGATATTCGTACTGGCGAGACAAAGAAAGTCCCTCAATCCACCATATCCTTATACTTCTTGAACGCGCCCGCCATTGTAGACATGATTTTCTTCACGACATCTTCAGGCTCAACTACTGTAGCTACGCCCATGTGCTTCATGGCGAACTCGTATATAGCGGACTCTGGGGCTCTTACTTCTACATCGGCATATGCGCCTTTATTGCTGATGACAGTAACTTCTTTACCGAATGTTTCTGGGATTATATGGAACATCAGCTTAGGAACGTTAATGCGCGCCCTAATAGGCGAACCTATTTTCATGAAGATACGATCTTTCATGTAAGTTCTGAAGTTCGCAGATGCACCTTCTGAATCAATCATTGAATTAATTGGATGTGCAGCATCATCGAGCTTCTCTACATCCAGGATCTCATCTAGCCTTATGTGCACGATTTTACTATTCATATGTCCGCACACGAGATAGTAGATGCCATCATCCATGACCATCTGATAGGGTGATACTCTCCACTTAATCTCTGACCCTGCTGCTTTCTTAATCGCGTTGTAGGATCTTGCCACATGCAACTGCATATCTGTGCCATAGTACTGGTGTTTGAAGGAGATCATTTTCTTCTCGGTAATCGCCTCATCGATGATATCTATTGTATTGAACAGCTGCTTATTCTCGCTCTTACGTGAAGGCATTACTGCAATATGCCTTGTGCGAGATTTGAAGTATTTGCTCGACAATTGCTGGAGCTTCTCGATGAGCTGTTTGCTCTGATTAGCTGAGATATTAGGCGAATATAGGACACTATCAATAAGTAGTCTTAACTCCGAGTCGTCGAACTCGTTGTTGATATAGTAGTCGTAGCACACAACGTTAGCATCAGATTTACCTGAACTTCTCTTAGCCCTCTCAAAGTTAATATCGTATCCCAAATCTATAAGGTTCAATATATTAGTTTTTATAGTCTTGCGGTCCGCTTTGATCCCCATGCGCTCGAGTTCCCTAATAATCTCCTGCTGGGATAGTCTGTGGTCCTTATCAGTGTTCTTCCTCAGTATCTCCAAAATACCAAATAGTCTTGCTGCATTATTATTAGCTGCCATAGTATCGCCATCCTTCACATTTGATGTTTTCTTTTGTCTTAATTATCGCATGGGACATGGGGAAATTTTTGAACATAGTGTAAAGGATAATGAAGTCACACCACCAATAAAGGAATACGACCATTTAGGAGGCATTTTATGATACTTAGCGAAAACAACCACAAACACATACCTGCACCAACAAGTCTTTTACTAGACACTACACCTTCACCTACAGTGAACAAGACTTTCGTCTGCATCAAGGAAGTACTTGATGATAATTTCATGAAGACTTCTCCAGTGACATTAGCAATAGGTAAGGATGCCTACAGAAGACCAATCCACTACAATCTAGCCAAGGACGGTCACTTACTAATCGCTGGCAAAACAGGCTCAGGCAAGTCAATCTGCCTTCACTCCATGCTCATGAGTATCCTGTGCAAATCATCACCAGATGAAGTAAGACTAATCTTAGTGGATACAAAGTACGTGGAGTTCTCCTGCTATAATCACATTCCACATTTATTGATGCCAGTAATCACTGATTCAGATCTAGCGATATCAGCACTCGGATGGTTGCTCAAAGAAGCAAAAGAACGCTGCCGCCTATTCGCCACATATGATGTGCATGATATTGATGAGTATAATAACCTAGCCAAATCCAAGACGGACATGCCAAAGATGCCATCAATTGTAATCATGATTGATGAGTTTATTGATATGTTTTGGTCGCATAAAGAAAAAGCCGAGACTGCTATCTCAAGGTTAGCAGTGATCGGCAAAGTTGCAGGTATATTTATGGTGATGGCTACTCAGCAGCCACCTTTGTCATTAATGCATAGATTTGTCGGATTTAGTTTTCCATCGCGAATTGCCTTCGCACTACCATCCTCATGTGAGAGCAGAGCAGTTATCGACTGCGAAGGAGCTAAGGATTTACGAACTCCAGGCGCTATGCTTTACCAGCCAAGTTCTTCACCTAATCCAATCAAGGTTCAGGGCGCATTTGTATCCTATTCAGAAATCGACAAAGTAACCACTTATCTCGCCATGCAATGAGCGAAGCGCAGTTGATGCCCAATAATCAGACATCAATAACCTGATGCTTTGCGCTCTCCTCAATTGCATTTGGAGCGAATGATATCTTGAGTGAAGTTCCGCACATTGTGCATGTTGTGCCTGTCTGTGAGCTAGCTGCACAGTTAGGACATTCATTAAAGTACCAGAGTGTGCGCTGTACACTTCTAATCTCGAATTTAGACTCAGCGGCACTCTTAATCGCTATACCTTCATCTACTAATCTAGTAGCAAGCTTGTGGAATAATACTTCTCTGAATTTATCTACAACTAGGAATATTAATCCGTTCACAGCGACCATCAACGAAGGCAATAAATATACAAATTCATCAATGAACTTGAAGGCCTCATCCGTCATTGTCGCCATCTCAAAGAATGGGATGACAATCTCATATAGGAAAAAGTGACTTGCGAACCAGAAAATCGCACTAACAACCCAAACAGTTCCGTTAATCTTAATAATAGATGGCCATTTCTTGATCTCTTCTAGTGATATTCTGAAGAACTCACTACGAGTCGAGAACTCCTCATAATCAATATAGAAGTACTTCTTTGAATACCAGGATGAACCATCACTTGTAATATCTTCTTGCTTGTCCTTTTCAGAGAGATTTTTGAGTGACAATTCGTTAAAAACTGGTCCACAAACCATTCTGTTATTAGACTTTTTGAGGACATGAATAGATTGGAAATTCGCTTTCCTAAGCCACACATACATCATACAAAAAAGGCCTAATGTGACAAGAACAGCAGATACATAATCTGACCATGAATTAGCTGTAACAACTCTTACAGCTACAAAAGGTGCCCACGTAAGCATGATGAGAGCATAAATGAAGAGAGTAGTATATTGAGATTCATCAGTTTCATCTTCTCCATAGCCACCTCCATGGAAACTACCACCTGAGTGACCACCACCAGAGAAGCCACCGCCAGAGAAGCCACCGCCAGAAAAATGATGTCCACCTATATGTGAACCGCCACCGTGATGACCACCAGAAGCCATATACCTTTCCCTCCAAAACTCAATCTTCCTGATATCATTATACACATGACCTAATCAAAAAAGTGTCTTATAATTCAGGTATTAAACAGAATAAATACCCGCTTATTGGGTATAGAATACATAACTTGATATCTGTAGGTGTTCGAAGGAGTTTTTCTATGGCTTATTGTGGAAAATGTGGCGCTGCTTTATCTGATGGCTCAGCTTTCTGTAGTCAGTGTGGTGCCCCTGTTAATCAAAATACAAATGTTAGACCTGATCTACCAAATGACGGTACTAATTGCATATTCAGATGCAACTCCAATCATCCAAGTTCATATGTCAAAATCCAAGTTCCTGGATTAGAACCAATTGTTCTTCAGGCTGGATTTGAGATGAAGATGACACTACCTGTTGGCATTCATTCAACTAAATTCGGTGTTCACAGAGGTCATGGATTTACACTAGTAAGTAGTTCAAATAAATATGTGAAAAACATCCCTATTGAACCAAACAAAGTACTATATGTCACAGTTAGCATTGGACGCACATCTAACAATATAGAGATGAAGGCTTTTTAATTTAAGACAAAGAAAAAGAGAACCTTATGGGTTCTCTTTTTGTTAGCAATCAATTCAAATCACATTTATCAAACTTATGCTTTCTTTTTCTTCAAGGTAACGTTCTTAATCAATCCTGTAACACTGCCTGAAGCTAACTGAAGGACATATGATAAAGCAAATACCCATACAATTGTGAATGCCAATACGATGAGATATGTTGACACATTGAATGTACGGCCATAATAAATGTCCAATATCTTATTGAGCGCAACATGCTGAACAAGGAATACACAATATGATAATCCACCTAATTTAACAAAACACTTATTAATCAAGGAGAGTTTCATAACCAAACGGCCGATATAAACCAAAGTAATAAACAATGCTATTCCAAGTATGTGAACCTGCCAAATAAGATGAATCTTTATACGATCTCCAAGCGTCAGAAACACACCAGAAATAACCAAAGCAATACTGAAAGTAACTATTCTCTTCTTATCTAACAATTCTTTAAAGTCAACATATAGCATTCCCAAATAGAAGCTAAGTGCACTACTTGCAACACCTCTAAATGGTCCAGATGAGATTGCGATATTATAGTGAATCTCAACTGCTAAAAGAGCAACAAGTATTATTCCAACAATCCATTTGTTTCGATTGTATAGTTTGAGCATAAATGGATAAACTATATAAACAAGAATAATCGCACCAAGGAACCATTCACCGATAATATAGTAAGTAGTGAATCTATTTGCGACGTATCCATCCATTCCGATCAGAGTAAAAATAACAGGCCACTTACTTCCTCTGTATGTAAACATATGATATTCAGAAGCATTCAAAACAAAAAGGAACGCCCATAGAATATAAAACGGTGGGAAAATACTAAGCCATCTCTTATAGTAGAAAGTACCGAATTCTTTGAAAGGGACTTCCTTATATCTATATCTCAATACTGTTCCAGACAAAATGAAGAACAGTGTAACAAACAACCATCCAAAAGAACCATTAGGGTACGCTGCTAACAACTGAATAGGACTAGTTATATTATGAGATGGGAGTTCCATTACAAAATGATGCATTATTATTCCAACAGCAGAAATAACGCGAATAAACTCAAGTTCGTCAATCTTTTTGCTCATATCAGCCTCCAAAAATATAGCCTATTATATAGGAACCACTCGATAATAATACACAATTGAAATGCATACAACAATCTGCATATAGAATGTCAATTACACGCGTGTTTTCGAGAACTTAGTAAGAAACTTTTAGAGATTTCAGCATTACAAATGTTAAGACTACTCTATATGCTAATAATAATGTAAAATAACCTTGTGTTTGTGAAGTTTAAGGGAGGCTTTTATGAGTCAGGTTAAAGCATATAACGGTGATATGCCTTACATTTTCGTCAGCTATTCACACAAGGATGCTGATATTGTTCTTCAGATGGTCAGCCAGATGCAGGCTGATGGATATCGTGCGTGGTATGACGAAGGTATCAAGCCTGGTGTAGAATGGGATGATTATATTGCTTCCAAAGTTAGCAAGTGCACTTATTTCATAGCATTTCTTAGTAAGAATTATCTCGCTTCTTCCAACTGCAAAGACGAGATGAATTATGCGAGAGATCATGTAGATAACATCCTTCTCGTGTATCTCGAACAGGTTAGTCTACCTTCTGGAATGGAGATGAGATTTGGCCGTTCGCAGGCAATCTTTGCTTATAATTACACATCTAAGAATGACTTCTTCCATAAGCTTTATCTAAGTAAAAGCATTGACCAATGTAAAGGTAATACTTCAGTCGAGATTGTTGAGGAAACTATCGACAACATCCCAACAGAACCTTACGTAGCTCCTTCTGCTGCAATGCCTAAAGCATCTGAACTAAATAAGCCAAAGTCTGTTAAACCAGAACCTGCTAAACAGGCTGAAACCCCTGAGATTAAAGTTAAAAGAGTTCCTTCTCCTGAGGCAAAGGCTAAAAACAAAAAAGTAATGTGGATAAATATCGCTGCATTTGCTGTAGTCGTAATTGCTGCGATTATTATTGGAATTATCATAGCTTCAAATAGAGACACTAACAAAAACTCTAAATCAGATCAGACATCGGAGACTAAACTAGAAGTCGATGAGAGTACTAGAGAAGATAATATAGAGACATCTCCAGTAGTCCAAGGCGATGGTCGTATTGAGGGCGTTTATTCTACATATGGTCTCGCTGTAGGTGAATTCGACTGTCCAGATAAGGATGCGGATTTCTACAAAAATACAGGTTCGCCAATGTTCTATGACACGGACAAACAAGACTACACAGATGGTACATTCTCTGGTGTTTTCGCGATGGTTATAGAAATCCCTGCATCAAGTGATTATTTTGAACCTCTACACATTCAGTGGTATTACGTAGGAGATAATGGACAACAAGAACTCGTAGCTGATTTCTATGACATACAAGTTTATTCCGATGAGGGTGTGAACTGGTATGATTTGAACCTTTCTGCACTTGATTTAGGTGGAGAATTCCGATTTGGCGATTATTACGCAGTTGTTTTCGCAGGTGATAACACAGATGAAGACATGATAGTGCATGTGGAGTATCAGGCTGTTAGCTAAGTTCCAGCTCGTGTCAGCGATATTAATACAGATAGGAGGTTCCGCATATGAAATCTAAAGACCTTGTCAAAACGATAGATGATATGCGCGAACTCATTAGGCATGTTTATGTTAATGGATTTGAATCCAAGACTGAGATTAGTCCTAAGAAGTCTGATATGACATCGAAGAATCTGAATAGATTGAAAACATGGTTTGGCGATTACTACGAAGCTGCGAGCAAATCTGGAAAATCTAATCACATCATCATCGATGGCAGAAACATATCTCATAATCCGCTTTACAATGCCTATAAAATGAAGTCCTTTAACACTGCAAACAGGATTGAGATTCACTTCCAGTTAATTGACTGCCTATCAGATGGAAAAGAGCATGTTTTCCAGGAGATTGAAGAATATATAGCAAATAGAATTAAGTCTGAAGATTGTAGTGCATCGGTAATAAGATCTCTACTCTCCCATTACAGCAAAATCGGATTAATCAATATTACCAAGAAAGATAATAAGACATTTCTCTACCAACTATCCAATGACGATGTGAACTTATCAGCTTGGGAAGATGCTATCAACTTCTTCTCTGAAGTAGCTCCAGTTGGATTAATCGGTTCATTCCTCCTTGATAAGGAAACTATAGAGGATACTAGTGTATTCAGATATAAACATAACTATTTATTACATGCCTTAGAAAGTCATGTGGTTTATAGTGCTTTGGATGCAATTCATTACCATCAGAAAATAACAATCCACTTCACGAATAAAGATAGCAGTGATTTAATCGCACTCCCTATCCGCCTTTATATCAGCGCTCAGCGTGGATATATGCACTTACTCGTTCATAACTACAAAAACAACTGCTTTGATTTCATTCGCGTAAGCTCGATATCTTATATAGATATCAACGATATTGATCCTGATTGGCAGGAATATGAAAGTAGTTATCAGACCTATGCACCACATATGTGGGGTGTTCATTATCGAAAAGATTACACCTATGATCACATTGAGTTAGTGATTCATGTTGCTAAAGATGAACAACACATTGTCAAACGCCTTCAGCGCGAGAAACGTAATGGCTTAGTCGAGCAAATAGACGAGAATACTTACAAGTACTCAACAGATACATATGACTCCCACGAATTATTCCCTTGGCTCAGAACGTTCATTGGACGAATTGAATCATTCACATGTAGCAACAAAAAATTAGAGAAGAAATTCTGGGATGAATTAGATGAATTGAAAAGGATGTATAGTGATGGAGAATAATCTCTTTGAAGAAATCTACAGTAGTTATTACAACATAATCGCTAATACTCTCATTGAAGTTATGAATAATCCTATCACTGATGAGTATCACATCCTACCAAAACTTACTGAACTAGCAAAACGCTATAGCACATCAGAAGGCTTTGAAGATGATATTGGCGAAATAATTATTCACGATAGTAATCTAATCAATAACGGAACTGCATACTTAAATAACAAACCAACCCTGCCACTAACTACTATCCAAAAGCGCTGGCTCAAAAGTCTCCTCGAAGACCCTCGAATAAAGCTTTTTGATATAGATATTAGTGGTCTTGAGGATGTTGAACCTCTTTTCACAAATGAAGCTATCGTATACTACGACAAGTTCAACGATGGTGACGACTATAGTAATGAGAATTATATTAAGGTCTTCCGCACCCTCCTTCAGGCGATTAAGACACATTCGAAAACAACGATTAACAAAACTACAAATCGAGGACTGGAAAACCAGATTGAATGCTGGCCAATACATCTAGAATATTCATCAAAAGATGACAAATTCCGAGTACTTGTCTCGAAAGATGGCAACCAGGAAAGCTACAATCTTTCAACAATAACTAATGTATTACTACTTAATGAAACTACAGAAATTATAGAAGTTAACCACCCTCCACGAACTGAGATTCTTGAGTTGGAAATCAACGACACTAATCAGAATAACATCGTCGAACGCTGTATGATTAACTTCTCTGATTACAAGAAAGAAACAACTAGGATTAATCAAGATAAGTATCACCTTAAAATATATTACAATCAAAGTGATGAACGAGAATTAATAATCAGGGTACTTCAGATGGGATCTAGTATTAAAGTTATTGGTCCATCACAATTCAAAGAAAGAATAGTAAAACGAATAATGAACCAAAAGAGTGCTAACTAAGTTGGCACTCTTTTTTGTATGCCTGAATTTTCTTTATCGAGATCATCTTCTCACTAAAAATCTAAACAGTTCCAATGAAAAACTCCTGCGAGATTTGCAGGAGTTTTTTCATGACTTTATTCCCTGCAAAGCAACAAGGGAATAGCTCAACTCTAGTGTAGTCAAGACAGAAAGTTATTCCCTCGCAAAACTGCAAGGGAATAGCTCCAAATGCGAATAAAAGCAGCACCAACGGTGTGTCCTTGACCCTCGCAAAACTGCAAGGGAATAGCTCAAAATCCAGGTGGAGTTATAGCAGGTATTGGTCCTTGACCCTCGCAAAACTGCAAGGGAATAGCTCGGAACAACCAAATTTACATTATAGGGGGACTAGTCCTTGACCCTCGCAAAACTGCAAGGGAATAGCTCATTAATCAAGTTTAGTCTATATATCGCCTGTGGTCCTTGACCCTCGCAAAACTGCAAGGGAATAGCTCGAGGCATTGGCGCCGCCGTATGGGGCGGAGGTCCTTGACCCTCGCAAAACTGCAAGGGAATAGCTCGCGGATACCAGGGTATTGATATCTGGTACTGTCCTTGACCCTCGCAAAACTGCAAGGGAATAGCTCCTCTAACTGCACAAATCACAATTAGAATTATTTAGATTATACATCATATTGCATAAGTTTCATAAACAATTCATCTTGTAAATCATCTTCCTATTTACCTCAACTCTTTCTCTATTTTAATCAAAAGCATTCTGTAACCAAATCCAACCTCACAACCATATAACTCAGTAACAATCAAATAGAAGAACCCTTCCATCCAATCAACGCGAAATATTAATCATTAGTTAGACTTCAGGTCTACAAAAAACATCTTATAAGCTCTCTCCCCTATTACCCTCGTCTCTGCTAAGTCAAGGCCACCAGAAATCACTGCACCAATGAAAGGAACAAGTTTACCAAAATTAACTAACCCCTTAGTTCCAAACTTAGTCATGAATCGAAAACCTACGGACTTATTAACCTTCACCAAAGCAGCACCTGGAATTCTCTTAATCATGCTAATAGTAAGCTTCTCTCCAAAATTCACTCCCACCATCTTGATAACTTCATTTACGCTTATTCCTGCAAGACATGTATACACCAATGTCTGAACTTGATCACTGTGAACATCAAGACCTGCCATATATGCAGCGCATGCAATCATTCTCATTTGAACATAAAGAACACTACTAATGTTAGCTGGAATACTAACTGGCAGAGTAATCCATCCACACAAACCAGTTATAAAACCAGAAGTAGTACATTTAGCAACCTGAAACTTAATCATTTTTCTAGCAGCTACCGACGGATGATCTCCATTCTTTAAATAATCCATTGCCAACTCTTCAATAGAAGGACTTACAAATTCAATTCCATGAACAGCCTTTTGATAAATAGTATCTAATCCCTTCAATAGCTTAGCATTTGAATTCACATTAATTGTCTCTGACATATTATCCCCTCCGAAAAATCTCCAACATCATTGCACAATACTTAAAAGAACAACACTGGAGCTACCACCTTTTGAGCTTTAGAACTACCGCGAATAACACTAATCGAATGAAACTGTGCTTTTGTTAATCTTAATATCGCCAAGTTACCCTTCTTAGGAGCTATCGTATCAATAAATCTTTCTTCGGCTACTATACTTGTATCATTCCTTAGATGCTTAACATAAACTGAATTCTGCATCATTTGATATCCCCTCTTCTTAAGCAATCTACGAAACCTAGAATACTCACGTCTTTCACTCTTACATTTTTGAGGTATATCAAAAGTCACCATAAGCACACACTCTCTGTTCATAACACATCATTCTCCTCAATCACTTCCGCTATTTCAAATCAAGTTGTCATAAGTGTACAGAAAAGATCTTTGTATATCATTCGAAAAAAGTTCCAATTGAAAACTCCTGCATATTCTGCAGGAGTTTTTTCATAGCATTATTCCCTCAAAACTGCAAGGGAATAGCTCCAGGGAACAGAAGACAAAATGAACAAAGGTGTCCTTGACCCTCACAAGGTGTAAGGGAATAGCTCTATTCTATGCCAACAGTATGTTCATTTTTGGTGTCCTTAACCCTCGCAAAACTGCAAGGGAATAGCTCACTTTTTCTATCAAACAGGACCCTGCGCTATGTGCAATCCTTGACCCCCACAAAACTGTGAGGGAATAGCTCGGACTCGAATGGTTCATCATCACTCTAATCGGTCCTTGACCCTCGCAAAACTGCAAGGGAATAGCTCGTGTAATTGCTGGTTTTCTTGCGAAGTATGGTCCTTGACCCTCACAAAACTGTGAGGGAATAGCTCCTCTAACTGCACAATTTGCAACTAGAGTTATTTAGATTATACATCATATTTCATAAAGCGTCGTAATATTCCATATGATGTACAATCAACTCTCTTCTAATTCAATCTCCGATATACGTGACTTAACAGCCTCCACACAACAAACCCCAACTAGTAGTGATCTTACGCAACAACGATTGTATAGTTGGCACTTACTTCTGGAATAGACACTAAAAGTCTCTCTACTTCCTCTGCAGCCTTCTCCTCTGCCTGCTCAAACATTCCGCTATCCTCAGCGTCATCTTCTGCTTTAGACTTAATCTCCTGTCGAGCATATGAACTATCTTCATCAGTTATTTCACTAAACAACGAGTCATCTTCTTCGCAAACAACAAGTGTATCTTCAAACAACTCATTTGAGAGGATCTTAGCAGATGGCACTTTGATTGTGATTGTTTTCGTGCTCTCATCAACATCGAGTTCAATCTTTGAACAGTCAACGCCAATCTTTAAAGAACCATCCATCACGATAGTTAATTCTTTACTTGAGAAAGGAACCTTCCATCCAGTTAACTCGAAATTCTTCTCGCTCTTCACGCTACCATAATTAGTATAAAGATACTCAACAGTAGTAAGTTCTGAAAGCTCATTAATCTCAGTCTCTATAGAACCGGCATCGAAAACATACTCTTCTTCAGCAATCTTCTCTTCGATTTTGTCCCAAATAGTCGGAACATTACTGATTGCCTTATTGTATTTCATGAGCACGGCAACCTTCTTTTCCTCTTTCTCTAGAGCCTCACTAACAGCCTTATCCTGTTCATTGTTGTGCCAACTGAGAACAACCTTATAACCAATCCAACTAGCAAAAGCAAGTACACAGATAACAACTAAAACTACAACTACCTTCTTAACATTCTTAACAACATTTGTATTTCTCATAATCTGCCTCCATACAAAAATTGTTTCTAGCATTTCCAATTAAGTTGTCATTAGTGTACAGAAAAGCATCATTCAAATCATTCGAAAAAAGTTCCAATGAAAAACTCCTGCGAGATTGCAGGAGTTTTTTCATGACTTTATTCCCTGCAAAGTAGCAAGGGAATAGCTCAACTCTAGTGTAGTCAAGACAGAAAGTTATTCCCTCACAAAACTGCAAGGGAATAGCTCATAAGTTCGGAAAAGCGTACGAGGTAAAAATCATTCTTGACCCTCGCAAAACTGCAAGGGAATAGCTCACAAATGCGATTGAACTCTCCAAGTATCTCGTGTCCTTGACCCTCACAAAACTGCAAGGGAATAGCTCTGACTGCCGCAGGAAGTGAGCTCTTGAATTGGATCCTTGACCCTCGCAAAACTGCAAGGGAATAGCTCAAGACGCCTGTACATAGCAAAGTGCCTACTAAGAGTCCTTGACCCTCACAAAACTGCAAGGGAATAGCTCTCTAACTGCACAAATTGCAACTAGAGTTATTTAGATTATATATCATATATTCACAAAACTTAGAAGTAATTCATCAGATAAGTAGTCAATTCACCACTTCTAAATTGTCTAATAACATCTTCCACATACATATCTAGCATGTTATGAAATTGCATTCGTTTTTTGTTGTACTCAACTTCGCTATATAGAGATTCAATCAATATTTTTTTCATAGATGAAAGGTTAAGTTCTCTATTCTCGTATACTATTCTGTCAATATAAGGTCTAAATGGCTCCATCAGATCACATGCTAGATTATATGGATTATCTACACCTACATGATGAATTCCAATATTTGTTAGATATCCCATTGCTACTATTTTCCGACTAATATTAGCAAGTATCAGACTATAACCATAATTCAGACAAGCATTGATTTCATTCGGCGTGTGTCTTACAAATCCACCACCAAACAACGCTTTAAAATACACTCGTGCTACTTGTCCTTCACGATTAGTAACATCTCCCACTTCAACATTACCAACATAATCGAATAATTCTTCTGGAACATCTAACCCTTCGAATTGAAGTAATGATATCTGCATAAAAATCTTTTGCTCAATAATCTGTTTCCAAATGAGATCACAGATTGACTTCTCCCATTTAGTTTGGAACAAAATATTCTCTGTTTGACGATAGTTAAACATCCTTCTTTATAACTTAACGAAGAATGATTTTGAACTACTATCGTTTTCCAGCCTTGCGAATTCATTAGTTTTCCTCAAAAGAAACAGGTTGCATTTCCTTCTTGAACAAATCAGCAATAGAAAGACTCTTATATCTTGGCAAGTTATAAGCGAATGGTACATTGAGTAACCAAACCAAATCTTTCTGATACGTTCCAAACAAGCGAAGATCATCAAATAACTTCTTCATAGCATCATCTTCAACTACAGCACTAGATACATGAGGTAAATCTAATAAATATCGCTGCATTGCAAAGTGATAAATGTCAAAGTAGGAATTAATGTACTTGATTTCCTTAGCATATTTCGCTGCATTAGTAACTGCTGTAAGATGTGCTATTGCATTTCTATATTCTCTAAACAATAACTCTCCTAACTCTTTATTAGCAACCATCTTGTCTCTATTACTAGTTATGTAGTTAAGAGCTCGCTTATTAAATCTCTTATTCGCAGCTCTTCTCTCCTGCTCTCTTTGGAGTTGACATTCAATATAATGATCAACCATACCAAAATAACCAGCCTTATCAATTGATTCATCAATGACAAATCTTGAATCTCTCTCAAGGCTATGAATGGCAATAGTATAACGTGCGTTAATATTTACCAAGTTCTTAGCAATCAAATATAGGACTGTGAGATAAAGACCAATGATACTTACGAGTGTTTCCTTATGTCTCTGTTCATTATATGATCTACTTTTCTGCTTAACAGAACCTACATCATTACTGTTGAAACTAAAGTTTACTAATTCTAGTGAAAGATCCGCCACCATTCTACTTCTATCACGAGTATCCATCATACAAGCATCAAAGTATCTCTCTATTTGAGTTTTAGGTATTTGCTTCAAAACAAACTCAACTACTTTTCTATTCTTCGCGAACTCACGAATCTGATCTATGTTAGTAAATCTAATCAAATACTGAAATCTTGATGAGTTGATAACATTATTCTTAATGAAGTTTCTTAAGTTAGTATCATTTCTCTGAACTTCGTTTCCTTCTACCCTAGGTGTGAAAATTACTGACTTATACTTATCAAGTTCATCACTTTCCAATCCGAGCACACGTAATGCATCCTGATAAAGTGGCCATTCAACAATATGAAGTGGAGCGTCCATTCTCGCGAAACTCTTTACAGTTCTTAACTGTTCAGCGATTTCGTTACTCATATGGAAGAATGTGTAATCCCTAACCTGCTTCTTTTCAGCAGCCTTGAACAAATCAAGATCAAGTGACTCCATAATGTCAATGAAAGACTGAATATTCTCAAACTTATTAATCAATGAAGTGAGCAGAATATTAATCTCCTTACCATCAATGAACAATGTCAACATATACATCAACTTAGTGAAGTATGATGTATTCTCAGCCTTCACACGAATATCTTCAATCCAGTCATTAGCTTCTTTGCCACTTAACTTACCATCAATCTTGCCAATATCTTTACCAGATTTGATGTTCTCGAATACACTCTTATAATTTGTCTCTACTTTACGATAAAATTTGTCAGCGTAATCTAGATAGCTTCTATCCTTTTCTTCATCGCTAACACTACTTCTAAGTACATTAACAAAGCTCTCTACAAGCTCCTTACCATCTTCAGAAAGACAATATCTATAGATAACAAAATCAAGCCATTTATTGATTAGACTACGAGCACCATCAAAATCCTTGTCACGTAAGAAAGGTAATCTCTTATCAACAATTACTTCACGCAACTGCTTAACGCTAAAACCTATATTACGCGCATCTTTAGTTACTATAAATCTATAGTAATCCTGAGCGCACTTTTTCTTTTCCTCATCAGTATTCAAGTTAAGTGCTTTGAATAACACCAATAATGACTTCTTGTTTGTCTCAATGAAGCCTTCATTTACTGAATCAACTCTTTCTGAATACATCTCGTCAAGAATTTTCTTATGGCCGTCTGGTAGATCGTTAGATGTCTTATCAAGAAGATAAAGCCACGCGTTATACTTCTTCTCACCCTTTCCGTGCTTAAGGAACTGTCGAAGACTGCCTAACAACTCAATAATCATCGCAATCTCTTCTTGAGTTCTAAGACTTGTTACTTTCTTATCCTTGCTAGATTTCTTCTTATCATACTCATTGTGATAGAAAGCATTTCCAAAGTAACCAAGTCTACCAGAAGAAATAAACTGCTGGAATTTCTCGTCCTTTGGCTTACCATCATCGAACTTAATTCTTCTATCTACTGAATAATCACCAATCAAATCTGCAGGCTTACCATCGACGATACCGCTATTAATGCCTGACACATTGTTAATGCAATAAATAATGTTATCGATATATTCAGCTAAAATCTTCTCGATATCTAGAATGTTATAAGCCAATTGGATATGAATATTATCCTGATACTCTGTATCATTCTCGAAGAAACGCTTCTCAATGCTTGCCTTGGCACCAATCAAATCCTGTCTTACTGCATTAATCTTTGTAGCATGTCCAGGCTTTGAAGCAACATATTTAGTACTCTTTACTAAGACAGTCGTCTTCTCCTCTTCTGCATCAATATTACTTCTATCAGGAGTAGCAATTCTTATCTGCTCACCATTAGAGAATTTAGTTTCGAGTAATGATTCATTCTTGGAGCCAAAGCTAGTAAGGTACAAATTATCGTCTACAACAAACATCGACTTTAATCCATTAGCTTTAGCTAAAGACTTCTTCTTAACTTTAACCTTAGGTCTACTGATTAGTTCAGAAGCAGTCTGCACTTTCGCACTTGCCTTCGCCTTCTCTTCATTACGCTTCTTTTCAGCGGCTTTAGACTTATTATTTCTTTCCTGTTTTTCTCTAAGTCTTCTCTCTTTTTGTGACTCTTTCTTCTTTGCTGCCATAATAAATTCCCCCATTACACAAAACTAATATGTGAATTGCGATTATCATTTATAAAAATTATTTTATAGATAATAATCAGGTGTCTCAACAGCATCTACTTATTATTTGAAATTTGTTTACACACTGAAATGACTCTTTAGAAATCAATAAAAATAGATGCTATGTCAACATAATAGTGACAAAGCATCTATTAATCATTCGAAAAAAGTTACAAGTATAATTCTGAACAAGTTCTTACCTGTACATGTATGTAAATTTATCATCCTCAAATGGATGTTTCTTACTTCTTATTCGTTCATACTCTTCATATCCATTTTCTATTATCTTGCTAATAACAGTATCTCCTTCAAGGTCTTCTATCATATTCATATACTTTTTTGCTTTCAAAGGATTTCCGTTCATATTCTGCACAAATGCACAATACTTAATAATCAACTCATATGGATGATTCATACCTTGTGCATCCTGTTCGAGTTTTTTATCCATCCATCTCAAAAATTCATTCGTTCCTTCTTGACCTAGTTCATCAATCAAGTTCAAAACATACAAAGCCTTGATATAAACGTACAGAACAAACGCCTGGTGAGCATATGGAATATCACCTGAATGCAAATACTGTTCCTTAAGGTCTGATGTTCCAAAATATTCAGCAGCCTTCTCTTTATATTTATCCTTATCACCAGCCTCTATTAAGGCATGCAAATAATAAGACATCGTTCTCTGATAATCATTAGATCCCTTTTCGAAAACACCCAGTGCCTTCTCAAAAGAGTTAATAGCTTCTTCATAATTTTCTAGAAAAGCATAAGCTTGACCTTCTTGACTATAGGAGCGTCCTAATATCATAGGAATCTCAACATTTGTGTATCCTTTTCGCCATTCAATATACTCATTAAGGAAGCGAATAGTATCAGATGTGTATTTTTTAGCTACATCAAAACGCAGTGCATCACACAAACTAACAGCATACTTATTTCTCATTTCGCAGAAATTCTCAATAGACGTATAATCTGCATACTTGTGAGCCATGTCAAAATACTTCTCAGAAGCCTTATAATCACCATTATGATTAGCTATTGTCATCTTAAGAACATACAATTCATACAGCAATCCCTTGAATTCATTTCTGTCTTTGTTATTAATAATCGCTGTTTCTAATGGGCTTAGTATGTAATCACCCTTGTCATTAGCATAAGTACCTAAATAGTATTCCTTCAAAGCATCTATCGCATACTTAAGCTTAAGGTAATCTTCTGAATTCTGAATTGTCTCAATAATATGCTTATGCCAGTTCTCTTTGTAGAACTCATATATCTCTTGGTTTTCACTCTGAGAATCAAACAAGTATCCTAATGATTTAAAATAGTCTCCTGCTTCGAGAGCCTTTAATGCTTCTACCCACAAAGCGTCAACTTCATCATAAGACCAAACGTAGCAGTTGCCAGTATTGAAACTATCTCTACAGAAACTCTCAATTCTTTTCATTCCAACAATAGTATTTACTTTCTTTATTTCATCACCAAAGAAAGAACATACAGAATCAGCTAAATAGAAGAAACCTTGTCCAAGATTAGTAGCATCACTATCATATTTAATCGAACGAACATCTACTTCAAAACGAGAATCTCTACGATTGCTACCAGGAATAGATGAAATAAGCATGCCTCTATAACTATTCGTATCAGTAATCTGAGTAATCTTGGAATACTTACTATGTCCAATTTCTTTTAGTTCTTTTTCAGCTATCTTATCTCTAATGTCGTATAAAACTCTCGTTGCTATATGTAACTTGATACTCTTATCATCATTTAACTGATGAGTTCTATATAAAAGTCGATCCAATGTAAGATATGCGATATGCTGATATCTATTTGAAGCATAATTGTCTTCAATAAGATTACTCTTATCACTAAAAACTTTTGGACTTTCATTTAGAGATCCAACCATCGCATAGAAATCATATGTTCCGTTTGGTTTTCCCCATTCAGCTGAACCATTAATAAAATCACTAACGGTTTTTCTTAGTTGCTTCTTTACAGCAATAGTAGCATCAACATTTGTATTATTATGATTACGATGCAAATCCTCTGGATAACTAGCGCGACATTTTGTACAACAATCTTTAAACCACTTTTGAAGTCGCTTAAGTTCATTATTATATGCATTGTCATCATCAGCATGGAAGACAACTCCACCTATAAAGAACACTTTGCTTCCATCATCTTGACCATCACCAAAATATCCAGCTTCATCCAAAGCTATTACTAACATATAATTCTCCTACATCACATAAACATTAAGTATCAATCATTACAAAATGAATTAAAACTCTAATATATACAAGAACTCTTGGTGCATCTCTTCCTTAACTTTTTTGCTATAGCCTAAAGAAGATGAACCACCAATCTTACAGTATGTCGCTTCAATATTTGCAGCGGCAGTAGCTGACATAGTTAATATCTTGCTACACTTTAATCCAACTTTATACTCAGTAAGTTCTTTTCCTGAACAAGCCATATCAATAAGGTTAAGAATTCTATCACTATTCTTGAACCACTTTAATTCTGGTCTAAATGGAGTATTGTTTTTCTCTAGAGTAGCCTCAGCCAAAACATCAAAAGAAGTCTTTTTGGATTGATCCTTTTCTGTATCCAACCCTGTCTCACCACTGAAAACCGCAACGCCTGCTTTATGATGCTGAGAATCTTTTCTACTCTCACTATAACTACTACTTTTTCTCAACTCGACACGATAATGCTTTGCACCAATAGCAAAAGCAATTCGTTCCAATTCAGCAAGCTTTGAGTCCAAAATTTCCTCAAAATATGTTTCTACACTAATGTATTTGCTTGGACAGTTTGGATCATAATAAAAAACAGTCTCATTGTCTGGTGCTGGTATAAACTCTTTCTCGCACTCATCAACAAACTTCTGATACAGGAATAAAACCTGATTTGATTTATTCTCAATCCAACCAGCTGCTGTATTGTACAAGTCGTCTTTGCTACGTGTACTTCTATCAACAATCTTGATCATAGTAGGGAATTCAAAACCATCTGAGTTCAATTCTTCAATTGAAACCGGTCTACTACTCTCTAATTTATGTTCGTTATACTTATTCTCAACATAATCAACTCCTTGACCAGCGATTTCACAAACTTTTTTAACTGTTGTGACACCTAACAATTTCGGAATTCCAACCTTAGCAACATTCTTAAGCTTATCTTTTGTATCAGATTTCATAACTTACACCTCACACCGAATTCTATTGTATTCAGCAATACTTTTACTAATTACAGTGTATCAGCATAAAATCAGAATGATGTAAATAAAATTTGAATTTTGCCTACATAACCTAATAGTACAATCTTAGTACTTCCTATACTTACTCACACTAACAGGAGCGGCCCAACCGTATTTGCCTACGCCTCGTGATAAGTCTTCGCGCTCTTTTTTCACGCCGTTTTCTTCAATGTACTGGAGAAGTTTCTCATAGTCTTCGCCCAAGACAGAGGCATAAAAAGTCGCATCATAAGGCTTACCATTGTCGCCCATATCATGCACGTATATAACCTTCTTGCTCTTATATATGTTCGTGTGCATTGGCTTACCGTTAAGTGTCAGTCTTTTGTTATCTGCTACAAAATCGAACTCCTCGGTTAACCAGGATGTTTTCCAGACCTTATTAGCCTTCCAGATTGCATACACAATTAGCGCTAGGTATAAGACTATGCCTAGACTTACGACTAGAATAGTGATCCAGGATGGGATTATGTCCGGACTACTGAACCCGCATATAGTGAATAACAGCACCAACAAAGGTTCGATTACTATTGGAAGTATCAATGGCAATCTGTGTTTCTTGTAGCTTAAATCTCTAATAACTGCATTAACTTTCATATCAATCAACCTATCCTTATTCTCTATCCCTATCTCGAAAACAACCTATAACCTTTTATTCATAATAGATCAATTCTAACATAAGTAATCGTTAGGCTAGGTTAGGCGCTCGCCAAAAGAACCGTCAATTAAGTACGCCCATCTCTTCTCCGCCCCATTCAACTACTGTGAAACCTGAGCGGTCAGTATTGTTAATGGATGCTAAATCCTGAGGTTCAATCTCGACATATTCATCTGAACCATAGAAGTACATATTAACTCTGATTATGTTGTCTGGTTCAGGTGTGATATTAAGTTTAGCTGCCTCCTCATAGGCATCTGTCTGGAATGTGATTACGTTATATTCGTTCTTCTCAAGGATTGGCAACCAGTACATTATGAATGTATTTGCTTCTGAATCATTAAGTCCAAGTGTAGCCAATGCTTCCTCGAGGAACTTAGCAGAATCCTCACCCTTTACACAGAAGCCCTTGCTCAAATCAGGCTCCATAGTGAAGTTACCTTCCCAATATAGGAAGTCATAAGTTCTGCCTGTATCATCAACAAGACTTCCATCTGGACTAGCAGTAACCTGCCATCCATCATCAGAATACTTTGGATATGTACAAGTGAATTCACCATTAAGATCAACTTCAACAACAGCGTCAATCTCTTCTTCTGGATAGAGATAAATAACAGGTGCCTTACCAGCACATTGTATTTGATTATGCAGGTAATCTAAGCCGAAACCGTTACTTACTAATTGGAAGAATAAAGTCAATATTAGAAGAATTGAAAGAATAATTGAGCCTGCCTTTTTCTTCTGAGTAATTGCCTTATAAATCAATACAGTCGCACATATATATACTAGTGCCATTGTTATAAAATCCAGAATGTTGAACGGATAATGATGGCCAATGCTATCAAACCAAAACTCGAGCCATCTATCTAGAGATTTATAAAAAAGCTTAATAGATAAACTCAAGAAGTACTTTATACCAGCTACACCAATAACCGCTGCAATAATCCAGTAGATTAAACTGAAAATTTTTCTCTTCTTTGTATTCTCCATATGAACCCCTAATGTCTAGCACAAATCTAACCCCAATTAGATTATGGAATTAACTGCCTAGTCCAAACAAGAGAGAAACATTAGCTATATATGGGATGTTTTCTAGCTATCTATTAATAAATCGGTCGAAATAGCGGACCTTATCATCTATAAAGCACAGCAAGAGGTACAGCAACAATTACTAATCCAATCAGAATGAAAAGTGCACCAGCTTTGTAATCGACCATCTTTGTTTTCTTCTTGTCATCACAATCGAGGTAGAACTCTTCATGATTTTTTGGATTATAGAAAACCTTCACTTTCTGACCAGCGCGATACTCGTAAAGTGAATTCACTGGTTTGTACTTTTTCTTCATAAGGTTAGGTGCATCAGCATTTCCTACATCAAACTCAACTGTAGGATTATAGGACAACAACATATGCATCACTGCGATTAATTAGTTCCGTCAGGAACGGCAAGTTATCCTTACGCACAACAGCAATAACCTGTTTGGTAGTAAGTAACTCACGAAGCGCATCCTGATATTTTTCTGAATGCTCTTCTAGGTATCCTATCTCATCGATAGTAACAGATGCAACTGGTGAGGCAATCAAATCCCTAACAAATTGAACTCCCTTGGTATCGAAAACAACCACATCAGGCGTCATCTTGTTATCTTTAATCTTATCCTCAGGAATGTATCTTCCAATGATTATCTCTTCTTTTGTTCTGTCATTAATTAGGTGCACATCTACACCCTTAATGGCAAAACTAGTAAGCCCCAATGCCTCATTTCCAATAAGTAGCTTGATGTTATTTACTAGCGTAGTCTTACCCGCACCCCTTAGACCAGTGATGAACAAATGCTTCTTTCCTGACTTAAGATAGCTATTCCAGATACTAAGGCTATTTGCTAGCGGTAACAGTTCCTCATAAGTCTCCTTAGTATCAATATCCATGAGCTCCAAGGGATTACCAATATCGACTAACCTAACATCTTCTTGGTGATTTTTGCATACAAAACTACCACCCTTATCTTGAGGGAGCGTCGTAAGTTCATCGAAATACTTCTTTGGGAAATATACTGGTGAACCTATAGTCTCGCCACAGTAGCTACGCCAAATACGATTAGGCTCATCAGTCGCAATCTTAATCATCTTTCGTAATGTTAATTCTGACAGGAATGGCTGATCTGCTAGGCAGAATACTACTCCATCTACTCTATCTCCAAGGCTAGTTACTCCGAGCCTGATTGTGTCACTTCTATATGGGAATTCGTGATAGATCACTTCAACATTTCGTGCCTTACATAGCTCAACTACACCCGTATTACGAGTTACTACTACCACATTTTGGCAACAATCCACTACTGCTTCGAGTATCCAGCTAACCATTGGCTTACCGCCAAAATCAGCCATCAGCTTATTACCTCCGAAGCGCACTCCGAGGCCTGAAGCCATAATCACACAGCCAATATTACTATTCTTCATGTCATGAGAAGTATTCATCATATAGTTTCTTGTTATTCTCTCTGCAGGCATCGCGATAAGCTGCGTAGCGGTTCAAAAATTCAATACACTCAGGAGTTAATTCACTTCCACCACCTGATTTACCACCTACAGTCCTAGTAGTAAGCTTAAATCCCAGTGCTGCTTCAGCATTTGAAAGCAGCTTGAGCGCCTTGGTATAAGCCATATTCATAGACGCTGCAGCAGCATTAAGTGAACCTGTCTCCCCTACTGCCTTAAGAAGTCTGTATGGACCTTCGCCAAAGAATTTGTTATCTTCATCATCTACAAAAACAATACGCGTAACTGCCTTCATATATTTCCTAATCCATTTCTATGCTTTAACGATAATAAGTGATTCTTTCCCTGCTTCATCCTTAGTAGATAGAAGCCTAATTGAACCATATATGTCTCGTAATTCCTGCTCAATAGAACTAATGTCTTCATTAACTACATCAACCATTGAAGATATCTTTCCATCTTTAATAAGTATGAGTTTATCACAAAAGTGAAGTGCAAGATTAATGTCATGGAGCGAAACTAATGCGCATTTATCCTGTCCCACAATCTGCTTTTTAAGTGTAGTCATCATGTCATAGCGAACTGCAAAATCCAGTGAACTTTCTGGCTCATCCATGAACAGGACATTAGTATTCGCTACTAGTGCTCGAGCAATAATCACCAGATGTTTCTGACCTTCACTAAGTGTTAGGAAGTTATCGAACTCTCTATTTTTAAGGCCCAATAACTCGAGCATCTCTTCAGCTTTGGAGATCATTACCTTAGATGGCTTCTCAAGGATTGAGAGGAACGGATTAAATCCCATGAGTACAACATCTAATACTGTAATATCAATACCGATACCACTTTTCTGAGGAACGAGACTACAATGCTGAGCGAACGTTTTCGATGACCACGAAGACACATCAGTACCATCTATTACAATCGAACCTTCACTAGGAATTATCTTACAAAGAGACTTAATAAGTGTCGTCTTACCACATCCATTGGTGCCAAGTAATCCAACAACTTCGTTCTTCTTTAGTTCAAAGCTAATATCACTTAGGATTTTCTTTTTGCCATATCTGGCGGACAAATTCTTGACCTTAACTAATTCAGTACTACTCATACTTCCTTCCCCCCCTTGTAGATAATGAATACCAGGAAAGGCACTCCGATTATGCTTGTGAAGATACTGACAGGAAGTTCAGTAGCTGCCACGCTTCTTGCCAAGATATCTGAGGCAACAAGTAGACAAGAGCCTGTAATTCCGCACAAAATCATAGTTGTAACATTGTTATTTTTGATTAATCGCTTAGCAATATGAGGCGCTACGAGCCCAATAAAGCTAATTAATCCAGTCATGCTGACTACAGATGCAACTGCAATAGTAGCAGTAAATATTACTACTAGTCTCATGGCATTCGCATCAAGGCCTAGCATCTTTACCTCGCCTTCATCGGAGGCAAGGATCAATGTACGGCGATGTAGAATAACCAGAATAACTACACTAATCGCAATCAACAGAATATTGAACCCAATAGAATCTCCATCAATACCATTGAGGCTACCCATAATCCAGTATTCAATGGATGCGAGTTCCTTCTCAGGGTCAGCGATTAACTTAAGACACATGAGGATAGTCTGAGCGAATGCATGAACTGCGATACCTGCTAAGATAACCGTCGCATTCTTACCACTTCTGTCCATCGAAGCTAATAGTAGTGTGAATACCACAGCTAAGAAGGCACCGCCAAAGGCACATACAGTAACAGCTATACTACCAGCGAAGAACAATATGCCAAATGCAGCACCCGCGCTAGCACCTGAAGCGACACCGATAATATCTGGAGACGCTAATTCATTCCTAAATATTGTCTGATATACGTAGCCCGCAATACCTAGTGCGAAGCCACCTACGACACCTACTACGGCTCTACTTAGTCTGAGCATCCTAAATACTAGCCACTGTCTGTCGTCGCCAGCGAGTAACCCTTCAATTGTGAATGGGTACTTACCTACAAATAAACTCAATAAAAAGAGGGCGCACAAAAGTATGCCCCCCATAACAAAGACCAAAATATTTCGTTTATGTAGCTTACGCTGTTCTGATTGAGCTGTAACTAAATCCATAGAATGTCTCGTAAAAATCTTCAATCACATCATAACATGTTTCTTCTGTAACCTTATCAGGATATAACTGACTAGCTAGCCACAAGGAACCAAGTACAGTTCCAGGAACTGGGCTATCCCATGCCTCAGCCTCCGATGGAAGCTTAATAACATTACCGTTAACTACTGCATCACAGATAGCAAGACCGCTATCACTTAATACAGAATCAACATCATATCCTGCATCTGCTGCAAGGAGAATATACTCTGGGTTCCATGCCAAAACCTGCTCATATGAGACTTCAACCCAGTATGTATCATCAACTTCGGCGCCCACATTAGTACCACCAGCGAGGGCGATCATATCAGACTGATACATTCCACTTGATGCAGTTGAGAGTAAATCTGAATTACCTGCAAGATATATAGTAACAGGCTCCACATCACCAAGAGATGTAGTGAGTAGTTCCTTTACGTTCTTAATAAAATCAATAAGTTCATTACCACGATCTACAGTATTTGTAGCTGTTGATACGAGTTCTGTCATTGTGATGAGGCCAGCCTCATTCTCAGGGTTCACGAGTATAACATCGATATCGAGCTTCTCTAACTTATCCGCTACGTCACTTAATCTTAGTGGCAATACAACAAGATCAGGCTCGAGTGCTACACACGCCTCGAAGTCGAAGTCCTTAGGCGAACCAACAGTTGGTAAATCGAGTAATTCAGGCGCGCTCAATGAATAAATATTTCTCTTCTCAGGATTAGATTCAATACCTACCATCCTGTCTTCAATTCCTAGTGCGATAAAAAGGCTTGAAGTAATGTAATAACTACTAACCAGTTTATGTGGTTCAGATTCAATAGTAACTTCTCTACCAGCCTGATCAGTAACAGTCAATGGATAAGTAACATCACTAGCTTCTGCCCCTGCTGTTTCTTCCGTTGATTTGGTAGTTAACGAACTACACGATGTCGCGCAAACAACCACCAAAACTAATATTGCCGCCAATAATTTCTTCATATAAACCCTTTCACTTTAGTGGACATCCGTGATTACGCACAGACCCACGTAGATTAGCGCGTACACTTATTAGCTCCGCAGCTACACTAATCGCAATCTCTTCTGGAGTAACTCCGCCTATACTAAGGCCAATTGGTGCATGTATTGTATCAATTCGGTCCTTACTAAATCCAGCCTTAAGTAGCCTATCGTTAACGAATTCTTTCTTGCGTCTCGAGCCCATAACACCAATATATATCTGCTCTTTACGGAGCACCTGCTCGAGCACCTCATAGTCGTGTGTATGACCATGCGTCATTATTATCACATAGTCCTTGGATGTTAAGGCCACGTTGTCCTCTATATTTTCATAGTCACCCAAGATTACATCCTCAGCATCAGGGAACAACGACTTATCTATGAACTCCTCACGGTTATCCACAATAGTGCAACCGAACCCTACATTACTTAGTACAGGCACCAGCGCCTGCGCTACGTGACCAGCACCGAAGATAATCACTCTGTCAGGTACAGGGAGCGGAATAGATACAGTATTCGAAGTGCTAACAGCATCACTACTGAACGCCAGTTTGTTCTCCACAGTATCAATAACCATGAAGCCACTTTCTTTGCTATCAATCTTACTATCGATAGCCTTGATCTCCGCCTCGAATAGCTCCTTATCTACATACAGGAAATGAAGGAACAATGCTCCTCCACATACCATATTGAGCGAAGAATCCTTCATGTTTAGTTCGAAATTCTTCGTGAAAGATTGGCGCGCGATAACAGAAGCAGCCGCGAGCTCAATAGCTTCCTTCTCTACTGCTCCACCACCAATAGTTCCAGTGATAATTCCATCCTCGTCGACAAGCATCTGAGTACCTACTCCGCGTGGAGTGGACCCAGACTTATCGATAATGCTTATGAGCATGGCAGCCTTGTTATACTGCCACACATCCAAGATACGCTTAATAATCTTATTCATTACTTTTTCTTAAGTGTCATGGAGAACTCTCCATCTTTCTCTACTACTTTTACATCGTAGCCCTGACTAGACGCATAACGAGTTACATTCTCAACGCAGACCTTCGCGTCAACGAGCACCTCGAGTTCGGAAGGCTTGTTCGCATTAACTTCCTTCTGAACCATTACTACTGGCATTGGGCAACTTAATCCTCTAGCATCTACCATAGTATATCTCCTTATTTAGATTTCTTATCAAGTCTTGGAATGTTCAAGATAGATACGGCTAGTAGCACTACAAAGATAATAGCTACTGCAACCTTACCTGTATCTGCAATTCCACCTGCATTATATGTACCATCCTCAGCGAGGCTAGCTGCTGAACCAGCGAGCTTGAGGTTATGTGCCAAGGCAGCGCCTACGACCATTCCGAAAACAGTCACCGCGCTATCACCATTACCTTCACCAGCAAGGATGAGCTGTCTCAAAGGACAACCTCCGAGGAGTACTGAACCCCATCCTACGATAACCATACCGAGGAGGTTCCAAAGCTGACTAGCATGTGCGATTGGCTGAAGATATGTTGAGAAACCACTGAAGTTTCCAAGGATAACATTACCAATGAGGATAGTTACGAATACAACAACAAAGCCAGAAAGAAGGTTAAAGTCCTTGAACATAACTACATCTCTCATACCGCCTACCATACAAATTCTTGACTTCTGAGCAAGCGCACCAACTACCATAGCAATAGCAAGTGATACAAAAAGTGGTGCATGCATTGAACCAGGACCTTTCTCAGAGAAGAGGAAGATACCAGGAACAGCAATAACGAGTGCGAGGAGTACCACTGCACTAACAGGCATTACAAATCCCTCTGTCAAAGTAACTGAGTAGTTTCTCTTGAGGCTAAATCCCTTCTTGAGGAAGAAGATACCAATCAAGATACCAATAGCAAATCCTGCGAGACCAACAAAAGCGTTAAGGTCACCGCCACCCATACGAATAACCATACGAAGTGGGCAGCCAAGGAATACGAGCGCGCCGATCATAACAGATGCACCAAGGATAAATCTTACTGCAGGTGATGAACCAGCCTTAGCTTTGAACTCCTTTGTAGCCAAAGACATAATAAATGAACCAAGTACGAGACCAATAATCTCAGGTCTTACATACTGAACTACTGCAGCCTGGTGTAATCCCAAGGCACCTGCTATATCTCTTTCGAAGCATGCAATACAGAAACCCATGTTCTTTGGATTTCCAAGTGCTGTGAGTGCCAATGCTGCAATACCTATCACAAGACCAGTTATTAGCACCCAAATGTTAACCTTACTGTTTTTTCCCATAAAAACAGCCCTCCTATAAATAAATCAATGAATGTATATATATTTATCGCCCATCTTCTCTTTCACAACGCCAATGCGCTGAGCAGATGGAACGTTATTTTTGAGTTCGTCATAGAAAGCATCTGCATCCTTGCTATCTACTGCTATTAATAGTCCTCCAGACGTCTGTGGATCGTATAGCATATCCTGCTTTGCTAATATGCAATCGCCTGGATCAACATACTTCTCTGCGAAGTCTCTGTTGCGATACATACCTTCTGGCAATATTCCGATAGTCGCAAGTTCCAATGCTTCACTAAGTAAATCAATACTGTCCACATCGATATGAAGTTCAACGTCACTACCAGTCGCCATCTCACTAGCGTGGCCTAGTAGTCCAAATCCTGTGACATCAGTACATGCATGAACATCGTATTTGACCATGATGTCTCTGGCATTTTTATTAAGTGTCATCATGAGCTTAAGTGCGTAGTCGTAAGTCTCTTTGCTGACCATATCGACCTTAGCTGCAGTAGTAATAATTCCCATACCAATTGGCTTAGTTAGGAATAGTACATCCCCTGGCTTAGCGCCGATATTTCTTATGAGCTTATCTGGATGAACAAATCCTGTTACAGATAGACCATACTTAGGTTCATCGTCGAGGATACTATGTCCACCAGTGATAAGTGCACCAGCTTCATATACCTTGCTGTAGCCACCCTTAAGTATCTCGTGAATAGCATCTTTAGGCATATCCTTAGGGACTGCCATTATGTTAAGTGCAAGCTTAGGTTCACCACCCATTGCATACACATCTGATAGCGCATTAGTTGCTGCAATCGCACCGAATGTGAACGGATCATCTGCAATCGGAGGAAAGAAGTCCACAGTCTGAACTAATGCCAGTTCATCAGTAACTTTATATACGCTGGCATCATCACTCTTATCAAATCCGACCAATAGATTAGGGTCGTTATGAACCTGTAGGTCTTCCAAGAGACTAGCTAGTACTCCCGCTCCTACCTTCGCACCACAACCAGCGCAGTTAGCTAATTTTGTTAGTTTAATATCGTCCATATTAACTCCTACTAAGCTTAAGTATTGCCTCTAATACTCCACCAGCAATCGCTAATGCCTTATCAGATACTAGGGTGCAGTATTCCGTATTTCCTCTTGGGTCTACATCACCACTTTTAAGGCCTTCTCTGACAGGCGTTCCATCAGCTATAAGTCCTCTTAACACACCATCAATAGTGCTGAGCATTGGCTTACCTTCTACATATCCAATGACATCACCAGACTTAACAACGTCGCCGATGCTATGTACAGACTTGAATACTCCATCAGCAGGTGCTCTTAATACTCGTTCACCTGCAAATCCTCCGATAAGTCCAGGGATATTAGTATTAGGTAGCGCTGCTCCTTCATAGATAGCTCGGCCTAGTGTATGACCACGCATCGACTCAATTACTGCATGACAGTCTTCCCCAGCTACAAATCCAGGACCAACGCCAATCACAACCTCTGCATCACTAATCTTAGTGCCAGTATTTCGCTTGGCGAGTATTGCATCCACCACTACATCAGGTGATATAGCCTTAATGATATTAGCCTCAGGATCTGGCACAACAGGAATAAACCCGCTATCTAATGCCTCGAATACTTCTTCCTTTTTTGTAGCCTTAACTGCCTTTATTCCTTCGACAACCGTCTCCCCATTTCGTATAGCTTCACAGAAGGAAACAGTTCGTCTAATCGCTAATGGATTAGGTAGATCAGTCATCACAATATTTAGGCCAGCATTATATAGTCTTAGTGCGATACCACTAGCCAAATCTCCTGCACCTTTAATCACTACAAGCATGCATATTCTCCGTTTCTAATACTTCCTGCTACGACTGGAACTGTTGCATATCTACGCATAGCCTTAGCTACTTCCATCTGTTCCTTCGTCTCGACTTTGTTAATCAATATTCTCGTTCCATATCCTTCGCTATTTACGACCTTCATGGCGAGCTCAGGCGTAACAACACTATCCTCACTCAACCCTACTAATCCGGCATAAATATTAGGCCTATGGCACGTACTACTTATCTCTTTTCCTATACCATCAATTCCCATCACGAGGATTGTCTGGTTAGTTCCTATTGGTATCACTGGCTCATTCTCTCCATGCGCCTTGAGTGGTAATCCCCTTGCTCCATCAGCTTCACAGATAACGTAATCTGCCAAGGTCCCCAATCGATCAATCGCCACATTCGGAGGAATGAGCTTACCGTTATCATCTATGCCACCAGCTACACATATAACCCCATGGCTATCTACTGACTTCCTTATTTCCGCCTCATCACTCGACATAATTAGCACCACATCTTCTGGCGGATATATCCTTGTCGTGGTGCAGATTATTACCGTCCCACTGGAGGCTAGTTCCTTCGCTAGCTGTAGCATCAGGCTGGTCTTTCCTCCGCCTCCGACTATGCTGGTTATACCCTTCTCAATTTGTAGAATTCTAGATATCTCCATGTCCGTATCCCCAGTCACAACATCAGGTCGTGACAGCCCTGCACTTCTATTCCTGCCTCATCCAAAGCAGCCATAGTTCTGTCTTTATTCTCTGGCGCGCATCGCCACGCTATACCGCAGTCCGCACTCACACTTCGAGGCGCAGATACGAGTTTGCCATCAATTCCTTTGGCCTTGCATATGCGCTCTGTCGCCATGGCTTCAGCCGTCGTGAAATAAGTAACTACAAAGTATGGTTTCTTCTCTCTCATCACGCCTCACCCGCAATCTCTCTGAGCGCACTAATCGCCACGTCTACTTCTTCAATAGTGTTTCCATAACCAAAGCTGAATCGAACCACGCCCTGCTCAACAGTCCCCAGGGCCTCATGCATCCTTGGCGCACAATGAGCACCTGGACGAGTAGCAATCCCATAATCTTCCATGAGCACGTCAGATAGCTCAGCTGACCCCATGCCCTCCAGATTAATAGCAACAATAGGTGCATGTACCGAGCTATGATCACCATAGATAGTTATCCCATCTATATCCTTCAGACCAACTCGAAAACGCTCTGCGAGCCCCGCCTCTTTGGCCTGAATATTCTCAATTCCAATCTCATTAATATACGTGATCGCACTAGATAACCCAGCAATTCCATGACTATTTAATGTGCCTGCCTCAAGCCTTGTAGGCATCTCACTTGGGTGCTCCTTAAGATAAGACTGCACCCCACTACCACCATGCTTATACGCACTAATATGAATACCATCAGCTACACATAGCCCGCCTACACCCTGAGGCGCGAGTAATGACTTATGACCAGTGAATGCAAGTATATCGATATTCATTTCCTTCATACTTATAGGGAATGCACCAGCTGTCTGTGAAGCATCTACCAAATAGATAAGATTATGCTTATGAGCTATCTCACCTACACGCTTAACATCAATAACATTTCCAGTGACATTGGATGCATGGGTAGTAATAATCACCTTAGTATTAGCCTTAATGAGCGGCTCGATATCCTCGTAGTTAATGTTTCCATTTCTATCACTACGAATGAAACTAACCTCTACGCCATCCTTCTCTAAGGCATACAAAGGTCTTAGTACTGAGTTATGTTCCAGATCAGTTGTGATTACGTGATCACCCTTACCAAGTATTCCCTTAATTGCGATATTTAGGCTGTCAGTTGCATTTGAAGTGAAGACTACATTACGTGGATTATCTACATCAAAAAGGCGCGCCACCTTCTCTCTAGCCTCATATATAACTCTAGAGGCATCGAGCGCCTGAGTTCCAGCCGATCTACCACTATTACCGAGCGTAGTCATGGCCTTAACTACTGCATCGATGACACATTGTGGCTTATGAATTGTAGTAGCTGCATTATCAAAATAAATAGAACTCATCGCTAGTCTTACCCTACCGTTGTATTTTCTCGTATATAACGACTAGCTAATTATAAAACTAAACAAATATCATTACAAATCCACACGCAAATCTTCCGTACTTAGTCGACAATTCTCTAATTGCTTGTTCCGACCCGCTCGAAAACACGCTCTCCACCACCCAACTTATCCATAGTTTCAAACTATGGATAAAGCCTATTTTTATGTATTTCACTAAATCTATCCAATCCATTAATATCTTCACATACAAAACACATGAGCAATCAAACGGAGGAAATTAAATGTTAAACATCAGATACGATATAGTTGGTTCTTTCCTAAGACCAGCAGAAATCAAGGATGCCAGAGTCAAGTACGCTGCAGGCGAGATTCAGTTAAGCGATCTAAGAAAGATCGAAGACGAGCAAATCAGCAAGCTCGTTCAGAAAGAAGTTGAGCACGGCCTCAAGTATGTAACAGATGGTGAATTCAGAAGAAGATGGTGGCACCTCGACTGGCTCAAAGAATTCGATGGCTTCACAACAGTTCATCTTGATAAGGAACGTAACGGCGTAGTTAACCACATCGAGCTTGGATATATCACAGGCAAAGTATCCTATAATCCAAATAGAAGCCACGCTGAGATCGAGGCATACGACTTCCTCTATAACGAAGTTAAGAAGTACCCTGGAATTGTAGCCAAGAAGTGTATCTCAGGTCCTAACATGATCCTTGTAGATAATTATCTCCAGTTAGGCAAGAAAGATATCCCATACTACAACGATAACATCGATCTCCTTATTGAAGATATCGCTATCGCATATCAGACAGCCATCAAGGACCTCTACGACCACGGCTGTAGATATCTCCAGATTGACGATACTTCATGGACATACATGATTGATGACAACTTCTTGAAGAAGGTAGCTTCACTAGGATATGAAAAGGGCGAAGTACTCGAATGGTTCCGCAAAGTTTCTACCAAGGCACTCGCCAATAAGCCAGCAGACTTAACAATTGCCAACCACTTCTGCAAAGGTAACTTCAAGGGTCACCCGCTCTTTGCTGGCCTCTACGATTCAGTTGCACCAGTTATCGCACAGATCCCTTATGACGGTTTCTTCGTTGAATACGACGATGAGCGTTCAGGTTCATTCGAGCCATGGTCAATCCTCAAGGGCACAGATACAACTTTCGTGGTAGGCTTAATCTCAACCAAAAATCCTACTCTCGAGGACCACGACTACATCAAGTCACGCTACGAAGAAGCAAAGCGAATTATCGGCGACAACATCGCCCTCTCTCCACAATGTGGCTTCGCATCTGTTGAAGAAGGAAACTGCATAGATGAAGACACTCAGTGGAAGAAGATTGATCTCCTCGTTTCATGTGACGACTTCATCTAATCGAAAAACTCTCAATACTTTAGTAACCTAAAAAGAGTTGGCGGCAGCAATCTGTCACCAACTCTTTTGATTAGCATGAATTTTGTATTCTTACTTCATCATTCAATTAAGTTTTATCGGCAATACTTCTAAGATAACCATCAATCAATTCTATATACTTATCTGAATCTGGCAAATAAACAACTATTTCTTTGGCTTCTTCAAAATACTTTTTTGCAGAAAGCCAATCACTTTCAAGCATACAAACATATCCAAGTTGACCCAAAATCAACTGCAATTCATCCAGTATCTCTATAGAATCACTTTCATTAGCAATATTCTTGCGAATTGATAGTGATTGTTCGTACCACTTTCTAGCATCAACAAAATTATTCTCTTTCAATGACAAATCACCAAGGCAAAATAAAATAATCGCCCTCATTCGCTGAGCTTCAATTGATCCTGTTTTCTTAATCAAATCCTCAAAAACATCACAAGCTTCTACATAATATTTTTTGGCTATTTCAAAATTCTTCTCAAAATATGCTATATCGCCCAGTCCTGAAGCAATCATTGCAAATCTTCTACTAACACTATACAAATCAAATTGACTATATAGTTCGGAAGCTATGTCATAGGCTTTTTCAAAACATTTCTTAGCTTCTACCAAATTCTCTTCATCTTTATATACATCCCCAAGCGTAGCTATTGTTTTCATATAACATTCACTTGCATTAAGTGTTTTATTTCGATTAATGAGATTTTCAGAAATGGACAATGCTTTAAGCATATCCTTCTCAGCAGCATTTAGATTTCCTTCTTCAGATTCAATAAGGCACAAATATCTCAATAATTCACACATCAAAATCGAATGGACTTCTAATGCAATCTCTCCAATATTCTCACAGATTTCTAAAGCCTTCTCAAAATAGTATTTCGCAGCATCCAAATCATATTCACTCTTCTTAATTTCGCCCAAACGAGCGAATGAAATAGCAAGATTCCTTTTTGCGTCAATACTTTGTATCTCTCTTTCAATATCTTCATTAATACCCAATGCATATTCATAACAATCTTGAGCGCTTTTCAAATCACCTTCAGAAGAAGCAATATCACCCATGTTACCAATAATATTAGCCATTGTTCTCTTAACTCGAAAAGATGGCTTTATCTCTAATAATCCATCAGCAAGACTTCTCGCCTTTTCATAATATGCCTTAGCCCCTCTATGATTCTTACTATCAACTTCCAATTGAGCTAAATGGATATATGATGAAATAACCCTTTCCACACCCATTTCAGAGTTTTCTCTATTGGCTAGTTCAGTTCGAATATCTAGCGATTTTTCGAAATATATTTTTGCATTTTCAAAATCGCCCTCATCTCTACTAATTTCACCAATGTATGACATTAAAGTTGCAATATCATCTAAGTACTCATTATCGTTTTCTGATGGAAATCTTTTTAGTATCTCCATTGCTTTCTCATAACATTCTCTTGCCTCCTTAAGATTTCCCTCAACAGCAAAAGATGAACCATATAAACTCAAAATACTTGAGTATTCATATGTTTCTGGATCAATCAAGTTTAATTCTATTATCTTGTCACAATATAATCTTTCTTCTTCAAAGTCATTCATGTCATCCAGGAAGAACACGAGATTCATTAATTCATTAAGAAGTGTCTGCTCTACTTCCTCCTTTGATTGTTCGTAAAGACTCACCAAAAAATCTACGTATTTTTTCTGCCATTCAACTGTAGCCTTGTGATCCCTTTCCACACCATTACCATCACGATACATAGCTACAATTCTTTCATACGCTGGACCATATCCGCCTTCAACAGCCTTTTGAAACAATTCCATTGCCTTATTGCCATCAACTTCAACATCAATTCCAGCTAAATATGCAAGTCCAATCAAATACTGGTGTTCTGGCGTATCTG
Organism: Clostridia bacterium; assembly: GCA_024403735.1. GTDB lineage: Bacteria > Bacillota > Clostridia > Saccharofermentanales > Saccharofermentanaceae > Saccharofermentans. Next base: position 48,442 of record JAKSRG010000012.1, read on the forward strand.
CATTCATCAATTTATCTTTAATATTCTGATGTCTCTCAATAAAATTCTGCAATCTAAAAATGAGATCATCTTCATCCTCTACACAAGTAGATAACCCAGGAAATGCAAAAGCCAATTCTTCTTTATCTGTACTAACACTCTCAATAGGAAGAATCTCTTTGGATTTATCAACCGCCATTTTATATTCAACTTCTCTAACAAAATTACCTTCTTCGAGAACATTAGGTGTAACAGTCAACACAAGCAAATCACTCTTATTCATTGCATCATCAATATCTGTTCTGAAATTTCTTCCTGGAACAATAAATTCGTCATACCAAATTGCGATATCTCTAAACAAAAAGTACTTATGAATATCGTGCATTATTTTTTTGGCATAAGCACGATCCTTTTTGCGATAACTTAGAAAAATATAAGTCGCAAAAGCACTTTGCACTTTCTTAGTTTGTTCATCACCAATAAGCACGCTACTTAAAAAAGACTCTAATTTCTTCTTATAAGGAATAGCTGTAGCATCTACCTTATTTTTATTTAAATATTGAAGTCTGTGGATTCTTTCATTGATGTCTGGAATAGATTCCTTCAAATTTTCTTCCATTGACAATAGCAAAACAGGAATATGTTTTTCAATTGCAAATTCAAAATCAAGCAAGCGAGCTCTATGATTCAACAATAAGAAATCAGAAGTTAAAGGAATAACAAATAATTTAACCTCTTCTAAATCTGAAAGAAAACTCTCTTTATCCTCACCTTCTATATCCGAATCCATATCTTCCAAACAGCAAAAAACTACATTTGGCTGAAAGTATAATATTTCATCTCTAATTTGCTTGAAATACAATTCGAAATCTCTAGAAGTACTACAAAAATACACCTTTGATTTATTGCTCAAAGAAACATTGTCTGGCAAAAATTTAAAACCACGATACCCCATAAAACCTGCCTACTCACTTAATTTCTTATATTCTTAATCTCATTTGTAATTATTTCTCTGCCGCTATTAGGGTTCATCATAATCTTACTCAACAAACCCTCTATACTATCAGTGATATTATCCACATCAACAAAGAATATATGAACACAAACTCCATCATTGCTAATGTATTCTGTAGTTAATATTTGATCTGATTCTTGATTCTTAGGATATAATAACCATACTTCTGGTTCTGAAGAACTTTCAGATAAATATTTCTTAGAATATGCATACATCTGATACATATCAGCTTGAGATATACCATTATTTTTTAGTGAAGGATATAACTGCTTCCATTTAGTATCCATAATGATAGTTATACCTTCTTTACGAATTACTATATCTGGACGCAATGAGAACTGCCTTGGCTTATCAAATAAATAGTACCCAACATCTTGTGTAGACACATTCCAATCATTCTCACCAAATATCTGAGATATGTACTTAGCAACATATGCTTCAAATACTTTTTCCATAGGAAATAGTAGTGCTTTACTGCTAGTACTACCAGAGAATGTCGAAAAACTTTTATTACTCAAGAATATCTTGGACCATACCATTAATAGAGCATAATCTTTACTATTTCTATCGATTTTCACCTTAGAAAAATCCTTCTCAAAATTAGAAGACGCCTCTACTAATTCAAAAGACTGAAGCAATGTTCGAATACTTCGTTTGTTTTCCTCATTATGTGTTAATTTTTGAAGCTTTAATAGCGTTGACTTAATAAGTCTATTCTCAGCGCGATTTACTGAAAATTCATCGTACTCAACATAAAATCTTTCTTTGTGAATACTATTAAGATTCAACTGTTTCTTTACATTGAGTTTCCCTTTAAAGAAATTGCAATTCTCTTCCTTAAGATTATATGCCGAACGAAGACCATGCTTAACCAGCACCTGTACTTCTTTAATGTACATGCTGATAAACACATCATATAAATTCATATGCTCAGATTTAAGAGAAGCCTCTGTAAAAGACTTCCCTTCAAAATCTTTCAGCGAACGAAGCATTTTAAGAAAAACACTCTTAGATCTCGAATTACCTGTATCCTCCGCATCAAAATCTATCTTAGGCAAAATTTCTATTTGAAATCCACTAGGTAATTCAATAAGGCCAACATAATTACTTATAGTAATAGTATCTCTTACGCCCTTCTTATAACCTATCTTCATGAATTCGAGCGCATTAACATTAGAGTCATCAGAAGTAAAATCTTTAACAAAATCAGAAAGCTCTTCGAACTGTTTTTGTGGTAGATATTTATACTTATCTGAAGCCTTATATTCAGGATTGCAGATTATTGTTTCAAATTCTCTTAATGTTAATACGTTATTCATTATGTAACTGAACTATTCCTTATTATCTCAATATAGCTTTCAATATGTTTCAAAGCATCATTATTAATCGAATACTTAGCTACCTGATCCAATTCTGGATTACCATTAAATATTGATGATGCAGTCTGTCTAGCATTAGTAATAAAACAATACTTCTCATCAGATTTTTTATTATCACCCAATACTAACTGTATCTTTTCATAATCCTCATAGAAATATTCTTGCAAGAGAGGAATAATCTTTTTCTTAAAGATAATTGCAAGCTGATTTACTGTTGGATTATCCTTAAGTGGCATAAAGAACGCATGACCAATTGTATGCTCTCTATCAAAAAGATATTCTATTCTTTGATTAATAACATCCAGCATCAGAGCAACATCAAGCACTTTATTGCCATCTCTTACAATATATGCATCATTATTCTTAAGAACCTCAGGATCTGGCATCATTTCCACAAAAGAAAAACGACGTCTCAAAGCAGTATCCATCAATGCAATAGAACGATCTGCTGTATTCATAGTGCCCAACAAATATACATTTGATGGAATACTGAAATTTTCTCCTGAATAAGGTAAAGTAACCGTCGTTGCTTCAGCACAACCATCTCGTTTTGTATCTTCAATCAACGTGATTAATTCACCAAAAATCTTAGAGATATTACCTCTATTGATTTCATCAATAATCATTACATAAGGATTTTCAACTTGTTCAGATGCAGCTGCCTTCTTACATAATCTTTTAAATAATCCATCTTCAATTCTGTATGAAATATTATCTGAATCTAAACCTACTGTAGGCTTAATACCTTCAATGAACTCTTCATAACCAAAAGATTGATGAAAAGTGGTAAAAACAATCTGACCATTCTTCTTATACTCATCAAATCTAGCCTTAATATCATCATAGGATTCACTACTAATATCATCAATTGATTTATTCTCAATAATAGCAACAGCATATATAACAGTATGATATGTTTTACCTGTTCCTGGAGGACCATAAAGAATAGTATTAAGATCATGTTTTACATCCATGTTTAATTCCTCGCTTGCTTCATCAAATGCATCTAAAAAGTAATCTTCTTCATCAAGCTTTTCAATTGCCTGCCATAATGGATCTCTTAATCTCCATATCCAAGAACCATCATCCTTACTTTCTGCTGGTTTTCCTCTATAAAGAATAGTCCAATATTTCCTGTCTTCGTACAACGAACATTGAGTAACCGAATGAACTTTCTTAGCAAGATTAGTAGACGTCCTGTTGTAATGATCTTTCTTTTTACCAAATCTTTTCTCAAGATTCTTGCAAGTAGCTTCACCACCATACTTATAAATCATATAAGGAGTTTCCCAATAAGATAATGGAATGACATCTGTATCTCTCAAAAGATCTATATACTGTTCAGTAGTAATATTAGGATCATAATCCTTTAGTAATGGCCAATATAAATCTACATCTTCACCCGCAACCCCGTCCAAAGACTCAATGATTTCAAATATTTTATCTGGATAAACATTTCTATATTTCTTCCAACCAGTAAGACTCTCTCGAATAAACACTTCTTGCTGTGGCAATACTTCGCGCTTACCATATTGATCATATATCTCTGTATGAATCCAAAAATCAAAGCTTTCATCTCTCTTTTTAGGCCACATTGAAATAAGAATTCCTTCATTACTTTCAATATTAATTCTAAATTCATTTTTAGCTGACGTTGGTTTAGCAACATACACACTACCATCAAAGTAAGAATTCAATATTCTGATAAACTCACTTCTCAATACTTCTAAATCATCCCATCTTATTCTTGAATTGTATTCATCCATTAATTGTTCTTTCAAACTTATTCCTCCAATAAATTTTATCGTTCTTTATAAAATCCTTTTTCGAAATATTTTTGGCTCAAAAATTACCACATTCACTAAAATCTATTTAATCAAAGTTTCACACCATAATTAATCTACACACCTATGTTTATTGTAAAAAGATTATGTGGAACCTGTTTCTTTTTTCTTCTTACTCATTTGTTCTTCAAAAGCCTTCTTCATCGCTTCTTTTCCCTTTTTCTTTGCTAAATCATCCAGAGACAATTTGCCCATTTTAATGGCTTTACAAACTTCAATATATGCATTTCCAAGAAGAAAAGCTATTAATGCTCCTGTTCCTCCTGATACTACAGCTCCAACTGCGGTTCCCGCTACAGGAATCATTTTCAATAAATTAGAAACTACTGTTTTACCGATAAAAGTAGCTCCACTTGTACCTAATGCAGCCATAACAAGAGATTTAAGAATATCTTCTTGAACTTCAATCTTGAAAACAACATTTATTCCTACCATCATTGCAACTTCTTCAGCAATCATTATTGGAGCATCTGCAAAAGGAATAGGCAACGCACCCGTTACTCCTGTACCAGCTGCCGTAGCTAAAACAATATTTCTAGCCTTTTCAATCATTTCGTTATATTCAAAATTCTGCAAATCCTCTATAAAATCATCTTCATAATCTCGTCTTAAATCATTATCCATACTCCTGCTCCTTTCACAAAAGAAAATAATCATCTATATCATTTAAGTCTTTAAGAATTTTTGAATCTTCTACTCCTACTTGTTTTGCAAGAGAAATAGATGCATAAAATGATTTGTTAACATCCTCATCAAAAGCCAAATCTACTAGCGAAGAATATTTTTCAAATTCATCATTTAATAGAGCTATAAATCTCTTATATTTTTCATCTAAATACTGCGTAAGTTCAAACATAGATTTGTTATATCTATCTATAATACGCAGTTCTTCTTTGTTACAATTATCCTTCACAATTCCAAACATGAATGAACCAACTGCATTACCAATAACAGCTCCAAGAACTGGAATAGGTATAACAACCTGTCCAAGTAATGAAGAAACAGCACTAATCGATACTTCCAATGCTATTACTTGAGAATTAATAAGGAAATCCTCTTCACAAATCTCTTCACATTTCAATTTATAAGCTTGTGTTAATATTCCCACAGTAGCTGTCACAAGAGCTGATGCAACAGAAGCTGGTGTGGCTGTATAATTTGTCATTAGGTATATAGTAGCTCCCCTAAGCCCACCGGTACCTGTTCCTTTTGCTGTCGAGATTCCGATATCTTTCCAGTCATTCGATGTAAACTCAGCTAATCTCTTACCTGAACGGAGTTTCTCGGCCACTTTCAAGCAAAAAGATACACCTCCCTCAACAGTAGCTGAAATGGTTGTGGCTTTTACACCTTCACTCAATGTAGGCTCACTTTCTCTATAGACTTTATTTATTATTTCCTGATTCTTTTCTCTTATGGATGCATCTTCATTATTTACTGTTTCATTAACAGTCCCAAGCTGAACATCTGCATAATCTACTACAGCAGGATTAACTTTCTCGGTAAACGATATGCCATTAGTCTGTTCCCATTCTTTAATCTTTTGAACTAACTTATATTCTGATCTTGATAGCAATGAAGGTTTCTTATCTATTAGACTGACAATATGTTCATATTGATCTCTTGGAATATCATATATTCCACCGTTTTTAAGAAAATCTGGATATGTTTTTAGGTGATTGCACACCGCTTCAAATGTACGATTTCCCAAATCACTAGAATAAAATTTTGACTGAACCTTTACTCCATTTTTCAAATAGTCCTCTGGAGCTAATCGACCTACACCTTCAAATGTATACTCAGGCTTTAACCCTTCAATAATCTTACGAGCATTAGAAACATAAACCTGAACATTCTCAGCAATTTCGCCATGTTTCGTTGCTTCACTACCTAAAATATTTTGTGGAAAAGCAATGAATTTGCGTATATTATCAAGCTCAAGTAGGGCCTGTTTAAAATTTACATTTTGCTCAGCTAATTTTCTAATCAACTCACTTAATCTAAGTTGATTTAGATGATTAATCCAAGCTGCCGTAGCTTGCTCCTGTGTTGACTTAAATATATGATCATCCATTAATACCACCTACAGTCTTATTTAATAATTCTGCTAATGATAATGTACTATTCACCATGGCCCCAAGCCCCAATTTGGCTTCATTGGACAAAGTAGAATAATCCTGTGAGCCCAACTGAGAATAACTATTATATTGAGCTAATAGATTACTTAATAATAATTCTGTCTCACGATGAAGATTATCAATAAAAGCTCTAGTTTCATTCAATTCAGCACCAGCCATTGTAATAGACTTAGCTTCTTCCATAATCTCATCAGCAATTTTTTTATTTTTAATACTTACTGCAGATACTGAAATTGCGGTAGAAGCTCCTGCTATACTCCAACCAATAGGACCAGCAAGCGCTAAAAGAGCTTGACCACCAGCCACTCCTGCACCACCAGCTGATAGCGCACCTCCCCCTAACCAAGCTAAAGCAGCTTTAGTTGCAACGGCACCAGTAAGAGAAGAAATCGCTGTACCTGTTGAAGCCGTTCCAAACGTAGTTGCTACCCACATCATTGCAGTAGGAGCTATACTTGCAACTGCTGTTCCGGTAGCTACCCCAGCTGCAATATTAACTCCAGCTTTTTTGATATTATTTAAAGCTTCTTTAGCATATTTTTCTGTTTCTTTAAACTGTTTTATTTCTGCTTCAACATTAATCAGTGTAACTTGAAATTCTTTTGGAGTATTGGCAATACTATTAACTAGAGCTTGTATTTTTACTATAAGGTCTCGTGATTTGACACGGCTTTGATATAAGTTTCCACATGATAAGTTAACTTTTTCTATAGTTGCATTGTATTTATTTCCAGCTCTTTCATATATTCTAAGAGCTTCATCCTTAGTGCTTTTAAATAACATCTCGAATCCCCCAAAAAGAAAACCATGGATTTCAAACTAATCTCTTCTTATTTGTATTTAAAACTATCCTAAAACAAAATATAGAATATTTATAGAACATCTCACCTTTGTTCAATTTATATTTACAATATGTTGTCTTTCATAAGAGATTGATAAGCACTTGTCCAATTTTCTCCCTATTGCATTTACTAGACTATCCATATAGAAACAATGGAGGTCTTTATCATGCTCGAGAAACTATACGAAAAACTTAATGGATTTCACCCTGGTGGATTGTATTTCATAGCTGGAATTCCTGCTGTTGGTAAATCTACTTTAATGTTAAATATAGCCTTGGATTATGCACAGAAGTTTAATAGAAAAGTCCTAATCTTCACAATCGAAATGTCTAAAGAAGAAATAGCAGAAAGATTTCATTATATTACTGGAGGATCCCCTAAAATAGTGGATTTGTCTATTTATATAGACGATGATTTTGAATTAACACCAGATAAGATAAAAGTGAAAATTGATAGTGTTAAACCTGATATAGTATTCATTGATTATTTCCAGCTTATGGATGTAGATATCAAGTATTATCCTCAATCTAGACAATATGAGTTAAGTGATATTATCTATAGAATTAAACGAATAGCGAAGTCAAATAATGTACCTGTAGTAATCCTTTCACAATTAAGTAGAAATCAAAATAAGCGCCCTTCGTTTGAACATATGAGATATATCGACGATGTTAAATCACAGATTAGAAGAAATCTTGATGTAATCATGTTCTTGTATAATCCAGATATCAGTTCAAGACACAATAAAGGTGTTTTTGATATCAAGATAATAGTATCCAAAAATCGCTATGGAGAGAGCTTCATAATAAACTCACACCTATATTGCTCCACATTACGCTATATGATGTGTGAAGATGAATAACTCATTGGCGATATCCCAAACACAAAAACACCAAGTAACGAGACAACTTGGCCTAACAACTATAGTGTAGCTGGCCGTATCATTGGTATTCATACATTCAAAAGACTATATCCACACCTTTGCATCTAGCCAAATCACTTACCAAGGCGCTCGTCTAATAACGCCTGCTTATAATCAAGATAATCCTGAGGATTACAGTTGTTATAAGCGTTCATATACTGCTTCCAGGATGATTCAAAGTTGCTAGATTTAACTATTGTTGGAATCCACTCGTGCTTACATTCACTCATTGCCCTCCAGGCGATGTCAGCAGGGTCATCATTCACACTACTGTATTCAAATAATGGAGCCCAATCTCCAATACGGTAATCTTTGTCTGATTTAAGCATATCAGCATAGCCGCTTGCACCATAAGCTTTAAAGCAACGTGCGAGTGGTTCAGAGACTGAGGCATAAATCTCAGATGCCTGTTCTTCTGGTCGCATCGCATTAAATCCATCTCTTGATGTTCCGTACCAATTAGGCAGGAATGGATACTGACAGCAGTGCCACTCCTGATATGATGTATCTGACCAAAATTCTCTCATATCTTCTATTCGGTATTTATAACCATTCTCATCAACAAGGTAATCCTCACCTTCAATACCCCAGAATCTGAGATCATGAATCTCCTGATCCAAGAGATCATTTAAGAACTCGAATGCTTTATCTGGATCTGAACATTTAGTTGTTACAGCTAATCCACCATAAGGAGAATAAGTAGGATCCGAATACAAATGATAATGCGAAGACTGACCCTCCTCCATCACAAGTGCGAGTGGCACATAGTCGCATCCCATTTCCTTTAATCCGAGCTCTTCGAAAACAGGATCAATCGTATAGGCAAAATCCCAATACTGATCAGCCATGCCAAGAACTCGTCCTGTAGATAGCTTGGCGATATATTCCTCGTAAGTCTGAGTATCAAAATCCTCGTCCATATATCCAGCATTATAGATTTCATTAAGCTTCTGGAAATATAGCTTTGCTGTTGGAGTTACGTTGTAATCCATAACATACAAATTATCTGGGTCATCTTCGTTCACAATAACGGATCCGCCATTATCAGCATAACCATCAAGGAAAAGTGGTGCAGATTCAATGCAGAAAAATCTCCAGTCTTCGCACAAAGCCGTGTATGGAATAACTTCCGTTCCATCAGGCATTGTAGGATTAGCATCTGCATATCTCATAAGGAGATCAAAATACTCATCTAATGTATTAATCTCAGGATATCCATCCCACTCCAATACTCTTGCCTGAACCCAGAATGCAAAATCTTCATGTTTAGGATTTCTATCCTCGCCATAAACTCTGCCAAATATATCAGCCCAATATATATGACCGTCTTCATAGCGGAAACTATCCCACTCTTCGTCAGTATAAAGTTCTTTAAGATTTGGATATTCCTCAATATATTCATCCCAAGGAACAAGCATTCCATCTTCTCCAAGGAATGTAGAATTCGAGCGACTTTCAAGCGATAAAAAATCTACATCCACTACAAAATCTGTAAGATTATCATTGTCAATCATCTCGACTAACGCATCATCACCAGCGCTAGCATCTGCGTAGACAACATCATTAATAATGCAATTTGTTCTATCGGCAATCTTTTCTTGTATTTCGTTGTCATTACCGATAGGGGTAACTATATTTGAATAAAGAGAAACATACGCTGAAAACTCTGTATATTCTGGCCCACCTACAAATTTAAAGTCCCAGTTATAATCATCTATATATAAAGTGGTCGAATTAGTTGGTTCATTCTCTTTACCAGAATTATCATTGCAGCCTGTCATGCTCATAGCAATTGACATGATTAATAATATAGTAGTTATCTTTGGTTTTCTCATAATTCATTTCTCCCTTTTCAGCAACAGCTCTTCCACTTCTGTTACTCTCAATATACCATAGCGTATAACTAATAAATACACATAAAACAAGCGTGGTAGAAAACGCAAGTCTGATCCAGAAGATGGTGAAGTAGAAGAATAATTGTAATTAATTTATATACGCCCAGTGGTGCAACTTTGGTTGTACTGCTGGGTTATTAATATCTGAAAATGTAAAGAGTGTATTAAATTGTTTCACGAGGGTTGACATTTAATGTTGAAAGGGGTGATACTAATAACGGAACAAAACAACGAGAGTTGAAAGTTGTGAGAGAAGGTGCAGCTATGCTTTATGAATATTTGATTGAGAATTATAAACCTAATGAACCAATATTTGTGTCTGATGTAGAATTACCTATATCTGATAGTAATTTGCGCCAGATGTTTAAGACTCTGTGTGATGCAGGCAAGATTAAACGTTTCGATACGGGCGTTTACTATATACCAAAAAAAAGTGTTTTAAAAAATGGTGTACCCCTTGCTGCTGATGATGTGGCCGTTGCAAAGTATATTATTAAGAAGGGTAAGGTCGATGGTTTTTATTCAGGATATACATTTGCGAATCAATTGGGTATTAGTACTCAGGTTCCTTATGTACAAGAGATTGTATCTAATAACGCAAGTACTAGAGTAAAAGAAGTTACAGTAAGAAACAAAAGAATTATTCTCAGAAAAGCAAGGACTCCTATAAATAATGAGAATTACGTAGTGTTGCAGTTGTTGGATTTGCTGAAAGACTTGGAGCAGTATTACGATATTGATTTTGAAGATGTGTGTTCAAGACTCTGTCGATATGTAAGAGAAGAGAATATTACAAAAGCACAAGTGGATAGATATATAGAAGAATATCCTGATAAGACATACAAAAATATTTATAGGACGGGATTATATAATGTATTTGCATGAAGATTTAGAGCTCTTTAGAGACATTATAAGTGCGACATCAGAAGATCAGGGAGATAAAGATTTTGCTATCATTGAGAAAGATTACTATGTCACGATGATTTTGAAGTTATTAGCTGAAAAATCGGAAAACTGCGTATTCAAGGGTGGCACATCTCTGTCCAAATGCCATAAGGTGATAGATCGTTTTTCAGAAGATATAGACATTAGCTTTTCAAATGCTCTTACTCAAGGTCAGAGGAGAAGGCTTAAGGATGAGATTATTGCTGGTATAAGTACTGAACTAAAAATGCCAATCGTAAACTGGGATCAGGCAAGGAGTAGAAGAGACTATAACTGTTATATTTTTGATTATCAGTCAATTGATGGGTATGTAAAAGAAAGCTTGATTCCAGGTGTAAAGATGGAAGTGGTCTTGAGCTCTTTGTCTTTTCCTACTGTTGAGATGGAAGTTACAAGTCTTATTTATGACTTTCTGAAGAAAGACAATGCAGAGCTTATAGAAGAATACAATCTGCAACCTTTTAAGATTAAGGTTCAGGGATTAGACAGAACGTTTATTGATAAGACGTTCGCAATATGTGATTACTATCTGCAAGGAAAAACAGAAAGACATTCAAGACATATATATGATTTATATATGTTGTCTTCAATTATTAAGTTAGACGACAATTTGGCTGAATTAGTAAGAGAGGTGCGAGAGCAGCGAGTTAATGTTCCTAACTGTTTATCTGTGCAGCCTGGTGTAAGTGTAAATGAAATATTGAAGAAAATAGAAGAGCAGAAGTATTTTTTCAATGACTACATCAGTATAACTTCAGTATTTCAAAATAAGCCGTTGCCATATGAAGAGGCGATAACTGTATTGCAGAAGATAATTGAAACAGGATTATTTAAATAACAAAGATTATTTATTTGCTTAATGTTAGTAAAGTCAAATGTAATTTAAATAAATTTATATACGCCCAGTGGTGCAACTTCGGTTGTACTGCTGGGTGTTTTTATGCGCGAAAAATTGAAATGTTCATATTGTATTTTTGTATTCTTGGCCTATAGTGTGGAGAGGGGAATAGTTACGTAACCCCGATTGAACTTCAAAACTCATCAATCGGGGTCAATCACTACACTAATTAATCACCTGTCAGTTTGTGTTATTTGACAATGTTTATTCATTACAATTCCATCTGAACAATAGTATTGTCCTTAACTATTATCGGAATATCTTTTGAACCTAATCTAATCCAATCGTTATACACAACAGGCTTACTTTTTGTCCTATCGAAGAAATAGAAAGATCTTGTAAATGCATTTGGACCATCAACAAAACCATATGGAGTTTCGCTATCATGGTCGTCTTCAATAACTACGCAATCAGGAGATATATCAAGGAATACCATTCTAGTTTTATAACAGGTATAGAAACAGCGATATGCCTCCTCATTACCATGAGTAGATACAAGCACGTAATTACCATCTTCGCATTCCTGGAAGAACAAAGTATTATTCACGAACATATTCGTTGGATCATCAAAGCTAAAATCATCACGAACATTCAATTCATGAGGAAATCTTGGATCATCATCCACAAGTGTAAGATGATCACCTGGCTTAATGTTGAAATACTCTTCTGCTGTAATGAAGATTGGCTCCTGAATGAACGCGAACACTTTTGTACCATCAAGTGAAACCGCTTGAATCATGCAATTATAATCACCATCTGGAGTGCTATCCTCGTATTCCATTGGACCGAGATTTCCTACACGTTCATCCCTAATAAGCATTGGGAGTTTCATGTAATTCTCATAAGTATAACTAACATATGGTCCTTCAAAATTATCCTCAGTGCCCTCAACGAAAACAATCTCACCAGTATCCTCATCCCATTCATACCAGTCAAATGTACAATCGTCATCGTCATTCCAACCCCAACCAACAGTTCCAAAATAGAAGTGATTGTAATGAAAGTCTGTACCATCATTATCTCGAATACCATAATACATTTCGGCATCAGGATCCTCATCATGAATCTGTGTCGCAAGGTCACGACTTATATCAAACCATTCAGCGGCTGCTTCATCATTTTGGAAATCATAAAATGAGCCTTCTTGATAAAGTGACAAATCCACCTCAGGTTCTGTCTCTTCTGGAACTTCTGTGTCTAAAACTTCTTCCCTCTCTGTAGAGGAAGTTTCTGTCTCCGTCTCAACTGATGTTGTTTCAGCAACTTCTGTCTCTTCTTTTCCTGATTCATCTTGTGGATATACGTGATAACATGCCGCCAAAGACGCCGCAATCATACAAGCTGCAAGTGTAACAGCTAAAAATCTAAATTTCTTCATCTTCATATACCTTCATTCCTTATTTAGCGGTTCGAATTATAACACATACCTGTCTTCTCTAGAAGTTCACATGCTACATATATCAGACGCCTTAACCTAACTTAACCTAACTTAACCCATACTGAACACAACAATTCGTTCACGATCATCGCTACCCTTGAACAGGTCACCACAGTCAATCTCGTCTACTAGTGTCAGCTCATGTTCGTTCATAAGGCAGTCCATATATTCATTCGATGGATAGTAAAACATCAGCAGAATTCTTCTTGGCGCCTCGTAATAACTCTCATAGATTTTCTTAAGAATAGACCTCAATAATATCGAAGAAAATGGATTAAAGAAGAATATGCGATCAACCTCCGAAGGAACATCATAACCCTTAGCATCGCCACAGACAAACTGAACTCTACTACCAGATGAGCATGCTTCTTTGTTCGCCATGGCGCGATCGAAAACACGCTCGTCATACTCAATCCCAATCGAATGACACTTCGTCTGAAAAGCCAAAAACAAACTAACTCTTCCCTTACCACAACCATAATCGAGGACAGTATTCGGCTTTTCTATATAGCCAGATCTGATTAATCTTTCAAGGACATCATAAGAGGTAGGTTCATACGGATAACGATAAGTATCCGAGTTAGAATCGTCTCGTCCAGTTGTTCTAATCTTTAAAACCTTGCCCCATTCATTCTCGTTCATAATACTTATCATTCCTAACCCTAGAATATTCTCATATGAGTATATAACAAGTTTTCTGTGCATCAAAAAATCCCCACACACCATAATGATGCGTGGGGAAAATCTCTTCTAATCCACAAGAACTATTAACCTAAGCCGTTAACAATCAAATAAATGTTGTCTTCTGATTCATCGTATTCCACGAGATTACCAGTAGTACGGATCTCCAAATCAGCAAGAAGACTATCTGTAAACTCATCACTAATTGAGCTCATAGACACGATAACGTGACCAGCCTGCTCATCAAATACGAAGTGATAGTAACTTGCTAAACCAAGTTCATTCATGGCAGTAACCTTGTAGTGCTGGAAACCATCTTCACCAATGAAAGTTTCTTCAGATACGATGTCATCAAGCATGAACAAACAGCCATCATTACTGAACAGAGGCATATAGTAGATTGCTACATTGAAGAAACCTTCAGGACCTTCTCCCTGGAGCAAGCAATTCCAATTGGTAGGATCTCCAGTAGCTGAGAAATCGTAACCATCAAAACTGTGATTGAGTCTGATCTCAATTTCATCAACCTGTGTTACATCTCCTTCAACTTCGATAATCTTTTTTACATTTGTATATTCCGTCTCGACAGTCTCAATCTCGTCATTCTCATCATAAGCTTCCCAGTGTGCTACCAAAGTCTCTTGTGGCTCTGGATCTCTTGTCTTAACATTAAAAATACCCGTTGCATATGCAGTAGCACCCATAGCAGCAATCATAGCAACTGCTATTCCTGCTGTAAAAATACGTCTTGTTTTCTTTGAACTCATACCATCAATTTCTGATACTTCCGCTTTGCTCTGGTACGCCAAAGCCTCATCTTTATATTGATCAGATATGTTGTTAATAGCGTTTTCGATCACTTCGCGTCTCATATCAGATTCTCCTTTTCCAAAAATTTTCTAAGTCTATTGCGGGTACGGTGAAGTCTAAGTCGAACTGCTGATTCCTTAAGGTTCATTTTTTGCGCGATTGCAACAGTTGACTCGGAGAGAAAATATCGACTTACAAACATAACTCGATCCTCTTTCTTGATGCTTCCCAGGAATTTATTAATCGCATCAGAAAGCTCTCCTTCTTCGACTTCACTGACAGGTGACGCTGGCGAATTCAAGCACTCTTCTAACTCGTCCAATGCAATGTCGTAGTAGCTATTTCTTTTGGGTGTCGAATTATATCTATATCTATCCAAAGCTTTATTCCTAGCAACGTTTATGAAGTAAGCTCTAAGCGACATTGGCTTATTAGGTGGAATCAAGTTCCACATTGTAAACAACGAATCATTCACACATTCTTCAGCGTCAGAAGAATTCTTAAGTATGTTCGAACAAATACTCTGCGCCATTCTTCCATATTTAGCAGACAATTCAGAAATTGCATGTTCAGAGCGCTCACAGAACAATTCAATTATCATTTCATCTTGCATTTATCTATCCTCCGTCCCACACCAATATAGACGATTGTATATGACAAACGTTTCACTTGTTCAGAAAAAATGAAGAAAAATTTTTTGAAGAAGTCTAATTACATCCATTGATAAGTCCGATTAATGACCTCTTCAAAGTTTTAAACTACCAATAATAGAAAGAATAAATTGGTAAGGAGGTCAGTTCTATGGGATTATCTGTTACAGCAATATGTTTATGTAAGAAGTATGATTTGATTTTTGGAAATCTAATGTATGAATTTGAAGACGAAGATATAAAAAAGTACGTTGAGAAAATCCATAATGGAGAATTCACTTTTGAAACCAAAATAGAATCTCTCGATAATTCAGCATGTGAGTTTGATGCAACTATTAGTGTTCACTACTGCGAGAAATGTGGACAATGGGAAAATGACTATAGTCTAGATTTGCTATATGAAGGAACCATCGCATTCGAGAATGTTCGTTATTGCAAAAAGTGTGGTAGTAAATTAAACAGAATTACTTATGATGATGCAGCTAGTCTTCAAGAATTTATAGGATTACATATCCCATCTCAACTGCCGCCAGCCATAACCAAAATTAGAAAACTTAAATGCCCAAGATGCAGATCAAGACTTGTATGTATTCCCTTCTTTTGGGGAGATTTTGATTAACCTACAATGATGTCCAGAAATCTACTACCATATTTATCAACATTTTTATGAGTGAATTCCGATACATCTAAAACTAATTGGATTAGAGATGAGAAACTTGAAGCATTCGAGATGCCAACGATGTATATGATTCCTAAGGTATTTCTTCTAAAGTGGTTACTCTCAGATCAGTACAACAACAATGAGCGTAAATCAAAGAAACATATAAAAGCTTTGTGGGGAGATGACTAATTGCCACTATACTAATTAAGATGCTTGGCATTAATGGTATACTAAAATCAATAATATTATATGAGGAATTTATGGATAATTGGGAATTAGAATTTAATGAATATATTCGTCAAGGCGAACCTGATCGTGTTGATAAGAGTAATGCTTGGAAAG
>JAKSRG010000013.1 GCA_024403735.1 Clostridia bacterium
TTATGGCTTCACGAAGCCCCAACTTCTAGCGAAGCTAAGTGGGGGAGCGTTCACGTTTAGAGTTTACTCTTGGTGTCTTCGAAAAACTTTAATAATCCTGTAGTTTCGTACTCGTGTTCATCAGTTGTCACCACAAAGAAAGTGACATTCATATAAGGTGCGAGGTACATATAGCATTCTCTGTAGCGTGGGATACCATTGAAAGATGGTCGCTCCTGTAGATATCCCTTGTAGTGGTAGCAAGGGAGCCCCATAAATTCTCTTTGAACTATATCTGTTTCTCTAACGTCCTGATACATCTTTTTGAGAATAGATGAAGCAATTACAGGTTCCATTCTGCTCCAACTTGGTAACATCTCTTTGACCTTACTTAGATCTGGTTCCGTTAGTAGAACTCCTATTCTTGTAGATGTCTTAGCGTCCAATGCACTGAATTCAGTGATGCTGTAATCATACTTGGCGTTATATCTCTGCAAATCTTCGAATTCGAAGTTCTTTGGAAGTGTGAATTTGTATCCTACCAACTTGGAGATTGCGACGCCATTCTTGATTTTAGCTGGCGCGAGTTTCTCTTTCTTGTAACCTAGTTTCTCTTTCTTAAAAAACAACCCCATATCTATTTCTCCCTAATCATATCTTCTCAATGATATCAAGCATCTCATCAAATGTCCCAGCCACAAAACTTATAGAATACTTAGCAATTGCATTCTCATCAGGACTTTCTGTGTACCATAGTGATTTGATACCTGCATTCTTAGCTCCAAGTATATCAGAGGATAGGGAATCTCCAATTACGAGGCACTCAGATGCGTCAGAATTAAGCTCAGCTAATACTGCATCAAAAAACTTCTTGTCAGGCTTATTAATTCCAATCTCATCACTTACGAAGACCTTCTCGAAAAGTGGTTCGAACCCACTAGCCTTAACTCGTCCTCTGGCAGTAGCAGATGTTCCATTAGTAATGATGTAAAGATTTAAATCAGGACGTACTTCCTTAACCTTTAGGATGAACTCCATCGCGCCAGGGAGGCGAATTCCTATCTTAGACATAGTCTTAATGTAGTAAGCATTAATGTCCTCATAGGAAGGAAGTTTGCGACTAAATTCTGGATGATTAGCAATGTACCATTCGATAGTCTCACGAAATCTAATCACATATAACTCTGCTTTTGTAATCTCTTGGAGTTCCAATTTCTTCCAACACTTCTCATTAGCTATGCTATATACGTCATAAAATTCGTCAGAGTATTCGAGTTCAAGGTCGTTAGCAACAATCTTGAATGTATCTTGCTCTGCAGCCTTGAAGTCTAGGAGTGTCATATCTAGATCGAATAGTAAGTTCTTAATCATATATTCTGTCCTGTAGTCTTTAATTAAAACAAATTCTAATATACTAAACCTTAATTGTAAATTTTGAGTATAAAATATGTAAAAGAAACTATACTAGACATATAGAAAATGCTCTATATATCATTGTATCTGTGCTTAAGTAATATAGACGAAGCATCTCGTAGTTACGCGTGCTTGCCAAAGTTCGGTTGCTGATTATGAGAATGGCAGATTGTTTTCGATTGAACAGAAGTGTTACAGAAATAATAAAATGCGAATATTACACAGGAATAATTATATAGAAAACAATGAATATGTAATTTATATATGGATTTTTGCTTTGACTTGCATTTTGTATCGACATACAATAGATGTGTATTCTAATAATAAAGGACGTAATATATGGACGTTGTAAAATGTATAGTAATGCTTTTGGGCGGACTTGCAATCTTCCTTTACAGTATGAAGATTATGAGTTCAGGTCTCGAGGCAGCTGCTGGTAATAAACTTCAGGGAGTTCTTGAGAAACTCACAGCTAATAGATTTCTCGGTATTGCACTCGGTGTTATCGTAGCAGCTCTTGTTCAGTCCTCATCTACAACTACAGTAATGGTTGTCGGATTTGTTAATGCAGGACTTCTCAATTTGACACAATCTCTATGGATTATCATGGGTGCCAACATCGGTACTAACATCACTTCTCAGTTGAACGCTTTTAAGTTCGGTGAAGTTGCTCCAGTTATTGCTATCGTTGGTGTTCTTATCCTTCTCTTCGGTAAGAAGAAAAAGTACAAGCCACTTGGTGACTTTATCACAGGTCTTGGTTTTATTTTCATCAGTACAAATCTTATGAGTAGTGCGATGGAGCCAGTTAGAGATAATGCAGCATTTAAGAACTTCCTCTCAACACTTGAGAACCCTATCCTCGGTATTCTTGTTGGTATGGTATTCGTAGCAATCATCCAGAGTTCTGCTGCCGGTGTAGTTTTGCTCCAGACACTCGCATCAACTGGTGTTATTGGTCTTAATGAAGCAATCTTTATTCTCTATGGTATGCACGTTGGTACATGTATTACAGCTGTTCTCTCTGCTATCGGTACAAACAGAGCTGCAGTTAAGGCAGCACTCATGCACCTCACATTTAACGTATTCGGTGTAATTCTTTGGACTATTCTTACACTTGCTCTCCCAATCACAGACTGGGTATCAATGACAACAGCTAACCCACAGGGACAGATCGCTAACGCGCACCTTCTCTTTGCTCTTGGTACAGCAATTGTTCTTATTCCATTTGGTAAGCTCATTGTTAAGCTCGTTAATGTGATTCTCCCAGAAAAGGTTGATACAAGCAAAGATGAGAAGAAGCTTGTTTATCTTTCACCAGCACTTCTCAGAACTAACATGGCAGCTCCAGTAATCATCGCTGCTATCCGTAACGAAGTTAGCCGAATGGTTGATCTCGTATGTGTAAACGTTGGAAGAAGCTTTGATGCTGTACTCGAGAATTCAGATGAAATCCAGAATGAGATTGATTCTAGAGAAGAGTGCATCGACTTCCTTAACAAGGAGATCTCATTCTATGTATCACAGTGTCTTGCTGGTACTCTTTCTGAGGAAGATGCCATGACACTCAGTGCTATCTACAAGATTACTGGTAACCTTGAGCGTATGGGTGACCACGCAACTAACATTTCTGGTTATGCAAGACTTCTTGACGACAAGGGATATAAGTTCTCTGATAAGGCTCGTCTTGAAGTATCACAGATGGCAGAAGTTACAAATCAGGCTGCTGCCCTTCTCCACGGAAGAGACTTCCATGGTATCCATGTTAAGATGGCTAAGGCTGAGCAGAAAATCGATGATATGACAGATATGTTCAGAGCTAGTCAGATTGAGCGTATGAAGAACCTTACATGCTCAGGTGAGAGCTCAGTTATCTACTCAGAGATGCTCACAGACTTCGAGCGTATCGGCGATCACCTCTTGAATATTGCTAGAGCAGTTGATGGTAGTTCAATTACAAGTCTTGAAGTAATCACTGCAGTTGGAGTGTGATATTAGTGTCAGGAAGAGTAAATGTAGTTCTTTTTGAACCTGAGATCCCTCAGAATACAGGTAACATTATGAGAACTTGTGTAGCTACTGGTTGTAAGCTTCATCTCATTGGTCCACTTGGATTTGATATCGAGAACAAGAAGTTCAAGCGAGCTACTACTAATCACATTACCTGGGCTGATTACACTTTGTATGATGGTTATGAGGATTTCGCATCCAAGAACCCAGGCAGATATTTCTATATGACTCGATATGGAAAGAAACCACATTCAAAGATAGATTTTGCTGGTGTTCCAAGCGATCAGGAGATTTATATTATCCTTGGTAAAGAGAGCACGGGAATTCCATATGATATTCTCAAGGCTCATCTTGATGATTGTTTCAGAATTCCAATGGCAGCTGAATGTAGAAGTCTTAATATTTCAAATGCCGCAGCGATTGCTATTTATGAATGTATGCGTCAGCTAGATTATCCAGATTTATCCTTGACTGAAGTTCAGAAGGGTGAAGATTTCTTGGAAAGTTATGATGCAGCTTTGCTAGGTTAATAATTGTATTTTTGAAGTGCTACATTTTTGTGGCACTTCTTTTTTGTTTGTACCAATTGGGCTAGTTGGGTATATAATAGTTATTCATAAAGATAATAAGTGTTATTGAGGTGTATATATGTCAATGGAATTTATTCGTAAGCTTCCTATCCCACAGGATATTAAGGAGCAGTTCCCACTTAGTGAGGACATCAAGTCAATCAAGGCTAGCCGCGATGAGGAAATCGCTAAGATTTTTAAGGGTGAAGATGATAGATTTCTTCTTATCATTGGACCATGTTCAGCTGATCGTGAGGATGCAGTATTAGAGTATATGCATCGCCTTGCTAAGCTTCAGGAGCAGGTTAAGGATAAGGTATTTATTATTCCACGTGTATATACTAACAAGCCACGTACTAAGGGTGTTGGTTATAAGGGAATGCTCCACCAGCCAGATCCTGAGAAGGGTGAGGATATGCTCGCTGGTATCATCGCTATTCGTGATCTTCATACAAGAATCGTTAATGAGACAGGCTTCACATGTGCTGATGAGATGCTTTATCCTGGTAACTTCCGTTATCTTTCAGACCTCCTCGCATATGTAGCGGTTGGTGCTCGTTCAGTTGAGAATCAGGAGCACAGAATTGTATCTTCTGGCCTTGGTATCCCTGTAGGTATGAAGAACCCAACAGCTGGTGATCTTACAGTAATGATGAATTCAATTTCTGCTGCACAGAGTGTTCAGAAGTTCATCTATCGTGGTTGGGAAGTTAAGACAGAAGGTAATCCATATGCACATGCAATTTTGCGTGGATACGTTGATAATGTAGGTAGAAGTCATCCTAACTATCACTACGAATTTCTCGAAAACGTCCTCAATCTCTATGAGAAGAGCCCAGAACTCGCATATCCAACACTTATCGTTGATACTAACCATGCAAATTCAGGTAAGCGCTTTGAAGAGCAGATCCGTATCTCAAAGGATATTCTCCATAGCAAGAGATGGAACCATGATATCAGTAAACTCGTTAAGGGTCTCATGATTGAGAGTTACCTTGAAGATGGTTGCCAGAAGATTGGTGATGGTGTATTTGGTAAGTCAATTACTGACCCATGTCTTGGTTGGGAGAAGACAGAGAGATTGGTTCTCGATATCGCTGATTTGCTTTAATTTGATGTTTTTTTGAATAAACAATAAATATGGCTACTTCCTGTTTTGGATATGCAGGAGGTAGCCATTTTGTTTTCGATATATTCAAATCATTCTACTGATTGAAGCGTAGAGAAATTGCTTATGGATTCTCAATGGAATTATTTGGGAAATTGTAAATCTTCTTTCCCTTAGTCTTACCATAGTCTTTACCGAAGAAAGATGATCCAAATGTATCTGTTGAGTAGTCTGACAATGTTGGGAGTACATCTCCAAGGTTATTAGATCTTCTAATTAAGATTGATGTAACGATTAGTGTTATTCCCGCTCCGATGAAGAGACCCAAGATAATTGCTACAAGTGTTATAAGAGATAATTCACTACTCATAGACACAATAGTAGTTTCAAGTAAAATAAATAAAGTCTTGCTCATATTATTGTCCTTTCTGTCTGTTTGTAGCGTACATTCTTGTAATAGATGATTTAGATCTCATTACTGATTTTCTCGCACGTTCGAATTCAGCAATACCAATACCGAGCTGTCCTATTGCGAAGATTGCAAGATAAATAAGATATACCGGTTCTGTAATTGAAAGTGTCAAAGATGCTATTAATCCGAGTGCAATCGTAACAATTGCTAGTACTGTACTAAATATTGCGAATTTGTACTTGGCTAGTGGAACACCAGCTACGACCTTTCCTGTTTGTCCATTAACAACGCATGTATATTGCTCACCTTTATATTTATAAGTGAGGAACCACATAGGGAACAGTGCCAAGAGTGGTTCAGATACCATTTCTGTTGAAGGATGTGAAGAGATGATTTTCTTGCGTGTACCTTCGATCTTATTGAAGACATCCTGATAAGCAACGTCTCTTGCCTTATGAGATGCGTGTATGAATGCATCATCATAATCTACGTCTGGAATATCTGAATAGAAGCCGAGAAGATAATCATCCTCAAAAGGGACAATCTCTTCAATATTGTATGGTTCAACTCTGTAACTAAGTTCGTTATTAAGATTCATGCAGGCATCTGTAGTCAAACGATCAAAATGACATTGACCAGACATGTTGTATAAATGCCTTGTTGGACGTGAGTTCTTGGTTTTCTGATCATCGTAATAGTATTCAACTGAGATAGTGTCACGATAGATGATGTCGTTGATGTGGTATGGAATATAGACACCAACAATAGACTCAGTTTTGAAACGCTTAATCGCGCTTGGTACGAATAGGCCCTTTTTTAGTCTACCTCTGATAATTCCTTCGGCAGCTTCTTTCGGAATTGAGAAAGGAATAATAGCATCAGGTCTACTAATCTTACGGATTCTTGAGAAAACAATATTAGGATTACCGCAGTATACACAGAATGTAGATGCCTCTGTATTAGATACGATTACATCTGCGCCACATGATGAACATGTGTATACGTTAACGTCGATCATTCTTTTGTGAGCTTCTCTAAAGAGATCGTCGTCTGCTTTTCTTTGTGGGTCATCAGAAGGAAGGAGATCCTCTTCTTCTGGAATTGCGTATTTTGCATCGAATTCTTCGACGTCATAGATTCCGCCGCATCTGTCGCATGATAATGCTCCTAGGCTTGCATCGAAAACAACCTTTGACGCGCAATTCGGACAGTTTCTAATCATATATAAAACCTTTCGTATTTTTGTCTTTAATTATAAAACTCATATTACATATATAACAAGTGTTGCGAAAAACGACATAGAGGTAGTTATATTAGCAAAGTTAACAATTGTTAAACATTTTCGAGTGCTTGACAGGTGTACAATTATATCAAATTATTTTTAATTTATGGGGGTTATTATGAAGATAGGCAGACGAATAGTTGCTGGTTTGTTATCGGTTGTGATGGCTGTATCGTTAATATCATTCATTCCTGCGAAGACAAATGCGGATTATCGTTATGGGGAGATTACTGGTTCTCATGACTATGCTAATGGATCTAATTGGTCACAGGTTCCAAGATCATATTTAACTAAGTTGAGTGACGGTTATATGATCGTTTGCGGCGGTAGTGCCGGTATTAATGGAATTAATGTATATTATTACGATAATAATTTTGCTCCAACATTCACAAAGAGTATTGCGATGAATGGCTCTATTTGGGGTGGCTTCTGCGAGGACGGCGCTTACTATTATGTTCTTACTGGTAATAGTGACGTCAACGAGACAAAGACAGTAGAAAGCTTTATTCTTACTAAGTATGACAAGAATTGGAATCAAGTAGGAAAGTGTTCATTGAAAGACTGTAATACACGTACACCATTCGAAGCTGGTTCAGTTGCTTTCCAATTCGTAGGAAGCACATTGATTGTTCATACGTGTCACACGATGTATAAGAGCGCTGATGGACTTAATCATCAGTCAAATATTACTATTGAGTTCAATACTGCTAATATGACTATTCCACAGAGTAATCATTATCATCAGTTGTCAGAGAGCTCTGTTTCATATTCAAGCCATTCATTCAACCAGTTCCTTGCAATGGATGGAAATATGATGGTATTTGTTGATCATGGTGATGCTTATCCTAGAGCAGTTAAGCTTCATGCTACTGGAGCATATTCTTATGACACAGGACGTGTAGCAGGCTACTCCTATTATCCTAATGGTAAGCCTTATGAGGAACATACATATACTGTTACTTCATTCCCAGGTGGTACTGGAGTTAATAGAACAGGTTTTACACTCGGCGGTGTAGCTGTATCATCGACATCTTATCTTACTGTTGGTACAACAATTGATATGAACCATTTTGCTGATGGCTACAGAACAAAAAATGTATGTGTCTACATTACTAATAAGGCAAATGAGACTACTACAACTAAGATGTTGACTAACTATGCTGAAAGCGAGTTATCAGCTGGTAATCCTTATATTGTTAAAGTTAATGATAATTGTTTTGCAGTTATTTGGGAAAGAGATAATACTCTTTACTACACATACCTTGATGGTAATGGTAATCAGACAGAGCAGACTTTCTCAAGACCAGGTAAGGTTTCTTCAATGAAGCCAATTGTGTCTGGTAATAACATTATTTGGGCTGTAATGGAATATGATCGTCCAGCGGAATTCTACTCAATTGTTGCTGATCCAGCATTAGCTAAAGAGCAGATTGGCGAGTTCGTAGATAGACTATATCTCACATGTATGAATAGATCTGCTGATCCAGGTGGAAAATCTCACTGGGTTAACGGTTTGTTTGCTGGTTCATATACAGGTATTGGTGCTGCTAATGGTTTCGTATTTAGTAGCGAATTCAAGAACATGAACCTTTGTGATAGCTGCTATCTCGATAGACTTTACGAAGCATTCATGGGTAGAGCAGCAGATGCAGCAGGTAAGAATTACTGGTTAGGCGAGCTTGCTAAGGGCAAGACGCGTGAAGAAGTATTTAACGGTTTTGCTACTAGTAAGGAATTCAGGGGTATCTGTGAAAAGTATGGAATTGCTCTTGGCGATGCAATTAGTATTCCACAGAATGGAACTGTTCCTACAGGTGCTTGTTCAGTTTGCGGTGGAACATCTTATGACGAAGATGGTATTATCGGTTTTGTAACTAGACTATATAATGTCTGTCTCGATAGAGATCCTGATGCAGGTGGTCTTGAACACTGGAAGAATAAGTTAATCACAAAAGAGAGTAATGGTAAGGATATTGCTTGTGGCTTTGTATTCTCTAGTGAGTTTACTAATAAGAACTATAGTGACGAAGATTTTGTAGAGTATATGTACAAGGCATTCTTTGGACGTAGTTCAGATGCTCAGGGTAAGGCTTTCTGGGTTGGTAAAATTCAGAATGATGGCTACACAAGACAGCAAGTTTTCTATGGATTTGTATACAGTAATGAGTTCCAGGGAATTTGCGATAGCTATGGAATTGTACGAGGCTGATAGCCATTATAATTGATGAACAAATAAACCTGTTTGGATGGAGCAAATGGCTCTTGAAGGACAGGTTTTTTGTTGGCTTTTTCTATCTTGTGAAGTCCTTAAAACACCAGTCTGTCAAATATTTATGATACTCATCTGAAGAGGCAGAAATCATTTGATAATTCATTTCAAAATCAGTAAAATGATAATTGGTTGATTTGTTTTCAAGGTGGGTTCCATGAGTAAGATTTTGATTATCGGATGTACAGAAACGACGAAGGTTCTCGTTCCAGCACTCATTAAAGAGAAGGGCATAGCTGAGGAGATTTGTGTCGCTTCAAAGCGCAAAGAAGACGCTGATGAGTATAGAAATAAGTACAAGAATTCTCCAATAAGAATTGTTACAGCAGGTGTCGATGTAACTAATGAGGAGAAGACTCTTCTCATGATGAGAATTTTTGGACCTACATTAATTATCAATCTTACACCTAGCCACCTTAATAAAACTGTTATGGAAATCGCACTTAAGATTGGTGCTTCATATATTGATACTAAGTACTATACAGATCCAACAGGAACTAAGTGCCTTATTCATGAGCAGTTCGAGTGTAGTTCACAGTTTTATGCTAAGAATTTAAGATGCGTAACTGGTTGTTCATTTAATCCAGCTGCGTATGTATGTCTCGCACGTACGATTATTAACCAGAATTTGCTCGATACAATTGAAAGTGTTGATTTAATTAGAATTGATTCTACAAAGAGTGATACGGGCCACACATTCCCATCTGTTGCTGACCTTACTAAGCTCCATGAAGATGGAAGACTTATCGATAATGGTGAGCTCAAGACTTTTGAAGCACTTAAGTATAAGACAACAAGAACATTCCCAGGAATGGGTAAGCGTACACTTTACGCATTTGATAATCCAGTTATCGATTCATTTAAGAATGAGTTGCCAGAGATTAAGAATGTTAGATACTTCTCATCTCTAAAGAAGCAGTATCTGACACTCGTTAATACACTTAATAAGATTGGTATGCTTAGTACAACTCCGATTGCAATTAACGGAACTAAGATTGCTCCAGTGGATTATCTTGAGGCAGTAATACCAAAGGCTGAGAATAATGTGTCTTCTAGTAGAGGAACTCTTAACATTGGTATTCTTGCTACAGGTGTTAAGGCGGGAGTAACTAAGTCAGTACTTCTTTATCTAACATGTGACCAGACTGAATCTTATTCAGAATATGGCGTTAGTGCGGTAGGACTTATGTCAGCTATTACTACACTTGCTGGTGTAATACTTCTTATTAAGAACAAGTGGAATAATCCAGGCGTGTTCACTCCAGGTGACTATGAGCCAGGCCTTCTTATTACTAGATTGAAGGAACTCGGCATTGATTACAAGGTTGTTGATGCAGAGCCTATCGAGATTGAGGAAACAGAAGAGGAGAATGAGGAATAATGGATGCTAGAATTTTGATTGTTGAAGATGATGCTAATATTAATAATCTCGTATGTGAGACATTAACCAAGCAGGGTCTTACATGTACACAGGCTTTCTCTGGAACAGAGGGATTACTAAATTTTAAGACAAGTGAATTTGACCTCGTCATTTTGGACTTGATGATGCCAGGTATGTCAGGTGAGGATTTGATTAAGAAGATTCGTGAGACATCTAAGATACCTGTAATTATTACATCTGCTAAGAGTGACCTCGATTCAAGAATTGACCTTCTCTCATCTGGTGCTGATGACTACCTTGTTAAGCCATTTGATGTTAAGGAGTTAATCGCACGAGTAAGTGTTCAGCTCCGTCATATTAGTGATGCACAGGATTCATCTTCAGCTGCTGATGACAAACTCGAGTACAAGAGCATGGTTTTGAATAGATCAACATTTGAAGTGTTCATTAAGGGTCAGGAAGTTAAGCTCACAAGACAGGAATACAAAATCCTCGAGCTCTTCATGCTTTATCCTACAAAAGTATTCTCCAAGCAGGAGATTTTCGAGTACGCTTGGGATGAGTACTATATCGGTGAAGATAAGACAATCAATGTTCACATCTCTAATCTTAGAACAAAGATTAAGAAGTTTACTGAAGAAGAGTTTATTGATACTGTTTGGGGAATTGGTTTCAGACTAGCTAAGCAGGCATAATTTAGTACAAAAATAAGACTATGTGATTGATATCGCATAGTCTTTTTAGTTGAGCCAAAGTCTAAGTAATACAGCCATTAGTCGCTCGATGCCGAATAATCCTAGTGCTACTACTAACTTAACAGGAAGTCTTTTGAGATACTTGTCGCTCTTTTGGAATGGTAGCTTCGAGAAGATGACCGTCCATTCAGTAAATAGGTCAAAATTCAGGAAGAGATAAATAGTGATCATGATCGCATATCCAAGGTTAAGCGCTAAGGTATTTGGTAATTGGAAGACCTTCGCATACCACAGTATCATAAAGCCAGTGAAACCAATGTATCCAAGAATTGCGATAACAATCTTCGGTATCTTCATAGTCCTAAAACCAGGTGGAGGCAAAAGCTTATGAGGTGTGGCACTCTTGTACTTAAGTGCCTCAGCGAACTTGTCGATACTTTGATATCTATCCTTAGGATCCATTGAAGTTGCCTTCTTGATTATAGGTACGATCCAGCTCTGACTTTTGATGTCGTCCTTGAATAATATCTCCAGTAGTTTGCCCATCGCGAAAACATCCGTTCGTGGATCAGACTGAGCGAACCCATACTGCTCAGGCGCAGCAGAACCGTCTGTTCCTATTAAACGCGTATCACGGTCGGCACCACTCTTATATATTTTGGCAGCATCGTAATCGATTACATATGCAACACCATTTTTATCAATCATTATGTTCGATGGTTTGATATCTCTATGAACAATAGGGGTTGGCGTAGCGCTGTGCATAAGCTTAAGGCCGTTACAGATGTCATTGATAATCTTGATTTTTTCTTTGATTGTGAGATTTGGATTAGCACCAAGATATTGGTCTAATGTGACACCATCAATATACTCTTCGACCACAAATAATGTGTCATTAGATTCAGTGTAATAGTGAACAGTTGGGATATTTGGACAAGTGTGATTTTTGAGATATTCGAATACGCGAATATCGTAGAATTTGAGTATCTTAAGGAGCCATAAACTGTTGTCCAATTCATTGAGCAACAAGATATGTTTGGTTCCTTCTACTACTTTAAGTTGTCTTAAATACTCAGGTAATCTCATATTCTGATTATATCATTCTGAATTCCAGATTGTAGGCTACCAGCCTACCATTTGTAAGTCTAAAAGGTTGATAATTTACAGGAAGTAAATTATTAGGAGGGTTCTATGGAGAAGATAAAAGGCAATGTAAAAATCTTAAATCTTTTGGGCTTAATCTTTGGTCTTACAGGTGCAGGTCTAACACTTATATCACTAGTATTACCAGCATATAGCGTGACTACTATTCTTGGTAAAACAGACGCTAAGCTTTATGAGGTACTCGATCAATTCGTTATTATCTACATAATGGTTGCTGGTCTTACAATAATGACTTCGCTTCTTAAAAATGGTGTGTTAAGCATTATTAGTGGCGGAGGCTCATTCTTATTCACTTGTTTCGTAATGGCACTCACTGATGGTAGCCTTTCAAAAAAGTCTCAGCTTGCCAAGAATGTAGTTAATGTTGATGTTGGATTGTACATCGTGTTCTTTGCTGCAGCACTCATTCTCACCGCTGGTATCTTGTATGTTGTAGCTAGTAACATGTCTAAGAAACTTGAGCTCACAGATGAAGAGAAGGCGAGCAGAAAAAAGGCAGTTAAAATCTCCACAATAGTATACGTAGCCGTTTCAGGTGCGGTTATTGTAGGAACAATTGTAATCATTGCTCTTATTGGTATTTTGGGTTCAAGCGAGAAACGAGAGATTGAGAACCAGGCAGAAATTTTTATGGAAGCCGCTCTTAATGGTGATGAGAAAACTGTTAATAGTATGGTAACGGTAAATGTAAAAGATAAGTATGGCTTTATGGAAGCATATGATTCAGAACTCTTACTAGAGTCTTTTTTAACAGGTCTTGGTGGAAGCTCATTCTATTACAGATTGGATAACAAGACTATTGATACTCTCAAGACTGTTACAGACAAGTTCGGTGATGATTTCATTAGGTCATACGAGATCACAGGTACTAAATACGATAGTTCAACTGATACTGGTACAGTTACTGTTAAGGTAGTGATGCATGATGAAAATGGCGTGGGAATAGATCTTCAGGACAGAGTAGCAAAACTATCTGATGGTTATATGGCAATGCATAAAGCATCTGTTCAAAACACTTATACATATTTTGGTGAGACAGCAGCTTTGGCGGAAGTTTTCGATGGCGTGGCAGATGATGTTGCAGAATTACTTAACGAGTACTTCGAGAGCCAGGGAACTATGGAAGCCGTAATCACACTCACATTTGAAAATGTAAGCGGAACATACAAGGTTTCTTCGATTGAAGTATCTTAAGTGGTAAAATTACAAATAGCGGAGGAATAAATGGAACAAGGTACAGGCGACTTATTAAATAAATTGATTAATGTTAAGGGTGAGAGTCAATTAGATTCATATATTGATTCAATTAAGGAGACATGTCCTCAGGATTTTAAAACTTACATCACAGCGATAATGGAGCGCGAAGGCATTGATAAAGCGACACTTCCAAAGATTGCTAGTCTCGAGAGAACTTACGTATATCAGCTCTTGAATGGTAAGAAAACACATCCTGGCAAAGACAAGGTTGTCCTCATGGCACTCGCATTAAGAATGAGCGTAAAGGAAACTCAGCGAGCCCTTGATATAGCAGGAGCTGCGACGCTTTATCCTAAAAATCCTCGCGACAGCATATTGATTTATGCATTGAGCAAGAGACTTAGTATCGCTTCAACGAATGCTTTGCTCGTTGAAAGAGGCGAGAAGGAACTCGAGTGATATTTGTAATATACATTATTTATTAAATGAAGACGCCCTTAAAGTCGAATAGACTTTAGGGGCTTTCGTATGTGCGATATTGAGTGAATAAAAATTTCATAATCTTACTAAATCTTTAGCGTGTCTTAATCATGTCTTAAACTTTGACTGATATCCTTCTAACAAATGGATAAATAAGTCATCATGAATAAGGAGATATAACCATGAAAACAGATGTTATCAGAAGATGTGAACTATTAGGTGAGAACAGACAGATTTTTGGAAAAGCTTTCAAGTGGGAAAGCGATTATATGGCAATAGCGGCAGCATCTATTGTTACATCAATGGGCCAGCTCGCTAACATTTCGAAGATTGAAGAATGCAGGAAAATTCTTAAGAGTAATTCAAGTTGGGTATCAGTATTCCGTGGCAATACAATGGTTCCACTTATTGCAAAGATGTCTATGGTTGATAATCCTGAAGAGTATCTCAAGAAGGTTATGAACATTTATGACTTGATGTGTAAGAACAAGCTAAAGGGTGGAGAGTTCAGAGTTATGGCTGCTATTGAACTAGCAGATCAGGTAGACCTCATTCAGGTTGATAGATATATCGCTAAGTCAGCTGATATTTATAAGAGAATGAGTAAGGAACATAGCATCCTTACATCTTCAGAGGATATCCCATTCGCAGCAATGCTCGCACTTACTGATATGGATACTGAATACATGATTAATGATATGGAGAAGAGTTACGATATTTTGGCGAAGAAGTTCTTCAGTAAGAATGCAATTCAGTCAATGACACATATCCTTACACTTTGTAGTGATGCTCCAGAAGTTAAGTGTCAGAAAGTTCTCGATGTATGCGAGGGACTTAAGAAGGCAGGACATCAGTTCGGTTCTGGTTATGAACTTTGTGCACTTGGATTAGTTGTACTTATTGATGAGTCTGTTGAGACAATTGTTGATTTGATTTGTGAAGCAGACAACATTATTACTAAGACAAAGGGCTTTGGCGGATTATCAATGGGTAAGGCTGAGAGAAGATTACTCGCAACTCAGATGGTAGCTAGTTCATACAATAGTGATATCAATGCTTCTAATAATGCAACGGTTAATAGTATGCTCGCTATCACACTCGCTGTAGAAGCTTGCCTTGTTCTTTGTGCAATATCTGCATCAGATGCAGCTACTACTGCAGCAACAATGTAATAGCAATCTTTAATATTTCTTAAACTTTAATTAGCGCTTGCTTAATGTAAGGGTGTTTTAATAGTACTGTACAAAACGAAGGGAGTACACAATTATGAGTGAAATGATTTTGACTACTGAAGGACTTACAAAGAAGTTCGGTAACAAATACGCAGTAGACAATGTAAGTATTAATATTCGTAAAGGTGCCATTTACGGTCTTATCGGAATGAATGGTGCTGGTAAAACAACAATCATGAAGATGATTACAGGTCTCATTAAGCCAACAAGTGGTTCATTTAAGTATCACGGCTTCGGCGATGACAATAAGCTTGCATTCTCAAGAATTGGCGCTCTTATTGAAGCTCCTGCAATTTATCCTAATCTTTCAGCATTTGATAACTTAAAGATTAAGTGTCTTGCTTATGGTATTAACGATAACCAGTATATCAACGATAAGTTAGCACTTGTTGGTCTTAGTGATGTAGGCAAGAAGAAAGCTGGTAAGTTCTCACTTGGTATGAAGCAGAGACTTGGTATTGCATTAGCACTCGTTGGTGATCCTGATTTGCTTCTTCTTGATGAGCCTATCAATGGTCTCGATCCTCAGGGTATCGTTGAAATCCGTGAGATGCTCGTAAAGCTTAATAAGGATAGCGGCGTAACAATTCTTATTTCTAGCCACATCTTGGAAGAACTTTCAAAGATTGCAACAGAATACGGAATTATCAATAACGGTAAGATCGTTGAAGAGATTACAAATGAAGCACTTATGACTAAGTGCAGAGATAAGATCCAGATCAAGGCTCAGGATGTTTCACAGATTGTTACAATCTTGGATGCTAACGGATTTGTTGATTATAGCGTAAGCGATGCAAATACAATTTTTGTTTTCGATAAGGTCAATGAGATTTCTAAGCTCAATATGGAAATTGCGAAGGCTGGAATTCTTGTAGATTCAATTGGTGTAGTGGCATCAGACCTTGAGGAGTACTTCCTTAAGACAACTTCTGGTAATAAGTAATAGAGGGATATAGATATGAAAGATTATTTGATTAGTGATTTTTATGTTTTTAAGAAGATGAAGATTATTTATCTTCTTCCAATTATTTGTCTTTTGCTCGTACTACTTTCTAACTTCATTGCTATCAGAATGAATTTGGCAGCACTCGGTATGAGCCAGATGCAGGATATGATTGCTGAAGAATCAGATGAATCATTGGGCGATCAGATGGTTAGTGGTTTTGAGACTGGTTTTAAGATGGGTTTCGAAGGTGCTGTTAATCCAGATCCAGAACCAGTTGAGATTTCTATTAAGGATATTTTCTCAGGTGGTGCTCTTTACGATGCATCTACAGTTGACCTCTTTGAGTCACAGATCTCAGGTCTTACAGTACTCATGATGGTAGGTATCTTCGCAGCATTCTTCTATAGCAGCCAGGTTAAGGGTGCTTTTGGAAAGAATATTCTTAAGGCTAACTCTAATAGATGGATTAGTTTTACATCAAAGACAATCGTAGTTGTTATTTATGTAGCACTCTTCTTCATCTTTAACTTCATCATCGCACTTGTGTCAAATGCAACAATGTGTGAGAGCTTCAAGCTTGGTATTACTCCTGAATTCTTCGGATATGTTGGCGTTCAGTTCCTTCTTGCAGTTGCTATGTGCCTTATCACAGGAATGGTAGCAGTTATTGCTAATACAGCTGTTGGTATGATCTTCGCTATCGTAACAGGCGCTGGCCTTTTGAACCTCCTCCTTATGTTGGTTGATCTTCTTGTTAACAAAGTTCTCTTCAAGGGTGCTCATTTTGCAACAAGCGATTACCTCATTACAGGTAACGTTGCAGCACTTAGAGTTTCTACAGAGGCTGGCGATATGGTAAGACCAATCATTGTTGGACTTGTTTATCTCCTTATTGGTTTTGCTATTACTGGTTATATCAATCAGAGAAGAGACATTCACTAATGCCTGTGACATGTAATTAAAGGGATATATATTTTAAACATAATAGACTGTCTCAAAGAGTATAATACTCTTCGGGACAGTTTGTTTTTATAAGTTAGGAAAGGAGAAAATATGCTAACGAATTATATTCGAATTCAGTTCCTGAGATATTTCAAGGGAAGAACTTTTACCATACAGATGCTTCTTACTTTGTTCTTCGAGCTTATTATGATAGTGTTCGGATATTTTATGTATTATCTTTTGATTAATAATAGATTTGAGCTCATTATTGAGAGTCAGGATGTTAGTGCGTTCTTTATTCCTAAACTGATATTTATGGGATGTACGATAGTGTTTCTGCCAATATTGGTAGGCGTGATTACTATTTGTTATGTCAGTAACTATTATCAATATAGAACTCATATTAATTTGGAGATTAAGCTACAGAATCGTGTGTCATTTGCATTTTCTGAAATTATATTTCTTGCTGTTATGTGCATAGTTGAGTTTATTGTTGTTTTGTTAATCGGAATGATTGCCTTTGCGATTGAACCGAATTCTATTGTTGAAGGCATTAATGAATTCTCGATGGATGTTCTTTATAAATTATTGATTATTCCAATAAGTATGTTTAATAATGCGGTTTATGCATATTTCCTTACTAAATTGTTCCGAAGAAAATTATTCCCAATGATTATATATTTGTTCTCATATTGGATCTCAATACAGACATTAAGAGTTCCAATAATCAGAGCACTTATTGGATTGGTTTATATACCAGATGATGGTGGTACATTCTATGTACTAGCCGTAATCATTAGAATATCTCTTATGATAGTAGGAGGTATACTACTATTTCACAGACGTTATGAGGAAAGAGTTGTATGATGACCGCAGCGTTAATTATTTGTATAGCAGTTATTCTGGTTCTGACGTTCTACCTAGTATCTGTATTGTTATCTATTAGGGAATTGACGAAACAGGTAGATTATATTGGTAAAACACAAACTAACATGACTGTAAATGTTGGATCCTCTACGAGAGTAGTTAATAGACTTGCTAAGGTTATTAATGGGTTCCTTGCTAATTGTCGTAATAGAGAGATTGAGACTAATAATAAGGATGCGGAGATTAGAGAAACAATCACGAATATGTCTCACGATGTACGTACTCCACTTACTTCGCTCAAAGGTTATTTTGAACTCATGTGTGAATCTGATAGTGAAGAGGATAAGGAGAGATATAAGACAATCATCTCTGAACGATTAGAATCTCTTAGCGATATGTTGGAAGATATGTTCCTGTTCACAAAGATTAATAATGCTTCATTCAAACTCGAGAATGAAAGAGTTAATGTATCAGAAGTACTTATTAAGACAGTTCTTTCCTATATTGATGAGTTCGAAAAGCATCAGATGGTTCCAGATATCGATATTGATGAGAATATTTTTATTGTCTCTGATGAGAATGCGCTTAAGAGAGTATTCCAGAACCTCATTAAGAACAGTCTGGTTCATGGTAAAGATAACTTTAGTCTATCGCTTAAGACTGTAGGTAAGAAGGCAAGAATTAGAATTGCTAATGACATATCGGGAGATATGCCAGATACAGATAGAGTATTCGATAGATTTTATAAGGGAGATAAATCTCGTCATGTGAATTCATCTGGTATTGGATTATCTGTAACTAAGAAGCTTGTTAATCTAACAGATGCTACTATTACTGCAAGTATTGAGAACAAACAGTTCTGCATCACAATCGAGGACGATATAATTGCTCCTAATACATAATCTATATATCACTTAGATAATTAGAATCTATAGCAAACAAAGAGGAACTGCTCTAACAGTACTGTGTGGAAGTACTGGAAGAACAGTTCCTTTTATATTTTACTTATGTACACTCGAATCAAAAGTGGTGGTTAAAACAGGAGAAATCAAGGTACAGTAAGTCGCATTAAATAGCTGAGTTAATAGACTGAGTACGTGATGCAGTATTAGGTGCAGAACGAAGAGAAGTTCTAACAGCTCTAGCAGTTGCTGGTCTGTTCATACGTCTCATAGTCTCAGGTGAAACATGAGCCTTGCGAGTTGTGCGAACTCTAGCTTCCTCAGAAGCCTTCTTATCATTCTCTGCGAAATCTACTACGATCTTAACGAATGTTGCTACTAAGAAGAAAATAA
Organism: Clostridia bacterium; assembly: GCA_024403735.1. Lineage (GTDB taxonomy): Bacteria > Bacillota > Clostridia > Saccharofermentanales > Saccharofermentanaceae > Saccharofermentans. The sequence goes on from JAKSRG010000013.1 coordinate 19,242, forward strand.
ATGTTAAATCGATTGCTGTCATAAGTATTACCTCTCTTTATGAATATCTATTTGTTCGTTTTTTTGTTCGTTTTTGTTCTTTGTGAGAGGAGTATAACACGTTTATTGGGAGAATAATAGTACAATAGAAGAAAAAAGAACAAAATTTTGCATTATTTTTCGATAAAATAGGACAAAACTTGTTCTGTTTTGGAATGTTTGTTCGTTTTTATTCTGTTTTTGTTCGGTTTGTTCGTGTAAAAAAGAACAAAAAGAAGCAGCCCCCAAATGGAGACTGCTTAATAATTGTTAAAAACAATACTATATAGATATTAGCCCAATGTGATTACAAGTTCCTTACCAGAGAAGTCGATTGTTGTACCGAAGTCTGAAGTTGAAGGAATTGATTCTGATACACTAACAACATTCTTAAGGCCATTAAAGATAATGTGCTTGTTAGCACCAAATCCATCTGTTCTAACAGTGATCTTATTGCCTTCCTTGAGGATATTGATAACAGCTGAACGACTGCCATCTGCAGAGAATACCTCAGTAGCTGCAATCTCGTTCTCGGCGAGCTCGAAAACTGTGAAAGTGATGTTATTCAAGATATCGCCATTGTTCATAGAGCTATCAGTTGCTGTAGTAACAATGATTGAATTAGGACGAACAAGAATAGGTACATTATTAATATCAACCTTCGATGACTTGAAACAAGGTCCCTGAATTCTCTCTCTTGTGAGAAGGTTAGTCCAGATGCCTGATGGAACATAATAAGTAATAACATTACCATTATTAGTAATAGGAGCAATCATGAGCTGTGAGCCAAGCATGTACTGCTGATCAATTGAGCGAGTAGCGTAGTCACGTGTGAATTCAAGCGCGAGTGAACGAATTGCTGGAACACCAAGATTAGCTGCATCATAGTTAACTGAGTAGAAGTGTGGGAGCATGCTCTTACGCATATTTGCATAGAGTTTGATAGTCTCAACTGCATGCTTATATGCACTAAGTGGAACCTTGGCACTTACTGTAATACGACCGTGTGGTGAGAGAAGTGCGAACTGTGCCCAACGAATGAAGAGAGTATCATTCTGTCCTGGAGCGAGAAGTGGTGTATCAAAGTTTGTAGTAGTTACACCAGATAGACCAATTGAAAGAGCTCGTCTGAGTGAACAGCTAATACCTGAGAAATCGTTAGTCTCAGCAATGATGTTAGTGTATGGATAGAGCTGTGAACCAATAGATGCAGAGTTAAGAATAACCATTGCATTAGCGTGTCCCTTAACTCTAGATACAACATCATAAACTGCTTCGTTAAAGAGAGTTGCGTAATAGTTAGCAACTTCAGATGGCTTCTCACCTGAGAAGAATGTTACTTCATCATCTGCGAAAGTGAACATCTTGTAGCGGAAATCAGCTTCTACCATGTCGATGCCGAGCTTAAGGAGTGCATCAATTCTAGCCTGTAAGAATGATCTTGCTGCAATGTTTGTGAGATCGAGAACTGCTGCAGCACAACATTCGTAGTCTCTGAGATAAACATTAGAACCAGACTTGATGAACAGATCGTTTTCGAGACATTCCTGGTAAAAGATTGAATTATCGCTAACGTATGGGCTTACGCCGATACCGATGCTGATACCGTAATCGTGAATCTTGCGGCAGAATGCTGCTGGGTCTGGGAAACGGCTGGCATCGAAGCTGAAGCCTAATGGATCGTTGCGATCAATCCACAAGTCTGAGAGCCAGATCTCGCTGATTGAAATACCGCTATCGCGTGTTGCCTGAACGTAGTTGATGATATCGTTAGCTGTTACGCTCTTGTCACTAGCGAAAAGAAGTGCTGTGCCAGCGCTCCAAGATGGAGCTGGGTGAGAGATACCGAGGAACTTGTTGAACTGTGCGATTGTGTTCATCATGTCTTCGCCAGCGAAAATGATGTACTCGAGTTCTTCTTCATCTACACCGAAAGAAACAGCAGCAGAGTATTCTGTACCGAATGCGAGGCTAGCCTTGCCATATGTATTTATGAATACGCCGTAGTTCTTTGAAGATACATAGAACGGAATGTTCTGGAAATCGAATGCTTTGTTACCAGAGCTGTTGTGGTTATCAACAACAGTGTTCTTACCGTTGAGAATGAGGCTAGTACCATTTGAACCGAGACCGTAGAAAAGTTCATCTGCTGCGAATGTGAGAGCCTCAGAAGTAGTTACATTATTTGTGATCTGGTAGTTAGTAGCAACGCCAGAAAGAGTTGTATATGAAGCTCCACCATTATCTGATTTGGAAGATGTAAGGAGTCTATCACGATATACAAAGTCGATATTGAAGATGTCAGACTTAGAAATTCTAGCCTCGAAAAGATTACACTTGAAGATGATTGCATCTTCTGTCTCATCGATAGCGCCAGCCTGAGTAGGCTTAACCTCGATAAAACGCTTGGAAGCCTTGTTAGAAGACTTGTGATTAGTGTACTTAACCTTTATAGCATTAGCGCCTGCTGAAGATAACTCGATTGTCATCTGACCAGGTACGCTTGTTACCTTGTTAGTACGGCCTGTGATACCACGTGAATGTGTGCAGACAGATGTCTTAAGTGTTAGTGTGTAGTTGCTAAATGCAACTTCTCTAATCTGCCCTGGATTCTTGATCAAAGCACTCTGATTACTACTCATTTACATATTCCTCCAAGTATATACCATCAATACTAGTTCATATTTAATCACACTTTTTTGTAATTTATGTATTTGTTATAATAAGAATACGTTACATTAGGAGTAATATATGGCCATCAGTAAGAAAAAGTTAGTACGTTATACAAGAATTAGCGATGTAGATCCTCAGAGCCTGTATCTCGAAGAAGATGCTAGACTTCATCTTGTTGATGAGTTTAAAGCAATGGGTACAAGACGTATCCTTATCGTATGTGACAATTCCACTAGAAGACTTAAGCCATTTGAAGAGTTACTCGAGTGTTTCGATGATGAAGGTTTTAGAGTATTTATCTATTGCCAGACAGGTAATATGCTCATTGATAGAGATATCGAAGGTGGCGTTAAGATTTATCATGAGTACAATTGTGACACTATCGTAGTAATCGGAGGTACTTCCGAGATTGATTGTGCAAAACTCATTGCTGCCTGTGTAAATAATCCTGTTAAGTCTCTTAGCCAGCTCGTGGGAACTAATAGACTTGTTAACGATATTCCGCCAATTTGTAGCATCATGACTGAGAACTGTGCGTCATCAACTACTGCTAGCGCTGAGTTTTTTGATAGTGAATCGAAGCAGTGGAAAACAGTACTTAGTGGTTATCTCATTCCTCATATGGTTGTTATTGATACTGATTTTTCTGATCGTGTTACACGTGAAGTAACTATTTCTTCAGCTCTTACTGCACTTTGTATCGCCATTGAGGCTTATATAAGTCCACAGTCAAAGGAGTTCAAAGAGTATAGAGCTAGTGCTCCAATTGCATGCTCTATTATTTACAAGAACTTGGAGAAATATTGTAACAATGCTACTGATGCATTCCTTCGTAAGCAGATTGCAGTAGGTGGATTCTATGCTGGCCTATCAGCTCGCAAGACTGGTATCGGATATGCGCATATCATTATGCATGTCTTGATTAATCATTATGGAATTGTGCATGGAACAGGTTTCCCTAAGCTATTAGCGCTCGTATTGCAGGCTCAGTTAGATAACGAAGAGACTTGTGAGGCATTAGCAGAGATAGCAAAGATCTCCCACTTCTGTTCACAGAATCTCGAGAATAAGCGTGCAGCTGAATCACTTATCGATAATTTGAATAGAATTACTAAGAAATGTGTAGGCGAAGATAACCCTTTCAGCATCGTCGATAAGACAAAAATAGAAAAAGTTGTAGAAGATATTGAAAAAGAAACGAAATTCTATGACTTAAAACGTGATATAGATACAAGGACGTTATATAGTATTATTTCTGCCTTGTCATAAAGAGTATTAGGTAAGTAAATGCAGATAATTGATATTCCAGATTATGTAAAGAGAGCTCTAAATCTTTTAGAGAGTTCTGGTTATGAAGCATATATTGTAGGTGGTGCCGCAAGAGACATCATCCTTGGTGATGTGCCTTCAGATTACGATATTGCATCTTCTGCTACGCCTGATGAGTGTCTGGGTGTTTTCGAGAAGGCCAAAATAAAGACAGTAGATACATCCAAGAAGCATGGAACAATAGTAGTTATCATTGAAGGTCACCAGATTGAGATTACAACATATCGTGTAGATGGCGACTATGCTGATAACAGACATCCTGATAATGTAACATTCACTAGATCAATTGAGGAAGATGTTGCGAGACGTGATTTCACGATGAATGCGATTTATATTAATTCCAATAGCGAACTTGTCGATTTGTTCGGAGGAATTAAAGATATCGAAGCTGGAATTATTAGGACGTGCGGTGAGCCTGATAGACGTTTTGAAGAAGATGCGCTAAGAATTATGAGGGCATTAAGATTTGCTGCTGTTCTTGGTTTTGAGATTGAAGAGAAGACGAGAGCTTCTATTTTCAAAAACTATAAGCTCTTGTCAGGGATATCCAAGGAGAGAATTGCGACAGAGTTCATTAAGTTACTTAAGGGTAAGAACGCGTCTGGTGTTATTCGTGAGTATTTGGAAGTGTTCGGACTTTTCTTGCCAGTGCTACTAAAGATGAAGGGCTTTGACCAGAAGACAAAATATCACGACAAGGATATGCTCGAACATACATTAGCGGTGCTCGATGGAATTGATCCTAAGACGGATGAATTATGTATGGCGGCACTTTTGCATGATGTCGGTAAAACGGAAGTTTTTTGTGTGGATAAAAATGGCGTTGGTCATATGAAGAACCACAATAAGTACAGCATGATTATCGCGGAGAAGTTCCTGTCTGACCTGAAGTTTTCTAATAGTTTCAAGAAGAAAGTTGATAATCTCATTAGACTTCATGATGTGTTTCCTCAGTCTGAGGTACAGATTCGCAAGTTCTTAGCTCATTCTTCTGTAGAGTTCATGAGAGAATTGAGCGTGCTTCAGAGGGCTGATATTAATGGACATGCTCCTAATCACAGGGAAAGAATGGCATATGTCGATCTTAGAGAGAAGATTATCGACAAAATTATTGTTGAAGAACAGTGCATTAATATGAGAGAATTAGCAATCAGCGGACAGGATGTTATTGACGCTGGCATTCCTGAAGGACCTCGTGTCGGCGAGATTATGCGACATGTATTTAGCAAGGTGCTCGAGGGTACACTCGCTAATGAAAAGGAAGAGATTATTAGGTATATAGGAGATAGATTTAATGGCAAAGGAAAGTAAGAATAAGTTTGTGCCAGGTAGTGAACCAAGCACATTAGTTTATTCATTCGGTGCGACTTCTGTGTTCGTGCCTCTTATTGCTTGGCTTCTTAATATCAAAGCTAAACCTAATAAGGAATTAAAGAATATTGAAGGACCACTCCTTATCATTGGTAATCATCCTTCTTATCTTGATCCAATTGTAACAATGAGACTTACAAAGGGAACTAAGGTTAACTTTGTTGCTGGTGAGTTCCTGTTCAGAAATAAAGTATGGGGCTATTTGTTCAAGAAGGCTGGAATGATTCCGAAAAGACAGTTCGCGACAGATGCTGTGGCTGTTAAGGGAATGATGAGAGTTATGAAGCGTAAGGGTATCTTGGCAATTTTCCCTGAGGCAACTAGATTTGTTGACGGTAAGTCAATTACATTCGATGAGGGTGTAGCAAGAATGGCTCAGAAGTCAGGCTGCGCTATGTACTTCACTAGATCATATGGCGCATATTCTACATATCCTAGATGGACAGAGTCTTTTATTCGTAGAGGCGAGATACGTGCTGAGTTTGGCCGTTTTGTATCTAAGGAAGAGATTCAGTCAATGACTGTAGAAGAGATTCATCAGATGATGCTCGATGAGCTTAACTACAATGAGAATGATTACCTTAGAGAACATCCAATGAAGTTTAGAAATCGTAAGATGGCGGCAGGTCTTCAGAATGTAGCTTATGCTTGTCCTAAGTGTCAGAAGGAATTCACTATGAGATATAAGGGCAGTAACTATATTGAGTGCTGCGAGTGTGGAAACAAAGTTGTTATGCAGAACAATGGACTTCTTGGCGGCATGACAGCTGATGATGTTGTTTTCGATGACTTACATCAATATACAGATTGGGAGAAATCCCTCACACGTGAGCAGCTTAAGGATCCTAACTTCAAGTTAGAACTCCCTTGTAAGCTCCTAAAGCCATTTGATCCAATTAACTTCGCATACGCTGGCGACGGTGTGATTACTGTTACTGCTGAGAAGGTTGTATATAGAGGTACAGAATGCGATGCCCAGGATGGTGTGCCACTCAAGAAGGGTAAGCCAATGTGGAAGTATCGCAATAGATCAATCGAAGGCAAAACTCGTCCATTGGAAGTTGAGTTCAAGATTGCTGAGATGAAGGGTATGGTTGCCAAATTTGGTAAACATGTTGAGATTTACGATGACGACAGCAATCTTTACAGATTTAAGTTGGAGCAAGGTCAGGCTGCATATAAAGTTCAGCAGATTGCATTTATGTGTGGAAAGAATTCTAATGTGTAACAAAAAAGCGTCTCTGTAATCAGAGGCGCTTTCTCATGTAAATATTTGCATTTTGATTTTCGTTATAAGGTGGGATCTCTTCAAATCCGAATTGCTCATAAAGCTCAATTGCCTTAGCACTTCGCTCGCGATTAGAATCGAGATATGCCCATGTGTAGCCAAAAAGTTTAGCCTGATCTAATGCGAAAGATAACATCTTCTCGCCAAGACCTTTGCCTTGGAATTCGTTAAGTAAATACAAGTGCTTAACTTCACATGCATTACGATGCATGAACTCGGCATACTTTGGATCATAAGGAAGGCTCTTGATAGCGATTGTTCCGACAATTTCCTGATCATCGTCCATCATTACCCAAAAATGTCTATAATTGCTCGCAACATCTGTGAGTTCCTTGTGCTTGCCATCTGGTTCAAATGAACGTCCAGATTCAGGAAGGCACTTCTCGTAGAACTCTTCAAGCTGTTTTTGTAAAAAATGAACAAAACCAACAATTCGCATGAATGTTTACTCCCTTGTTTGATAATGTAAATTGTAACAGAATTTAAATATAAAACAAATGTCAATATTCTTTCAAAATGGTATCATTTGATTGTAATAAATGAAATTAATAGGAATAAGGGGAGCAAATGATGCGAACAGCGACTATGAAGAGAGTTTTATCAGTACTTCTTTCTGTGCTTATCGTATTTCAAATCGGTGCAGTAGCAATTGCTGATGATACAGGCGTTGAAGGCTTTGTAACACGCTTATATCACAATATTATGAATAGAGAGCCAGATGCTGGCGGACTAAAGTATTGGGAAGATGGTCTGAATGATGGCAGATATACAGCTGCATCTGTTATCGATTTCTTCTTTACATCTGATGAGTTCGTAGCTAAGAATTTGTCTGATGAAGAATATATCGACATCCTCTATACAACAGTAATGGGCAGATCTGCTGACGTAGACGGAGTTAATTTCTGGTTAGGTCAACTCGATAATGGAACTACTAGAAGAAAGATTTTGTCAGATTTTATCTGGTCCTCTGAGTTTAGTGGTATTTGTGACACATATGGCGTAACTAGAGGAACAATTCCTCTCTCTTCTTTTGAATCTCATCCAGCGCAGGCAGCTTTTGTAAGTCAGGTGTATAGAACAATCTTAGGCAGAAATCCTGATGCTAAGGGCCTTGAGAGCTGGGTTAACTATCTCTTGAATGGTCATACAGCTTGTGATCTCATATTGGAATTTACTAATAGTAGTGAGTTCGTTAATAAGAACCTTTCAGATTACGATTATGTAGCGTGCCTCTATAAGGCTCTTCTTGGACGTGAAGGTTCAGATATAGAGATTAATGGCTGGCTCAGCAACATGTATACTCACCACACAAGTAAGAGATTGCTCCTCAAGAATATTGCTGGTTCTACAGAGTTCGCTAATATCTGCAACAATGCAGGCGTAACTGTTGGTAGCATCTCAGTTACAGAGAATAGAGATAAGAACAGTTATTACACTGATTATGTTGTAAATGCCTATAAGTCAATCCTTGGTAGAGATGTGTCAAACGAAGATCTCAACTTCTGGACTGGCAAGCTCATAGAATCTTATAGTGCAAAGGACTTTTTAGATAGTCTTATCAGCTCAACTGAGTTCAAGAATAGAAATCTTTCAAATAGCGAGATTGTCAGCGCTGTGTTCTCCGCAGCTCTTGGTAGATCTGCTAGCAGTGACGACATCACATTCTACGAGAATATTATTAAGACAAAGGGAATGGATGAGTTCTTAAGTATTATCTATTCTTCTACAGAATTCACTAATAGATGTAGTACAGTAGGCCTTCCAGCAATTTATTGTGAGGGATGGAATAATACAGCTTCCGGTAAGATTTATGTGTCTGGCGGTAACAAGCTATCAGGTTGGCAGCGTCTCGGCGGCAAGAGATATTACTTCAATCCTGCTAATAACAACTGTGCAGCAACAGGCTGGCTCTATATCGGCGGACTTAAGTATTACTTCAATCCTGATGGAACACTTAATGAGGATACTAGAAGCCTCGTATCAGGTGCCGGTGGATATCAGATCACAGTTAACTGCACAACAAATACAGTAACTATTTATGCTAAGGATGAAAATGGTAATTACTGCGTTCCAGTTAAGGCAATGATTTGCTCAACAGGTGCAGCTGGTGCTACTCCTGCAGGAACATTCACTACAAGACGTCTTGGTAGATGGCATCCACTCATGGGTGATTGCTATGGTCAGTATTGTACACAGATTAATGGTAATATTCTTTTCCACTCAGTATGGTACTACGTAGATGGTAATGCTAATACTCAGTCAGTTAAGGAATATCGTAAGCTCGGTCAGTCAGTATCACACGGGTGTATTAGATTGACAGTTGCAGATGCTAAGTGGATTTATGAGAACTGCGCTGGATGTACTGTTAAGGTTACATACAATGCTTATGAACCAGCTCCATTCGACAGACCAACACCACCAGCTATCACAGCTCTTTATGGTGATTACGGTCACGATCCAACGGATATCTGGTCTTAATAATTTGAATAATACGAACTAATCGAAAACACAGTGCTAGGAGTAATTCTTGGCACTGTTTTTTATTCTAAAAACTTCTTGCAGTTATACCTAAACTTTGTAAGGACTTCCTATATCCTTTGGGGTATAATAGCAAGTACTGGTTTAATGGATAATTTTGGAGGTAATACTATGAAAGTTGTAATTTTGGCAGGCGGCTTTGGTACGCGCATTAGTGAAGAGAGTCAGCTCAAGCCAAAACCAATGGTAGAGATATGTGGTAAGCCAATCTTGTGGCACATCATGAAGTATTATTCTTCTTTCGGATTTAATGAGTTTATTATTTGCTGCGGTTATAAGCAGTATGTTATTAAAGAGTGGTTCGCTAACTACTTCCTTCATAATTCAGATATCACATTTGATTTCACATCAGACAACAAGATGATTGTTCATAAGAATCATACAGAGCCTTGGAAAGTTACACTTGTTGATACAGGTCTTAATACAATGACAGGTGGACGTATCAAGCGCATTAAGGATTACGTTGGTGACGAGCCGTTCCTCCTTACATATGGTGATGGTGTAAGTAACGTTGACCTCAATGAACTTATTAAGTTCCATAATGACAAGGGACAGATTGCTACAATGACTGCTATTAATATTGGTCAGCAGTTCGGGTGTCTTGATGTTAATGAAGATGGTTCTGTTTTGAAGTTCCGTGAGAAGAATGAAATTGACGGTAACCTCATCAATGCAGGTTTTATGGTGCTCGAGCCACAAATTTTTGACTATATTGAAGGTGACGAGACTGTTTTCGAGAAGACACCAATTGAGCAATTAGCAAAGGACGGCCAGTTGAATGCATTTATTCACCATGGCTTCTGGAAATGCATGGATACAGTTCGTGATAGAAATCATCTCGAGAGCCTGATTGAGAATAAGAAGGCACCTTGGATTGTGTGGGAGGAGTAAGATGGCATACCTCAGTTTCTATAAGGGAAAGAGAGTTTTCTTGACAGGACATACAGGCTTTAAGGGTAGCTGGATGAGCCGAGTTCTCGTGAATAGTGGTGCTATCCTTACAGGTTATTCCACAGAGGCTCCTACTAATCCTAACCTCTTTGAACTCGCTGGATTAGAAGGCAAGATGACATCAGTTATTGGCGATATCAGAGATTTCGATAGTCTTTATAAAGCTTTTACAGAAGCTCAGCCTGAGATTGTAATTCACATGGCAGCACAGCCAATTGTTCGTGATTCATATAAGGACCCACGATATACATATGAGACTAACGTAATGGGTACAGTTAATATCCTTGAATGCGTTCGTCTTACAGATACAGTTAAGTCATTTTTGAACGTAACTACAGATAAGGTTTATAAGAATAATGAATGGGAGTGGGGTTATCGTGAGAATGAGCCACTCGATGGTTTTGATCCATACTCTAATTCCAAGTCATGTAGTGAACTTGTTACTCATAGTTATAAGTCTTCATTCTTTGATGGCAAGGATATAGCTATTTCAACTGCAAGAGCAGGTAATGTTATTGGTGGTGGCGACTTCGCTAACGATAGAATTATTCCTGACTGCGTGCGTGCCGCTATGAGTAAGCAGGATATTGTTGTACGTAATCCGTTTTCGACAAGACCATATCAGCATGTTTTGGAGCCAGTCATGGCATATCTTATGATCTGCGAGCAGCAGTATAACGATAAGTCTAAGGCTTCTTGGTACAATGTTGGACCTGACGATACAGACTGTGTAACAACAGGTGATATTGTTAATATGTTCTGCAAGTATTGGGGCGATATCAAGAGAGTTGATAAGTCCGAGGCTAATGCTCTACATGAAGCTAATTTCCTTAAGTTAGACTGCAGCAAAATAAAGCGTGAACTCGGTTGGCGTGCTACATGGGACATCAAGGAAGCAATCGCTCGTGTGTGTGAATGGACTAGAGTATATGAGGTTGGCAACAAAGACCTAATTATTCAGATTATGGATAAGCAGATACAGTCTTTTATTAATGGTGAATTCATTACTAAGTAATATAAATTGAAACATTGATATTGAAATTCAAAGGAGATTTTACAGATGTTTGAGAATATGTCAGAGCAGGAAGCAAGAGAGAAAATTCTTGGTATGGTTTCTGAGTATTGCGATACTTACCACAAGACAAAAGAATATAAGGAAGGCGACAGAATTTCTTACGCTAGAAGAGTATATGACCACGATGAGATGGTTAACCTCGTAGATAGCTCACTCGAGTTCTGGCTCACTTCTGGTAGATATACAGATCAGTTCGAGAAGGCATTCGCAGAGTATCTTGGTGTGCGTTTCTGCTCACTCGTTAACTCAGGTTCATCAGCCAACCTCAATGCATTCATGGCACTTACTAGTCCACTCCTCAAGGAGAGACAGGTTAAGAGAGGCGATGAAGTTATTACAGTAGCTGCAGGCTTCCCAACAACAGTAGCACCAGTTATTCAGTATGGTGCAGTACCTGTATTTATCGACGTAACAATTCCACAGTACAACATTGATGTTACTAAGCTCGAAGAAGCTTTGTCACCTAAGACAAAGGCTGTAATGATTGCTCATACACTTGGTAATCCATTCGACCTCAAGGCTGTTAAGGCTTTCTGTGACAAGCACAATCTCTGGCTCATCGAGGATAACTGTGATGCGCTTGGTTCAAAGTACACAATCGATGGTGAAGAGAAGTTCACAGGTACAATCGGTGATATAGGTACATCTTCATTCTATCCACCACACCATATGACAATGGGTGAGGGTGGCGCTGTATATACAAACAACCCACTTCTCCATAAGGCAATCCGTTCATTCAGAGACTGGGGTCGTGACTGTGTATGCCCATCAGGTAAGGACAACATTTGTGGACACAGATTTGATAAGCAGTATGGCGAGCTCCCACTCGGTTATGATCACAAGTATGTATACTCACACTTTGGTTACAACCTCAAGGCAACAGATCTCCAGGCAGCTATTGGTTGCGCACAGATTGTTAAGTTCCCTTCTTTTGTAGAGAAGCGTCGTTATAACTTCGATAGACTTAAGGCTGCTCTTACTGGTCTTGAGGATAAGATTATTCTTCCTGAGCCAGCTGAGAATTCAAAGCCATCTTGGTTCGGTTTCCTTATCACATGTAAGGAAGGCGTTGATTCATTCAAGGTTGTTGATTATATCGAGAGCCATGGTGTTCAGACACGTCGTCTCTTTGCTGGTAACCTCATTAAGCACCCATGCTTCGATGAGATGAGAGCAACTGGTGAAGGCTACCGTGTAGTAGGTGACCTCACAAATACAGATAGAATTATGAATGATACATTCTGGATTGGTGTATACCCAGGTATGACAGACGAGATGATTGATTACATGGCAAAGACAATCAGAGAAGCTTTGGCATAATAGTTGATTAAAGATTAGTATTTTATTAAAGGGATTGTTCTCGAGCAGAGGATGATCCCTTTTGTTATACGTTGGGTTGGGTTTTGTTTGGGTTGGAGTGCGGCGGGGGCCAGTATGAATATCTGTAAGAAGATTTCAAAAAGTATTACGGATTTGCGTACCGAAGAAATAGTCAGTTCACCACAAATTTAATGTATTTCACCACAATATTAAGATGCCAAGCTAGAAATGTGTATAATAATCACGTTGGGCAAGTTGATTGCAGGTTGCCTAGTATGTTGTGAGTGTTTTGTTACTCTAATAGTAAGTTTTGGAGGGAAGTAAAGATGAGTAAAAGATCTGTAAAACAGATTTTGTTCGATAATTTTATAATTTATACAATTGTCGCAATTTTCTTGGCGTTTGGTGGAGGTTTGTTAGGTGATCTCTTAGTGACATTACCAATAGGGTTATTGAAAAATGCCAACGTGATTAAAGGTAATCCAGTACTTGATATCGCAGTAATGTATTTTGCTACTATTGGCGCTTGGATTGTGTGCCTATTGTGGTTCCTATTTAAGAGAAACCGTTATATGTACGCTGAACTTACACCAAAGAAGAAGGGCAATAATTTCTTGATGTATCTTCTTGGACTAGTAATTGGATTTGGAATGAATGCGATTTGTGTCCTTGTAGCAGTGCTCCATGGAGATTTGAGCCTTAAGTTTGATGGGATTAATCCACTAGGTCTAATTATTCTTGCGATAGCCGTATATATTCAGTCTTCTTCTGAAGAAGTTGTTTGTAGAGACTATCTCTATCAGAAATTGCTCCATAGATACAATATGCCTGTGATTGCAGTAGTTGGTAACTCAGTATTATTTGGCTTCTTGCACATCCTTAATCCTGGTGTTTCAATTATTGCTATTATCAACATCATTTTGATTGGTGTGTTCTTCGCTATGTTTGTATACTACTTTGATAGTTTGTGGTGTGCATTCTCAGTTCATGCAGCATGGAACTATACACAGAATATTATCTTTGGTCTTCCTAATAGTGGTATGGTTTCTCCATTCTCAGTATTTAAGATTACTTCAGCTAATGATTCTTTTGCATATAACGTAGACTTTGGTGTTGAGGCTACAATTACTTCTTTGATTGTTGAGATTGTTGGTATCGTACTTGTTTTCTTTATTGGTAGAAAGGTTAAGGCTAATAGAGATAAGAAGGCTTTGGAAGCAGCAAATAGTGTTAGTGCTGTAGAAGCATAAGCTACAGATTAATAGGTTTTCTAGAGAACAAAAAATATGGGTTCAAGTGTAATGCTTGAACCCATTTTTAATTAGTAGATTTGGTAAATAATAGTGTTGTTGTCGTTAGGGAAATAAGCGACCTGCTTGAGGTTCTGTGTAAAGAACTCAGCGTTGAATGCTGGGTTACCCTGCTTGTCTTCGAGCTCGAAGAACTCTGGGTCGAAGATCATATACTTAATTTCTCTTTCCTTACAATATCTTACGAACTCATTGATGTCACCGTTACAACCAGAAACGAGCCAGAGGTAAATCTCTTCACGTTTATCTGTGTCGTGGCCTGCAGACCAAGCGTAGTATGGCCAGCCATAGTATGCTGGACGACCTGCTAGATAGAATCTATTAGTGAACCACATTGGTGTGAGGAAGACGTCGTGTTCGTTAGTCTTTGTCTCAATCCATTCAACGAGTTCAGAGTTAGTGTCGATGTTTAAGGTGTTTTTATTGATGTTAATAAATGTGCACCATTCAGCTACACCAGTTCCTACAAGGCCAACAAATAGGCACAAAGCAACGAGTACAGATAGTACCTGAGCTGGGATAAATGCTGGAACAGGGAGGCGTAGACCTTTGTTCTTAGGTTCTCCAAGGATGCCCTCGGAATTGAGCTGCTTTTCAACTTCATCGTTGTCGAGTGAAAGAAGTGTAGGAAGTACAACTTCTCGCTTAGCCATCTTAACAGGAAGGATAATCATGTTAGAGAGGACAATCGATACAAAGATATCAGCCATGATGAGTGAGATCTGGATGAACTTATGATTAGCGAGCATCTCCAAAGATACCTGAACGTTGAATGCGAAGATTAGAGGAAACATGAAGCATACTACGAGAAGTGTTCTATAAATAGGCTTCTTGTAGATGATGTCCTTAATTAGCCATCCGATAGCGAAGATAAATGCGATAACGAGTGTTAGACCTGTAATGTAGATTAGGTATCTAGTCATGCCAGAGAAATCAGTCGCTTCGCTAACAAATCCTGTCTTGTAATTGAATAGGACGAAATCACGGAAGTTACCAGAGAATATTCTTGTCTGAATAAAAGAAGAAGTAACTGCAACTACTGCCAATATTAGGTATGAGAGACGGTTCTCACTAAATATTGCCATTCCAAAGAGAATAAGAAGTGCTGCGATAAGTGCTGAACCATGTGTGTATGGCATTACAACTACAATGATGAGTGCGAGGATTAAATTCTTGATTGGATGAATAGGATCCTTCTTACGTGGAAGCCATGAGTTGCGTGCGATGAAGAATGTCTTAAGTGGGTTATTCTCCTTATTCATAAGGCTGATGCAAAGTCTTCTTACGTAAGGAATGAAGAGGATAACGAGGATAAGTATCATTGCGACGCCGAATAGTAAATGGCGCTGGTTGGCGTAGACGTTGATGGCCCAGATACCCCAGTCATCGCGAGGAGTGTTATTGAACCAAGTTGTTGACTTAGCTAATACTTCGAGCGAGTACTTGAATGAGTATCCGAATTTGTGCATTGACTTGAGTTCATCGAAAACATTGAACGCACTTCTGAAGAGCACTAGAAGTGGAGCTAAGAAGTATGGCATCTTACGACCACTCAAAAGTACAGCAAGAAGTCCTAGGAGGCTAAAAGCACATACCATCGCGATTATTGATGGGAGGTTAATTGCATAGTCTAAAGGAAGTCCGAGGAACTCAAGAATTCCACAGAAGAAGTAGAAGAAGAAATGATACTGGATACCATCTCCAGAGAAGTGCATGTACTGTGTAGGGAAGTTAGATCCTACTCCGAATGATGAAGTCATTGCTGTATGAGGAGCGAGATCTGAGAATACGGAATAACCGTTTTCGAGAATTCCATTGTGGATTCTGAATGTGTAGAAGAAAAGGAATGCTGCAACTGATGTGAAGAAGATTGTTGCGATCCCATAGAAAACAATGTTCAAGATTGCTGTGTTGAACTTAGGGATTTTAGCTGAAGCGCTAGCTGCCTTGATAGCGTCCTTGTGATTGCGAACGAATAAAGTGATTGTGAGGTAGAGGAATATTACGGCAGAAGTTGTGATGCCTGCTAAGATTGCATTCTGGCCGCGAGTAAGGACATAGCTGTAGCCGAGAGAAATGAAATAAGTTACAGCAGAAATTAATGCGATACCAACGACAGTACCAGCAGGGAGCTTGAATGCGTAATCTGGTACTTGTGTAAGAGTATTCTTTGATGGAGCTATTGCGAGAAATAGCCTTCTGGTGTCTGGAACCAGGAATGTTACTAGCTCGTATCCGAAGAGGATACAAAGAATTGTGAATAGAATACCCAACATAAATATTCCCCCTATATTAGAAGATATAAATATGTTACCAAAACTATTCCCGACCAAATAATACAGTAATGTTACATGTATTATACAGTTGCGTGAAACATTGGTATCACGGGCTTTCTGGCGAGAAAAGAGTAGTAAAATCATCAAAAATACAAGGAAAAAGGACTAGAAAAATCCATGAAAATTCTTATTCTTGCTGGTGGTTTGAGCCCAGAACGTGACGTATCAAAAAAATCTTCAAGTCTTATTGCTAATGCTCTTCTTTCAAAGGGTCATGAAGTAGCGGTTGTAGATCTCTACGAAGGCATCGAAGATGATAAGGACATTATGTCAATCTATAAGAAGGGTATGGATGATCTCTACGATTACACTATTCCTGAGGAAGAGCCTGATCTCGACGCACTTGTTGAGAAGTTTGGTCGTAAAGAGTGGCTCGGACCTAGAGTGATCGAAGCTTGTAAGACAGCTGATTCTGTATTCCTTGGTCTCCATGGTGGTCAGGGCGAGAATGGTCAGCTCCAGGCACTTCTTGATGGATATGGTATTGCATACACAGGTTCAGGTTATTTCGGCTGTGCTATCGCAATGGATAAAGATATTTCAAAGGCAATCATCGCTAGTAAGGGTCTTAAGACAGCTAAGTGGATTACAGCTCCAGCTGAAGAGATGACACTTGAGTTTGTTAAGAATGAGATTGGTATTCCTTGTGCAGTTAAGCCAATTGGTTGTGGCAGTAGCTGTGGTGTATCAATCGTTAAGACAGATGATGAGTTCAACAAGGCTATCGAGTATGCAGCTAAGTATAAGCAGGATGTACTTATTGAGCAGTTTATTACAGGTCGTGAGATTACTATCGGCGTTGTAAATGACAAGGCTCTTCCAATTATCGAGATTATCCCACATGAGGGTTTCTACGATTATAAGAACAAGTATCAGGCAGGCCTCACAACACATGTATGTCCTGCTAAGTTCACTCCAGATCAGACAAAGAGAGCTAGTGAACTCGCAGTTAAGGTTTTCAAGGCTCTTAGAATGAGAGCTTATGGCCGTATCGACTTCATCTACGATGAGAAGATTGATGACTTCTACTTCATCGAAGCTAATAACCTTCCTGGCATGACTAGTACAAGTCTTGTACCAGAAGCAGCTAAGGAGATGGGTATCGGATACGAAGACCTTTGTGAGCGTATCGCGATGTCATGCGGTAAGACTAGCATCTAATTGTTGTTAGTGCCTTGGATGAGGGTCCAAGTAGGTAATGAAGTAATTGTGTAGATATTTGGGGAATGAATTTTGAACGAAGGGAACTTACGAGTTGGAATAGTTGGTGGTGGCGCATCAGGGCTTTTTGCATGTTGTCAGCTCATCAATAATGCAGCTCATTCAAGCGATAAACTTGATATTACGATCCTTGAGAAGATGTCAGAAGTAGGTAAGAAACTGACACTTACTGGTCATGGTCGCTGTAACATCACTAATCGTAAGGATATCTCTGCCTTTAAGTTAGGCATGAATGAAGCAGCGAATTTTCTTCATCCATCACTTAAGAATTTCAGTCCTGAAGACACTATTAAATTCATGGAGGAAACTCTCGGAATGCCTCTCAAGGAAGAGGACAACAATAGAATGTTCCCTGTAGCTGATAGCGCAGTGGTGGTTCGTGATAACCTCGTTAAGTATATTGAGAATTCAGATGTTAAGGTCAGAATTCTTAAGAATTCAAATGTTGTAGATATTAGAAAACCAATGGACTTCGAGGTTCATACAGACAACATGGTATATCACTTTGATATCTTAATTCTTGCATGTGGTGGCGCGTCTTTCCCACAGACTGGTTCAACGGGTGATTCATATAGATTTGCATCTGAATTTGGTCATAAGGTGGAGCCTACACGCGCAGCTTTGTCAGGCATTAAAGTGGCTGAGAAAGACCGTGAGTTCACATCAGCGTTATCAGGTGTAAGTGTCAATGCGAACGCTTCGCTATATTATTCGAATTCCAAAGCTTCCTCTGTGGAAGGTGATATTCTCTTCACTGAGACAGGCCTTTCTGGTCCAGCAATTATGACGCTCAGCAGAGAAGTTCCTACAGATATCGACGAATTAGATGGTTGGATTGAGCTAGATTTCGTTCCTTCATATTCAGACGAAGACTTCGATAAGGAACTCCAGAATCTCATTAATTCCAAGCCTGACACAAAGATTGTTAATCTTGGAGCTAATTTTGTTCCTCAGTCTTTGTCACGTGAGCTCGCTAAGAGGGCAGAGGTAACAGATTTGTTCGCTCAGAACCTCTCGAAAACACACCGCAAGGCATTTGTTAAAGAGATGAAGCATCTGGAACTTGCTATTGATGAAGCACCTTCTATTAAGACTGCGTATGTTACACGCGGTGGCGTTAACTTGAAGGAAGTTGATAGAAAGACAATGGAGTCCAAGAAGGTTAAGGACTTATATATTATCGGCGAAGCACTAGATGTAGATGGAATATCTGGTGGTTATAATCTTCAGGCATGCATGAGCGAAGCTTATGCTGTAAGTAAAGCTATTTTGGGTTGATTGAAAGAGAGATCAGAAGGTCTCTCTTTTGTTATCGATAAAGAAATGTAATAATTAATTAGAGACTATAATGAATGCGAGGATGTCACTATGAAGAGAGACGGATATATTTCTTGGGACGAGTATTTTATGGGTGTTGCTTGCCTTTCTGCACAGCGCAGTAAAGATCCTAGCACTCAGGTTGGTGCGTGCATCGTTAATAATGAGAACCGTATTATGACAGTTGGTTATAACGGTATGCCACGCGGTTGTTCAGACGATGATTTCCCTTGGGAAAGAGAAGGCGATATGTGTGATACAAAATATGCTTTTGTATGTCATGCAGAGATGAATGCGATTCTTAATTGCGGAACTGCTGACCTTAAGAATACAAGAGTATATGTAACTTTATTCCCTTGTCAGGAATGTACAAAGGCGATTATTCAGAAGGGTATCAAGGAGATCATCTATAAGGATGATAAATACCATGATACAGATGGAGCTAAGTGCGCTAGAAGAATGCTCGATGCTGCAGGTGTTGTATATAAGAAATATGACGCTTCAGGTAGAGAAATTACAATCGATGTGTAAAGTTGCACAAAGATATTGCAAAAAACAACGTTAGAATTTATAATTTTACACATATGTCAAATGCGTAGACGGAGAGAGTAGTGTGTCTTGCAGCAACAGGGATTGAGAGCATAATTGAGAGCTTTCATTGCATAGTAGGATATATGAAGTTCACTCCAGAGCAGGGATTTTGAAGTTTGTGAAGGCAGATGTGTAGGAGTTCCCGGTTTTCACCGTTATATGATTTAAGATTATGTTTATTCTTGCCGAGTGCAGCTGATGTAGCTGAAGATGGGTGGTAACGCGTTAATAACGTCCCGTCATTAGTAGTAGTACTAATGATGGGATTTTTTATTTGTGCGGTAACTTGTTTTCGAGTAGGGGCAAGGGAAAAGGAGTAAAAAATGCCAAAAGAGTTCAAACCATGGATTTGGGATGAGAAGAACGAGTGTATGAGCGATGAAGAGCGCGAAGCCCTCGTAAGCGAGCGTCTTGTTGCTTGCGTTAACAGAATGTATGAGAAAGTTCCATACTACAAGAAGAAGCTTGATGATGCTGGTGTTAAGCCAGAAGATATCAAGGGTGTTCAGGATCTTCCTAAACTTCCTTTCTGCGACAAGTATGATTTCCGTGATAACTATCCATTCGGAACACTCGCTGTACCACGTGAGGAACTCGCTAGATTCCACGCTTCATCAGGTACAACAGGCCGTATGAAGGTTGTAGGTTATACAAAGGCTGACGTTGACCTCTGGTCTGATATGCTTTGCCGTTGCTTCGCAATGGGTGGTGTTCAGAAGGGTGACCTCTGTCATATCTCTTATGGTTATGGTCTCTTTACTGGTGGTCTTGGCCCTCACTATGCATGTGAGCCTTATGGTTGTACAGCTATTCCTGTATCTTCAGGTCAAACAGAGAGACAGGTTCAGATCCTTAAGGATTGGCAGCCAGATGTTATCTTCTGTACTCCTTCATATATGCTCGGTATCCTCGATAAGATGGAAGAGATGGGCGTAACAAAGGAAGAGATTAACCTCCGTTGTGGTTTCTTCGGTGCTGAGGCTTGGACTGTTGAGATGAAGGAAGAAATTGAGGCTCGTTCAGGTATGAAGGCTATGGACATCTATGGTCTTTCAGAGACACTTGGTCCTGGTGTTGGTTGCTCATGCTCATGCTGCAATCAGATTCACATCAACGCTGACCACTTCTGGCCAGAGATTGTTGATCCAGAGACAGGCGCACCACTCCCAGATGGTGAACTTGGTGAGCTCGTATTCTCATCTATTACAAAGGAAGCTACACCACTCGTTAGATATAACACACATGACCTTACACGTATTTATCACGGTAAGTGCGCATGTGGTAGAACAACACCTCGTATCGACAAGATCACAGGTCGTGGTGATGATATGCTCATCATCCGTGGTGTTAACCTCTTCCCAAGCCAGATTGAGGAAGCTATCGGTCGTCACAAGAAGGATGTAGTTATCAACTACTTGATCCACGTTGACCGTGTAAACAACTCAGATACTATCTATGTAGAAGTAGAGTCAAAGAAGCCACTTGCTACAGTTGATAACGCTGAGTCAATCAAGAAGGGTATCGAGGGTGATATCACAGCTATCACAGGTCTCCATATCAAGATTAAGCTCGTTGATCCTAATACACTTCCTAAGTCAATGGGTAAGGCAAAGAGAGTAATCGATAATAGATTTAAGTAATTTCTTTGATCTTTCAGATTTGTTATAATTCTTGCATGGCAAATTATATTTATGCGGAGAGTTGTTATGCGTAAGAGAATTATTACAAATATTATTGTTACAGTTATCGCACTGTGCTTATGTTTTCCGCTAGTATCCATCATCGCCTCTAGTACTGTATTTGCAGCGCCAGAGGCGATTGTTGATTCTACGAATCCTTGGGGATCTGGTGGACAGATAACATTGAAACTCAGCGGATGTGATGGATATGGAACAATCACTGTAGTTGCAGACTTTGGTGGTAATGTAACTAGTGCTAGTGGATGGGGATTTGATTCATATGATATTGATGGTAGCAAAGTAACTGCTAAGGTATCTTCATCTGGTCCTAATTCGTGGGGATTTAATGGCGACGTAGGTATTCAGGTAGAGGGTACTAATATTAATACAATATCACTTGTATCTATCTCAGGTGATGGCACAAGTGGTGCTGTTACTGTTGGTGATCCAACTGCTCCTTCTAATAGTCCAGCTAATCAGCCAACTAGTGTTCCTTCTAACCCAGATACATCTGTAGCTCCTACTAATTCAGCAGTTTCAGGTGATGACTGGCTCACTACAAAGGGAAGTAAGATTGTAGATAAAAATGGAACTGAAGTATGGCTCACTGGTGTTAACTGGTTCGGCTATAACACAGGAACGAACATTTTCGATGGTTGCTGGTCATGTAGCTTGTCAGGAGCGCTCAAGGCAATCTCAGACAGAGGATTTAACCTTTTACGAATTCCGATGTCAGCAGAACTTCTCCTTAACTGGAAGAATGGTAATTATCCTACAGCTAACTATAACCAGTCTACTAATTCAGAGCTTGCTGGTAAAAACAGCCTAGAGATTTTCGATTATGTCTTACAGTTATGTGAGCAGAACGGAATTAAGGTAATGATTGATATCCATAGTGCTGAGACTGATGCTTCAGGACATAATGCGCCATTATGGTACACATCTAAGATTACTACTGAGCAGTATCTAGAGGCATTAGATTGGGTGTCAGCTAGATACAAGGATAATGATACAGTTATCGCTTATGACCTTAAGAATGAGCCACATGGTGCAGGTAATGAGCAGAATCGCGCTATCTGGAACGATTCAAAGGATGACAACAACTGGCGTTATATCGCTTCGCTCGCTGGTAATACAATTCTTGATAACAATCCAAATGTGCTTATTGTTATTGAGGGTAATCAGATATTCCCAAAAGATATCAATTCAAATAATTTCACATCAATGAATGAGGGTGATTACTATAATTCCTGGTGGGGTGGTAACCTTATGGGAGTTAAGTATTTCCCAGTTGATCTCGGTTCACCTGAGCGCAACAAACAGATTGTATATTCACCACATGATTATGGCCCAGCTGTATATCAGCAGCCTTGGTTCCATTCTGGATTTACTTATCAGTCTTTGATGGATGAATATTGGTACGATTACTGGTATTACATTGCTGATCAGGGCATCGCGCCAATCCTTATTGGTGAATGGGGTGGCTTCATGTCAGGTGATAACCTCACATGGATGACATACTTAAGACAGCTCATCGGTGAGAGCCATTTGAATTATACATTCTGGTGCTTTAATGCTAACTCTGGTGATACTGGAGGACTTGTTCTCGATGACTTTACTACATGGGATGAGGATAAGTATTCATTCGTTAAGGAAGTTATCTGGACAGATAGTAATGGTAAGTTCGTAGGTCTTGATCATCAGATTCCATTAGGTGCTAATGGTGTATCGCTTAGTGAATATAGCGGCAAAACAATTGATCTTAGTGCTACAACTGATGTAGTAGAGCCTGAGGAGACTGAGGTAACTGAAGTGACAGATGAGACACTAGTTACTGAAGAAGTAATTGATGAGACTACTGTTGAAGGTACTGAGGCTGATGTTAGTGAAACAACAGTTGCTATTGAAAATGAGGATGAAGAATATCCATCCAGAGATAGAGCTAAGCCTACTACAACAAGTCTTAAGGGTATTCTTATGCCAGTCTTTATCGTGGTTGGTTCAATTGTTGGAGTAGTACTTCTCTTCGTAATCTGCAGAGTTTGTTATTTGCTCGGCAAGGGAATGAATTTGAAGGAAGTTTTGGTTAATATTTTCAAGATATTCTGATGTTTGTGAATATTGAATAAATACTAGTAAAAAGGGGACAGAATGGAAGCATTTTGTCCCCTTTTAGGTTATAATGGGAGAGTTGTGTATTAGAGTGCATAACTATGAAGAAATGTTGGAGGTCCACACTATGAACGAGAATTTTGATTATCGTCCAATAGATGAAATCCTTGAAGTTCACGGGACAAAACCTAAAGCAATTATTGCTATTTTGCAGGATATCCAAGAGAAGTATAACTATTTGCCTGCAGAGATTTTTCCTTACCTAGCTGCAAAGATGAAGTTCGGTGAGGCACGTATTTACGGTGTTGCAACTTTTTATGAGAATTTTTCACTTGAGCCTAAGGGCAAGTACATCATCAGATGTTGTGATGGTACAGCCTGTCACGTTAGAGGTTCTACACCAATCCTTACACAGCTTTATGATGAACTTAATTTATCAGAGACAAAGCATACAACAGACGACTTAATGTTTACTGTTGAGACAGTATCTTGTCTTGGTGCTTGTGGACTTGCTCCAGTTATTACTGTTAATGGCAAGGTTTACCCTGCAATGACACCAGTTAAGGTTGCTGAACTTATTAAGGAATTAAAGGAGGAAATCACTAATGGTTAAGCTTAATAGTCGTGAAGACCTCATTAAATTCCGCGAGAGATGTGCTCAGGCTTTTAATAGCGAAACAAAGAAAATCCTTATTTGCGGTGGTACTGGCTGTGTAGCTGGTGGTGCACTCGAGATTAGAGACAAGCTCAAGGCGCTCATGGAGGCTGAAGGTCTCACATGTGAAGTAGAGCTTGCAGATGAGCCACATAAGGACGTTGTAGGACTTAAGACATCAGGATGTCACGGTTTCTGTGAGATGGGACCTCTCGTTCGTATCGAGCCACAGGGCTGGCTTTACATTAAGGTTAAGCTTGAGGACTGTGAAGAGATCATCTCGAAAACAGTCATCGCTGGCGAATGTATCGATAGACTTTCATACAAGCAGAACGGCGTAACATACGCTAAGCAGGAAGAAATTCCTTTCTATAAGAAGCAGACAAGATTAGTTCTTGAGCACTGCGGACATATCAATGCTCTTTCAATTCGTGAGTACATCGCAATCGGAGGTTATTCAGCACTCGAGAAGTGCCTCTTCGAGATGACTCCAGATGAGATTATTGATGAAGTAACAAATTCTAATCTCCGTGGTCGTGGCGGCGGAGGATTCCCTGCTGGTAAGAAGTGGAAGAGTTGTCAGAAGCAGAAGGACCCAGAGAAGTACATCGTATGTAATGGTGATGAAGGTGACCCAGGTGCATTTATGGACCGTTCTATCATGGAAGGTGACCCTAACCGTCTTATCGAAGGTATGATGATCTCAGGTCTCGGTATCGGTAGTTCAGAAGGATATATCTACGTTCGTGCTGAGTATCCTCTCGCAGTTGAAAGACTCCAGAATGCTATCGCACAGGCTGAAGAGATTGGTATCCTCGGTGATAATATCCTTGGTACTGATAAGTCTTTCCATATCCACATTAATCGTGGTGCTGGTGCGTTCGTTTGTGGTGAGGGTTCAGCTCTTACACAGTCAATCGAAGGTAAGCGTGGTATGCCAAGAGTTAAGCCACCACGTACAGTTGAGCATGGTCTTTTCGATAAGCCAACTAACCTTAATAACGTTGAGACATATGCGAATGTTCCATCTATCATCTTAAATGGTGCTGATTGGTATCGTTCAATCGGACCAGAGAACAGCCCTGGAACAAAGGCATTCGCACTCACAGGTAATATTAATAATACAGGTCTTATCGAAGTTCCTATGGGTACAACACTTCGCGAAGTTATCTTCGACGTAGGTGGCGGTATGCGTGGTGATGGTAAGTTCAAGGCCGTTCAGATTGGTGGACCTTCTGGTGGATGTCTTACAGAGAAAGACCTCGATATTCCACTCGACTTCGATTCATTGAAGAAGGTTGGAGCTATGATTGGTTCTGGTGGACTTGTAGTAATGGACGATCATACATGTATGGTTGAAGTTGCTAGATTCTTCATGAACTTCACACAGAATGAATCATGTGGTAAGTGTGTTCCTTGCCGTGAAGGTACAAAGAGAATGCTCGAGATTCTTGAGCGTATCGTTGCTGGTAACGGTAAAGATGGTGATATTGAACTTCTTGAGGAACTCGCAGATACAATTTCTAACATCTCACTTTGTGGTCTTGGTAAGTCTGCTCCATCACCAGTTATCTCAACAATTGCTAACTTCCGTGATGAGTACGAAGCACACATCTATGACAAGAAGTGTCCAGCAGGTCAGTGCAAGAAGCTTGTTAATTACACAATCGATGCTGATCTTTGTAAGGGATGCTCAAAGTGTGCTAGAAACTGCCCAGTTAACGCAATCACAGGTGTTATTAAGAGCCCATACACAATTGATCAGAATAAGTGTATCAAGTGTGGTGCCTGCGTATCTAACTGTCCATTCAAGGCTATCAAGGAGGTATAAAGACAATGCTTAATGGTAATTATATGATTATCGACGGAATGCCTGTTGCCCTTGATGGAACAGAGAGAAATCTCATTGAGGTAATCCGTAAGAGTGGTATCGAGATGCCAACATTCTGCTATCACTCAGACCTTTCTATTTACGGTGCTTGCCGTATGTGTATGGTTGAAGATGAGAAGGGAAGACTTATGGCTTCTTGCTCAACAATCCCATATGCAGGTATGAATATTAAGACAAATACTGAGAGACTTCGTAAGTATAGAAGAAATATTCTTGAACTTCTTCTTGCTGAGCACTGTCGTGACTGTACGACATGTAGTAACAACGGTACATGCCACCTTCAGGCACTCGCTATTAAGTTCAATGTTCAGAATATTCGTTTCGACAGAACAAGAACTGACGAAGAACTCAAGATTGATGATTCTTCACCATGTATCATCAAGGATCCATCAAAGTGTATTCTTTGTGGTGACTGTGTTCGTGAGTGTAACGAGATTCAGCATGTAGGTGCTATTGACTTCGCATTCAGAGGATCTAAGTGTACAATCTCTACTTCATTCAATCAGCCACTTGTTGATTCACCATGTGTTGGTTGTGGTCAGTGTGCAGCTGCTTGTCCTACTGGTGCTATCGTTGTTCGTGATAATCGTTCAATCGTATGGAAGCATCTCGATGACAAGGATACATATGTTACATGTGAGATTGCTCCAGCTGTTCGTGTTGCTATTGGTAGAGCTCTTGGCGTTCCTGAGTCAGAGAATGCAATGGGTAAGATTGTTGCAGCACTTCACAGAATGGGCTTCGATGAAGTATATGACACATGTACAGGTGCTGATATTACAGTTATTGAAGAAGCTAACGAGTTTGTTGAGCGTATTAAGGCTGGTGAGAAGCTCCCACTTTTCACATCTTGCTGCCCTGCATGGGTTCAGTTCCTTGAGAAGAAGTATCCAGAGTTCCTTCCAAATCTTTCAACATGTAAGTCTCCAATGAGTATGTTCGCTAACGTAATCAAGACTTACGAGCGTGAGGAAAATCCAGCTCCTGGTAAGAAGTACTACCATGTAGCAATCATGCCATGTACTGCTAAGAAGTTCGAGGCTCAGCGTGATGAACTTAAGACTAATGGTCAGCCTGATACAGATATCGTTATCACAACTCAGGAACTTATCAAGATGATCCGTGAGAGTGGTATCCTCTTCGATCAGCTCCATCCAGAAGCTATCGATATGCCATTCGGTGAGATGTCTGGTGCTGCTGTTATCTTTGGTGTAACAGGTGGTGTTACAGAGGCTGTTCTCCGTAAGATTTCTGAAGATAACTCACGTTCTACAATGAATGCAATTGCTTATGTTGGCGTTCGTGGTATGGCTGGCGTTAAGGAAGCAACTGTTATGTATGGTGACAGAGAAGTTAAGATTGCTGTATGTAGTGGTCTTGCTAACGCTGAAAAGCTTTTGTCAAAGCTTAAGAAGGGTGAAGCTTCTTATGACCTCATCGAGGTAATGGCTTGTCCTGGCGGTTGTATCAGTGGTGCTGGTCAGCCATATCTCTCAAGAGTTGAGAGAATGGAGCGTGGTCAGGCTCTCTACGACGCAGATCGTGAGATGGCTATTAAGAGATCTCAGGATAACCCACTTATGAAGACACTTTATAAGGGCATCCTTAAAGATCGTACACACGAGATGCTTCATGTTCATTACAATAGTCAGAAAGACTAATTGTGAAATTTTGAATATTTTGTTCACAAAACCACTTCCAATTTATGTTGGGAGTGGTTTTTTGTTGTGACAATTTGTCTCAAAATTTGAACAAATTGTTATCGCGAACGTCGATATATGAGGGCTTTATCGAAAATGTTCACTTAAAATTTGCAAAAATCTTCGTAAAAATATCATAAAATTTATGTGTGAAGATATTTTGGGCATTTTTTTCATAAAAAGGCAAAAAAATTTTTTGTAAATCATTGAAAGGGTGAACTGCATGTGATATTTTGTTCACAAGTAAGACACATTTAGTTCACAAAGAGGTTGTAGTTATGAAAAAGTTAAATAAAAACTGTAAGAAGGGTTTTACACTTGTTGAAATGGTATTGGTAATTGCTATCATCGTTATCCTTGCTGCTGTAATGCTTATGGGTATTGGTAATTACATCGATAAGGCTAAGGTTGCTGCTAGTGATTTGACTGAGCATGTTGACAGTGTAGATTATGTAGTAGGAGAAATCGACGCTAAGCTTAACTCTTAATTCCCCGGTAGAGGAGCTTTAGCTAGATTATATTTGCGCAAAACAAAATAGGTTATTACCTGAGGACAATTGAGAGTTTGGGTTCTTAGGTGGTGACCTTTTTGTATGCAATAAAATGAACGAATGTGGCTAACTTTATAAGTTAGAGTTCATTTTTCTCAGAAAGCTTGTATAATCACACGTGGATATTGAATTTAGGAGTGTGTTTTGAATTGAAGATTAATACTAAATCAGCCAGATTAGTAGCGATGTTACTCACTATAATTGTGGCTTTGTCTGTAATTACTTATACACCAAATAAGACTAGTGCCAATGCAGGCATTGTAGATAACAGTGCAGGATTTGTTACTGGTTCAATGAAGTTTAACTTCACATTGTCCGATTGTGCATCTTTTAATACTGTAACAGTGAATATTACTCTTGGAGAAGTATGTATTGCTCCAAGTGCAGGTCACCATGGAACAATAAGTTATGGTGCAGCAATCTCTGCTACTAACTGTTCAGCTGGATCATCAGATGGACAGACTATTAGTGTAACAATTACGGATAAGAACGTATTGAATGGCTCTGCTGCCGCAACTATTAATGTATCTGTAATAAAAGATACAACATATTCGATGTATATTGCATCAACTGATCCGGCACCAACCCCAACTCCAACTCCTACACCAACCCCAACACCAACTCCGACTCCAAAACCAACTGCTACGCCAGTTCCTACTGCGACACCAACTCCTAAGCCAACTGCAACTCCAGTGCCTGCAGCTCCAACGGCTACACCGGTTCCTGCAAAACCAACAGCAACACCTGTTCCTGTAGCTCCTACTGCTACCCCAGTTCCTACAGCGACACCTGTACCAACAGAAGTGCCTGCGCCAGTAGTACCTGCAGAGACTGAAGCTCCTGTTGAGACAACACCTGAACCAACCGCTACTCCAACACCAACACCTACTCCTGAACCTACAGAAGTACCAGAAGAGGATGTGATTGTTACATCAGAGACAGTAATTATCGATGGTATTGTATACGAGATTGATGATGAGACTGGCTCGAAAACAAGACTAGGCACAGTAGCTGAAGTGCTTGGAATTGAAGAAACTGTACCTCCTAAAAAGGGTGGTAATTCTTTCGACGATGAGGAGGAGATTATCACTGAAGATACAGATGCCGAGGAAGGAACTGAACCAACAGAAACTAAGCAGAAGGCAGCGTTAGCATATAAGCCAGTAAAGAAAGAGAGTTCTATAGATGTTGGTTCAATAATAGAGTTCATTCTTATAATCTTAGTGATACTTGTTATTATAAGACTTGGATACTTGAAGTCTCAGGGCACATATAACGAGGATTTGTTAAAGGAGTTTTTCCCTGCTGCGATTACTTCAAAGTTTAGAAAGAAGAGTGAACAGCCTGTAAGTGATGAACCAGCACCAGAAGTGGTTAACGGTTACCTTAAGAAATCAAATACAGCTGCAATTAGACCTATGTACTCTAATGCCGCAGCTAATGCTACAAGAAATAGAGGAGTAGCTAAAAAGCCTGAGGAGACTTCTGATAAAACAGATGAAGAATGAAGTCTTTAGTCACTTATGCTATAGATTTAACAATTGTGGCATATATAAAAAGAAACTAGGGCTGTTTTAAATTCCGAGAACTATAGAAGCTTACTATCCAGGAAACTATGTAAAACAAAAAGGGGCTGTCTCAATTTGAGATAGCCCTTTATAAGTTTAGCAAGAACGATAGAATTCTAATTAGATAAGATTAGTAGGTGAATCAATCTTGAGTGCATCGCAGATAGAATCCAAATCATCAACGACATCAGAATCTTCGTCACCATCATAAACATATATAATAGAAACTGTTGTATCATCTATTACTAAAGCATGATATGAAGAAGCTTTGTGATCTGAAGCCTCATCTTCAAATTCCAAAGCATACTGGAAAAAATTATCTCCTTCATCACTCTCAACTTCAATACCTTCAGCTTCCCACGTATTAATTGAATGCTCAAAAAGGATGGTTACATGATTATAGAAATCTTTTGTAACATCCTTATTGTGAAACTCGAAAACTTTTACATCGAGAGTGTAGTTAGGTCCCTTATTCCAACCAACAAGTACAGACTTAACACCATCTTCGTCGAAAGAATATGAATCAGCCAGATCTTCGATGTTGTCTTCATACGTCAAAGTTAAGTAGTAACCTCTTTCGGCTATATGGCTCATATCACTTAGTTTGAAATCTTTTTCTTCTATCTTCTCGTAATCAGAAGCGTGGAAAACCTTATCAATCTTATTAGTTGTGCTACCACAACCTGCAATTATAAATGCCATTGCAACTGTCAACGCGAGAACGATGATTTTCTTTGTCTTCATTTTGATATATCTCCAAAGTGTAATGTATCTTTAGTTTACAAGAATGGACTGTAGTTTAGGTGAAATACATCTCGAACGAAACGTTTTTGTGCAAATAGCACAAGGTAAGATGCTAGTATTAGGTCACTTGCTAGAAACATGCACAATTTCGTGGTATAATGCGAGTGAAATGAGCCATTATTTGCTTTAGAGGGGGAATAATAAAGTGAAAAGGACAGGCGCAATATCTCGATTCTTAGTCACTATATTATCTATAGTGATTGTATTAATAGCAGCATTTAATGTACCTAATAATGACTATTCAGTAATGGCTGATGCCAGTGTATCAGTTGTTGCAAATATGTGGAGTGAAGACGAAGGAAATATTGAGTTTTACGCTTCAGGATTTGATAGCGGTAATGATCAGATATCTTTCACAGTAACATTCAATCACGAAGTATCAGTAAGTCCTTGGAATAATACAACTGTTGAAGCTATCGATGATCGTACATTCAAGATAACTTTCAGTAAATACAACACTAGCGGTGGAATGAAGGTTAATGGAACTAATATTAGTGATATTAGTGGATCAGTATCAGGAATTACCTTAACTACATTCGGTAATAAGACAACTCCTACACCTGTTCCTCCTACTCCTACACCGGTGCCACCAAAGCCAACTGCGACGCCAAAACCAACAGCTACTCCTAAGCCAACAGCTACACCAGTTCCAGCAAAACCAACTGCAACTCCTGTGCCTGCTGCTCCAACGGCTACACCTGTTCCAGCAAAGCCAACAGCAACTCCAGTTCCAGCAGCTCCTACTGCGACACCAGTGCCTGCAGCACCAACAGCTACACCAGTTCCAGCAGCTCCAACTGCAACTCCTGTTCCTGCTGCACCAGTAGAGACACAGGCCCCTGCAGCAACAACTGCTAGCCCAACAGCTACCCCAAAGCCAACGGCTACACCTAAGCCTAGTAAGCCAGCTAATACGAGTAAGATTCCTGAAGGATATATTGTTACTTCAGAGACATTTATTATTGATGAAGAAGTTTATACAGTAGATGATTCTACTGGTGAGACATATCACCTTGGTAATGTTAGTGATATGCCAGAGAATAAAGATGATAATGATGATGTTATGGCTGGCATAGTAGTAGAAGGCGATGATGGAACAGCTCCAGCAGAACCTGATACGACTACTGTTCCAAACAACAATTCTGGTAACAACGGTTCAAATGACGATGAAAGTGGTGAAGGAACACCTACTCCTACTCCAACTAAGCGTCCAGCTCCTCCTGTTGTATCAAAGACAACAAAGAAGAATAAGTTTGGTTGGGATTGGATTTGGATTGTTATTATTGGATTGATCATAGCAAGACTTTATCAGCTCAAGAAGGCTGGTTATGATAATGATGAACTTCTTCCTAACTTTATTCCTTTTGAGAAGATTAAGAATAAGTTCTTCCCATCTGCAGCAGCGGCTACTTCAGCACCTGCAATAACTCCGCCAGAGGAAGAGACAAAGGTTGTAAATGGTTATCTCCAGAAATCAAATACAGCAGCAATTAGACCAGCGTTTTCTAATGCTCCTGAGACAAGATATGGTCGTCCTAGTGCTGGTGCAACATCAGCATCTAAGACTACTATAGCTACTGGACAGAAAGCTCCTGTTAAGAGACCATCTAGACCAGATATGACTAAGCCACTTAGTCCTGAGGAGAAGGCTGCAAAAATGGCAACTGGTGCGGCAGCAGCTACTGCAGCTACAACTGCTACTGCTACAAAGACAACTTCAGGAGAGAAGCCAGTATTTAAGCCAGCTCCTGCTCCAGTAACTACTGCATCTGTTGCACGAGTTAATGCGACAAAGGCAAAGTCAGCGACACAGCATGCTCCTATCAAGAGACCATCTAGACCTGACATGACTAAGCCACTTAGTCCTGAGGAGAAGGCTGCGAAGGAAGCGGCTAGAGCTGCAAAGGCTTCACAGGCAGGCGCAACAACTCAGCCAAGACCAGCTTCGTCTAGTCCAAGAGTATTTAATCAGGCTGCTGCTATGAAAGAGCTCCATAACATGGAGACTTCAGCTACTCCTGAACCTCCTAAGGCTTCAACTCCATCTTCTAGCGGATCATTTGAAGATCTTATGGATAGAATTAAGAGATTAAGAGATAAGGAATAATCTTTTTGATTATTTGGTAAAACAAATTAATGAGTTTTAACGGTGTAAAAGGGAAGGCGCTTAAGGCTGCCTTCCCTTATACAATTCCAATATTTACAGGATTTTGGTTCCTAGGAATGGTCTACGGCATATATATGAATGTGTCGGGATTTAGTTTTCTCTATCCTTTGTTTATGAGTATGGTTATTTTTGGTGGTTCACTAGAGTTTGTAAACGTCTCTATGCTTATGGCTCCTTTTGCTCCAGTTCAGACTTTTGTAATGGCGTTGATGATACAGGCAAGGCATTTGTTCTATGGATTATCCATGCTGGATAAGTACAAGAATATGGGCATCAAGAAATTGTATCTTATATTTGCATTATGCGATGAGACATTCTCAATTAACTGTACTGTTGATGTTCCAAAGGATGTTAATAAAGGATGGTTCTTCTTTTTTGTATCATTGCTTAACCAGTGCTACTGGGTGATTGGCTCTACTATGGGTGGATTACTTGGTAATCTTGTTAATTTCAAAACAAATGGTATTGAGTTCGTAATGACTGCAATGTTCGTAGTTATTTTTCTAGAGCAGTGGCTCAAAGAGAAGAAACATTACACTGCAATAATTGGACTAGTATCTAGTATTGTGTGTCTAGTGTTATTTGGTTCCCAGAATTTCATTATTCCAACTATGATACTTATACTTGGTTTTCTAACAATTCTTAGAGGCCCAATAACAAAGGCAGGTGGTCTGGCATGAGTATTTATGAGCAGATTATCACTATAGCCTTATGCGCTAGCGCGACCATGTTAACTAGATTTCTTCCTTTTATGGTGTTTAATTCCAAGTTGAAGACACCAGCATATGTGGAATATCTAGGTAAGGCATTGCCATCACCAACATTCGCGTTATTAGTTATCTATTGTCTTAAGGATGTATCGATTTTGACTGGAACTCATGGAATTCCTGAGCTAATCGCTATTGCAGTTGTTATTGGACTTCATTTGTGGAAGAGACAGATGTTCTTATCTATCGCTGGAGGAACAATTCTATATATGGTTTTGATACAGTTTGTTTTTGTGTGATGCGAAGAAACTGTTTTGTAACAGAATTGTCCCACTAATGGGCTACTATCGAGTTTATAATTAGCTTGTAAGACTATATTCTGTTTTGGAGGCTAATATGAATATTGCGATTATTACTGGTGCGTCATCTGGAATTGGTGAAGCTTTTTTGCGTGAGATTATCAAGGAGAGAAGCGCTTATGGTAGCGTTCCTTTTGATGAGATTTGGGTTATTGCTAGACGCAAGGAGAAACTCGAGGCACTAAGTCAGGAACTCGATAGTAAGAGAATTATCCCACTAGTAATAGATTTGGCCGAGCCATCTAGCTTGGTTAAGCTTGAAGATAAGCTCAAAGAGAAGGACCCAACTGTTGGTCTTCTCATTAATTGTGCTGGAATGGGTAAGAGGGGTGTTGTTGAAGATAAGTCAGTAACAGACCTCGAAGACACAATTGATATCAACTGTACATGTCTTACAAAAGTTACTAGAATTTGCCTCCCATACATGATTAGTAAAAATCCAGTATTCTCTAGATCTAATGGACCTAGAATTATTAATATCGCTTCATCAGCAGCATTCCTTCCACAGCCAGGATTTGCTACTTATGCAGCTTCTAAGGCATATGTCCTTAATTTCTCACGTGCTCTAGCTTATGAGCTCAAGCAGTACAACATCGCTGTTACTACTGTATGTCCAGGTCCAGTTAAGACTGAATTCCTTAGTAAGGCTACAGATAATAAGGAGAGCGATTTCACAGGTATCCGCGCATATTGTGTAGCAGATCCTACTAAGCTCGCAGTTGCATCTTTACGTGCATGTAGAATGGGTCGTAAGGTGCTCGTTTATGGCTTTATGCAGAAGTTACTTCATGTTGCATCTAAGATTTTGCCTACTGATCTTATTCTTTGGATCGAGACACTCACAATGAATCAGACAGTTAGTGAGAGAGAATATGTAAATGTATATAGCACTGAGCCAACTCCAGAAATTAAGCCTACAAAGGTAGAGGCAGAAGTTAAGGTTGTGGAGAAGCCAGTGGTAAAAGCTGAGGAGAAGACAGTAGTTGCTCCTAAGACTTCAGTAGTTACAAAGATTGATGCTAAGGCTGAAGATGTTTCGGTTGATGAGAACACTGAGAAAACATCTTCTTCTGTTGAGATTGAAACTTCTGAAGCAGCAAAGCGAATTCTTGGAGAATAATGGGCATTTTCACAATAGACTATGTCATAAAGTAACCATATAATGATATTCGTATTTATATGCGAAATTATATGTGAATGGAGACTATCTATAGATGTTGGACGTGTCTAATGTAACCCTGATGTTCGCCAGCCGAACACTTTTCGAAGGGGTTAATATTCAGTTTACTAAGGGTAATTGCTACGGCATTATTGGTGCTAATGGAGCAGGTAAATCAACATTCCTCAAGGTTTTGTCTGGCGAGATTGAGCCACAGAAGGGTTTTGTTACTCTTCCAAAAACAGAGCGAATGGCTGTTCTTGAACAGGATCACTTTAAATACGATGAATACAATGTAAGAGAAACAGTTATCATGGGTCACAAGAGACTCTATGAGATCATGAAGGAAAAAGAGCGCCTTTATGCTAAGACTGATTTCAATGATGAGGACGGCGTTTTGCTCGGTGAACTCGAAGGTGAATTCGCTGAGTTAGATGGATGGTCTGCTGAAACTAATGCAGAGATTTTGCTTCAGGGTCTTGGTTTGGGTGAAGATTTCTATGAGAGACCAATGAAGGATCTTACTGGTGGACAGAAGGTGAAGGTTCTTCTCGCGCAGGCATTGTTCGGTAATCCAGATGTACTCCTTTTGGATGAGCCTACTAACCACCTTGATTTGAATAGCTGT
The DNA here is from genome assembly GCA_024403735.1 of Clostridia bacterium. Lineage (GTDB taxonomy): Bacteria > Bacillota > Clostridia > Saccharofermentanales > Saccharofermentanaceae > Saccharofermentans. The sequence continues at coordinate 54,560 of JAKSRG010000013.1, forward strand.
CGTTGGCTCGAGAACTATCTCATGGATTTCGAGAACTGCGTACTCGTTGTATCTCACGACCGTCACTTCCTTAATAAGGTATGTACACATATTGTTGATATTGACTTTAAGCAGGTAACTCTTTTCCAGGGTAACTACGACTTCTGGTATGAGTATACACAGCTCTCACTTCGTCAGCTCCGTGATCAGACTAAGAAGATTGAAGCTAGACGTAAGGAACTTCAGGACTTTATTGCTCGATTCTCAGCTAATGCTTCTAAGTCTAAGCAGGCTACATCACGTAGAAAGCTTCTCGAGAATATGGAACTCCCTGAAGTTAAGCAGTCTTCTAGAAGATATCCATTTATTTCTTTCCAGCAGGATAGAGAGATTGGTAATGATGTATTGTTCGTAACTAATGTAAGTGCTACTAGCAATAACCGTAAGACACTTAATAACATCACATTCACTATGGAGCGTGATGACAGAATTGCATTCGTTGGTAAGGATGAAATTGCTAACACACAGTTACTTAACATTCTCGCTGGCGTAGATACAGATTACGAAGGTGAGGTTAAGTGGGGTATCACTACTTCAAGATCTTATCTTCCAAAGGATAATTCACAGTTCTTTGATGGTTGTGAATTAAGTCTTGGTGATTGGCTCCGCCAGTTCTCAAAGGATCAGACAGAAACATATATCAGAGGCTTCTTGGGTAGAATGCTCTTCTCTGGTGAAGAAGCAACAAAGAGCGCTAAGGTTCTCTCTGGTGGTGAGAAGGTTAGACTTATGCTTTCTAGAATGATGCTCAGTAATTCTAATATCATCATCCTAGACGATCCTACTAACCACTTAGACCTTGAGTCTATTACTGCCCTCAATGAAGGCATTAAGAAATTCCCTGGTCCAATCCTCTTCACATCACACGATAGAGAACTTGTAAATACAGTTGCAAATAGAGTTATAGAAATTACAGAAGATGGTATAATAGACAAGAGAATGGGATACGATGAGTATCTCGAGTGGAGAGAAGAAAATATAGGAGGAATTCTCACATGAAAATAACAGTAGCAGGCCTTGGATATGTTGGTCTCTCAATCGCTGTATTGCTCTCACAGCACAATGAAGTTACAGCAGTTGATATTAGCGAAGACAGAGTTAATTTAGTTAATAATAAGAAGTCACCTATCGTAGATGCTGAAATCGAAGATTTCTTGGCAAATCACGATCTTAATCTTAAGGCTACAACAGATGCTTCTACAGCTTATAACGATGCAGAGTTCGTAGTAATCGCTACACCTACTAACTATGATACAGAAGCTAATTACTTCGATACTAGCGCAGTAGAGTCAGTAATCGATATCGCCCTCAAGGCAAACCCTAATTCTATCCTTGTAATCAAGTCAACAATCCCTGTTGGTTATACACGTGAGATTAACGAGAGATACAATACAGACAGAATTCTCTTTAGCCCAGAGTTCTTAAGAGAAGGTAAGGCTTTGTACGATAATCTCTATCCTAGCAGAATCATCGCTTCAGCTCTTAAGGGTAATGAGCAGCGTCATAAGGATGCAGAGAAGTTCGCTTCACTCATCAAGGAAGGCGCTATCAAGCAGGATGTTGAGGTTCTCATCATCGATACTAACGAAGCTGAGTCAGTTAAGCTTTTCTCTAACACATATCTTGCACTTCGTATCAGCTACTTCAACGAGCTCGATACTTTCTGTGATGAGCGTGGCCTTGAGACAGCTCAGGTAATCAGAGGTGTATGTCTTGATCCACGAATCGGTGACTTCTACAATAACCCTTCATTCGGTTATGGTGGATACTGTCTCCCTAAGGATACAAAGCAGCTTAAGGCTAACTATAAAAACGTTCCAGAGACACTTATTTCTGCTGTAGTAGATTCTAACTCAGTACGTAAGGATTACATCGCTGATAGAATTCTTGCTAAGGCTGGTGTTGAAGTTACAGAGTATGGCGTTAAGAGTGATAAGAAGGTTGTTATCGGCTTCTACCGTCTCACAATGAAGATGGGTTCAGACAACTTCCGTGCTAGCTCAATTCAGGGCATTATGAAGCGTATCAAGGCTAAGGGTGTTGAGACAGTTCTTTATGAGCCAGCATTCCCAGGCGACGACTTCTACGGCACAAAGGTTATTAAGGACCTCGACGAGTTCAAGAAGATTTCTGATCTTATCGTTGTAAATCGTCACAGCTCAAAGCTCGAAGATGTTGCCGATAAGGTATACACAAGAGATCTTTACGCAAGAGACTAATTTTTAGATTTGATTTTAGTTAATTAGGATGCATCCGAGATTTTACTCGGGTGCATTTTTTATGGTCATTTTGCGACCTGCTCGAAAACATCCTGCGCGCTGTGTTTTCGAGTCCTGCATATAATCGGCAAGAATAAATTAGTAACTTATCAAATACAAAATGTATACTATACTTGACATTGTGTAAAAGAGAGTGTATATTCAACTCATAACGGGGAACGAATAAAGACTAGAATGTAGAAGGGTTCCTTGTGGATAGGAGTTTTTTTATGGAAAAGAAGATTATTAAGATCATTGCTGCTATTGGACTTATTATTATCGCGCTAGGTACCTTAGTTAGCTATTCTGTGAGCCTTGATAAGAATTACACACAGATTGGGACAGATATGCTGATTGAAGATGGTGAACCTTTGACACAGGGCATGAAGTTTGAATTCACTATCGATAGCGAGAACGATTACATTGGCCATATCAAGTGGAGATCCAAATCTGGCAGAGCACCAGAGTTTTTGACAGGTGCAGTTATGACAGACGCTGATGGCAACTTTATTATGGCATGTACAGGTGATGAAGTAGCTATTGATACTGAGGAGTTGCACCTTAAGAAGGGCACATATGAGGTAGCTCTTTACACATTAACATCTGAAGAAGCTGCTAATGAATTTAGAACAAATTATAAAACAGGTATCACTCTTGGTAAGGAATTTGAGAACTATTCAGATAACACAGAGTGCCAGATGGAATACTTCTTTAAGATTTCACCAGCAGTTAATGTTGTTGGTTTGATTAAGATTATTCTTTCTATGATTATGTCAATTGCTGGTGGACTTTTACTATCTGCTTCATTTACATCAGGTAAGAGCTCTTCTCAGGTTTACGACGAGCGCCAGGTAGCTAATAGAGGAATTGCTTACAAATATAGTTTCTACACTTTGCTTGTATATTGCATATGTGCTGCCACTGTTGATCTACTTGGTGTAAAGCTCCCAATAAGCATTGGACTAATAATGTTTTTTGGTGTGATGGTTGCATTGGGCGTATTCGTTACTGTTGCTCTTTGGAAGGACTGCTACTTTGCTCTTAACGATAAGCGTAGAAATGTGGTGATTTTCCTTAGCATTAGTTTGGTCATCTTTATTGCTTCATTGATAAACAACCTCAAGTATGGTTTCGTTGAATTCGCAGCTGTTAATGTTTCATTCATTGTGCTATTCATTTTTACCCTTGCAGTTATTGGTATCAAATCCGTGATTGATAGTAAGGAGGCAGAGTAATGAAGAACCTGAAGCTTAAGGCTGCCAGAGCAGCTATGGATATGTCTCAGGATGATCTCGCTAAGCTCTGCGGTGTATCACGTCAGACAATTAATGCTATTGAGAAGGGCGACTATAATCCTACGATTAATCTTTGCAAGGCAATCTGCAAAACACTCGGTAAGACCCTTGATGAACTCTTCTGGGACGAAGAATAAATTAGTAATCACGCTTCTTGATAAGGGGCGTGATTTTTTATGAACCAATGCTATGAAACGCTCGAAAACACGCTGTTTTTGGTCATGTTGTCGGCTTTTTGTGTTATTTGTTGTAAAAAATCACGAATTGATTGTTTATGTTTGGATTTTTGCACTATGTCTAAAAAGCACTAAAATTTTACTTTTTCATCTATAATAACAACTGTCTAAGACAATTATTATGTCGTAAATTCATGGAGGATTTGGATATGGCAACTACAAATAAGCCAGCTGACAAGAAGGTTACAGCTGAAGTTAAGGCAACAGCTCCAAAGGCTGAGGCAAAGAAGGAAGTTAAGGCAGCAGCTCCAAAGGCTGAAGCAAAGAAGGAAGTTAAGGCTGAAGCTCCAAAGGCAGAGGTTAAGAAGGTTGAGGCTCCTAAGGCAGAAGCTAAGAAGCCAGCAGCTAAGAAGGCAGCAGCTCCAAAGGCTGAGAAGAAGCCAGCAGCTAAGAAGCCAGTAGCTAAGAAGGCAGCAGCTCCAAAGGCTGTAGTTGCTACATTCGAGAGCATCTACACAGCAGTTGAGGCTAAGGCTAAGAAGGCTAAGTTTACATCAGATTTCATGGCTACACAGATCACACTTAAGGGTAACCTCGAGTGCCAGCCACTTTATGTTAAGGTTGAGGCTAAGAAGGCAGAAGTTGCTCCATATGAGTACAACAACGCTTGCTTCTATATCGATGCTGATGCTGAGACATTTGCAGCTATCTTGAATGGCAAGAAGAGCATTTTCGATGCACTCGCAGCTGGTTCAGTTGAGATCAACGGTGATGCTACAAAGGCTATTCTCTTTATAAAGGCAATGTTCTAATTTAGAGCTTGATTGACTATTGAATTTAATCGACCTTGTGCATATGCATGAGGTCGATTTTTTGTGCGATAATATAGGAATGGAAAAGAATTACGATAACTACATCTTTGATTTATATGGAACACTCATCGATTTAGATTCGGATGAGATGTCAGCTAAGACCTGGAAAAGGTTCATTAGCTGGCTTGATAAGCGTGAAATTAAGCATCCTGATTACATTACAATGCGAAGGGAGTTTTTCGAGCTGGACAAAAAGGCTCGTATTAAGCTCACTAATGAGATGGGGATTAAGTATCCTGAGATAGATATCATTCCAGTCTATAAGGAGCAATTTACAAAGTATGGTAACAGCCTAAGCGATAGTGAGATTGAGGAACTATCTTATGCATTTAGAAGGGCGTCTATCTCGCATATTGGCTTATATGATGGTGTGATGGAGTATCTTAATAGCCTTAAGGCTAGTGGTAAGAAAATATATATTTTGAGTAATGCGCAGAGATCCTATACTTGGCCTGAAGTATTGATGTTTGGGTTCGATAAGATAATGGATGATATCTTGATATCTAGTGACGATTATTACATGAAGCCTGAGGTTAAATATTTCGAGAGATTATTTAGTAAGCATAATCTTGATAAGGCGACTTCGGTGATGATTGGTGACAGTCTAAGTAGTGATATTCGGGGCGCAATTAATTATGGAATAGATTACATTCATCTTAGTGGAGATAATAAAGCAGAGCAGTTTTATGTTAATCAGATGAAATAGTCTCAAAATGTGCCAGAAAGTAGCATTTTCTTAGGTTGAGAGCGCTTTTGAGTGTTATTAATGTTAATAATGTGTTAATATTAATAAGTTGTCTTGTGCTTTGCTGAGCATTAGTCGGAGGATTATGATGCATTTATTTGGTTTTTATAAGGATGGAATGGTCATCCAGCGTAATAAGGAGATTCTCATTATAGGTGAAGCTAACGAACTTCAGAATGTTAGCGCGCTTATTAAGAACTCATCTAAAACTTTGGCAAGCGGCTGCGTTTCAGCAGATGCCAAGGGTAATTTTCAGGTTAAATTAAATGCACTCCCAGAAGGCGGACCATATATTCTTGAGGTAACTGACGGCATTGATACTATTACTGTATCAGATGTGTTCATTGGTGAGCTTTGGCTCGCTGCTGGTCAGGATAATATGAAGATGCCTCTTAAGTTCACAGAGAATGCAGAAGAAGCAAGAAAGCTTATTAAGAATGCTAAACTCCACTATTATGTAGTTCCAACAATTGAATCTAATAATCCTAATTTTGCAGAAGTTGAGAAGGATACTAAGTGGGTTCGTGTAGATAGCAATAATTCAGTTGAGATGAGTGCGATTGCATATTATTTTGCACTCGAGCTTATGACAAAGATTGACTGCCATATTGGTATTATTGCTTGCTTCGAGGAACAGACAAATGTTGCATCATGGCAGAGTGTTAAGTCCTTGAAGGCTTCACCTGAAGGTGCTAATTACCTTAAGGAATGGGAAGATAACAGCGCTGGCATTTCAGAGGCTGGCTATAGGGCTGACCTTGCTAGATATAAGAAGGATAAGGCAGCTTGGCATTCTGAATATGCTAAGGCTTCTCTTAGATATCCAGATTATGCTTATGATGAGATTACAGAACTTATCGGTAGATTTAAGTCTGAGTATCCATTCGGTGAGTGGTCATGTAGAAGACCTGGTGGTATGTTCGAGCAGAAGATTATGCGAGTTGCTCCAATGCCTATCGCAGGTGTTATTTACTATCAGGGTGAGAGTGACTGCGAGTATCATTCTGATGACTATTTTGGAGCTTTCCTCTCACTTATTAAAGAGTGGAGAATGGTTTTCAAGGACGATAAGCTCCCATTCATTTATTGTCAGCTCCACATGTGGATTGATAGAGAAAGAAGATTTATTGGTCTTGAAGATTTCAAGTGGCCTAAGGTTCGTCAGGCTCAGTACCTCGCATATAAGAGTACAAGAAATACATATATGGCAATTCTTTCTGACTGCGGTCAGTTCGAGAATCCTAATCCAGTAGATAAGAAGACACCAGGTAGCCGTATGGCATATCTCGCGCTCAAGAATATCTATGGTTACAAGGAAGTTCCAGCTACAGCTCCGTACCTCATTGATCTTCGTTCAATTAATGGTGGCGTAGAGATGAGTTTCGCAGGTGATTTCTCAATGCTCATGATTAAGGGCTATGGTGAGACAGGCTTTGAGATTTGTGGTAAGGACGGTCAGTTCTACAACTGTGACGCTTCAGTAGATTTTGATGGTAAGACAGTTACATGCTTCAGTCCATACGTATTGGAGCCTGCTACAGTAAGATATGCGTACTTTAGTTATGGTACAGCTACACTTTCTTCTGATACAGGTCTTGCAGTTTTGCCTTTCACTCGTAATGTTATTAAAGGTCTAAATGATTTATACTAAGAGTAGTTACTACTTTTGAATGTTAACTAAGTCAGATTAGTAACTGCTAATCTGGCTTATTTTTTATAGGAATTGAGGGAAATTATGAACGTCGCATTTTTTATGAAACCAAAGCAGATGGTTGCTCATTTGTTTATTGATTTTACTATTAGACAGGCGTTGGAAAAGATGCATCATCATGGATACAGAGCTATCCCTGTATTAGACAGAGATGGTCATTATATGGGAACTGTAACCGAAGGTGATTTTCTATGGCATATCGTAAAGGGCGAAGGTAAAGAGAGCCATACGATAGCAATTGAGAATCTCGAGGATTTTAAGCTCAGTGAGCTCAATATTACTCCTGAGAACAATCCATCTGTCCTCATTACTGCTTCAATTGAGGAGCTCCTCATGCGAGCAATGAATCAGAATTTTATTCCTGTAGTTGATGATCGCAATCTCTTCATTGGAATTGTAACTAGACGAGATGTAATTCAGCACTTCTATAAGAAGACTTTTGGCTATTCAGAGGGCGAATAATACTAGAGTAAATTAATGTATACAGTTTATTAATACAGTTTTTCAATTTTCATAGTATTATTATTCTATCTGTATTATTATTGTTGGAGTTTGAACTAATGCTTATAGGTGTACTGGTTAGTAGATTAGTGGATGACTATACTTACAATGTATGTAGAGGTATTGAACATATAGCACTTGAGAATGGTGATAAATGTGTATTCATTCCTGGTAAGTATATAGGCTTAGATTTTGAAGCTGATTTTAAGAATAAGTACGGATATTGTTTTAATACATTGTATTCATACGGCGCACTATCTTGTTTTGATGGACTGATAATTGAGATGGCATCTGTAATGATGTGTGCGGACGCAAAGAGACAGGATAGATTCGCGAAGTTTTATGAGAATATTCCACATGTATTCATTTCCTACGATAGAAGTCAATTCAGTAATGTAACAATTGATAACAAGGCTGGCCTCGATGAAGCACTTGAGTATATGTATTCGAATGGTGCTCGTAAGTTTGCAATGCTTGGAGGTCCTGAAAACAACGTGGATGCTCAAGAGCGCCACCGTGTTTTCGATGAGTTCCTAAAGCGTAATAATTTGCCAGCACATTCCAAGAATTATCAACATGGAAGCTTCTTCCTTGATGTAAGTGATGTGGCTGAACAGCTATATCAGGATAACAAAGATGCAGATGTATTTGTATGTGCTAATGATGTTACCGCGAAGTACATATATGGTGTATTAGCTAAGCACGATTTAATACCTGGTAAGGATGTGTCGGTACTTGGCTTCGACGATAGTGACATATGCGTATCAACATACCCAACAATCTCCTCTGTGCGAACTGACGCAACAGAAGTTGGCAAAGCTAGTTATAAGCTCCTCAAGGAGGCCATACAGAATAAGCCAGCTCGCAAAATCGCAGTTCCATCTAAGTTTATACTTCGAGATTCTATACTTCATAAACAGAGTGGCAAGAAGGTTAAACTTGATTTTGAGACTGAGTATAAGAGTATTATAAAATCTAACATACATATTGAAGATCACAGAGCAGCTCTTGAAGAAGGCGAGAGATATTATCGCACTTTCACATTGCTCGATAATGCTACTGAGGATAATATTCTCGATATCATTAAAAACATTGATGAGATTACAGATGCAATGTTCTTCTCAGAGTGTATGAAATATCTTGACTGGGATATCCTTGTTGAACTTATAGAAAAGCGCTACAGAAAAATGTTCGTTACGGTTCAGGACGTTAATAAAAAGGGCGAGCTGACAAATAGTTATGTCAATTTTCTTAAGAAGATTATGAAGTACTCTCAAACTACTGATGGAGACAGAAGTAATCCTAATACAAAATCTATATACAATTTGGAAGCCTTTCTGAGAGATACAATGCAGTATGCTAGAAATACTGAGACTAATTATTCGAAATTCCTTGAGGGCATAGATTTCTTAGGAATTAAGAATGCGTACTTCTATTTATACGAGGCCCCTATTAGCAATATGCAGGGCGAATTGTTCAGGATACCACCATATCTATATCTTAAGGCAATGCTTAGGGATGGAGTATCTTCTAGCATTCCTCAGAATAGCCAGAAGATTAGCAAAGATGAAATCTTCACTAATGAATTTGTTGATTTGGATCTCTGCGAGAAACTCATAATGTTCCCTATTTATTCAGAGAATTATCTCTATGGAGTAGTTGTGTGTGACATGAGACGTGATGGATATAAGCATTCTGAGCTATTCACAATTCAGCTCAGCGCGGCAGTTAAGATGCTTCACCTCCGTATGGAAAACAAGCAGATCCTTGACGAATACGAAGAGTCAGTTCGTAAGCTCAAGGAAAACAACATCACACTCGATACTATGAGTAAAACAGATCCGCTTACAGGTCTTAACAATAGACGTGGCTTCTATGTACGTATCGAGAAGATGAGGATGTTAATTCCTAATGATAATGTGAATATGCTCCTGGGCTACGCCGATATGAATGACCTTAAGGTTGTTAACGATCGTTTTGGTCACGATGACGGCGACTACGCGCTTCGTTCCATTGCGACGGTATTAACTGATTTTGTAACTGAATATCAGGGCTTTGCTGCAAGAATTGGTGGCGATGAGTTCGCATTCGCCATAGCTATTCCAATTGGAGCTGATCCTAAGGTGCTTTGCGATGAAGTATATGCGATGCTTAACGAGTTCAATAAGAACTCCAAGAAACCATACAATGTATGTGTATCTATTGGTTTCTGCCTCGTAGATAAGAATAGCGATATATCTACAGACGATGCGCTGGTAATTGCAGATGAGAAACTCTATGTTGAGAAGCTCGAGAAGAAGAGTGTTATTAAGAAAATATGATAGAGTTCATGGTAACATTTAGGTAACATATCTTTGATAGCCGAGAAGTCAATAAAATCAATGGTTTTCAGAAATCAAATCGAATTTTAGCACCTCATTTGCACCTTTGCTGCAAATGGGTATCAACAAGAAGGTCACCTCTCCTAACGGTCATTTAAAAATGGCCGTTTTTTATGGCTATTCTTAAAGATTTCGCATGGATTAGCAAGCAACGTTTTATCTAAAACCTGGCAGAATACCCCCACTTCTTAAGTGGGGGATGAATGCCC
>JAKSRG010000014.1 GCA_024403735.1 Clostridia bacterium
GTGTAACAATCTCTCCTATTTCTGCATTCTCTCCACGTAAGGGTCTTGCATGTATTAACCAGGAGAAAATCACATGTTTCCATGGCGTACCTACAATGTTCATTGCTATGCTTGGTCACGAGAACTTCCCAACAACTGATTTCTCTCACATGAGAACAGGTATCATGGCTGGTTCTCCATGTCCTGTTAAGACAATGGAAGAGGTTATCGAGAAGATGCATATGCCAGAGATCGTTATTACATACGGTCAGACAGAGGCATCTCCTGCTACAACAATGAGTAAGACAACTGATACTATTGAGCAGAGAGTTAATACAGTAGGTCCTTCACTCTTTGGTGTTGAGACAAAAATTGTTGATCCTGAGACAGGTGAGGAGCTTCCTGACGGAATGCCTGGAGAGTTCTGTGCTCGTGGTTATAACATCATGAAGGGCTACTATAAGATGCCAGAAGCTACAGCAGCAACTATCGATAAGGATGGTTGGCTCCATTCTGGTGACCTTGCTCTCAGAAGACCTGAAGATGGATACTATAAGATTACAGGACGTATCAAGGATATGATTATCCGTGGTGGTGAGAACCTCTATCCAAAGGAGATTGAGGACTTCCTTTATACTCATCCAAAGGTTCAGGATGTTCAGGTTATCGGTGTTCCTGATAAGGATTACGGTGAGGAAGTTGATGCTTGTATCATTCTTAAGCCAGGTGAGGAAGCAACTGTTGAGGAGATTAAGGAGTTCTGTCTTTCACATATGGCTAAGCATAAGTGCCCAAGATATGTTGACTTCGTTGATTCTTTCCCAATGAATGCTGCTGGTAAGATCTTGAAGTACAAGATGAGAGAAGAAGCAGTTGAGCGTCATAATCTTGGTGATGCTAATAAGATTGTTACAGCATAATTTTCAAATGAAAATATATTGATACTATTTCGTATTGAATAAGATTTTATAAGTTTTATACTTAAGATGTAGAAGCACAGATGTGAAAGCATCTGTGCTTTTAATTTGCATATTTTTAAGGAGGAAAACTTATGGAATACTCAGTATTCTACAATTCTAAAACCAGAAGTTATGCTATGAAGCAATCTTCAGGAATTCTTGATCCATGTTCAGTTGTTAGAACATTTAGCTGTAATAATTACTACGATGCACTTAAGCAGTGTTATGAGATTACAAATGAAATTATTTCACTTAAAAAGATTCCTGTTGTTATAATCGATTATCTTGAAGAACCAGTTTATACATCTGTTTACAACAGTATTAACGAATTTCGAAGGATAGTATCTGGTAATATTGAGATTGTAAATCTGATTGATGCTAATAGTATTGATGTGATTTGCTGTGAGGAAGGGAAGTTCAATAGATTACCGCTTAACAGATCTGTATTAGATGGTAGTAAAGTAATTGATGTTATAGCAGGAACAATGATTATTACAAAATCTGATGAAGAGGGAGCAACTCTAGGATTAACTCATAGAGAAATTGATTTAATTCATAGTTATTATTACTATCCTGAAGTATTCAATATCTCTGATAATGATAATAGTATTAGTGTTATTAAGGTATCTACTGAGGCTGCTAAGATAATGAAACAAAACTTAGTATCAAATGTCTCAATTATTAAATAGTATGTTATTATATTTATTATTTATAAGGAACATTTATGAAGAGTAATAGACAAGGCAAAACAAATAAACCTAAATCAACACCAGTAGTGAACGATGAAAATTTCTTCGTTTCTGTTTTGTCATGTATTCATAGAACTAATGTAAGATTCTTTATGAATTTACCTCTTAGATTTAAGAACTTTGTTATCAGAAAATATAATGATTATAAGAATAAACCTAAGAGAACTGAGATTAATAAAGTATATGTTCTTGTTGGTTATACAACTAAGAAGAATCTTGATAATAGATTTAATAGTGAACATTTAATGATTGTATTCAGAAGAATACTATTAATTTTCATTTTCTTGCTTTTGTTAATTATAACTTTGAATTGGATAAGACCTTTGATTGAAGTAGATCAGTATAAGCAGGTATTTGGAGTTGAAAATGTTGATGACATTACTTCAAATGATCCATTTTATTCTGAATTAGATTCTTCAACTTCTAATGAACAATCAAACAATTATGACAAATAAGTCGTAGCTTACTTTCATTTTTGAGTAGAAAACATTCATTTTTTAATAAGATAATAATATTTTTTGCATTTTTTGATAATGAGTGTTGCAAAATTCTCAATTAAGTTATAAGATTTTTAAGATAAACTATTTAAGTTAGTTATTTAGTCATTGACTAATAGAAAGGCGGTTTTTTATGGAATACACATTAAACAACGAGTATCTTAATGGTCTTATGCAGAAGACTATCGCTAAGAACCCATCAGAGCCAGAGTTCTATCAGGCAGTTCATGAGTTCTTGACATCAGTTGAGGCTATTATTGATCAGCACCCAGAGTTCATCTCAGAGAAGATTCTTGAGAGAATCATCGAGCCTGAGAGAGTAATCATGTTCCGTGTACCTTGGGTAGACGATAAGGGTGAGATTCAGGTAAATAAGGGTTTCAGAGTACAGTTCAACAGCGCAATTGGACCTTACAAGGGTGGTATCAGACTTCACCCATCTGTTAACCTCGGTATCTTGAAGTTCCTCGGTTTCGAGCAGATCTTTAAGAATTCTCTTACAACACTCCCTATGGGTGGTGGTAAGGGTGGTTCTGACTTCGACCCTAAGGGTAAGTCAGACAGAGAAGTAATGGCATTCTGCCAGAGCTTCATGCGTGAGCTTTGCAAGCACATTGGTCCTGATACAGATGTACCTGCTGGTGATATCGGTACAGGTGCTCGTGAGATCGGTTATATGTTCGGTCAGTACAAGAAGATTAGAAATGAGTTCACAGGCGTTCTTACAGGTAAGGGTCTCACATTTGGTGGTTCACTTGCTAGAACAGAGGCTACAGGTTATGGTCTTTGCTACTTTACAAGCTGCATGCTCGCTAAGAAGGGTACATCTTTCGCTGGTAAGACAGTAGTTATCTCAGGTGCTGGTAACGTTGCTATCTACGCAACAGAGAAGGCTCAGCAGCTCGGTGCTAAGGTTGTTGCTCTTTGCGACTCAACAGGTTATGTTTACGATCCAGATGGAATTAAGCTTGATATCGTTAAGGATATTAAGGAAGTTAAGAGACAGAGAATTTCTGAGTATGCTAAGCAGGTTCCAACAGCTAAGTACGAAGATGGTTGCCACGGTATCTGGTCTATCCCATGTGATATCGCTCTTCCATGTGCTACACAGAACGAGCTTGATCTCGATGCTGCTAAGACACTCGTTGCTAACGGCTGTAAGGTAGTTGCTGAGGGTGCTAACATGCCTTCAACACCAGAAGCTATCGCTTACTTCCAGGCTAACGGCGTTTACTTTGCTCCAGGTAAGGCTTCTAACGCTGGTGGTGTTGCTACATCAGGTCTTGAGATGTCACAGAACAGCGAGAGACTTTCATGGACATTCGAAGAGGTTGACGCTAAGCTTAAGTCAATCATGGAGAGCATCTTTAAGGCTGCTGATGAGACAGCTACAAAGATTGGTCACGAAGACAACCTCGTTATGGGTGCTAACATCGCAGGTCTCTTAAAGGTTGCTGATGCTATGCTCGCTCAGGGTGTTATCTAATTAGTGAATTTAATAATTCATATATAACTAAGGTGTAGTTTTTACTACACCTTTTTTATTGCTATAAATCTATTCAGGACACATATGTTATGCATATGTGTTCTTTTTATTTAGGAGAAATATTATGAAAAAGTATTTAAGATCTTTTATTGGAATATTCCTGGTGCTTACAGTTGTAATATTTCAATTTCAATCAATATTTGCTGTGTCTGAATTAGACAGACTTACTTTTACAGTGTATAGCTTGGGCGGTGCTAATGATGAGATGGGTTATGGTAATGGAACAGAATGGGGAAGAAGTGAACTTATCTTACATGACTGTGTTCCTAATTCATCTTTTGGTGTCAAATCATCTGATCATATTGCAATTAGATTTTCAGTAGAGAATGAATGTCAGCCATTTTATTGTATTGAAATTGGAGGACATTTGTCAGATTACAATGGAGAGGATTATACAAAGAATAATTCTAACTACTGGGATAACATCAATAACGGAAAACTTAATGGTGATGAGATTAATAAATTTCTTGGCTTAATTCTGTACTATGGTTTCCATGATGAATTTACTTATACTGATGGCAGTCTTTGGAACGTTAATTATGCTAATAATGTTGATAATGTGAATAAATACATTGCTACACAGTTACTTGTATGGGAAACTGTATATGCATATAGAGATTCTTCATTTAGTTATGTAAGCTGGCCAAATCTAAATAGACCATTAGATTACATCGCTACATCTCCAAATTATAATGAAATTATGGACTACTATAACTATATTGTTTATAAGGTTCAAAAATCAGATTGTATTCCTTCATTCATGTTTAAGACCGCTGAAGAGGCAATAAGTAATCCTTATGAGATTGAGTATTCTCCAGCACAGCAATTATATGCTAGTAAAAAAGAAGATAACTATTCGATGCTCTCTAATTTTAAATTAAGTAACAATAATTCTAGAGTTTATACTAATGTAATTGATGATTATTTGTATGTCTCATTTCCAAAACATACTGACGTTACTAAAGATAGTCCTGAACTAGTTAGTCTTTCAGATAGTAGTTTTATTACAAGCTCATCAGTTGTTACATGGTCCAGTAGTACAAAACAAAATGGAATAACTTGGGGAACAACAGTTAGTGTTCCAATCAGTGGTTATGCTGCGTTTTATCCAGGAAAGTATAAAGAGCCTGAATTAGGTAGTATACAGATTACAAAGACAGGTGATGCATTTACTTCAACCGAAATATCTAATAATGGAGAATATGAGCTTACTAAACCTGTATTTGGTCAGATTAAACTTGATAATGTATCATTCACTCTAAAAGCAAAGAGCGACATATATATTGATGAAGAACTTCAGTATGAGAGTGGAACAATTATTGAAACTGTAACAACAGATAGTAGAGGAATTGCATGTTTTCAAAATCTTGGAAGTGGATTATTTGAAATAACAGAAGAGAGTAATCTGAACGATAACTATATAATTAATAGTGAACCAATACTTATTAATCTTAATTGGGATATAAATACTAATCTAATAGATTGTAAAGAAACATCGCTCAATAATGATTATCAAACTGTGAAGATTAAAGGTGAAAAACAGTTTGAAACGTTGAATAGTAATATTTCTATTAGCATTGAGAATGAAATGAGTAAAGTTGTTATTGGATTGTATTCTAATGAGGATCTCACAGGAAAAAATGGCGCAAAAATCAGTAAAGATACTTTAATAGACATATGTTCACCAGATGCAAATGGAGAATTCATTTTTGATACAAAACTTCCTGATGGAAAATACTATATTAAAGAATTAAAGGGAAGTGATTTCTTTATTATAGATGATGAGATTCACTATATAGATACAGAATGTGATGAAAATAGCACTATATCTGTAAATGCATCAGATGCGATTGTAAACAAGACTAGCTATATTATAGGACACAAGCTTACAAATGACGATGAACCCGTTAAAAACGCTGTTATAGGCCTTTACAGTGATATTGAATGTAAGAATGAGTTAGATCGTACATATTCTGATGAAAATGGAGAGTTTATATTTACAGGATTGGCTTTAGGAGACTACTATATAAAAGAAATTGAGGCTCCTGAAGGCTATGAACTTAATGATGAAGTGTTCTATATTAGTTTGATTACTGGTGTAGAAACTGAAATAGTAATTGTGAATAATCCTGTTTATTTTGAGCCAGAACCAACTCCAGAACCTACACCAGAAATAACACCAGAAGTAACACCAGAAATCACACCTGAGATTACACCTGAAATAACGCCTGAACCGACTCCAGAAATTACTCCAACAAATACACCAAGTCCAACACCAACTGAAATTCCAACTGAAACTCCAGTACCAAGTTTGACACCAGAACCAACACCAGATGATCATTCAGAAAATCCGCCACCAAAAAAATCTGGTCCACCAGTTACAAGTACTGGAGAAAAAATTTCATTAACACATGCTTTAGGAAAATCAATTTTATTATCATTAGCATTAACATTCATCATCACAAAACTGTACATTAAAGTTGTTTCAAAATTAACTAAATAAGAATTAGAAGAGGAGCTGACAAGAGAAGTAGATTTATACTTCCTTGTCAGAATTCTTATTTATCTAATTCGGTATAATTCCAATTTTACCGAATTGAGAAGGGATAATTTTGCTTTTGATGATTAATTATATGTATTTGAAAACTCCTGGTATTGCGATATTTTCATGCTTTCTACAGTTTTCTATAAATTATCGTTATTTGATGTTTATTTATCCTTGTATAATTTTTATATTCGGAATTCGTATTTATATTTGTAATCTAATCATTATTAGTTTTTTCTTGAAGCTTTTAAAATCTTAATTCTGATTCCATTTATACTTAACTGATTATTTGATTGTAGTTCTTTCTACAGTTGTTTCTTTTTAATGTTATACCAATTCTATTTTTCATACATTGTCATTATCAATTTTAATTAGCTGGTACTTAATATCTGACGATTAATGATCAACTGAGATTTTTTCTTTATATAGATTTGCTACTCTTAGATTTTTTCCAAAACAAAAGCAGATGATATTTCACCTGCTTTCTTCTTCTCAAATTTAATACTTTGATAATCAAAGTATATTACATTCTGTCACTAATCAAATAGTAGTGATCATCATTATTATGTCTTCGATATGCTTCCTTAAGGCACTCCAATGAATTATTTAGAATATCTCTAGCATCTTCATTTGGCTTAGGAATATAAACTGCACCATAAGCAATATATTTATCATCATCATCAATATTTGAATTGAAATATGCATTATATGTGATAATTACAGAGCTAGTAAACACTGATGAATCGTGTCTGTCTCTGAATAACTGGCATATAACTACATCATTATGAATTAAGCAAATAGGCTCATTATCATGAATAATTCTATTCACACCTCTAGAAAGAGACTTAACTAATTCAATTTTATTCTCAGCTTTCTCGATGTTTGTTAATGAGAAAATACATACGATAAACTGATTATTTAAAGCTATTGATTCATCTAATCTTGTTAGGAATGATTGCATTGTTAATGCACCAACACTTAGATTAAAACGAGCATTAGCTTCAGCATATTTTGATACATCCTGAATTGAGATAAGCGTTCTATCATCATCGAGAGGTTTTGCTTGAATACGAAGTAACTTACCGAATTTAGACTTATATTCAAATGATTTCTCACTATCTGTATTCATAGTGATTAATCGCTCTGCAGGACAGTTCATACATGGTTCTTGTCTGCCAGCAAGTCTTTCATAGCAGCGTTTTCCTTTATCATTCATGAAAGGAATTACACGCTGAATATTCTTAGAATTCTCAACAATATTAAATGTTTTATTATCGATAATATAGTAAGTTGAATTAAGCTTAGCAAATACCTGTTGAGTTATTGAATATCTATCTTTATCAGAATTAGAGTTTAGATCAATAGCTTCTTCAGATGAATCATAGTTATCAATATCAGAGATTAGACCAAAGAATCCTGATAGTGATTTAGAGTCGATATCTGAAATCTCTTTTTCTTCTGGGAAGAAAACTTCAGCTGTGTTTTTACCAGCTTTTTTAGCATAATACAGAGCCCAATCAGCATAGTCAAATAGATGATCAAAATCAAAACTATGCAATGGATATAATGATATACCAATACTTAATGTTACATTAATACCATTAAATAGAGGAATCTTTGAAGCTTCTTCTAAGAGAATTTTCGCGAAGTTCATTGAATCTATAGCTGTAGATTTGCCTTTAATAAAAATGCAGAATTCATCGCCACCAATACGTCCAACATAGTTATTTGCTGGAGTTGTTTCTTTTAATAGACTTCCAACTTTACGAATAATTTCATCACCAAACATATGGCCCTTCGTATCATTAATAGTCTTAAAATTATCAATATCAATGATATAAAATGAACCACCATATGACGCATTAGATGTATCATCAAGATACTGCTGAACATTAGAAATGAAACTTTGCTTATTTAGTAATCCTGTTAAAGAATCAAATTCTGCCATCTTAACAAGATCTTCTTTGCGTTTAATTTCTTCAGTAATATCAAGAGTTTTACCAATTACTTTATATGGGTTTCCTGCATCATCAAATAACGTATAACCAGTATTTCTTACCCATACAAACATAGCATTATTTACAACTTGGCGATAGTCATAACTAAAGTAATCATCGCCATTGTCCATGCTAGCGCAATAGGCATCAAAAATATGCCAATCATCTGGATGAATAAGATTCCAATTATGCATTTGATTCTGATAATCAGTTACAACTTTATTATCCTCAGCATAACGACCATCTAGTTTACGCTGGAGAACAAGTGTCTTATTCGCAATATCATATTCCCAAATTGCACAATGTTCGTATTCCTTTACATAATTCATACGAACTTTAGCACACTCAATTTCGAACTCTAACTGAGCTACTTGACTTATAAGTGAAAGCATATTATCAGCCATTTGATGTACCTCCACTATTTTTCTTAGCATTTATAGCTATCAAATGAGCATTGTTATCGTTCTCATTAATAGTTTCAATTCCACATTTGATAAGAACATCCAAATTGAACTTCTCTTTTAACATCTGTTCAGCGTTAATTAGAAAGTCATTAATGCGAGCATCAACATTTGCATCATTCTTCAATAGAGCATAAAACTCATAAGGAGTAGTAATTGTAACTAGCTCTTCTTCATTGATAGATGTTTTAAGGTATTCGCCAAATGCAACAAACAAATCTATAGCTAGATGGAGATCATTACTCTTAGAGAGATTACGGAAATCATCAATAGATAAATAAACCATCTTATAATTGTTATCACCAACATGAATTCTCTTATTGGTCTCAATTATAAAAGTAGAATATATCATCATCTTAGTCAGATAATCATTAACGAATGATGATACTCTAGAAAAATCAGTTAAATCATTCCAGCAAACAAGAATACCGTTACTATTATTAAATCTGTGATAAGTAACGTTATAGTTCATCTGAGAACCAATATAATTACATGTGTAATGAATATTAGAATTCTGGCCGTTACGAAGCGGACAGTCACTACAAGGCTCTGGCATATTTCTAATAGTTTCATAACAGTTAGAACCGAGAATTACCTTATTACATGAAGGAAATACTTCTTTAAGATTAGGAGAACAATATTTTATTTTGTAATCTTCCGTGATGATGTAATAAGCGATACTTAAGTCTCTAAAAGCTTCATATGAATTAATTAAGTCATCTTTAACTTTAACTGGATCAAACGAATTAGATTGAGATACTTCAATGTTCTCAATTGCTGATAAGCTTTCAATTCCTCTTGAATGAGAATTTGATTTATTCATATCAGGCATATGCATTGAACTATTAAAAATAGTAATAGAGTCTTTGTTGTTGAATTTAGTCTGATATAATGCCATATCTGCATTAGCAAGCATTTCTTCAAGATTACTAGCTAATGTAGGATATACGACAGCTCCAACACTAATTCTAAGGTGATCATTTGAACCTAAATCAATATGAACTAGTGAATTCTTTACACGCTGATAGTACTCGAGAATATCATTATCTGACTTGATGTCGTACAGAAATACACAGAACTCATCTCCGCCAAGTCTTCCAACAATATCATTAGAAGAATTGACATTAGCAGTAAGAATCGTTGCTGCTCTGAGCAATACAGAATCTCCAAAGCTATGACCAAATGAGTCGTTAATATATTTGAAATCATCTACATCAATAAGTAAAAATGCACACTTAACACCGTTAGAATTAGCTGTTACAGAATTAATAAGATCATAAGTATACTTCTTAGTATTAATCTTTGTAAGGAAATCTGTATTGGCACGTTCTATAAGTTTCTCATCATTTACTTTCTCAATAGAGATGTCAATTGTTCTACCTATTACACGCTTAGGATTACCTACATTATCGAATACAGTTGTTCCTTCTGTTCTAAGCCATCTAAAAATATCCTCGTCAAGAATCTGACGATATTCATAAACGAATTTAGAATCTCCAGAATCCATGCTATCGCAGTATTGTTCAAATACTGGAACATCTTCAGGATGAACTAGTTTCCATTCGAGCATTTTTTCTCGATAATTTACAATCTCTTTATTCATTTCGGAGAATTTACCAAACAGCTTCTTTGTAAGATACATAGTCTTACTAGAAATATCATATTCCCAAAGAGCATAGTCTGAAATCTGAACAGTATCGTAATATCTCTTATTAAGAGATTCAAGTTCACTAGTTAATGCGTCTATTTTATCCTTTAACTGTCCACTGAAACCTAACATAAATTCTCCATTGAACTTATTTCTTTAATAATAACACAGGTGATAATTTATAATATTAATTTTTATTTAATAAAAGCCACTAGATCTCTCTAGTGGCTTAGTGATTAATAATTTGCAAAATTAGATTAATTCAAGTGCTTGCTTAATATCTTCGATAATATCATCAGCATTCTCAAGACCAACAGAAAATCTAATCAAGTCAGAAGGAATTCCAGCTTCCTTGAGCTGTTCTTCTGTAAGCTGACGATGTGTATGAGATGCCGGATGCAAGAGCATTGTCTTACAATCAGCAACGTGAGTAGCGATTGTAGCGAGCTTAAGGCCATCCATAAATCTATTCTGACCTTCTCTGTCTGCCTTAACACCAAAGCAAAGAACTCCGCAAGAACCATTTGGAAGATACTTCTTAGCAAGTTCATATGATGGAGATGACTCGAGATCTGGATAATTAACCCAAGCAACCTTGTCGTTTGACTCGAGGAACTTTGCAATCTTAAGAGCATTCTCACAGTGTCTTTGCATTCTTACATGAAGTGACTCAAGACCAAGCTGAATGTAGAATGAATTCTGTGGAGCCTGAATTGAACCTAAGTCTCTCATAAGCTGTGAAGTAGCCTTTGTAATATAAGCAGCCTTACCAAATTTCTCAGCATAGATAATTCCATGGTAAGAATCATCTGGAGTTGTGAGGCCTGGGAATTTCTCTCTATCCTTGAGCCAATCAAAATTACCGCTATCAATAATTGCACCACCAACTGATGAAGCATGACCATCGATATATTTTGTTGTTGAATGAGTAACAATATCAGCACCATGCTCGATTGGGCGACAATTAATAGGTGTTGCAAATGTGTTATCGATAATGAGTGGAACACCGTGATCGTGAGCAAGCTTTGAGAACTTCTCAAAATCAAGAACGTTACAAGTTGGGTTAGTAATTGTCTCACCGAATACACACTTAGTATTTGGCTTGAAGTACTTTGAAAGCTCCTCATATGAAAGACTCTGATCAACGAAAGTACACTCAATACCCATCTTCTTCATTGTTACACCAAAGAGATTAAAAGTACCACCATAAATTGATGAAGAAGCAATAAAATGATCGCCTGCTTCACAGATATTAAATACTGCATAGAAGTTAGCTGCCTGACCAGATGAAGTAAGCATTCCTGCATATCCACCTTCCATCTCAGTAAGCTTAGCAGCTACTAAATCATTTGATGGGTTCTGAAGTCTTGTATAAAAATAACCAGAAGCTTCCAAATCGAAAAGCTTACCCATATCATCACTTGAATCATACTTAAATGTTGTACTCTGGTAGATTGGAAGAGATCTTGGCTCACCATTCTTTGGTTCATAACCAGCATGTAAACACTTAGTTTCGATAGAATTACTCATAGTAAAACCTCCAAAAAAACGAATAGATTGATTATATCACAAGATAAAATTATTCTTCTCCGGAAACAGAAACATTTTTGATAATTAATGATGGAGAGAACATTTCACCAGCGCCATCAGGATAACTGATAACATCATTACCAACATCTGATACTTTCTTGATTACTTCGAAGAAATTATCAGCGATAGTAATCTGTTCTACTGGTCTTACAATCTTACCATTCTCAATATAGAATCCTTCACAGAACAGTGAGAAGTCACCGCTGATAGTATTCACACCAGCATGTAAACCGTTCAAATCTGTTATGTATAAACCAGTTCCAACAGTCTCACAGAGCTCGTCGAATGTTTTCGAGCCACTCATAACAACCAAGTTTGTAAATGAAATACTTACGCTACTTGCATATGAACTTCTAAAACCATTACCTGTAGACGCACATCCTGCTTTATGAGCTGTCTTAAGATTATAAAGAGCTGTATTGAATACACCGCTATCAATAATTGCTTTCTCCTGTGTAAGGACACCTTCTGAATCGAAAGGAACCTTAATCAAAGCTTTCTCATACATAGGAACTTCTTTGATTGTGAGCTTATCTGAAGCAATGGTCTCCCCTTCTTTACCTGCAAGTAGGGAGAGACCCTTCTGCATTGAGTATGAAGAGAAAACACCAAAATATGTGCTCAAAAGTGAGATAAACGCTTCGTTACCAAGGATAATGTCATATGTTCCAGACTTAACTGATGAAGCACCAAACTTACTAAGGAGTTTCTTATTTAAAACTTTTACGAAATCTTCTTCGTTAAACTTATCAATATCATTTCCAAACCAGAAATGACCAGCTGTCTTAACCACTCCATCTACCTCTGCCCTTGCCTCAGCAAATACAGAAATATAATCACCATCTTTATATGAATCCAAACCCTTAGAATTAAGAGTTAGCATTGGGCCTTGACCACAACTGATGCTTAAGTAGTCAACGGCAACAATCTTGCTATCTGAATCAAGAATTGCACGCTCCAAAGATAATCCAACTTTTGAAAATGAATCATATGTATTCTTATCGTAATTTCCTGATAACTGAATATGCTTGAGTACCTTATTGTTTTCATCACAGTAGATAAACTCTTCATCGTCATCATCGATAATAGAAGCATTATTCTTAGCTTCACTGAGAAGATATTCAACAGATGCATCATCAAACTTAGTAGTATTAGCAATACCCATTCTGCCGTTAATCTTACCTCTGAATGCTACACCCTGCTCACTACTATTTTCATAAGATGAAACTTCACCATTAAGAACATGTAAAGACATTGATACATCCTGTGTAAAACAAGATTCAGCATCATCAAAACCATAAGAAGGAGCTCTATCAATGAGTTTCTTCATAAATTCTTTAGCTAAATTAATATTCATTGCAATACCCTCCTTATGAATCTCTTCCGCCAACGAGAATGGAAGATACTCTAATAGTTGGCTGTCCAACATTTGTTGGAACACTACCTGACTGAGATCCACATACACCAGCAGCATGCTTAAGATCATTACCTACATGATCAATATTCATAAGGACTTCTGAACCCTTACCAATCAATGTAGCTCCACGAACAGGTTCACAAACCTTACCATTACGGATCATGTAACCTTCATTAACAGCGAAGTTAAACTCACCAGTAGCAGTATCTACAGATCCACCACCCATATTTGCTGCATATAAACCATATTCAGTATTTGCGATGATATCCTTAGGATCTTCATCACCATTCTCAATATAAGTATTACTCATTCTTGATGTTGGTGCATATGAATAATCCTGTCTTCTTGAGCAACCAGTAGGCTTCATGCCCATTCTTCTTGAACCAAGTTCATCAACAAGATAATTAGTACAGATACCATTCTTAATGAGCTGTAAATCAGAAGATTCGTTACCTTCATCATCATAATGATATGAACCCCACTCACCTTCAATACGTGCATTATCTCTTGCTGAAACAATTGGAGAAGCAATCTGCTTACCAATCTTATCTGTAAAACAAGATGCCTTAATACCAACTGAAGTTGCCTCAAGAGCATGACCACAAGCCTCATGGAAAATTACACCACCAAAACCATTACCGATTACTACTGGCATTTTTCCTGAAGGAGCATAACCACAAGAAGCCATTCTAATTGCACTTTCGCAGCACTTCTGTGTTTCTTCAATAATTGGGAATTCATCTACGAATTCATATCCACGCATAGTACCAGGAGCAATTCTACCAGTCTGCTTTTCGCCATCTTTTGTAGCAACTGCCTGAACAGAGAAACGAATACGATTCTGTTCCTCTTCAATATTTACACCACGTGAATTTACAACACGAATGATTCGTTTTCCAGCAGATAAAGAAGCTGCTGTCTGTGTGATCATAGGATCAAAGTTGGAAGCGAAATCACCAGCTTTTTTAAGGAAATCAATATAATCCTTCTTTTGCTTCAACAAAGCATTACTAATAATGTAATCAGGCGTATATCTCTTAAGTTTTGACATCAATTCCATAGCAGCACCTTCTCCACTGTTAACAACAGAAGATGCTTCTTTAGCCATTTTAATCAATGAGTCAAAATCGAAATCATTAGAGTAAACATAAACTGAATTAGTACCTGACATAACACGGATACCAATACCTGTATCAACTCCTGAAAACGCACTAGTAACTTTATTATTTAGAAGACCTACAGAACTAGATGAACGATCTTCAATAAATACTTCTGCAAAATCAGCTTTTGTGCCCAAAGCTGCTTCAATAATCATTGAAATCTGATTATCAGTTAACATAAAAACACCTCTTTCTCAGTCAGAAAAAGAGGTGCCAAGTTATCTAATATGAATACAAATTAGTATCTCTTAATCTTTCTGGATGTATTCTTCTCAAATTCAGTATCTCTGTAAACTACGCGCTTAACCTTCTTATAGCTACTAAGCTTCTCATTAACAGTATCTACAACTTCTTCAAGAACTTTTGTAATAGCATCAGCAGAAGGATTCTTACCAAGTTTTGCTTCCATCTCATCCATATTAGGATAAATAGTAGCAACAATAATAATGTCGTCTTTCTGCTCGTTATGAACTCCAGAAACAACACTCTCCTGAACGAGAGGGTTAAGTCCTAAGAGATATTCAATCTCTTCTGGGAATACATTTTTGCCATTCTTAGCAATTATAACATTCTTTTTTCTTCCTGTGATAATACAGAAACCATCTGCATCAATATAACCCAAATCTCCTGTATGATACCAGCCATCTTTATCAAGAGCTTCAGCTGTAGCTTCATCATTCTTATAGTAACCTAAGAAAATGTTTGGACCCTTAGCAATAAATTCACCAATACCATCTTCATCAGGATTAAGAATCTTAACTTCAGTTCCAATAATTGGAAGACCAGCAGCGTGGTTCTTATAATCTTTATCTCTATTAAGAGCGAGAATTGGAGAACACTCTGTTAAACCATAACCCTGGCAAGTAAATATTCCGATATCCTGGAAGAACTGCAAAATCTCAGGATCAACAGGTGCACCACCAACAATCAAAAGACGAAGGTTGCCACCAAAGTTTTCGTGAATATCTTTGAACAACTTTTTGCGTACATCAATCTTGAGCTTAAGTAAGAAGTTAGATAGTTTGCGACCAAATTTGAACTTCTTTAAAAGCTTAGGATCAGAATTAAGCTTCTTCATGATGCCTCTATAGAACATCTCAATCATTGCAGGAACCATCAATACGCAAGATGGCTTACATTCCTTGATATTTGTTGTGATGTATCTGAGACCTTCACAAATAGCTACAGTTGAACCACGATATACCTGACCTAAGAAGCCACAAGTACACTCATATGTGTGATGTAGTGGCAATACAGACATGAAAATATCTTTTGGATCAATGTAAAGCATCGAAAACATAGACATAAGATTACTACAGATATTTTTCTGTGAAAGCATTACTGCTTTTGACTTAGAAGTAGTACCTGATGTAAACAAAAGAATTGACATAGATTCTGTATCAATAGTTGCATCAATAAAATCTCTATTTCCACTTGCAAGCAATGAGTTACCTTTTTCGATAAGGTCATAGAAATATAGATAGTCAGTGCTATCAATCTTATCCATACAAACAAGATACTTAAGAGTTGGAACCTTACCAATAATCTTTTTAATCACATCTAACTTTGATTTAGAGAAAACAAGAATATCAACTTCAGCTCTATCAAGCATATTCTCAATCTCTTCTGTATGAAGTTCCTTATCAAGAGGAACAATACATCCAGTACCATTTGTAGCTGCCAAATATGTTACATACCATTCGTATCTTGTTTCAGACAAAATAGCTACTCGTGAACCTTTAGATACCAAAGATAAGAATGATGTACCAAGAGCATCAATATCCTTATCGTATTTAGAAGGCATAATTGGCTTATATACACCCTCAGACTTTTCGAGGAAAACTGGGTTATCAGGATTATCTTTTACTCTCTTCTTGATTAAATCTCTAAAGTCATTAATCTTTGTAACTTCATAAAGGGGTAAATTCTTCATAAATGCCTCCTAGTTAATATTTATAATCATTCTATCGCTAATTAATTAAGAATTAAGTGAATTTTTTAATAATTACTTAAGCGAATAAGATTTTAGTTCTTTTCTAAGTTCTTTGTAGTTTGGACAGTATAATTCTACAAGATTCCAAAAAGCAGGTTTGTGATGCATATGAGTAAGATGAGCATGCTCATGCATCAAGATATAAAATAGCTGATCATCAGTTAAATAGTAGCAATAAGCTGATATTGAAATTACCTTATCAGAAGTGCATCTGCCCCAATAAGATTTACTATATGCAACTTTATATTCTTCAGGTCTAGGACCATCATACTCAGCTCTAATAAGTAATTCTTCACATCTTTTAAGTAGCTTATTCTTAAATGTAGTAGTCTTACAATCAGATGGAAGATCTAATTGTTCAGCACTATATTCTTTTTGAGTCCATTTCTGGAACAAAGCGGCTTTTGAAATCATAAAAGCTTCAATCTGTTCTCTTTTGATTCTAGAATCTGCTTTAACAGTGAAGTTCTGTTCTTTTGGAGAATAAGTAATCCTTATACCTGCCTGATAACGCTCGAAATAAATTAATTCATACGAAACACCGATCTCAGCTATGAAATAATTCATAACTGGGACCGGTGATCTTTTTGAACGTTTATTAGTTTTTCTGCCGCGATTAAACACTAGCAAAACCCTTCTCGATAGCAAGCTCAGCTCTCTGCTTAGCCTTACCACCAAGAGCAATCTGATCCTTAATAAATGTAGGATGTGCCTTTAAGAAATCAGCCATATAATCTGAAGGAGATGCAAGGAACTTCATTGTCAAATCGTACTGAGCCTGATTAATAGCTCCAGATGAAAGAGCCTCGTCAAAAAGGTTCTTATCAATACCTGCGAAAGTGAACATTGATACACCTAATTCCTTAAGATTAGCTTCACCATTCTGGTGTCTATCGATTACAGCAATTGTGTTATCGATTGTTGAACCCAATTCCTGAATAGCTGGGATCCAAGCACGTACATAAGAAGATGCTTCAGTAATAAGGTCAGCAATGTGAAGTGCTTTCTTGCCCTTCAAATCTACTTCAGAAGATGGAACTGTAGTTTCAAATCCATCTGTTGAATATACTGATGAACCATCCTTAAAGATAGTAAGATGTGGCTTCTTAGCAAAAAATGCTGGAAGCATTGAGAAGAAGAAGTCTCTTCTCTCACCACCTGAAATATAATCGAACTCATAATCAGCGAGCTTTTCAGTGATAAGATCAGTAATCATCTTAAAAGACTCAGATGAGTTATAAACAGTCATGAAATCATTGAAAAGATTCTTTGGCATAGCAATCTTATCAGCTGCTGAATAATCTTCAATCTTCTTAAGGAATTCATTAGCTGTAGCCTCATCCTTAATCAAGAAATGAGTGTTGATATAGAATGGTCCAAGTGTACCAGATGTATACCAGAATGGTGTGTCAGCAGGTGCTACACGAACAGCATTAGTTGAAAATAATGCATCAAGAACTTTATTAGACATAAGTCACCTCGAATAGTTTTTTATAATTTTACCAAAGCTGTAAAGTACCAGTCAAATCAGAAAGATTAATGTCATTATCTTCACAGTACTTCTCTAAGTCTGCAGTGATCTCAACTGGAAGTGCTGGGTGAACAAGTGAACCAGTACCAATCTCAACTGCTGAAGCACCAGCAATCATGAACTCTACTACGTCTTCATACGACATAATGCCACCACAACCGATGATTGGGATATTAAGAACGTTTGAGCACTCAGCTACCATTCTAATAGCTACAGGCTTAACAGCTGGTCCTGAATATCCACCAGTGTTATTTCTTAAGATAGGACGTCTAGTCTTAATATCAATAACCATACCAAGAAGAGTGTTGATCATTACTACAGCATCAGCGCCACCTTCCTGAGCAGCAAGAGCTATTTCCTTAATGTCAGTAACATTAGGTGTTAACTTAATCCATAAAGGAAGCTTTGTTTCCTTACGCATAAGTGAAACAATCTCTTTAACCTGTGATGCATCTGAACCAACTGACATACATCCAGCCTTTACATTAGGACATGAGAGATTAATCTCGAGTGCGTCAATCTTATCAGCATACTTATTGAGTTTTCTTACCATCTCAATATAGTCTTCAAAAGAGTGACCAGCTACATTAACAATAACCTTGCAACCAAGTGTGTTCATGTAATCGAGATCATTCTCAATAAAATAATCAACGCCAGGATTCTGAAGTCCAACTGAGTTAAGCATACCGCATGCAGTCTCAGCTACACGAACACCAGGATTACCCTGTCTAGGCTTAACTGTTAATCCTTTAGAAGAGATACCACCAAGAATTGAAAGGTCATAGAACTCTGATAATTCGTGACCGAAATTACAAGTACCAGAAGCTAAGATAATTGGGCTATTAAGTTCTACTTCGCCAACTTTACAAGAAATTCTATTCATTACCAGATTACCTCCTCAAATGGGAATACTGGGCCTTCCTTGCAGCAACGAACATGCTTGAACTCTTCGCCATTAGCCTCAGCCTTAACTTTACATACACAAACAAGACAGATACCTACACCGCAAGCCATTCTCTGTTCCATAGAAACAAAAGACTTAATGCCCTTAGATGTTGCCCAGTTACCACAAGCTCTCATCATTGGAAGTGGTCCTACGCAGCAAAGAACAGCTTCTTTAACGAACTCTTCATCAATAGTATCAAGACCATTACAACAATTGCCGTGAATACCAGCATCACCAGCATCTGTAGTAAGAATTACATCATCATCACTCATGATAACCTGAGATGCGTTTCTAAAGCCCTGTACAAGCTTATATTCAATGTTATTAGCTTTACAGTATGAACTAGCAAAGTGAATTGGGAATACACCTGTACCACCAGCAACAAGAATTAGTTTCTTACCCCTTAAAGCTTCGAAATCAAAACCATTACCAAGAGGACCAAGTACAGTAACAACCTTGCCTTCATCAAATGCAGCAATCTCTTTTGTACCCTTACCTACTACTTTTACCCCAATGTTAAAAGTACCATTAACTGTATCTACATCAGCAATACCAAATGGTCTTTTTAGAAACTTAGAGCATGAAATATTAACGAACTGACCAGGCATTGCACTATTAGCAATATCAGGACACTTAACTGTTATATAAGCAGTATCATCATTAAGCATTTCTCGCTTAACAATTACTGCCTCATATTCCTTCTTATAATCAGCCATAAAACAATCCTTTATTAAACGTACTTACGATTTGCAAGAGCAGCGTTAAGCTTGTCACGCATATCGATAGCTTCATCTCTTGTAGCCTTCTGGAAATCATTAGGACTAAGATCTTCACGCTTCTTCCAAGCACACATAAGGCTTCTTGAAGCATTAACGATTGAACCCTTACCATCAGCTGTAAATGAAGCAACTGCATTATCAGCGCCAGCACCCTGAGCACCATAACCTGGAACAAGGATAAGTGCATGTGGCATTCTCTTACGAGCTTCAACAGCCTGCTCTGGCCATGTAGCACCTACTACAGCACCAACAGAGCTGAAACCACACTCACCAATGAGATCTTTACCCCATTCATTAACCATATCAGCCATTGCTTCATATACTTTACGTCCATCAGCAAGCTCAAGATCCTGAAGCTCACCAGCTGAAGGATTAGATGTTCTTACAAGATTGAAGATACCCTTACCGCGAGCACTACATACATCAAGGAAAGGCTTAATTCCATCTGAACCAAGATATCCATTAACTGTTACACAATCTGAATCGATAACTGAGATTGTCTCGTCGATGAATGCTGTCTCACCAATAATTGAGTTAGCATAAGCAGTAGCTGTTGTACCAATATCATTACGCTTAGCATCAGAAATTACTACCATTCCCTTTGACTTAGCATACTTAATTGTCTCGTACAAAGCCTTGATACCTTCAATACCATACATCTCATAGTAAGCGAACTGAGGCTTAACAGCTGGGATAATGTCATATACAGCATCGATAAGCTTCTTGTTGAAGTCGAGCATAGCCATAGCTGATGCTTTCTGTGTATCATCTGGATACTGAGCCTTCCAGTAATTAATCATATCCTCTGGAATATAATCGAGTTTTGGATCAAGACCCATAACTGTAGGATTATTAAGTTCAGCAATCTTACCGCAAAGTAAATCAGCAAAGTTTTTCATATGTAACATTTCCTCCCATGATTGTTAAGTATGTCTCACCATAGAGCTTATATCCATCATATGGTGTGTTTTTTCCCTTAGTAAGCATTTTGTTCTTATCGAAAACAAACTCGTTCTCGAGGTCGAATACAGCGATATCAGCATCATCACCAATCTCCATTCCACCTCTACCAAGCGAAAGAATATTTGAAGGATTCTTACACATAAGATCAACGAGCTTCTCGAGTGTAATGTGACCTGGCTTTACAAGATATGTGTATGTAAGAGCGAATGATGTCTCAAAACCTACGATACCATTGTTAGCAAGTGAGAATTCGAGTTCCTTCTCATCCTGATGATGAGGAGCGTGGTCAGTAACGATACAATCAAGTGTACCATCCTTCAAACCTTCAATTACAGCAGCCAAATCTTCTGGTGATCTAAGAGGTGGATTCATCTTGAAGTTAGTATCATAGTTCTCGCAAGATTCATCTGTAAGTGTGAAATAGTGTGGACATGTCTCAGCTGTAACCTTAACACCACGTGCCTTAGCTTCTCTAATCATTCTAACGCCACCCTTAGTACTTACATGACAAAGGTGGATTGGAATATTGAGATACTCTGACATAATGATGTCTCTTGAAATCATAATATCTTCAGCAGCTGTAGGAATACCCTTGATACCGATACATGATGAAGTAACAGATTCATTCATAGCACCTTCAGCAATGCACTGAACTTCACAGTGATCAAGTACTGGAATGTTGAAGTCTGAAGAATACTCAAGAACTTTTCTAAGTAACTCTGCATTCTTAATAGGCTTACCATCATCAGAAACTGCAACAATTCCTGCTTCCTTCATAAGGCCCATCTCAGCAAGTTCTTTACCTTCGAGACCCTTTGAACAAGCGCCAATTGGATATACTCTGCAGTATCCTGCTTCTTCTGCTTTACGAAGAATGCTATTAACAACAGCTGCATTATCACATACAGGCTTAGTATTTGGCATTGGACATACTGATGTGATACCACCCTTAGCAGCACTCATTGTACCTGTTAAAATTGTCTCACGATATTCAAATCCTGGCTCTCTTAAATGACAGTGCATATCAACAAGTCCTGGGAAAACTGTCTTACCAGTTAAGTCATAAGTCTTATCAGCTGATGCCTTATCAAAAGCTTCAACAAAAACACCGTTATCGATATATAAATCTTTCTTCTCACCTGTGTAAAGTGAACAATTCTCTAAAACTATTCTCATAAGTTATATCTCCTTGCAATAAGTAAATATAAAACAGCCATTCTTACAGCTACACCATTTGTAACCTGCTCATTAATAACTGACTGATCACAGTCATATACAGCTGTTGGAAGCTCAACACCGTGGTTACATGGACCTGGATGCATCAAGATTGCACCCTCTTTAGCAAGTGCGAGCATCTCAGGAGTAATAGCATAGTACTTAGAATACTCTGCAACTGATGGGAAAAGTGACTTAGTCTGACGCTCGAGCTGAACGCGAAGACCCATTACAGCATCAGCATCCTTAACTGCATCTGCAACTGAGTCAGCTACTGTACAACCAAGCTTCTCGATACCCATTGGCATCATTGTCTTAGGACCATAAATCTTTACTTCAGCACCAAGCTTTGTCATTCCTATAGCGTCTGATCTTACTACACGGCTGTGATAGCAGTCACCGCAAATTGCAATCTTCTTGCCTTCAAGAGTTCCATACTTCTCATAGATAGTGAACATATCAAGAAGTGCCTGAGTTGGATGCTCATTCATTCCATCACCAGCATTAACGATAGAAGCATTAATTCTAGGAGCTAAGAAATGTGGAGCACCAGACTGGTTGTGTCTCATGATGATAATATCAGTACCCATGCTATCGATTGTTCTTGCTGTATCAAGGAGTGACTCACCCTTTGCAACTGAACTACCAGAAGTTGTAATGTTAGCTGAAGCTGAACCCATATACTTTGAAGCAAGCTCAAAAGATAATCTTGTACGTGTACTATTCTCATAGAAAAGAGTAACTACTGATTTACCCTGAAGATGACTTGTCTTTTTGTTGTCTCCCTTGAGGACCATCTTCATCATTTTAGCTGTCTCAAGGATTTCCATGATCTCATCTGCAGTGAGCTGCTTAAGACCAAGAAGATCTTTACTTTTTAGACCCATATTTATACCTCCTCACAAAGAAGTACTTGGTTATTACCATCAACTTCTTCGAATTCAACATGAATTTTTTCTGTTCTTGATGTTGGAACATTTTTACCGATAAAATCAGCTCTGATTGGAAGCTCTCTATGACCTCTATCAATAAGAATTGCGAGCTCAATTGCAGCAGGTCTTCCCATATCAAAAATCGCATCAATTGCTGAACGAATTGTTCTACCTGTGTACAAAACGTCATCAACTAATACGATCTTCTTACCAAAAGTATCAAAAGGAATATGTGTGCCATTTACAACTGGATGAGCATTAAGATTTGAGAGATCATCACGATAAAAAGTGATATCAATAATTCCAAGTGGAACATCAACTCCCTCGATTGATTTCAAGTTGTCTCTGATCATTTTTGCCATTGGCACGCCACGACGCTGAATACCAATGATACAAACGTTATCAAGTCCGTCATTGCGCTCAATAATTTCATGTGAAATACGCATAACAGCACGCTTGATAGCAGCTTCGTCCATTAAAGTAGCTTTTACATTAAGGCCCATACGCTAACTCCTTTCAAAACAAAAAAATAGCTGAAACCAAAAGGATCCAGCTAGCAAAAATTCATATAGATATACTAATGTTATATTCTTATTGAATAATCTTGCTAACCTCTCTGGATCAACTTAAAGATTTATGTAATAAGAATAAACCTAATCGGAATTAAATTCAACCAAAAATATTTTATCAGCAATACTTTTCGAGCAATTCCATATAGGCAATTTTACCTACCTTAGTACGAGGAATCTCATCAATAATCTTATACTCACGAGGAAGTGCATATCTTGCGACATTTGTTTTACACAAAGTCTTAATCTCGTCAATAATCTTATCTTGATCAACGTCCTTGTTCTTGAGGGTAATAAATGCCTTACAAATCTCACCCATAACCTGATCTGGTACACCAACTACAGCACACATAAGTACATTCTCATGAGAATTGATTACGTTTTCGATATTCTGAGGATAAATATTATAACCACCAGATACAATCATTCTCTTAAGACGCTGCTTATAGTAGATGAAACCATCTTCATCCATATAGCCCAAATCACCTGTGTGAAGCCAAGTATATCCATCTTCACGAACTCTAAGAGTATTAGCTGTCTCTTCAGGTTCATTAAGATAACCAAGCATTACAGTTGGACCACGAAGAATGATCTCACCAATCTCACCAGCAGGAAGTTCTTCACGAGTAGTTGGATCAACAATTTTATAGAATGTATCAGGATATGGAAGACCACAGCTACCTGGCTTATTAGCTTTCTCTGGGATAAGACAAGAAGCAGTAACACTTTCTGTCATACCAAATCCTTCTCTAACTTCAGTTTTACAATTGCAAGCGGCTAATAACTTGTCAAACTTCTCTTTTGTACTAACAGATAGTGAATCACCGCCAGCAATTACACACTCCAAAAATGACAAGTCCTTATTCTCTATATTAGCCTTAAGGAAACTCTCATAGATAGCTGGAACACCAGCGATGAGATTTGGCTTATATTTAAATACCAACTTATGGAATTCAGCAGCTTTGAAATTAGGAAGAATAATCGCAGTTGCACCAAAGTTAAGAACTGTATGAACACATACACCAAGTCCAAAACCATGGAAAATTGGCATGATAGACAAAACTCTCATGCCCTCATATAGTCCGCCACAAGCTTCAATATTCTGATCAACAAGTGCATTGAAGTTAAAGTTAGAAAGCATAATTCCCTTTGATTTACCTGTTGTACCACCACTATAGAGAATTACAGCGCAATCATTCTTATCAACATATACTGGTGCTATTTCACTAGTATTTTTACCCATTGCCATAAACTCAGGCCAAGTAATAGTTTCAGAAGCTAGTTCAATCTTCTTACTTGTGAGAGTAAAACCAACTTTGATTGGAAGTGGCATTGAATACTTTACTGATACAGCAATAAACTTCTCGATAGCTGTTCCCTTCATAGCATTCTGAATGCGCTTAGCTACCATATCAAGACCGAAAACAAATCTACTACCAGATACAGTAAAATAGTGAACTAATTCATTCTCTGCTGACATTGGGTGGATCATATTTGCAATAGCTCCAACCTTATTAATCGCATAGAACAAAAATATGGCTTCTGGAGTATTAGGAAGGCATACTGAAACGAAGTCTCCCTTCTTCACTCCAAGTCCTACAAGAGCTTTGGCAACTTCATCAATACAATTCATAAACTTCGCATAAGAAATCTTTTTACCAAAATACTCTATTGCAATTCTATTAGGATATCTTTTAGAATTCTCATTAATAAAATTATATAAACTCAAATCTGAGTATTCCAAATGTTTACTTCCCATTAATCTATCTCCCTTAAACAATCTTTGTCGATTTTAGCACAAGACAAACAAAATGGTTACTAATTTTAGTAACCATTTTAATGAATATCAATTAAAACTTAGAAACAATCTCGTTTTGCTTTTTG
This sequence comes from Clostridia bacterium, assembly GCA_024403735.1. Classification (GTDB taxonomy): domain Bacteria; phylum Bacillota; class Clostridia; order Saccharofermentanales; family Saccharofermentanaceae; genus Saccharofermentans. The sequence goes on from JAKSRG010000014.1 coordinate 25,361, forward strand.
AATATTGAATTTTCTGGAATAACTCCTCTTACACATGAAACAGGATATACATTGGAATTTCTACCGATAACAGTTCCAGGATTAAGAACAGAATTACAACCTACTTCTACATTATCGCCGATCATTGCACCAACCTTTTTACGATTAGTTTCAATGAGTTCGCCTTCATTTTTAATTACAACTAAAAGCTTATCACTCTTCACGTTACTAGTAATAGAACCAGCGCCCATATGAGCCTTGTAACCTAAAATAGAATCACCTACATAGTTATAATGAGGAACCTGTACATTATCAAAAAGAATTACATTCTTAAGTTCTGTTGAGTTACCTACAACACAGTTCTCTCCTACAAGAGCACTACCTCTAACAAATGCACCAGGACGAACTTCAGTTTTGTGACCAATAATACAAGGACCAGCAATATAGTTATTAGGATAGATCTTAGCAGTCTTTGAAATCCATACATCATCAGATGGATGATCATATTCATCAAGAGAAAGTGTCTCACCAATCTTGATAATCAATTCTGAAATACCAGCTAAGGCCTCCCAAGGATATGTAAACCCTTTAAGATAATCAGCAGCCAATGTATAAGTATGAGTTAAATCATATAAATCATTAATTGTTAATTTCATTTCTTAACCTCAATCAAGTGACCAGAAGTCTTCATAGCTTCAATAATGTAATCAACTGCAGCTTCGCACTCTTCGTGTGTAGTAGCTTCTGCCATAACTCTGAGAAGTGGCTCTGTACCACTCTTACGTAGGAGAACACGACCATTATCGCCAAGTTTAGCTTCGCTATCAGCTACAGCCTTAGTAACTGCCTCGTCAACTAAAGTTCCATCCTTATCATCAACGATAACATTCTTCAAAACCTGTGGATACATCTTAGCAGGAGCAGCAAGTACTGATAATGGAAGCTTTGTTTCTTTCAAAATCTCCATGATAGTGATTGCTGTCAAAAGACCATCACCTGTATGAGCATACTTACGATAAATAATATGACCACTCTGCTCACCACCGATAAGATGGTTGTTAGCCTTCATATTCTCGTAAACAAATCTGTCACCTACAGCTGTTTTCTCGTACTTAATACCTTCCTTATCGAAAGCCTTATAAAGACCAAAGTTAGACATAACAGTAGTAACAACTGTGTCATTTGGAAGCTTTGACTTATCGTGGAGATATTTCGCGATAATATACATAATCTGATCGCCGTTAATAAGATTACCTAACTCATCAACAGCAAGACATCTATCAGCATCACCATCGAAAGCGAAACCTACATCAAGCTTATTATCAACTACTAACTTCTGAAGACCCTCAATATGTGTAGAACCACAATTAGTGTTGATATTAACTCCATCTGGCTTATCGTTAATGATAACTGTCTTTGCACCAAGAGCATCAAATACAGCTCTACCAATCATCCATGAACTACCATTAGCTAAATCAAGACCAATCTTACAGTTATCGAATGAATTTGATGGAATACCTGTTAAATAGCCAATATAGCGATTTCTACCTGAATAGAAGTCAATTGTTTTACCAATCTTATCTTCTGAAGCGAATGGAATTGCCTCTGCATTACCATCAATATAAGCTTCGAGCTCAGCCTGAAGATCATCATCCATCTTCTCGCCAATACCGTTCATAAGCTTAATACCATTGTCATAGTAAGGATTATGACTAGCGGAAATCATGATGCCGCAATCAAAACCCTCTAATCTAGTAATATAACTAACACATGGAGTAGTAGTTACGTGTAACAAATAAGCATCTGCACCTGTTGAAGTAATACCAGCTGCAAGTGCATTCTCATACATATAAGAAGACTTTCTTGTGTCTTTACCAATTACAATACGAGCAACTGAACCATCTGTATGCTTATTTGAATAATACCATCCAAGGAAACGACCAATCTTAATAGCATGTTCAGCAGTTAAAACAACGCCTGCTTTACCTCTAAAACCATCAGTACCAAAATATTTACCCATTTGAATTCTCCTCACAACGAAAATCTTAGTAATTATATCATTAAGTTAAAAAAGTACATAACTTACTCTAAAAACCTTCTAGTATGTAGTCGATATACATACTCAGTTCCAAATAGCCATCCATACTTAAATCGCTTACTAGCGGACTCGAAAACAATGTATACAGAATCCTTATAAGCGGTAACACCTTCTGCATTTGGTGGAACATCAAGCTTGTCTATTAAAGCTGAGTCCTCGAAAACAAACACAGGAATTCTTTCATCATCCCTAATGACAGTTGAATCAACTGTCTGAACTACTTTACGGAAATCGTAAACATATATAGTAGATTCATCAAATCTACTAGAAGCAGATAAATACATTCGTCCAGACTTATCCATACACATACCCTGGATAGAACTACCAATAGACAAAGCCATAATAGGAGTTGTACTTACTCCATACTTAGAATCTTTTGAGAATGGATAAGCAAATACCATTGCTGTATTTAGGTTACCTTGTGGAGATAACAAATGATGCTTCTCATCGGTAATAAACTTTGTTGTGTATTGATATTCACCTATAAACAAACAGTTACCATATACAAAACAGAAAGATGAGTTACTATCAGTCTTAAAAGTACCAGTAATAGTTATTTCGTTATTATTTGGATCAAGAAGTTCATCTTTTGAAAGCACGTAACATTTTCGGTTACCACCAGTTACATATACAAAATCACCACGGCAAGCAATACCACCAGAATGCCATTTGAACTTCTCATTTTTAGAATTAACAATACTCTTCTCAAATCTATTCTTATTGGAATCTACAACGATAATCTTAGTATATCCTTCAGGATACTCATAACCACTTATAATGAACGCATCATCAGATTCAACATAATCAATTCCTTGAGGAACAAAATTAGTAAATCTATCCACTACCTTAAAAGCAGGAGAAGCATTCAAATAGAAAGATTGAAATGGAAAAAGGAAAGAATAATAGAAAATGAGAACACACAAAAAGAAGACAGCAAATGTCATAATTGCCATATATGTGTATTTATTATCAAATCTTCTTTTCCTCATATAATTACCACCTTAAACATTATAAACATAAGATTGTGGTTTTGAGGAAGAAAATAGTAAAAAACTAATAAAAGATAGTTTGACAAATTCAACACCTATGCTTATAATCTTCAAGTACAACCAATGGGGTTGTGGCGGAATGGCAGACGCAGCAGACTCAAAATCTGCCGACCTCAAAATCGTGTGGGTTCAAGTCCCACCAGCCCCACCAAAATTAAGAACTGCATTTAGCAGTTCTTTTTTTATGCAAAAAATAAGAGACCATTAAGGTCTCCTATTCATAATTACTTAAATACAAATCTAAAGAATACAATTACAAGAATTCCGAGAATAATTCTATAGATACCAAATACCTTGAAATCATGTTTACGAATGTAACTTAGCAAGAACTTAATAATAACAATTGATACTAAGAATGCAGATACCATTCCAATTCCAAGAAGTAAAAGCTCATTTAGTGTAATAACACCGTTATACTTCATAATCTTTAGTAAGCTAGCACCTAACATAACAGGAATTGCCATAAAGAAAGTAAACTTAGCTGCTACTTCTCTACTAATACCAATCATAAGCGATCCAACAATAGTAGCTCCTGATCTAGAAGTTCCTGGGAAAACTGCTGCAAGTACCTGGAAGAAACCTATGATAAGTGCGTCAATATAAGATAACTCATCCATTGTTTTGCACTTAGGCTTTTTGTTCTTAATCAGTATCTCAGTAGCTATGAAAGCAATACCAAAGATTATCAAGGCAATTGCAACGACCATATAATTATATAGGTATTCATCTACTAAATCGTCAAATAATAAACCAACGATCACAGCTGGAATACATGCAACAGCTATCTTGAACCACATTATAAACTTATCAACTTTAACATAGGAAAGTAAACCACCTTTTGTTAAAGGATGTTTATTATCTTTCTTACCAAATGGCCAAATATCTTTCCAGAAGACAATTAGTACAGCAAGTATCGCACCAACCTGAATTACGACTAGATATAAGCTAAGAAATTCATCAGTAACATTAAGCTTAACAAGCTCATTAAGCAAAATCATGTGACCTGTTGAGCTAATAGGAAGCCATTCAGTAATACCTTCTACAATACCAAAGAGCAACGCAATCAATTTATCAAGTATATTCATAAATAACCTCAAAAATTTAATAGAATAAATATACTAATATATCTGTACATAAAAAAGGTTATGAAGCTTAATTTAACATACTTGTAATCATATTACTCAAGCATTGAAGGCTTAAATTCTTTTGCAACGTTACTATAGAGAATACTGTAAATAATGTTAGCCGTAGCAATTTTAAGTTCATCAACAGATAGTGATCCGTCATTAATCGCTGCCGTAATCTCTTTTCTGTCATGCTTAGTACCAGGCATAATCATATCGTTACCAACTTTAATTGCAGTCGCATTATTGGCAAGACCATTACCAGTTGAGAACCAGTCTGTCATAACTACGCCACTAAATCCCCACTCATTACGAAGAACATCTGTTAAAAGACCCTTTTGGTTAGCAGTATAAGTACCATTGATAAGATTATATGAAGTCATAAGTGATTTAGGATCACTTTCAGTTACAGCAATCTCAAATCCCTTGATATAAATCTCACGAAGTGCTCTTTCTGATACAACAGAATTTGAATTATTTCTATTATCTTCCTGGTTGTTACAAGCAAAATGCTTAATAGTTACATAATTGCCTGAAATTGACTGAACGCCCTTAGTAATACCAGCAGTAACCTTACCAGCCAATAATGGATCTTCAGAGAAATACTCAAAGTTTCTGCCGCACAAAGGATTACGATGAATATTAAGTGCTGGTGCAAGCCAATATGTACACATATACTCATCCATTTCCTCAGATACTGCTCTACCTACTTCATAAAGCAAATCTTCATTCCATGTCTGAGCTAATGAAATAGCTACTGGGAAAGCAGTTGTAAACTGATAGAGAATTGTATCTCTCTTCTCATTACCATAGTTAAACATCTTAAATAACTTAGGCATTCCTGACATAAAACTAAACAAATCATCATAAAGAAGAATCTTTCCATTCTTCTTGCGTGCTGATCTCTTAAGTAGTCTTAGACCAGCAGGTCCATCAGCAAGGTTAACGTTAATCAAACCTTTCTTAACGAGACGAGGAGTAGTTCTACCTACTGCACCTGGAGTGTAAAGTCCAGATGTGCTTTTGATACCAGAGAAGCCATCACCTACACAAATATCAATCATCTCTTTAACTGATAATGTTTCTAGTATCTTATTAACCTTCTCATCTTCAATCTTCTTGAGACCAACATAGTCATATGTAATAGTTTCAAAATCAGAATCTATTATGAACTCCTTATAGTCTGTTTCACTGTCCTCAAAAACATTACTATGCTTATAATCACCAACTCTAGAATCTTTAGAAACAATATTTTTGTTCTTTGAGTAGATGATATCTTTATCTAAGCTACCAACAAATGATAGTTTAGTGCTTCTTGAAGAATTTCCAATTCTAAACTTATAGCTTCCCTTTTCAACGATGAATGAAGAATCTTCTTCTGAATAAGAAGCAATATCTCTAATCAAGAAAGTAATACTTAGTACTTCTGAAGTTCCTGGCTTAAGTAAAGATGTTTTCTTAAAAGCTACTAAACGCTGGTATTCCTTAACAAGCTTACCTCTAGGGCAAGAGCAATAAATCTGTACAACCTCTTTACCATCATAGTTACCTTCATTCGTAACCTTAACACTCATAGTAAAAGTGCCATTACTATAAGAAGCATCAATTGGTTCTATATCAAACTTTGAATAAGATAGTCCAAAACCAAAACAGAACTTAGGATCAACCTTAAACGAATCAAAAAATCTATATCCTACATAAATGTCTTCCTTATAAAGCTCATCATTTCTTTGACCAACATTTACATTACCCTTGAGGTAACTATATTCGTTTGAGAATGGAATATCACTATATTCTTTTGCCCATGTATCTGTAAGTTTTCCGGATGGACAAACATTTCCAAGAATAATATCAGCAAAAGCATTACCACCTTCGCATCCCTGCATAGAAAAATAAATAATAGAATTTACTCCTATGTCATCAGCTACTTTAACATTCATGGATGAACCAGAATTAATAACGAGAACAACATTCTTATATGATGCTACAAGTTTCTTAAGATGATTTATCTCAATTTCCTGTAAATCAAAATCACCACTAGACAATCTCTTATCTAAACCCTCACCAGCCTGTCTAGATACAACATAGATAGCTGTATCAGTATTACTATTCTTAACATCCTCATCGCTAATTTCACGACCGAAAGGAAAATGAATTGGCTGACCCATAATGTTAATGAGATCCTTCATTTTAAATATATTGAACTTAGTTCTTTCCTTATACTCAGCAAGAACTCCTTCGTAGTCTTTCATAAGATCATTAATCCATGCGTCAGTTGTAACCTTAAAGCCACGATTAATAAGTCCATCATAAATATTTACACTATATCTTTCGTTTACTTCACCAGAACCAGTACCACCTTTAATAGTTAACTTAGCACCAGCTCCATAAAGAGCAATATTACCAGCCTTAATTGGCAAAGCATTGTTGTCATTCTTAAGTAAAACAATACCTTCAAATGCAGCATTGTATGCGATATTTCTATTACGCAATTCTCTTTCAGATACTTTTGTATCAGGAATAGCCTTAGTTAAAGATTTCATAAGTAAATCTCCTTTGAGTAGTTATAAATCAAGATTACCAAAACTTAAGATTTGAATATATCAGTATTTGAGGATTTATGTTAATTTAAGCAAAAGAAAAACCTCATCTTTCGATGAGGTTTCTGGTGGGAAGAGGTGGATTCGAACCACCGAAGTCACTGACGACAGATTTACAGTCTGTTCCCTTTGGCCGCTCGGGAATCTTCCCATTAATTAGTTGTTTAGTTAGTTGGTGGGCCTTCAGGGACTCGAACCCAAGACCGACCGGTTATGAGCCGGTTGCTCTAACCAACTGAGCTAAAGGCCCTTGTTATTTACTAACTCGGGGCGCTCTCTCAAACGCTTAGTTAGTATATAAATAACTTTGCATTAAGTCAAGCACTTTTTCAAAATTTTGTTAATTAATTTTTCAAACGCTTCAAAATATACTTACCACACAAGATCTTACTTTTTCCAATATTGAATGTGTAATCCTGGTGTGTCTTAGTTATAGCGTCATTATATTCGCTATAATGCTCAAGCATATACTTAATCTCAGTGGCAACTTTATCCTTAGTCTCTTCTGGCTTTACTCTTCTACCTACTACATCTCTTAACTTAATATTACGTGGAGTAATACCAATCTTCTCATAATCAGGATTCATCATCTTCATTGGAGTATCAATGAACAATACAGGTCTCTTAGTAGTAAAAGCATATTCCCATGCAATATCAGACCAGTCAGTGATCAAGATATCAGCTTCAAGTACTGGATTAGTTGCAGAGAAATCAGTAGTAACAGTAATGTTACTTCCTTCATACTCATACTTATCTTTCAAACCTTCAAACAATTCAGGTGCGTGACGAACATGCTGTGGATGAGGTCTAAGATTAATCTCATAATTTGTACCCTTTAAGCTTTCAAGAATACCATCAATGCATGTTTCGAAAATATTATCAGGCTGCCATGATGGAGCGACAAGAATTCTTGGAATCTCATGATTACTATGAGCTTCAGAATTATACTTCTCGAGCATCTCATCAAGCAATGGATAACCTGTCTCTACCAAAACCTTCTTTGGTGATCCATATAGAGCCTCAATCGCTCTAATTTCTTCAACATAATCAGGTCCAATACAGAAAATTGTATCAAAGTAATTAAGCGCACCCTTACGAAGATTAAGATTAACGCTACCCATAGCATGATTCATATAAATATACTCAACATCCTTACGAACGCGAGATCTCTTGAGCTGATACTTCTCAATATCAGGAGTTGTCAAAAGACAAATGTCAGTATCAAGCTTCATAAACAAAGGAATAAGATACTTATCTGAAGCAACATAATATGGATGAATATTCTTGCGTTCATCTTTAAAAATATTATCGTTAGGATCAGAAGTTACATAATGAATATCAATATCTGAGTTCTCACAAATATAATCGATTATTCCCTTGAAGTACTTATAGAAGCCATTAGCCTCAGAGTAAACCATAAGCTGCATATCTTTAACTTCAAAGAACTTCTTATAATCAGCTTTCTCTCTATGAAGATTAGCCTTCATTTTCGCATCATGCTTAGCCTTCTCTTCATTCATACGAACGAGATAATCATAATCAACATGCTTCTTAGGTGGAATAATTGCATTTACAATAAGCATTACTGGAACGGCAAATAGATTACCAAATATCCAATATAGACCAACACCAGCAGGCACAACAAATGAGAAATATGAAGAGAATGCAACCATAAAGATTGTTGTTGCGAGCTTATATCCTTTTCCCTGTGTAAGCTGAAGAACATTAATCTTATTCTGCATTACACATAAGAACCATGCGCTAAGACCAGATAATACAGGTATAATTAAAAGTTCATAGTTACCTTTAAATGATGGAATCATACTAAGATCAAGACCAAGAAAATTAATCTTAAAGGCACTGATTTCTCTAAGATATTCTTCCAAATGAGTTCCATTATAGTTAAATGGAGAATTTTGAACAGCATTTATAATATCAATCTGAATTCTGCTAGTTGCTTCAGTTATTCCATTATTACTCATATAAACTGAAGTTAAATCGCTAACAACATCACTACTAAAACCAATGGCGTATGATAAAGGTCTATAGATAACACCCACAAGACCAAGAATAAGAGGAATCTGAATTAACAAAGGAACTACACCAAGCATTGGATTGTACTTATGTCTTTTGTATAAGGCAATCTGCTCATCTGTGTACTTATCTTTGTCATCTACATACTTAATCTTAAGGGCATTCTGCTCAGGCATAAGATTAACCATTTTAATAGAATTCTTCTGTACAAGGAGATTCAATGGAATTAGGAAAACCTTAGTAATCAATGTGAAAAGAATAATACTTAAGCCATAATTTCCAACGAGATTATAGCAAAAGAGCATAATCTGACCTAAAACAAAAATAATACCATCGCTTATATAGTGCATATAACCCTCAAAACAATCATTAATATCAAGTAAATAATTTATCACAAAAAAATAACTACTGCCATATAAATGACAGTAGTTAAACAAATAATACTTAATAATATTACTGCTTAGGTTTGATATAACCCTTAGCTGTGAGAAGTTCTGCTGAAAGAACACCGCCACCTGCAGCACCGCGAAGTGTATTGTGTGAAAGACATGTAAACTTGTAATCGAAGATATTATCTTCACGAAGTCTACCAATTGAAACACCCATACCATTCTCATAATAAGCATCAAGCTTAGGCTGTGGACGATTATCCTCATCAATGTACTGGAGGAACTGCTTTGGAGCTGATGGGAGATTAAGCTTCTGAGCCTCACCTGCAAACTCAGCCCAAGCCTTCTTCATTTCTTCCATTGAAGGCTTCTTATCAAATGATACAGAAACAGCAGCTGTATGACCTTCCTGTACAGCAACTCTGTAACACTGAGCTGAAATAACTGGAGCAGCAGCAGATTCAATGTGATCACCGTTAACCTTACCCCAAACCTTAAGTGGCTCCTTCTCAGACTTCTCTTCTTCACCACCGATATAAGGGATCATGTTACCAACCATCTCTGGCCAATCCTGGAATGTCTTACCAGCACCTGAAATAGCCTGATATGTGCAAACAGAAATCTGCTTAATACCATAACCAAGAAGTGGTGTTAATGCAGGAACATAAGACTGAATTGAGCAGTTAGGCTTAACAGCAATAAAACCATTTGTTGTGCCAAGTCTCTTCTTCTGAGCTTCGATAACTTCAGCATGAGCGCCGTTAATCTCAGGAATGATCATTGGAACATCTGGTGTCCATCTATGAGCAGAGTTGTTAGAGATAACTGGTGTCTCTGTCTTAGCAATCTTCTCTTCGAGAGCTCTAATTTCATCCTTCTTCATATCTACAGCACAGAAAACAAAATCAACTTCCTTACAGAAATCTTCAATCTTATCTGTACCCCATACAATCATTTTCTTAACATATTCAGGCATTTCAGCATCAATCTTCCAACGACCATCAACAGCCTCTTCATATGTCTTACCTGCTGATCTAGGTGAAGCACAAACTGCTACACACTCAAACCAAGGGTGATTATTAAGTAAAGAAATAAATCTCTGGCCTACATAACCTGTTGCACCAATTACGCCAGCTTTTAACTTTTTATCCATTGTTTTTCCTCTTTCCTTGTCCGCGTACGGTGGACATTTGTTTTTCATACGTGATATATTAGCATAACGTTTTTCCATAAACAAGCACATTTTACAAAAATATTATCTTATTATTATGTTAAAATGTAGTCAGTATTAACAAAGGATGTTTACGATGATTAATTCTTTTCCAATATTAGACGAATATGAGAATTATATGCTCGCTGTTTTGAACAGATCTGACCTTACTGTAAAGAATTACAAAGGTGATATTGTTATGTTCTTCAGATACCTTTTGCGAGACAAAAAACTCGTATCTTCTTCAATGGAAATCAATGAAATTGATGTATCTGATGTCGATTTAAAGTTTATATCCAAAGTTAAAACTAACGATATTTTTGCTTTCCTTATCTGGCTTAGTCGTGAGCAAAACTTAAATGCTGCTTCAAGATCACGAAAGATTTCATCATTAAGAAGTTTCTATAAGTATTGCTGTGTAAAGAAGCATTACTTCGAATATAATCCAACACTTGAACTTGAAAGTCCTAAAAAGAATAAACGCTCACCTAAGTATCTAACACTGGATGAAAGCAAAGCACTTATTGATTCAGCTTTTAATGCTCCTACTGCAACAAATGAAAGAGATTATTGTATAGTAATTCTTTTCTTAAACTGTGGCATGCGATTAGCTGAACTTAGAGGTATTAATTTAACTGACATTCACGGTAATATCCTTACTGTAATTGGTAAAGGTAATAAAGAAAGAACTGTATATCTTAATGATGCATGTCTAGAAGCTATCGAAGAATGGCTTAAAGTTAGATCAACTTACAAGATTAAACCATCTGCAAAGAATGCTTTGTTTGTCTCTAAGCGAGGCTTAAGACTATCTGAAGATATGATACAGATTGGAGTTAAGAATCTTCTCGCTATGAGTGGATTAGATACCAAGACATATTCAGTCCATAAGCTAAGACACACTGCTGCTACATTGATGTATAAATATGGTCATGTAGATTTAAGAAGCCTTCAGACAATTCTTGGACATGCCAATGTATCTACTACTCAAATATATACTCATGTAGATGATGACCTTCTCCATAAAGCTGTAGAGAGCAATCCTCTTTCAGGATATAAACCTACAGAAGAGTAACACACATAAGAAAAGCTGCCACAAATCGTTTGTGACAGCTTATTTTTTAATCGTCTAGCAAATCTTCAGCTTTGATAACAACGTCTTTGTCTTTTCTAGTTTCATTCTTACTAGTCTTCTCTACAACCTTGTCATCCTTTTTTCTAAACTTTCTAGTAATCTTATTCCAGAAAATTGCTAAGAATGTACCAAGTGTTAGAAAAACACCTGCAGCAATCTGAATGATATAACTAGTAGTAGCTGGATCAATATATAGATTAACAATATTCATTACATTCACTTCCTATCCGAAATATTCCTTCATTGGTAATATCTCATTACCATTTGTAAAAGGATCAACTCCGTACATTATAGCAGAATCATCTGTAATTTCATATTTAGCAAAAGCATTATATTTTACGATGTACCAAAGTTTACCTGTTGAATATACATCTGGTAGTTCAGGATCTCTTACTCTATCGTAGAAATACCTTACACGACTTGAATTTTCATCAAAATCATAGATGCTTGTATCATACTTACATACACCATCTAATCCAGTATCAACGATAATTGTTCCTAAAACGTCAGTTGTTGAAATAGGAGCACTTGTAAAAACTGTATCATCCTGTGAAACTCCTGGAGCCTTAATAAAGAACATAGGAGTTGCTCCCCAACCGTCTGTAGTAGCATCTTCATTGTGCCAACCGTGATCAGACATAAAGATGATTGTACTATTATCGTAAACTCCACTACTCTTCATTTCATCTACAAGCTTATTCATGATAACAAAACAGTTATCAATCTCATCTGGAACAATACATGGAGAATGAAGTCCTCTTAAATGATTAACTGTCATAATATTTTCATCAACATATGAATAGTTCATATTAGAGATATATTCACTATTACTATAAGAAGCGACATCACTCATTGGATAAATGCAATAGTACTTAAACGCATCAGCATCAAAAGAAACAAAATTCTTAAGTGCATAAGGTGCAACTTTATAGAATGATAAAAGATTAATCTCATCAACAAACTTATTTATGTTGAAATAATTAGGCTTAATCTCCTGCTCTGTCTCATACTGTTTGATGTTATCATACTTACCTACAACATATTCTTTCAAAGGAAGCTCAAAATTATAAGCATTACACTTATAATTACTATTGTGCATCTCATTATAGAAAGTTACTGTACTATCTGAATTCCAGCCTTTATCAAGCCATTCTTCAATTGTTAGTGTGTTGTCAAAATCGCAACCACCAAAAATTTGAGACATAGATGTAACTGTAGAATCATAAACACTAGTAGTATTCGTATAGACAGTGAAATCTTCTAATCCATCAAAATACTCTGGATTATTATCTGCTAAATCTTTAACTATTGAGTTATCGAAGGCATCGAAAACAATTACTACAACATTATTATTGTTAGATAATGTAAACTGCTCGGATGTATCAGTATAAAATTCAACAGTTGTACTAAATACACTACTTGGAGCCAATACAAGCATAATTACAAAGGCAATTATGTGATAACCAAGGACCAATCCAGATAAAATCTTATATGTATTAATCCATGCATTCTTAATAAACTTAGGCAACACATATACAGCAACAAAGATAGCAATCCAGATAACTAGATTAATAATTGTAACTGCTGTTCCTGCTGAATTATCATTGGCAACTCCTAGCAAAGATAAATGACTATTAAGGAACATATACTGAACAAAAATAGCAAGTGATAATCCAACTAAACCCTTATAAATTACCCAATAAAACTTTGCCTTAAAGCTATTAAGTAATAAAGCTAACAGGACTGTTGCTGTGAAAAATACAAATAAGTAATAGTCTAAGAAATTGAAACAATCGAACTCAAAACTATCAATATTTGAAATATAAGATTCAAATGGAAGATAAATCAAACATGTGAATGTTAACGCAGAAGAAATCAGAAAAGAAAATACAAGTCTCTTCTTAAAATTAACAGTTATATCAGGTATTACTGTGTAATAAAACCATAGTGTAATTACAAAGCAAAGTAATAAATTATATACACTAAAGTACTCAATAGGATCTCTATTTGTCATTGTATAAAATACGACACTACAAATAGAGAATCCAAGAGCTAATACTAATCTAAACAGACTAAACTTCTCAGTAAAAATCTTATTAGGATACTTGTTAATAACAGCAAGAACCGATACGACAGTCCAAATAATTAATGAAACTACAAGAGAAACAATATAATTAGTAGAACAAGAATAGTTCATCACCATGAGTAGAGTTAGTACTATAAACACAGCAACAGAAACCATACTGTTTTTCTTGAAAAAATCAGTAATATTCTTCAGCAAGATAACACCTCAAATTAAATATTCTCAATAAAACACTTATAAGCAAGATAAGTACAGTACAAGTCCATCTTAGAGATAACTTCATATGGTGCGTGCATTGACCATACTGGTACACCACAATCGATAACTTCCATACCATGCTTAGCCATGTAAGCTGAAATAGTTCCGCCGCCACCAGCGTCAACCTTACCAAGCTCACCTGTCTGCCAAAGAACTGAATTTTCTTCAAAGATTCTAGTAATCTCTGCAACGAAATCACCGTTAGCTTCATTAGTACCTGACTTACCTCTTGAGCCAACATACTTCTCAAGCTTAATACCATGTGACATATAAGCAGAATTTCTAGCATCAGATACAGATGCATACTTTGGATCATATGCATTAGATACATCTGCTGAAAGCATCTTAGAATTAGCAATACACTTACGGTATGAAAGAAGATTAAATGCCTCGCCTGACTGCTTAGCAAAAATCTCCATCATAAAGTTCTCATATAGAACTGACTGAGCACCAGAGTTTGCATATGAACCAATCTCTTCCTTATCAGTAAGGAGTACAACACAAGTCTTATTTGGCTTCTCCTGATCGAACAATGCCATAAGAGCTGGATAAGCACAAACCTTATCATCATGACCATATGCAGCAATAAATGCTCTATCAAAACCAACATCTCTAGCCTTCATTGCTGAAACAATCTCAATCTCACCAGAAACGAAATCCTTTTCCTTAATACCATAGTTGTCATTAAGGAACTTCAAGATATTAGCCTTATACGCATTCTTTGTATCTTCCTTAGAAATAGGACGACCACCAATAATCACATTCAAATCTTCGCCAGAAATAAACTCGCTGGCATTTCTCTTCATCTGATCTCCACCTAAGTGTGGGAGCAAATCAGTGATATAAAAGATAGGATCATCTTCTTTCTCACCTACAACAATCTCATGCTTTTTACCATCTTTAGTGAAAACAACACCATGAATAGCAAGAGGAATAGTAGTCCACTGATATTTCTTAATACCACCATAGTAATGAGTTTTGAAGTAACATGTCTCTTCATCCTCATAAATAGGATTTGGCTTAAGGTCAAGACGTGGTGAATCGATATGAGCACCAAGAATATTAAAACCATTTATAGCAGGCTTCTTACCAATAACAGCAAGAGCTAAACCCTTACCTCTGATTGATGTATAAACTTTATCTCCAGCTTCAAGATTTTCCTTAGTATCAATATCAACGAAGCCAATAGACTCAGCTGCCTCTACAGATGTAATAACAAACTCACGCTCAGTTTTTGAAACATTAAGAAAAGCCTTATAATCCTCAGCAAATTCCATACATGTATCGATATCGTCATCAGATGAAACTTTATATAAATTAGGGAACTCTGCAAAAAGTTCTTTGCTATCAGTATTTTTCTTCTTAGCCATATAAACATCTCCTTAAAAATAATATAAAAATTGTACTACAATATTGCTATAATAACATAAAAAGAAAAATGTATTCGGAGAAAATATGGTAACAGATAGTCATAACCACACTTGTCATTTTAGTTCTGACGCTGGAATGAGCATTTCAGAATTAATCTCAAGTTGCAATCAAAAACAGATTAAGCGAATCGCTATTACAGAACATTATGACTACGATTACCCACATCCTGAAGAGCCTTCACAGATTTTTGATATTAATCAGTATGTAGATGCTTTTGAGATTTGGAAAAAACTTGCTACAAATGTTGATTTGATAATGGGTATCGAACTTGGATATCAGTCTCATATTGCAGACATTATTGATTCTGTATCAGCTAGTGCCCCATTTGATTCTGTTATTCTCAGTAATCACCTTATTGATGGTAAAGATGTTTACTTCAATACTGAGTGCTACAAGATGTATACAAAGGAAGATCTCCATAGTAAATACGTTTCAGTTTTAGCTGAGATGGCTGAAAGATGCGACAACTATAACATTATTGGTCACTACGATTATATTAATAGATATTGTAAGAAAAGAAATTGCAATGTCTTATACTCTGATTGCCCAAAAGATTTCGATAGATTATTCGAAATAATCATTAGCAAAGGTAAATCATTAGAGATTAATACAAAATCTATTCACAAGCTCATCAAGAAAAAAGCTAAGATGACTATGCCTGATCCTGAAATTCTTAAAAGATATCAAGATATGGGTGGAAAAATGATCACTCTTGGTTCAGATTCTCACACTACAGATACTCTAGGAATTCATTTTAATGAAACAGCAGAATATTTAAAGAGTCTTGGTTTTAAATCAAATTTTTACTTCAAAAAAAGAATGCCTCACGAGGAGGCATTGTAATTACTTTGTTGATCTAGTTGTAGTATCAATTATTGAGAAGAAATACCAATCAGGTCCAACTCTATAAACTACAGAGAATAATTCAACTGATTTATTCTGGTCTTCTAACTTAAAGAATACTTTTACATTTACAAGCTGAATGTCTTCAATTAGATTCTCATCAATCTCACTAAAGACACTAATGTTATCCTTCATAACCTGATAATCATAACCATTATCAATGTTACAAGGTCTTGTAGCTATATGTTTTGTACCAAGAAACTCTAATTCTGGATCAAGAAGTGTCTGATACTGGTCATATACTGAGATGTTAGAATCGTTTTCGAGAACTCCATCATAAAAGCACATCGAAAACAATTCATCATCTTCTGTATATAAAGACTGAAAGAAGGCTCTACAAACATTCTCAGGAGATGAGTTAACATCTTCCTTTGTTACTTCTTTATCGATGCTTACTCCAGAACAAGCAACAAGAGAAATCAATGTAGCAACAAGAAGAATTAGAGCTACAAATTTATTACTCTTCTTCAACTTCATCCTCGTCCTCATCCAAAACCTTAAAGTATTCAGTATACTTCTCAGGAATACCGCCATTAGCTTCATAATACATCTTAAGAGCTGCCTTTACAGCCTGCTCAGCAAGAAGTGAACAGTGCATCTTAACTGGTGGCAAACCATCAAGAGCTTCAGCAACAGCCTTGTTAGAAAGTGTCATAGCTTCCTCGATTGTCTTACCCTTAATCATCTCAGTAGCCATTGATGAAGTAGCAATAGCACTACCACAACCAAAAGTCTTAAACTTACAATCAACGATAACATCATTCTCAATCTTCAAATACATCTTCATGATGTCGCCGCACTTAGCATTACCAACAACGCCAATAGCATTAGCGTCTTCAATCTCACCAACATTTCTTGGATTCTTAAAATGATCCATTACTTTCTCTGAATACATATAAAATCTCCTCTAATCTAATTAAATCTTACAAGAACCGTCGTCATTGCATCTTGGGCATGTTCCCTGCTGTAATTCTCTACCATTCATGAAATCCTCATAAAGTGGGCTCATATCTCTGAGCTTCTGGACAATACCAGCGAGAACAGGAACAAGAGACATAACTTCTTCCTTAGTATTAAACTTACCAATTGAAATTCTAAGTGAACCATGAGCTACCTCATGAGGTAAACCAATAGCAAGAAGAACATGTGAAGGATCAAGTGAACCTGATGCACAAGCTGAGCCAGTAGAACAAGCAAAACCTGCATCATCGAGCCACAAGAGCATTGATTCACCCTCGATAAAGTTAAATGAGAAGTTAACATTACCAGGTAATCTCTTTGTTCTATGTCCATTGAACTTACAATATGGAATTGTAGCTTCAATCTCTTTGATTAATGAATCACGCATATCTGTGATTTTTTCAAGATTAGTATTCATCTCAGCAACAGCAAGTTCAAGAGCCTTAGCCATACCAAGAATGTATGGAAGGTTTTCTGTACCAGCTCTCTTACCTCTCTCCTGATGTCCACCATCCATAAAGTTAGAAATAGTAACTCCCTTTCTAATATAAAGAGCACCAATACCCTTTGGTGAATGGAACTTATGACCTGAAAGAGACAACATGTCTACTCCCAAATCTTTAACATCTACAGGAATTGAACCAACAGCCTGAACAGCATCAGTATGACAAAGTATCTTCTTCTCCTTACAAAGAGCAGCAATCTCCTTAATTGGCTGAATTGTACCAATCTCATTATTAGCAAGCATTACTGATACAATTAACGTATTATCATCAAGCTGTGACTTAATAAAATCAACATCAACGATACCTTCTGCATCAACAGGAATCTTAACAATCTCAAAACCCTGTTTAGCCAAGCTATCACATGTATGAAGAATTGCGTGGTGCTCAATAGCTGAAATAAGAATCTTCTTTTTCTTATCACCATACTTCAAAGCAGCACCCTTCAATGCCCAGTTATCAGCTTCGCTACCGCAAGAAGTAAAATAAATCTCTCGAGCTTCAGCATTTAAAGAAGCTGCAATTCTGCTTCTAGCATCATCAAGTAAAGCCTTAGCGCTCTCACCTTCCTGATACATAGAAGAACAGTTACCATACTGCTCAGTAAAAGCAATTGTCATAGCTTCAACAACTTCAGGACGAACTCTTGTTGTAGCCGCATTATCTAAATAAACTCGTGTCAAAGTAATCAACCTTCTTTACTAAATATTCACTAATACAATAGATTATTGCAAAAAACAACCCGTAACATAAGTTACAGTATGAAAAATTGTAAATAAATAACTCAAAAATACACTAATATATAACATTAATCACTGATTGGAAGTATTAGCATCAACCCATCTAAGATATTCACCAATCTTCTTCTCATAACCAATCTCTGTTGGATTGTAGTATTTCTTATCTACAATCGCATCTGGCAAATACTGCTGTTTAACAATATGACCTGGATAATCATGTGGGTACTTATAACCAACCTTATAACCTAATTCAGACATTACCTCAGCAGGAGCATTTCTAATATGCATTGGAACAGTACCAGTATCAATATTCCTTACATCATCAAGTGCTTGATCTATTGCAAGATAAGAAGCATTTGACTTTGGAGAAGTAGCGACACAAATAGCAGCTTCTGATAATAATATTCGAGCTTCAGGCATACCAATAGATCTAATGGCATCAAATGCTGCTACAGCAACAAGTAATGCATTTGGATTAGCTAATCCAACATCTTCAGATGCGCATATCATGATACGTCTAGCTAAAAACTCAATATCTTCTCCAGCTTCAAGTGCCTTAGCAAGATAATGAATAGTTGCATCAGGATCTGAACCCCTCATTGATTTAATCATCGCTGAAATATTGTCATAGTGGTTCTCACCATTCTTATCGAAAACTTGGAACTTCTTCTGCATACAATCAGAGATAACTTCTTTATCGATAACAATAGTACCTTCACTATTAGGTGGAGTTGTACTAACAGCAAGTTCCAATGCTTTTAGAGAATTACGACCATCACCCGAAGACATTTCAGCCATCATATAAAGTGTCTCATCTGATATCTCAATCGAATAATTGCCGTATCCACGTTCCTTATCATTAATAGCATTCTTAAGAAGTTTAATAATGTTGTCTGTTGATAAAGGCTTAAGCTGAAGTACTGTTGATCTTGAAACTAGAGCTTTATTAACTTCAAAGAAAGGGTTCTCTGTTGTAGCACCAATCAATATGATAGTGCCATCCTCAACGTATGGTAACAAAGCATCCTGCTGAAGCTTATTAAACCTATGAATCTCATCAATAAATAAAACTGTTCGTTTGCTACCAGACAAAATAGGATTCTGTGCATCAGTAACTATCTGCTTAATATCAGCAACACCAGCAATAACAGCATTAATCTTCTTGAAATTTGAGGATGTAGTATTAGCAATTAGTCTAGCAAGTGCAGTCTTACCAACACCTGGAGGACCAAATAGAATAACTGAAGATAATCTATCAGCTTCAATCATTCTTCTAAGCATCTTACCTTTACCAATAATGTGCTCCTGACCAATATATTCATCAAGATTTCTAGGACACATTCGAAAAGCTAATGGTTGAAGTTTCTCACTCTCCATAAAGCACCTCATACATATTTTGACTAATTATATCAAAAAAAGAACAAAAATTCTATTTTCGATATTGTCATTTCAAGGATAAAAAAATCGCATGCCATTTCTGACATGCGACTAATAAATTCAATTTGGAATATGGATTAAACCATATCTGGATAAAGTGGATACTTAGATGTAAGTGAAGCTACCTTATCAAGAATCTCCTGCTTCTTTGTCTCATACTCAAAGATTGTCATAGCGATGATATCAGCAAGAACAACCATGTCTTCTTCCTTCATACCACGAGCTGTAACTGCAGGTGTACCAATTCTAACACCAGATGTGATGAATGGCTTCTCTGGATCACCAGGGATTGTATTCTTGTTAGCTGTTACATTACAGTCATCAAGACGGAGCTGGAGTTCCTTACCTGTGATACCAGTACCACGAAGGTCGATAAGCATAAGGTGATTATCTGTACCACCAGAAACGAGGTTAACATTTCTCTTCATGAGTTCTTCAGAAAGAACCTTAGCATTAGCCTTGATCTGAGCAGCATACTCACGGAATGCTGGAGAGAGAGCCTCCTTGAATGCTACAGCCTTAGCAGCGATGATGTGCATCAAAGGACCACCCTGCTGACCTGGGAATACAGCTGAGTTAATCTTCTTAGCGAGATCTTCATCATTTGTCATGATAACACCACCACGTGGTCCACGGAGTGTCTTATGTGTTGTTGTTGTAACGATATGAGCGTATGGAACTGGGTTCTGGTGGAGACCAGCAGCAACAAGACCAGCAATATGAGCCATATCTACGAAGAGGTATGCGCCAACTTCATCAGCAAGCTCACGGAACTTCTTAAAGTCGATCTCACGTGGATAAGCTGAAGCACCAGCTACGATTACATTTGGCTTGAACTCGAGAGCCTTAGCTCTAACAGCCTCATAATCAATCAAACCTGTCTCCTCATTTACCTGATAGAAGTCTGACTCATATGTCTTACCAGAAACATTGAGCTTCATACCATGTGTAAGGTGACCACCATGTGAAAGATCCATACCAAGGATCTTATCGCCTGGCTTAAGAATTGCAAAATATACAGCTGTGTTAGCCTGTGCACCAGAGTGTGGCTGAACGTTAGCATACTTAGCGCCGAAGAGCTGGCAAAGTCTATCGATAGCGAGCTGCTCAACTACGTCAACATGCTCACATCCACCGTAATATCTCTTTCCTGGGTAACCCTCAGCGTATTTATTTGTAAGAACAGAACCAGCTGCCTCAAGAACTGCTTCAGAAACGATGTTCTCAGAAGCGATAAGCTCGATCTTGTCTCTCTGTCTTGTAAGTTCGTCTGAAATAGCACTATAAATCTCAGGATCCTGTGCCTTAATATGCTCTAACATATTCATACCTCCATTAATATAATGACAATTTATATTACATTTATTTTTTTAATAGGTAAATACAAAATCACGTAAAAATATTAAACTTTATAGATTTCATCGGCTGCTGGTGGGTCTAATTCCAGTTCATTTCCTAATTCATCAACATAAGTAAAACCAGAATCAACAAACTCACCTATAATACATGCTTCAATATTACTACTATGGAGCTTATCTAATACTCGATCAGCTTCTGATGTTGCAATCAATAATGAACCAGATGATATCAATCTATATGGGTTCCAATCTAAAGCTCTGCAAATCTCAATTGTTGCATCACTGATGGCAATATCATTCTGAACTAATCTAACACCCAAATTAGAAAAGTGTGCCATCTCATAAGCTGCTCCGAACACACCACCTTCAGTTACGTCATGCATAAGGTTAACAGCACTATAATAAAAACCATTCTCATTTTTTGAGAAGTCCTTATTTATAATTCCACCAGCAATTTCACCTTCTGGTACTACTGAAATCAACTGATTATACTTAGCTGCTTCATTAATTAAAATATCTGAAACTTTACCTTCGAGCTTCTGTCTATGCTCCATTGAAGCAATGTAACTTCCCTCGATACCACATTTCTTAGTAAGAATTAGCTTATCACCAGACTTAGCTTTTCCTAGTGGAACTGGATGTGATTTATCGATAATTCCAAATGCTGTAGTAATAACTACAAAGTCATTAACAGTATCTGAAACTTCAGTATGACCACCTACAATATCAACACCTAACTTAGAAGCTTCAGCTGATGCCTGATCAACAATAGTTACAATATCATCTTCTGTAGCACTAGATGGCGCAATAACAACGAATAGTATTCCTGATGGTCTAATACCACAAGATGCGATATCATTGCATGATACATGAATTGCAAGAGTTCCTGACTGCATTCCACCAGCTGTAATAGGATCTGATGAAGATACGAGTATCTTATCTCCAAGATTTAACCAAGCACAATCAGCACCAATACTAGCACCAACGAGTGTAGCTGGTGAACATTTAGGAAGTCTATCTAGTACAAGACTTTTAAGTTGTTCGTTAGTAAGTTTACCTGTTTTCATAATTCTCACCTCAGATTAGGCTAAGTCCAACTCTCTGCTTAGTCTTATCAATATCAACAACGAATACTTTAACTATATCACCAATCTTTACGATTTCATTTGGATGAGAGATGAATTTCTTACTCATTCTAGAAATATGAATAAGTCCATCATCATGGAGACCAATATCAACAAAAGCACCAAATGGAAGAACATTACGAATTGTTCCTTCGAGCTCCATTCCAATCTCTAAATCATCCAAAGTAAGAACATCAGACTTAAGTGTTACAGTCTTAATCTCTGAACGTGGATCAATAATTCCATTGATAAGATTTTCTTTAATCATATTTAGCTTATCAACAGAGATACCATACTTAGTAGTACATTCCTTCTCATTAATTCTATCTAGGATACTCTTACCTTCAGCTGTTCCAACTAAATCAAGGTTAAATCCAATATCAGAAGTAATTCTCATAACAAGTTCATAGTCTTCTGGGTGAATATTAGTTTTGTCTAATGGATTAGTTCCTTCTAATACTCTTAAGAAGCCTGCGGACTGCTCGAAAACAAGCTCGCTAATTCCTTTAAGTCCACGTAAATCTTCACGACTATTAAATCTTGTCTTCGACTTTCTATAATCGAGAATTGCTTTTATAGACTTCTTATCAAGACCAGATACATGGCTTAATAAGCTTTCGCTAGCAGTATTAATGTTAACACCAACTTGA
The DNA here is from genome assembly GCA_024403735.1 of Clostridia bacterium. Taxonomy (GTDB): domain Bacteria; phylum Bacillota; class Clostridia; order Saccharofermentanales; family Saccharofermentanaceae; genus Saccharofermentans. The sequence continues at coordinate 48,426 of JAKSRG010000014.1, forward strand.
TTAACAATCTTACTTACTACGAAACCTAATTCTTCATCGAGCTCTTTCTGCTTAAGGTCGTGCTGATATAATCCAATACCAATAGATTTTGGATCAATCTTAACAAGCTCAGAAAGAGCATCCTGAAGTCTTCTAGCAATTGATACAGCACTTCTCTGTTCAACAGAAAAATCTGGAAATTCCTTATTTGCAAGAGGTGAAGCTGAATATACAGAAGCACCTGCTTCGCTAACAATAACAAATTTAACATCAAGGTTATTCTCTTTGATAAAAGATGCTACGAAAGCTTCAGACTCTCTAGAAGCAGTTCCATTACCAATTGCGATAATTCTAACGTTGTGCTTCTTTATGAGATTTAGAAGTGTTTTCGAGCTATTCACCTTATCATTCTTAGGTTCGTGCGGATAAATAACTCCAATATCAAGACAGTTACCAGTCTCTGATACAACTGCTAATTTACAGCCAGTTCTGAAAGCTGGATCAAATCCGAGTACTACTGTTTCCTTGATAGGAGGAGTTAAAAGCAAATTCTCAAGATTAGTGCCGAACTCTTTAACACCAGTCTCAGATGCTTTATCAAGAAGTTCAGACTTGATGATACGCTCAATACTAGGAAACATTAGACGCTTATATGCATCTTCAATAAAAGATTCATAGTCTTTACGAGTTGGGAAATCTCTATCTCTAAGAATCTTTGTCTTAAGATAATCAATCATACGATCATTATCATTACTGATTGAATAAGTAACAATCTTCTCTTTATATGCTCTATTGATTGCGAGTACTTGATAACTCTTAACTCTTGAAACTTTCTCAGTAAAATCATAGTAAATCTCATAAAGTTTTGAAGGATCTTCACTAGACTTTTTCTTCTTTGAATTAACAAGGCCAAACTTACGAGTATTCTCAGTTATATACTCTCTATAATCAATGTTGCTGTTAATGATATCAGCAATAATATAACCAGCATTAGTAATAGCTTCATCAGTAGTCTTAACCTGATCATTAAGAAATGGTGCTGCTAACTCATCTCTTGACTGTCTAGGGAAAGTCATAATCTTTTTTGCAAGAGGCTCAAGGCCAAGCTTAATAGCTTCTGTACCCTTAGTCTTTCTAGATTCTTTATATGGCTCATAAAGAGCATCTACTTCACTTAATTTTGTACATGCTAATATAGCTGATTTAATCTCATCAGTTAGCATTCCACGCTCTTTAATTAGACCAATAACAGTATCTTTACGCTCTGATAAATTCTGCTGATATTCATAATTGAGAGAAATCTCACGTATCTGATTCTCATCAAGATAATTAGTTACCTCTTTACGATATCTAGCGATAAAAGGAATTGTAGATCCTTCACTAAGGAGTTTGATAACAGCCTGAACCTGGCTCTCTTTAATATTGAGAGCCTTAGCTGTTGACTTAACTATTGTTTCATTAATCATATAACTATCTCTTAAATCTTAATCTGCTCAGTGCCGTTCACACCATCTTCAACCATCTTCTGAATATCAAGATTAGCTTCAGCTTCAATGATATCTTCTCTAGATGGATGTGTCTTAGGATGCTTAGCAACGAAAACAGTACAGCAATCTTCATATGGAAGAATTGAAGTCTCAAAAGCACCAATTCTTCTTGAAATATCACATGTAGCTTCCTTATCAATACCGATAAGTGGTCTAAAGATTGGCATATCAACAACTTCATTAGTAAAGTTGATTGCTTCCAAAGTCTGGCTAGCAACCTGTCCAAGAGATTCACCTGTAATAAGACAACCACAGCCATTTTCTTTAGCAAGTCTTTCTGCAATCTGAAGCATTACTCTTCTCATTGTAACTGTGAGCATATCTTGACGACTGTTTTTATACATATCGAGCTGAATATCTGTAAAGTTAACTACATGAAGTGTCATCTTTCCAGAGAACTTAGATACAATCTTTGCAAGATCAACAACCTTATCCTTTGCTCTATCACTTGTATATGGGAAAGAATGGAAATATACTGCATCAAGCTCCATACCTCTACTAGCCATCATATAACCTGCAACAGGGCTATCAATACCGCCTGAAAGAAGAAGCATACCCTTACCAGCAGTACCAACAGGAAGTCCTCTGTGACCCATTACCTTACCAGCATATACATAACAGAAATCACGAACTTCAACCATGAATACAAAATCAGGCTTCTTAACATTAACTCGTAAGCTATCAAAATTCTCTAAAAGAAGTCCACCAATATCTTCACTGATCTGAGGAGAAGTAAGTGGGAATGACTTAACGCCTCTCTTTGCTTCAACCTTAAATGTTTCATGCTCTGGGAAAAGCTTCAAATACTCCTTCATGTATTCAACGGAATTAGTTCTAATCTCATCCATTGATGTGTATTCGAATTTTCTAGCAAGTGAAGCTGATACAATACCAAACACCTGAACTACAGCATCAAGAATCTCCTTAGCTGCAACTTCATTCTCAAAGTATGGATTAGCATCACCATCTTTGGGCTCAATCCAAATTCTGCTCTGGCTCTGATAAATCTTGAGCTTACCAAAATTTCTAAGTCTGTACTTAAGATTATTCTTAAGTCTAGCCTCAAAAGTTCCTCTGTTTAATCCCTTGAGTGTAACCTCACCCATTCTTGCAAGAATAACATTTGTACTCATAATAGTTTTTCCTCTCATTTATTTTCTAAGCGAAAACAACGCATAAATCTCATCAAGTTTTTCTACGAATTCTCTAGCTTCATCCATCGTGTTAAATCTACTAAAGCTAAGTCTTACAGCATTGGCAGATTGTTTTCGATCAATTCCCATAGCCTCTAAAACATAACTATACTTCTTCGACTTTGATGAACAAGCAGAAATCGTTGATACATATATCTTATATCTCTCAAGGCAATGAAGCATCGTCTCAGATTCAAATCCATCAAAAGAGACATTCAATACATATGGAAGTGCATCATCTGGTGACATAATTATAGCCTTACGCTTAACGAGCTCAGTACGCAAGTAATCATTAATTTCCTTAACAGAAGCATAATGATCATCCATATTAGATGTTGCATCCTGAAGGGCAAGTGCAAAACTTCTAGCCAAAAGAGGACTCTCAGTACCAGAGCGCATGCCATTCTGCTGACCACCACCAAGAATGAATGGATCAATCTTAACTCCATTTTTTACGTAAAGGACACCATTACCTTTAATTGAATGAATCTTATGTCCAGAAAACGAAGCAAGTTCAACACCCATTTTACTAAGATTAATAGGAAGCTTGCCTACTGACTGAACACAGTCAAGGTAAATAACAGCCTGACGATTCTTGGAATTCTTGATATCAATAATCTCATTAAGAGGAAGAATTGAACCAGTCTCGTTATTTACATGAGTAAAGCACAAAAGTGCAGTATCACCATCAATAGCATTAGAGAGTTCATCAAGATTAGGCTTACCATCACGACCAACAGAAATATACTTAACTGTACATCCTTCAGACGCTAATCTTTCAAGCACTTCCAAAGTAGCTTTATGTTCCGTCTTAGTAGAAATGATTGTTCTTCCAAGTCTCTTATTACGACGCATGTAACCAGTGATTGCTGTATTAGCACTCTCAGTAGCGCATGATGTGAAATATATCTCTTGTTCACGACAAGAAAAACACTTGGCAATATCTTCTTTAGCATTAATGTAAGATTTATATGCAATTGTACCTAGTTCATGAAGCGAACCAGGATTGCCCCAAGAATCTTCAGAAAGCATATCTTCATACATTAACTTAGCTACTTCAGGAAGCGGCTTAGTTGTAGCACTGTTATCAAAATAAATCATTCTTCTACCTCTTAACAGAAAAAGTCCAATGTATTCTAACACATTGGACTTTATTAAAAAAGAAAACACTATTTACAAAAACACAAAATTAAACTCTATATACTCAATTACTAAATATATAGCAGATTATTTAATCTTTGATCCGCCCCATTCAACCACAGTAAATCCTTCTCTAGTTGGAGTATTAATAATCTGCGGAGCAATTGTTATCTCTTCATCAGTTCCATACCAAGTCATAAATACTCTAATTTCTGTGTCAGGAACAGGATTTACATTAAGCTTATACATTTCCTCATATTGCTTAATATCAAATGAGATAACGTTATACTCATTTACTTCCATAAGTGGTAGCCAGTATACAATGAACTCATTAGCTTCTCTTCTATTTAGACCTAGTTCAGCAAGTATTTCTTCTAGGAAAGTAGCAGTATCAGATCCTTTTACGCAGAAGCCTTCCTCAATACTATATCCTCTATGATTTGTACCTTCCCAATAGAGGTAATTATATTCTTTATCATTAATCGTTAATAATCCGTTCTTATTAGCAATTACAGACCATCCATCATCATATAATGGATATGTACAAGTAAGTTCAGCGTCTGTTAATTCAAATGATACATTAACAGGAGTATTGTCTTCCTCAGGATAAAGATATATTACTGGTTTATATTCTATTACTCCACCAGGATGCTCCTTATACCACTCTTTCAAATCTTCTAATTCATCTTCAGTACGGCAATACTTCATATCAACTTCTGTATCTACATCACAATCAGTTGGAATAACACATATAAAAGAATGCTTTTCCTTAGATGAATAATTTATCTCTTCAGCATAAAAGTATTGAATTACATCCTCTTCTTTGTCATAAATAACACTAACTGGATGAAACTCAATATCATATTCAGGGTTAGCATTCATAACTACTAAATAATTCTTATGCGAATTATTATAATCTTGATTCATGGAGTACTTCTCACATAGTTCTTTGTACTGCTCATAATCAAGGACCTTACCATGACTAAGTGAAAAATACTCATCAGAATAAGTATCAATGATATTATTCAATGTATAATTAATAGAAACATATCTATAAGTGTCATTAGAATCAATAGAACTAATATCTTCAAGCCACTTTACTTCAAAGTCAAAATAAGAATATTTGCTTTCCTTCATATAATTATTAACTTGATAGTATGTGTAATTATCAATGATAACTTCCTCATAATACTTCTTGGAACCAAAAATTCTGTCACATCCACCTAGTAAAAAACACACGCAAAGTATTAGTGCAATTAATCTCTTTTTCATATTCTCATCCCATAATTAGTTTAGTGCCAACAAACTACTTTTTGTTAACACCTATTAGCTCATATATCTCTTCAATAAAACTAGACTTATAGTTGATATAACTATCAATGTCATAAGGATATTTTAATGCCCCTTCAACTTTAATTCTACTATAAGTTTCAACAGCCTCAGGATTACTTCTTAAATAATCTCTAAATCCGATATGTCTTTTAAGTTCAAATGCATCCTTTGCACAAACATACAAATGATGTTTTCGAAGATGTTCTTTACCTTGATATTTAAATGCCTCTCTGCCTTCAATTCCCTGATTTCCTTCGTGAGTATAACCAATTGAATTCAAAACATTAATCACTTCATCAAGAAGACTTCTATCCTCAATAACTACATCAATATCGATTATTGGCTTGGCTGATAGACCTTTTACTGAAGTACTTCCTACGTGTTCAATGCTTAAGACCAAACCCTTTAGTACAATATCAAGCTCTTCCTTAATTTTCAGAAAATCAGTTTTCCATTCAGGATTATAAGATTCAACAACTACATGTTTTCTAGCCATTCTAATACTCCAACAAAACAAAAATGCCCCAGCTTAAGTAACTTAAGCCAGGGCATTTACACAATTTCTTAAATTAAACGTTAAGTTCAACTTCCTTAACATCAAGATCAGCCTTATGAGCTTCAAGGATTGGATAGATTGCCTCATTAAGGAATGTTGTAACCTGTTCTGGGCAACGACCAATGTAAAGCTTAGGATCAAGGAGAGCATCAAGATCTTCTTTTGTAAGACCAAAAGCTGGATCCTTAACGATTCTGTCGAGAAGGTCATTTGGCTTACCTTCCTGCTTTACAACAGCACCAGCTTCCATAGAAAGAACTCTAATCTTCTCGTGAAGAACCTGACGGTCACCACCACGCTTTGTAGCTTCCATCATGATGTTCTCAGTAGCCATGAATGGAAGTTCATTCATGATGTGCTGGTGAATCATCTTGTCATAAACAACAAGACCTGATGCGATGTTTGTATAAATACCGAGGATTGCATCAACTGCAAGGAATGCCTCTGGTACAGAGATTCTCTTATTAGCAGAGTCATCAAGTGTTCTCTCGAACCACTGCTCAGCCGCTGTCATAGCTGGATTCAAAGCATCTGCCATAACGTATCTTGCAAGAGAAGCAATTCTCTCAGATCTCATTGGGTTACGCTTGTAAGCCATAGCTGATGAACCAATCTGTGTCTTCTCAAATGGCTCTTCAACCTCCTTCAAGTGCTGGAGAAGTCTAATATCATTACTGAACTTGTGAGCACTCTGTGCGATTGATGAAAGAGCATTAAGAACTCTTGAATCAACCTTACGTGAATATGTCTGACCAGATACATAGTAAGATGACTCGAAGCCCATCTTATTAGCAATCTTCTGATCAAGAGCAACGCACTTATCATGGTCACCTTCGAAAAGCTTCATGAAGCTAGCCTGAGTACCAGTTGTACCCTTACAACCAAGCATCTTAAGTGAAGCTGCAACAGCCTCAACTTCCTCTAGATCCATCATAAGATCCTGGAGCCACAAAGAAGCTCTCTTACCAACAGTAACAAGCTGTGCTGGCTGGAAGTGTGTAAAACCAAGTGTTGGCATATCCTTATAATCATCAGCAAACTTAGCAACCTTAGAAATTGTAACTACAAGTCTCTTACGGATAAGCTCAAGAGCCTCACGCATGATGATGATATCTGTGTTATCACCAACGTAGCAAGATGTAGCACCAAGGTGAATAATACCTGCAGCCTTGGGACAAGCCTTACCATATGTATGAACATGAGCCATAACATCATGTCTTACAATCTTCTCTTCTGCAGCTGCCATTTCATAGTCGATATCATAGATATGAGCCTTGAGTTCTTCAATCTGCTCATCTGTAATATTGAGACCAAGCTCTTTCTCTGACTCTGCAAGTGCAATCCAAAGCTTACGCCATGTTGTAAACTTCTTATCAGGAGAGAAAATGTACTGCATTTCCTTACTTGCGTAACGGGAATTCAATGGACTTACGAATGTATCGTTGCTCATTATTATGCCTCCAAAATTTTATTAACTGCTGCAAGTTTAGCACAAACTGTAAATACTTTTACAGACTTCTCAATATTTTCAATTGATGGGAAGCTAGGTGCAAATCTGATATTTGAATCCTGAGGATCATTACCATCTGGATAAGTAGCACCAGCAGGTGTCAAAGCAACACCAAGATCCTTACACATAGCTACTGTTGCCTTTGCTGTACCTGGGAATACATTTACAGAAATGAAGAAACCACCGTTTGGCTTATGCCATGTAGCAATATCAAGACCTGTAAGCTCATTATCAAGAATCTCAATTGTCTTCTCGAACTTAGGTCTCAAAATCTCAGCGTGCTTCATCATCTGCTCCTTAATGGCAGCAAGATTTGGGAACATAACTGAGTGAGCGAGCTGATTAATCTTATTAGCACCGATTGTCTGGATACCAATAACCTTCATAGCTGCTTCAAAGTTGTCCTTATTTGTTGCAAAGCATGCAAGACCTGAACCAGCAAAAGAAACCTTTGATGTTGATGCGAACTCATATACACGATTTGGGTTACCTGCTTCTGCACAAAGTGAAAGAATATCAGGTACCTTCTCCTGCTTAGCTTCATCAGCATAGAGGTGGTGTACGCAATAAGCGTTATCCCAGAAAATACGGAAATCCTTTGCAGCTGTCTTCATTGAAGCAAGTCTCTTACATACAGCCTCAGAAGTTGTAATACCATCTGGATTGCTATATACAGGAACAAGCCACATACCAAGAACAGTTGGATCCTTAACGAGCTCTTCAATAACATCGATATCTGGACCTTCGTCTGTCATTGGAACTGGGATAAGTTCAAAACCGAGCTGCTTTGTTACCTTGAAGTGTCTGTCATAACCAGGAACTGGGCAAAGCCACTTTCTACCTTCAACCTGGAACCAAGGCTTCTCTGAATCAATTTCACCGAAAGCACAAGCTCTCATAAGTGTATCGAACATGAGGTTCAAGCTAGAAGAATTACCGATAAATACATTTGAAGCATCTGTTCCGAGAATCTCAGCGAAGAGCTCTCTAGCCTCTGGGATACCAGCAGGAATACCGTAGTTTCTGCAATCTGTACCATCCTTAGCCTTGAAATCAGTCTTTGCGCCAAGACCTTCAAAAAGATCATTAGACATTGCAAGCTGATTTGGAGCAGGATTACCTCTCATCATATTCAAAGAAAGATTCAAGCTCTTAAGATCAGAATACTCTTTCTCCAAGCTCTCCTTTTCCTTTAACAATTCGTCTTTAGACATAGCTTTGTAAGACTTCATAGCACGCCTCCATAAAATTTTGAATAGAAATTACTGAACAAATTGCAAAAAGCCGCAATTTGAAATATTATAACCGAAATAATTATAATGATTATGCAATTTTTTAGCAATGAAAATTCATTACCAAATCTTTTTTCTACGAAATACCTAAACCACTATTATTTTTATTAATAATACCTATCAAAAGTAACAAGTCACCTCAGATAGTATTATCAAATCTCAAATACATCAACATCAACGACATTACCTAGCTTATCGTGAAGAACTGTACCAACCATGAACACAATATTATAGTCTTCAAGATGATACTGTCTTATAAGATATCTCGTAGTATTCTTAATCTTCCTAAGCTTATTGGAATTCACAGCTAGCTCAGGACCTCCCCAATTTGAAGTATTCGAAAACAGTCTAGCTTTAACTTCAATGACATAGACAACATTATTTTTGCGCATAACTAAATCAAGTTCACCAACATTATGAATAGAATAATTTCTAACCACTAGTTCGTAACCTTCTGCTAATAGTTTATTTAAAACAGATGTCTCACCATTAAAACCTAAGTCTTTATTCATACATCAAATCTACAGAAATAAAAAAGCGGAACCTAAGTTCCGCTTCGTTACAACTTAAAATACAAAAATTACTTTCTGATACCAAGTTTAGCGATAATTGCACGGTAACGCTCGATGTCAACCTTTGCAAGATAGTCAAGCAAACCACGTCTCTTACCAACCATCATAAGAAGTCCACGTCTTGAGTGGTGATCACCCTTGTGTGTCTTCAAGTGCTCTGTGAGGTGATTGATTCTGTATGAAAGAAGTGCAATCTGTACTTCTGGTGAACCTGTGTCGCCTTCCTTAAGAGCGTACTCTTTGATGATTTCAGCTTTGTTGAACTCTGCCATAATCTTTGTTCCTCCATTAAATATTATAAACCAACGACAGAGAAAAAGGTCGGAGTGATCCTTATATCTATGTTCGTGGCAACTTTTGAATAATAACATACATACTTTTGTATGTAAACTACTTTTTAATATGTGGTGATGTTCTAACCCTCAAATAATGCTTTTCAATTCCATACTGTGAATCATTAGAAAACTTAGAAGCATCAAATGTCTCAGGTGGCACTTTATTAGCAACAAGTTCATGCCATGTATTTCGACCACTTAACTTAGACAAATACATTGCCTGATCGGCCAAATCAACGTGATTCTGTAGCGACAAATCAACTTGACCATCATACAAAGGGAAATTAACATATCCGATTGAACATGTAACCTTTCTCTCTTCACCAGTAGTTGGTGAATTAACAGAGATATTATCTCTAAATGCCTGATTAATCATCTCTGCTGTCTTAGCAAAATCATATGGATACTTAGCAGATGATATTACAAGGAACTCCTCACCACCGTTACGAATAACAACACCGTTGTCACCTAATAACTTTCTTAAAGTTGAACCAACTTTCTTAAGGACTTCATCACCAGCAGCATGTCCAAAATCATCATTTACCTTCTTGAAGAAATCAATATCAATAAGAAAAACCGCATATGTATCAGTACTGTATGTTTTTGGAGAATTACCAGCTGTCTTAAAAGCGAGCGTTACAGTCTTCATATGATGATCCAAAACTTGAGAAAAATACTTACGATTGAAACAACCTGTCAATTCATCAAGGTACTTTTCTGAAGATGCTGTATCAACATAACCCTGAACAATATCAATCCATGTTTCTTCCATGCCAGAAGTAGCAAAAGGCTTAGATAGTTTTCCAGACAAAAGATAATCTGTCATCTCACCCTGATTAATATTCTTCATCTGAAGAACAAGCTTTTTAACAGGCTGACTGATAATCAAATCATACAAACGAACACTATGGAAAGTAATACCTAAAGTTGTTAAGAATACATGAAAGAAAACAGCAATCAATAGAAAACACTGTTTTCTATCCATAGTAATCGGATTAGTAAATACTGGGAAATCAAGTATCCAACAGAATACAAAATAGAAGATTAAATCAATAACAAGAGTTACAAGAAAAATTACAACAGAAATATAAACCGCAGCATCAGAAAGTGAATCCCAAGTTCCAATCTTAGAAATACGGTCATAATCTCTCTTAAAATTAGTTTTAAATGTGTTAAAACTCTCTTTAAAACTCATTAATTTTAATCCCCCAAAACAGAGAAATTATACCACCTATAAAACACCATTTGTCATATTTCTGTAATATATATCAGATTGTTAACAGATTGTTCACTTTTTACACCAGCAAAAACAATAAGCTTGAGTTCGAGAAGCAAACATTTCTTTACTCATCAACTCCAAAACTTCATCTTTTGTATACCATCTAGCTTCAATCTCTTCAACATCAGAGTCACTTGGAAGAATATCACCTGTAGCAACTCCAACAATAACAGTTGATGTCTCGTTAGTAAGACCAACTGCACTATAACTTGTTGGCCATACTTCATTGATCTTAGTAAGTTTAAGACCTGTCTCTTCTCTAAGTTCACGAACAGCTGCAACTTCACCTGTTTCACCAGCATCAATTAGGCCTGCTGGAAAATTGAAAACATCTTCTCCTACTGCCATTCTATATTCTTTGTTAAGTAGAATTCTTTCATTAGCTTCATCATGAATAATCAAAACAACAGCATCAGAATTATGATTCATAAGTTCTTCATGAGACTTAATCTCTGGATTGCGACTGATTAATTCATACTGCTTAATATTACCCTCACAAGTCTTATATGTGCAGTTATATCTAGTAATAAACTTACCTTGATGTACTTTATCAATACCAATGAATTCCATTAATACTTCTTACCTTTCTTAGGTTCCTGCTCACGAATCCTCTTGTACTTGTCTCTCTCCTTCTTGTATCCCATTCGATTCTCGAACACTTCTTTAGAAGCAACAGAATATCCAAAGAAACCTAACTTATCACCAAGAACAAAATATTCACCGTGATTATACGCAACAAGCTTAGCCTTATCTAAGCAAAGCTTACCGTTTTCATCTAAGAGATACTCATCAGCTGTAATACCAACGATCTCTGCAATAAACATATCATGTGAACCAAGCTCAACAACCTGCTTAACTTTACATGAGATATTTACTGGGCTCTCAACAATTGCATAAGCATAATCAAGGTTCTTTGCTTTAACAGCAGTAAGTCCACATGAAGCAAACTTATCTTCGTCTTTACCAGATTTAACACCACAATAATCACAAGGCTTACATAGGCTCTTATTAACAAGATTAATTACAAACTCACCAGTCTCAGAAATCAACTTATGTGAATGTCTGCTCTTTCTAACTGAGATAGATACCATTGGTGGTTCTGAGTTAATTGTGCCAGCCCATGCAATAGTAACGATATTTGGACTTTCCTCAGCCCTGTCAGGATTCTTGCCTGCGCAAGATACCATAACAACTGGTACTGGGTTAAGAATTGTAGATAAACCTAAATCTGTCTTTTTATGTTTTGCCATATTAACCTCCTATATCACTGTAGTAAACAGCGACTCATGTTGTAACAAAAAATCTTTTATGTCAATACCACCAGAGTATCCAACAAGCTTTCCATCCTTACCGATAACTCTATGACAAGGAATAATTATCGGTATTGGATTCTCAGAACATGCTGATCCAACTGCTCTAGTGAGTTTTCTAGCTTCATTAGTATTGCTTGTAAGCTTCAAAGCAATATCTTCATAACTTACAGTCACACCATAATCAATATCATTTAATAATCTCCATACAGAGTGCTGGAAACTTGTACCTGTAACAAATCTGCAGTTAATCTCAAATTTCTCACGTTTCTTAAGAAAGTATTCCTTCATCTGTAGTACAGCTTTTGCTACTTCATCAGGCAAAAATTCATCATCGTTAATCTCAGAATAAGCTTCATCGTTTCTAGGCAACAAGAAGCCATACTTATCAGCAATTCCAATATGCTTTGCAACCGTTAACGACAAATAATCATCAATCTTGTCTTCATAACGATAAATAGAAACGCCATCAACATATGTATCTGCTCCATATATAGCAACAACACCACGCTGAAATGGAACAAAACCAACGTTATATCCTTTATACTCAGGCAAAAGCGCATAGAACAAACCTGCATCAATATACTCATCTTCATCATTCAAAATCTCATCATGAAGAACTGCTTCTTGTATCATTCCACAATCAACAGCTGCTGATGCTAAAAGATAATCATTAACGCCAATAACAAGACTAATCTTATGGAACTTCTTGTCAAAAAAGCCTTTGTACAAAATAAGTGATATCACCTTCTCATAATACTCTGGATCTACAGACAAGCTCGAAAACAAAATGTTTAACCTTACATTATTCGAACCAATACAAGTAGGTATCATGGTAGCTAAGCATACAAGCAAATCATTATGTAAAATAACATAAGCAAGCTTACTTTTATCAAGAATCATTTCTCTGATTTTATTCTCTATAGAGATAATTGAACCCGTATAAATCTCTGCCTCTCTTAATAAAGAAGCATCACTAATCAGTAATCTACGAATTCTAAAATCATCACTCGCCATAAATATCTACCAAATCAATATTAATCTCTTCAGAATCATTAAAATCATTACTAGATATAACATTAATAATCTTACTATTTAAACCTGAATTAATTACATCAAAAGAACAAACAGAATTACTCATTTCAGTCTCATAAACAGATGCTACATATCCAAATACTTCATTTGAAATATATGCATCCCAAACTACAGAATTTGAAACTACAGGAAGAAATCCAGCTTTACTCTCAAGTCTATTCAATAACAAAATTGCATCAGAATCCAAAGAAATAAAGGAAGCAAAATCAGCTGCAAGCTGTGGAACTAATGATGATTTTGATACACATAATGGATATACAGAGACATAAGGAATTGTAGTATTTGCATCTAATTCAGAAGGCATCTGCATAATAAATAATCTATTAGGATAGTATTCAGAGTAATATGATATTTCAGATGAATCAGCAATCCACAAAGCAGCATTTCTAGAAATAACTGGCAACGATCCATCTTCATTCTTGTCTAAGGAATAACCATTCTGATAAAGGTCTAAAACAAATTCATATGTATCATCAAAACATGCTTCAGCTAATTCAGGATTACTACAATACAACTCATATAGCATATAAGAAGCATTAGTAGAATTCTCATCGAAAGCAGATGAAATATATGGAATTAAAGTAACAGCAGAATTTATGCAAACAACTTCCTCATCATTTGCATCATAAGTATTAGTAACAATACGATACAAATCATTAAGTGATATCTTAAAATCACTTCTGTCACTCTCTGAAACGAAATCAGAATTTCCATATATCAATGGAATTGATAGATAATGTGGAACTGCGTATAAATTCTCTGAATATACACAAGCCATCATAGGATCATAGTAAACATTATCAGCATCAAACAAAGGATTAACTGAGCAATAATCATTCAAAGAACGGCACAATCCATTACTAACACAAACATCTAATTCATTAGTAAGAAAAATATCAGGAGAGCTATCACCAAAACTACTAATGCTTGAAGCAGATGTTCCCTTATCAGGAACATAAATCACCTCAATAGAATATGGTGTAGAAATAGAATCAAGGAAATCAAGACTAATACTAGAGCCAGTCTCATCATTAGAAAGCATCCCATTAAGCTTGGCATAATATAACTTAAATAAATAATTAACAGTTTCTTCTGAATATGGTAATGCGACTGTGAGTTTATAATTTTCAGTTACAGAAGCAGTTTCAGTTTCTTCAACAATACTGTTTGAAACAGATGTAATCGGAGGTTCAATTGAAGGAAATTCTGAATCTTTAGAAGAGCATCCAAAGACAGTTAGAACCAAAGAAACAAGTAATAAACTAACCGATAATTTCTTAAAAATAGACCTGAAAATCATACTCGCCTCCTAACGTTTTCATTATACCATTATTCCTTGACAGCATATAACAATATTAGTATATTTTTAGGGTCGATGCCAATGTGGCTCAGGGGTAGAGCAATTCCCTCGTAATGAATAGGTCGCGGGTTC
>JAKSRG010000015.1 GCA_024403735.1 Clostridia bacterium
GCTGATTTATAAAATTGATTTCAAATCGTTTATATCCACTTTTATCTATTTCATCCCTAATAAGCCAAGTCTTCCCTATCTGTCTTGCACCTGTAACTAAAAGCGCTTTATTCGAAGTTTCTAACCATTCCTTTACTGCAATTGAATCTTTTCTGAACACAAGTCTTCACCTCCAGATACATCATACATCATATCGCCCCGTTTCTACAATTGTATTCGTTATATTTTGCCCCGTTTTTTAAGTTGTAATTTATAGTTTTTGCCCCGTTTTTACAAAACACAAAAAGGCCAGAATCTAATTATGAATTCCAGCCTTACTTTATTTAATCTTCTGTGACCTCTGTAACAGTCATCTTTATCATTACTTAATCATAATCTTTCCATTACGTCTCAAGATTGAACGTGATTTGTTAGATGTTTTGTTGACTGTTTATGTCAGTTTATATCGGTCTATCCGACCCCGTATAACGGCGTAGAATGTCGTAGAAAACCGTCTAATTAAGCGATTCCATCGTTGGGAGCACGACCTTTATTGAGAATTTAATCCAATACTGATGCTTTGCAATAAGCTAATCCTCATATTTCTTGGATCATTTTTTCGAAAACACTTTTCTAAATGTCATAAATGCAAACGCACCAAGAAAGACTAATGCTCCGATGCCACAGATTCTGATCACGGTATCAGGGATATCGATTCCGAAAGCAATGCCGCTAAGCATTACGATCAGACATACCACAAGCAGAATACCAGACAAAGTCCATAAAAGATTTAACTTTCTCATCATTTCTCTCCTCCTTTTTCTTCGGAGTCGAGACCGAGAAGTCTTCTTTTAAAATCGCATAATCTGCTCAGTTGTCCTGTCAGGTACAGTATTATGAATATCATTACTCCAATGGTAAGAAATAAAGTAAAACTCATACCAAAGCCTGACCAGAATGAATCCTCAAGTTTGAAGCTGTCCAATATCACATGAACGATCAATGCCGCAAGACCGATAAAGGTATAGACCATAACCGTTTTAGATAACCGTACATCACGATCATTCTGGTATTCAGCCACCTTTATGATAGTCTCTTTTGTTTCCTGCTCCAACATCTCGTTTTTCCTCTCTCCATCCAATATTTCACGGAGATCAACTTCATAGAGATCAGACAATTGCATTAAAAGATCAATGTCAGGAAGATTGCTTCCGGTCTCCCATCTGGAAACCGTTCTTCTTGCAATACCCAACTTTTCAGCAAGCTGCTCCTGAGTTATCTTTTTCTCTTTACGAAGTTCTGACAGAAATCTTCCTATCTTTGCCTGATCCATAAGTCAACCTCCCTAATATCCATAGATTAGCTTTTTGATAATGATAAAGAAAGGACATAAAGTGAGCATTCATAGTTTTTTCCTTGTGACATACATGTCCCATTTCCTGAAAATACTGTTACACCGAGGTTTTCATATATCCTGGTTATTATATTACAGATCGTTTATCTGCTGATTTTCTATTCCAAGAAAAACCATGCCCTATTTCATTTAACTGAAATATATTCCGAGTTAAGTTAACCTTCTAGTCGATTATTGTGACTATGTTAGTAACAACAAATGAGCAATGCTTAACTAGTAGCAAATTAAATCGCACAACCATTATACAATAAAAATTAAACTCTATATAAAAGCACCCAACAACATTACTGAAGTTAGGTGCTATTAAGATTTAAGTTGTTCTTGTGTCTCAGTTTAAATTATTTACGACCAGTAAGCGTTAATTTGCGAGCATTTATATGAATTTTTCTTGCTTCTAAAATCGAAGTTTTCAAAAATACACCAAATTTGGTCGTAAATTGGTCGTAAATTCTGTCATTAAACTCTGAAAACGCCTGATATTACTGCGTTTATCAGTTAAGGCTCTTCATTGTTGGGAGCCGGTCGGGAGAAATCATATAAAAGAACATATGTTCTTATAATGCAATCCCGTAAACCTTACCACCAGTATCCTATAAGAGCTTCTTATGTGTTTCCGGTGGTAAAGCAGTGGTAAATTCCTACTTATCCAGCCATATTTACTTCAATGAACTTCTTATAAAACTCATCAAAGTTTTCCATTTCATTACGTCTCAATTCCGCAGAAGCTTCAGCGTAAATATTCATAGTTGTCTGGATGTCAGAATGTCCCATAATATCCATCATCGCCTTTGGTGTTACTCTTGCATCTACTAATCGTGTAGCAAATGTATGCCTCAAGTGATGATTAGAAAAGTTCGGGAGCAGAACAGGTTCCTCATCATTTCTATCAAGTGCTTCGAAATTACAGTCTCTGATTATTCTGTCTAACGCGCGGTTAAGTGTTGATTGATTATGTGTCATGCCAAATCTATTAAGAAATACAAAATCTGTATAACCATCTATGACCGCATTACACTTAACACCTTCCAGATCCTGATACTCTTTCTCCTTGAGAATTGCTTCTCTTACTCGAGGGAGCATAGGGATTACTCTGCAACCAGCTTCAGTCTTTGGTGTATTGATACCAAAGCTACAACGATGCGTTCCACCTTTATCAAAGTAGACAAGTGTGTGATTTACCGATATTGTGTTATTATCCAAATCAATATCACACCATCGAAGTCCGGTGATTTCACCAACTCGCATTCCAGTCCAGAGCATCACGCTAAAGATTGGGAACCAGCGTTCGACCTTCGGATGTGTTCTAAGGAAGTTCTCAAATAGTTCTTGCTGTTGAATTGTAAGTGCTCGTCGCTTCTTCGAATCACCGCGATGGGCACGCTTCAACTCCTTAAGAGCATTATCGGATGGATTGTTTCTTAGATATTCATCTTCGACAGCGAGATCAAAAACCTGATGAAGAACAGTATGAATGTTATCTACTGTAGCAAGTTTAATGCCTCGATTTTCCATCAAATAATTGTAGAATGCTCGAACGTCTGACTTCTTTATCGTGCTTAACTTACGCTGGCCAAAGCTCTCTTCAACAAACAATTCGTACATATACTTATAATTTTGAAAAGTATTTGCCTTAAGCCCTCGCTTTACGCCTTTCCATCGATAGTAGATATCATTAACGGTAAGGCTTGTGTCGTAATTAACACCATCGTAGAAATCTCTTCTAATCTTGAGTTCCTTCTCACGAAGTTCCTGTAAATTCTTAGCATAAACAGAATGTCTGTCACCATGTCTGTCACGCCATCTAAACTCATATGAACCGTTGCTTCTCTGATACTCTCCTTCCTTGAGAACACGGTTTGTACTATCTTTACGTCGATCTATAGCCATAAAATCATCTCCTTTTATAGACTACAATCGATGTGTTAGTGATGTCATTATATCCCTTTGGTGGTAATTCTTGAAGTGCCATCATAAAGAATACTGCTGCATCACGAACTGCTCGAATGCATCCCTTTTAATCTTTCTGTGAGCCCCAATCCAGATAACAAACTTGCAATCCTCGCTATCAGATAGTTCTCTAATCTTGCCTCTGCCAATTCCAAAGAGTTCAGCTGCTTCCTCAACAGAAAGAAGTTTCTTATCCTTGAGCTCGACTTTTGTTTCAGAATGAGACTTTGAATCATACTGTTCTCTCATAAGTTCTGCGGACATAAACATAAGGCCTGTTGTACTTGTTACGCGTGTTTCGCTTTCAAAAATCATTAAATTCTTCATTGTAAATTCCTCCGTTACATACTCATTTTTGGTCCGCCACTGTCTTGGGTTTCAGTGACATATTGTTTATGTTTCTTATCTTCTTCGTCTGGATCATTTCCAGTGCCGCCTACTGAAGCGAGTAAACCAAGAATATCGCCTGCAGTATCAAGCACAAAATCGTAGGAAGCATCAATATCCATAGGTTCTTCTTCATATACTGATTTAGCTCCTCCGTCAGATTCATCTTGGCCGTTTCCAAGTCCGAAGCATATTTCTCTTTCAGGCTCCCAACCTGTTTCTCTGTTTTGTCTTCCAAGGTCTGCTGCTTCGTTTCCACAGCTGTCTGAGTTGCTACTGTAATCATTTCCAAATCTCGTT
Source organism: Clostridia bacterium (assembly GCA_024403735.1). GTDB lineage: Bacteria > Bacillota > Clostridia > Saccharofermentanales > Saccharofermentanaceae > Saccharofermentans. The sequence goes on from JAKSRG010000015.1 coordinate 4,028, forward strand.
CCTTCGCATCGTAATGCTCCAGAATCTGATTCAGAAAGTCTATCAGTTCGTCTTGTGTCGTAAGATTCTGCATTGCTCCGGCCATAAGATAAATCATTTCCGTCTGCTTCTTTACTGCGCTGATTACTCCAGTCCAATTGGCTTCTGTCACTGTCACGCAAGTATTCGGCTTCTCTGCCTGTGCTATACTCTTGCGCATTTCCGTTTTCGCCTCTAATAATTTGGGATCTAATTTCAAACTCAAGTGTCATTTCCTCCTTAAGGTATTTAGTCTCATGAAGTGATTTATCCCTACACTTTTTGCCTTCGGGTGTAGTGTAGGTGATATACTTCCTAGTATCTGACCATGCTACTTGATAGCCTTTGGACTTCATTATTTCTAAAAATTCATCCTTGGTTTTGGCTTTCGTCATAGCATTATCTATCTGAACTGCGAGGGAAATCTTCCAACTTTCACCCTTTAAAGCTGAACGATATTCTCGCGTTCCTATGTTCTTTGTCTCATCATCTGACTTCTGTTCGATTACAGATAATCCGTATTTCTTGCAGATTGAATCAGATGCATCTCGTAGTTTTTGTATGTTGTCTTTACCCGAATGATACTTTTTCCCATTCTCAAAACTCACACTGTTGATAACAAAATGAGAATGAATATGTTCAGCATCAACATGAGTAGCGACAACAACTTCGTAACCTTTGAACTGTTCACGAGCAAATTCGCAGGCTACTTTATGTGCAACTTCCGGCTTAATCTTCTCTTCGGGAGAGAAAGATTGCACCAGATGGTAGTACATTCGACCATCAGTTTTGCCGTACTGGTTCTTCGTACACATCATTTCTGTATGAGCATTTGAAGCATCACAGTTAATTCCGGTCACAAGTTTTTCGTTTCCGTAGACTGTTTTTGCTTCACGCTCACAGTAGTTAAGGGTAGAGCCAAGACCACTTGAAGTCTGTTTTGAACTGCAACTCAAGAAGTTAACTGTTGCCATTACGCCACCTCTTTCGCTTCACCATGTCATTCAAGACTTCAAAAATCTCGTGATGATCTGTCACCATATCGTTCAATCCGATGGCTGCAATTGCTCCTGACTGAGCTAGTTTTGCAAGCTGATTAAGATCATTGCCAATATATTTCTGTTGTTTTATGACTTCATCCAAACCATCGATTACGAAGATTTGCTTATTAAGACAACTCATTAGAACGAAAGAACTCATGGTCATTTTTGCCTTCGCTGCCTTCTGAGATATGGTCTCGTACTCTTCCTTTGTTAGTCGCAAGTGGAGCTGTCTATCTTTCTTCATCTTCGATAACCTCGCTTACGATGCACCTTGGTGCAGCCGGGTGGAAAAGAAAAGAACGGACAACAACAGGGGTTTGGGCACAGCCCATCAAGCTGCGTTTGTGTATACAAATGCGATGCTTGCTTTTCTCTACTTGCACTACGTTTCTTGCCTCGTCCTCGTCTCTGCATGTCTGCAATGTGTGTACCAGTTTGCAGACTTGGACGATGCTTTCTTGTCTCTGCAAAACTGACACCTTTATGCAGAGTTGCAGACTTAAAAGGAGAATCACCATATCCGCGATGAGAATGACTGGCCTTCTTTCTCATAGAAGGAAAATCGTCATCAGTGTTGAGAAGATCAATATCGTCGTAGAAATCATCAAACATTTTCTTCGCCCTCCTTTTTACCAGCTGCATCATCTATTGGAGCAAAGTATTCTTCAGTCCAATCGTAATCATCAGTAGGATTGTCTTTGAAAAACTTATCGGCATTCTCAATCTCTTTCTTTTCTTCCGCTGTATAAACCGGAAGCTTGTCTGGATTAATAAAGTAATACCAACCATCAGAACGGCACTCGCAATCCAAACCGACAACATACTTCTTTGCTTCTTCGATAGTTCGCTTATGAATGTTAAGAGCAAAACATGCTTCATCAATTTTTGATGTGTGAATTTTCTTATTAGGCTCATCACAAAGTTTTTCAATTTCTGCGACAGCCTTATCAAGCTTGGTACTCTTATGTGTCTTACTACCACGAGAAGCGATAAGAATATCATCGGCAGTTACATTCTCATATCCATCAAGCCATTCGAAAGAACTTGTCTCACCATCAAGTCTGAAAGCAATTGAATCTCCTTCAGGTGCAAGGGAAGATTTATCGTGAACAATAATTCTGATACTCGGATCATCTTTATATCTGCCAACAATAAGAACACTTCTTACAGTTGCAGTAAAATCCATGGAACCAATTCCACGACAGATACTTACAAGGCCTCTGGCTTTATTAAGATGGCCAATAAGAATAACTGCACATTTATTTCTCTGTGCCATTTCGCAAAGTGGAGTAAGCACCGCTCTTACTTCGTTAGCTCTGTTGATATCAACACCGGCACCAACAAAGGCCTGTATAGGATCCATAATCAAAAGCTTTGCACCAACTGTCTTGATTGCTTTCTCGAGTCGTGGATCAGTAAGTGTAATCGGTTTGCCACCATCGTCAATAGTAAAGACCTTATCTGTATCAGCATTAGTTGCTCTAAGTCTTGGCTTTACTGTATCGCCAAGTCCGTCTTCAGCCGTCTGATACATAATGTTGATTGGTGGAAGTTTCACATTACCTGGTAAAGCTTCACCACGAGTACACTGTGATGCAATCTTAAGGGAAGCAAATGTTTTTCCATCTCCAGGATTACCATGCATGAGTGTTACTTTTCCAAAAGCCACATAAGGGAACCAAAGCCACTCGATCTCTTCTTCTTTGACATCGGTTAAGCATAAGATCTTAACATCGACATCGTCTTCTTCATTTAAAAGTTCGTTTAAGTCATCTGACAAATCGCTGTCGATAACTTTATTCTCTGAATTGTTTAATTCATTTATCATTTATAAAATTTCCTCCAAAAAATAATTTTCTAAAATTCGTAGTCAAAGGAAATAATTGTGTGATAAACTTAAATCGCTACATAAAAGTGTTATCACTTCAGGTTTGGTTCTAATTTAGTTCCAAGCCTTTTTATTTACCTTTAACTTAGTTAAGCCACTGGCAGATTCAATCTGTGTCATCTGATTAATAAGCATCACCACCTTCCATTTTTATTTCGACTTCGCAAAGCTGTTTTCATATTCAATTGTCAAGTTTCAACATCAAAACAAACAATTGTTCGTTCGATGGTTGAATGATACCAAGAGAGGTTATGGTTGTAAATAGAAAATTGTGATAAAATAGTGCATACTCTATTTTCAGAAGAATAATTTTCTATTTCGAAAAAAATCTTTTAAAGGGAGAAATAACGAGCATGCATTCTATAAGCGCTTATTTTTCAGGGGCTGACGTTTACTTTTCCGGCAGCAGATCTTATAGAAACAATCAAGTTCTGGTGGAATATTTGAAAAAAGTTAGCGAATTTGATCTGGATAGAATGCTCGAGGATTTTCTACTTTTGATTAAGCAGCTCGAGCTTAGTTATGATATGCAGTACGACAATGTTGTTAATTACTATAAGCACTCACAAAAACTTGAGCGCATAATCAACAATGTTGAATACTATATGAGAACTCTTCCTCCATACGATACAGTTGATCTTGATGACAAGCCTTTTATATTCGATAAGATTTATCCTTTTAACAGTTATATATTCCATGACGTAGGATACGAAGATAAGAAGGAATATGTTTTGGATGAAAGTTATGTATTTGGTGACTTCGATTCAGAGGCTGTCGTTCGCTTTGATGAGATTAACAGAGAAGTAAAAGAATACTGCCAGCCTTATCTTGATTACTTATCCTCTCTTAAAGTCAATCTCGAATTCTTCAGAAGCATCATTGTGAATTACTTATCTGAAAGAATATCTTTCCCAGAACCAAAGGAGCTGGCTTCTATAATTAAGAAGGCCTTCAAATCTAACACATACAAGATGAATGCTGTTAACTGCTCAATGAATAAATTCGAATACAAGATAATTACAGACAATAAAAACAATCCTACTCTATGTGAGAGGATTGTCTTCAAAGATATTGGTTCATTTTTGTATTACGATTTCTTCCGTGGTCTTAATAACAAGTGTTTCCCAATGATGTGCAAGAACTGTGGGGAATACTTCTTCCTTGAAGGTGGCAAGTACACCCAATATTGCGATAACCCAATCGAAGGAACTAATGGTTCTACCTGTAGGTCCGTTGGTGCTCGCCAGCGTTATGCTGACAAGTGCAAGAGCGATCCTATTCTTGGCACCTATGAGAAAGCATACAAGGCTCACTATGCCCGCGTTATGAAAAAGAAGATGACCAAACCCGAGTTCAGCAAGTGGGTACCTTATGCTCAGGAGCTTAAGCAGAAGGCATATGATTGTGAGTTGGAGTTTGAAGAATATAGGAAGTTGATTAGAAAATAATTAGTAACCATTGTCTTACCAAATAGATTTTTATGATTATAGGTAAGCTCCTGAATATCATATCATTAATATGGTTGGTACTTTATTCCAGATTTTTCTTTTACAAATTTAATCAACAACGCTCATCAATAACTCTCTGAGCTCTGTACTCTATAATCGCGACAACTTATTCTATTGTCTTTTGTCCTACAAAGTAAGCTTGGATTTCTTCCATTACAATAACTTGAATATTGTTCATCTTCTAAATATGATTCAGTATTAGATTCGCATAAAAAAGCAGATCATTTATGATCTGCCTTATCAAATTTAAAAATTATATAATTTAATCACTTTTTTTCAAAATGAGAGGCATATAAGTGCCACCTAAGTCAACATATATAATATTGGGATGTTCTACATCTTCCGCATATATGTCTTGACCTACTTGCAAATCAACACCAGAAGCATAAAAATTCTCGGTTGGCAATGTAGATAAATCGACTCCTTCTATAGTTCCAATTATAATGTATCTGTTAGCAATAGTTGTTTGCATACCTTGATAATTATACTGATACAAATAGTCGTTAAAATAAAGTGTTGGCTGTTCATATTGGCCTTCAGAAACACCTGTATTTTCTGTAGCTGTTATTGTCTCTTCCATACGTTCAGTATCAGTCGACGCTACATTTTCATCTACACACGAAAGCAAACAACTACCTATCACCATTACGAATACTGGTAATAATAGTTTTTTCAAATGCATAACCTTTCTCCATTTCAATTATCAATTAAATACAACTTTGCTAATAAAATTATTATATGTCCCCCACAGTTTATACTGAATTGATGTTGAATGTCCATCCATTACTTCTACATAATACTTACCACCCTGTACTGTAGTTCCAACACATACTGTCATATGACCTACTGTTGCACTATAGGGACTTCCAGATGAAAAACCTAATAAACAGGGTCTTGAAACAACCTCATTAAGCAAATCATTTAACGTTGGATTCCAGACGTTGTTTACAGTAACAGAATATGAGGTGTTATTATTAACATAGTTACTAATAGTATTAGGAATATTATTATTTGCATATCCTCCCTGAGCTAAAATTATACTATTTATCGACGACATTAACTGATTAAATGTCTTCCCACTTGTAAGTGAAGAGTAACCGTTTCCACCGTAATACCATAATAAATTGCTTATTGCTGCCACTATGCAATTATTATTTCCTTGCAAATTTGGATTATATCTAAGTCTTGTGTCTGAAAGAGAACTCAAAGAGCCATCAGATTCAACATAATAAATAGTTCCATTAACAGAACACGCTGATGTAGCATTCTCATATAAATATATAAACTCATCATAGTCATTTTTATCAATATTCTCATACGGTGAGTTGCCAGCTGAAAACTCAACAACATTATACTCTGCATGATCAACAATTATATAACCCACACAATCATTCTCTTTTTCCACATGGAATAATATGCTACTTATGTTTGTACAGTCGTAATTATACAATTCATATCCATATTCCAAACTAGCATCGCTCCACATCTGAAAATCTTCTTCATAAACAATAGACTCTAAAAAATTTTGAGCGACATTATTTTCGATTGCATAATTTGTATTAGCACTCACAGCCATACTGCACATCAACACAAACAAATTAACAATTCCAAGAAATGAACAAATAAATCTTGTCTTTATCTTCATAAATATTTCCTCCTATGTTATATAAAAGACATAACGATTTGAATGTTTTATCGATTTTAATAAACTACCATTAATATCACGAAAACACTTTATCTATTGCAAAGTTCTCTACTGAAGCTTTCCATCTTCCATTCGATAGATAACTTCTGCATGTTCTGCAATATTGAGATCATGAGTAACCATAATAATCGTCTTACCATATTTATCATGAATCTTATCAAGCAACTGTATTACTTCTTCACTGTTTTTCCTATCTAGATTTCCGGTTGGTTCGTCACAAAGAATCAAAGCCGGATCATTCGCGAGCGCTCTAGCTATGGCTACTCGCTGCTGCTGTCCACCAGACAGTTGAAGAGGAGTGTGGTCAAGTCTGTCTGATAGTCCTAATACTTCTGTCAATCCTTTTACATACTCTTCATTTACCTTTCGCTTGGATATAAGAACAGGTGTCACGATGTTTTCCTTTACAGTCATCTCGTTTATAAGATTAAACTTTTGGAAAACAAACCCAATTTCACAGCAGCGAAACCTAGAAAGCGATGTATCGTTCATCTGTGACAAATCACTTTCATTTACGATTACTTTTCCGGAAGTAGCTTTATCTAGTCCACCTATCAAGTGAAGCAATGTTGTTTTTCCGCTACCAGATGCGCCCATAATAGCTACAAAAGCACCATCATTAACATCAAGATTCACACCATTTACTGCCTTTATAGTATTATCTCCTACTTTAAATTCCTTCTTTAGGTCTATGACTTTAACACTCATGCTTAATCCTCCCTGGATTCAATCATTTTCATTTTCTTAAGGTATAAAATCTGTGGTAACGTACCAATAATTATCAAAGCGTTACCTAACAGCAGGCAGCATATCAGCGCAGGTATGAAATCATAGGAGAAGAAATCTGCCAATATAGGAATTCTGGTATACCAAGATAATGTCGTTATATCCAATTCACCAGAATTAGCCTTGTTTACCAGATTGTTAATATAGCTTTGAGCAACACAGATTGGAACTATACCTATAAGAGTTGCCAATATTGGATAGAACATATTCTGTGTGTAAGTCATAAGAGCTACCTGCTTCACAGACAAGCCAATACGTCTAAGTGTTTGAAATCTACCTGAGTTACTGCGTGTTTTAGTATACAATCCTACAATAATAGATATCATTCCAAGTAAAATCAAATCACTAATCATTATAAAGAATACTGCCATCACACGATTTGTTCCTGTTTGTATGACATCAAGATAATCAAATGTTGAACTAGTATTAACGTCGACTGAACCAGAAAGATTTTTATACCAGAATTCATCAAACTGGTATATATCACAATCTTCACTCAGCACTGCTTTTACAGATGTGAAGTTTCTGTCTGGCAATCCCCAGTTTTCAAAAGAATCAGCAAAACACAAGATGCTCATTCCATATGTTGGTTCATCTTCATTGGAATCAACTGAATACCAATAAGATTGATTTACCCATGTTGATCCAGTGGAAAGATATTCAGAAATATCTTGATCATCACGTAAAACCACTATAGCACCCACTCTAGACGCAATAGTATATCGAGTACCAAAGGCTCCATAAGCTACATAGGTTTGACCCATATCTGTATCAATGTAATTCTCATAGATAATCCATTTATCATCATCTAGTGTTTCAAAGTGAAGACCATCTTCTTCATCTGTCAATAAAATATCGTCAAAGTTCAATTGCGAGCCTACTGGGAAATACTGTAAGCAAAGTTCTTCTAATTCAGGTGGCACCGCAAGCACGACCTCTTCACCACTTCTAATCTTTTCAATGTCAATCTGACCTGAAACAACTTCTCCATTAAGTTGAATCATCTCATTAGTTGTCAAACCTACCGTTGGTAATTCATACATATAAGCATCTGGTTCGTATCCGGTATGTTCTAACACTATCTTCTCAGCAGTTTGAGCGTCAAGCATAAATAAATCTTCAGTTGTACGAATATTTAAGAGTCGGTTTCCAAGGATACGTCTGATATTTTCATCAGGTTCCGTGTCAAATACCATTCTAGTTGAATCATTAAATATTACAGACCACGATTTTGATACATTAGGATTACTCTCTATAAGTTCAGGAAAAGATGGTAAAATTCCAGCATCGTGTCTATTAATAACATTATAAGACCAATCTTTGATTTCATCAGAACGTCCAACAATATATCCGTTTCCATCAATATTAAGCAATTCCATAAAACCTCTAGCCTCTACAGTTGCCTGTTCTGAATATGCTCTAAAGAAAACATAACCAAATAATGCAGAAGATACTACAATAATCATAACTAACATAGTACTTCCATCATGAAGGTCTATACGTTTGTTAAGAAGAGTGAGCCAACCAGATTTTGATTTGTACGATTTTAGCGTCTTACCCTTCTTTTTGTTAACAAACATACTGTCAGATGTTGATAACAATTCTGCAGGATACATTCTATAAAGCCTGTATAATGGCAAAATCAAAGAAAGTGTCAGAGATAACAGACACGCTAACAAAGAAACTGCTACAGGATTATAAGTGATTTGTTTTACAACTTTCTCAACATGAATGCCATCATAAAGTCCCAGATGCAATAAAGAATTGAGTCCATTAACTAATGGTATATGCATGGCATATCCTAATCCTATACCTATTGCTGCTCCACAAAAACCAAATCCTAGTATTTCAAATAGAAGCGTTCTAATAATACGTTTAGCAGACATACCAATGCATCTAAAAGTTGCATAATACTCCTTACGATCTGCAATAATATTTTTAGAAAGCATATATATTGAAACTACTTCAGTAACAATTACCAATACAGAAACAATTGGCATTATAACCGAAGAGTAAAAATCTCTTTTATATATTCCATTACTTACGGAGTTCTGTATATCCTGAGTCGAATAATCGCCATCAAAACCAGCGCCCATAACATACCAGATATAGCCTACGCTTCGTCTATAATTATTCTCAACTCCAGAACGAAATTGACCGGTTTCATTTAATAATTGTATAACCTTGGAATCTAAAGACTCTCCTTTTTCAGTCGGAGATGTAAAGAATACTGTTTCCTTAGTACAGTTCCAAAGTTCTAAGTCTGCAGGCGCGAAACATACAGCCGGCATCTGATAAGAATCAGTATAGAAAGCAAAATCCGGACATCTGTTCCAACCACCCAATGCTTCATTACTTGAAGCTCTAAAGACACCAGAAACTACATACTCTCTAGTTTCGATGTAATCACCATATGAATCATACATTTTAAGATTAAGAGTTTCTCCTGGATAAGGTGCTATTCCATAAGCATTAGCCACAGATACATCTATTGCTATTTCATTATCTTCTCTCGGATAAGTTCCTCTTATACAAGTCATATGATATATTTCTTCAGACAACTGATTTTTGAAAGATATTGCTTTAAAAATCTTTGTCTCATCAATATTAGCGACTGAACCTAACTCATAGTATAGTCCTATTTTCTCAACATAATCCTGTTCCGATAATTGTTCTTCAAGACCTACACCTGTGTTATATATAATCTCATCGTAGTCTCCGGTTATAGTCAACGAATCTTCAATCTCAGTCTTTTTATCACTTCTTATAAGTAAACTTGTTGTTGTAATTGAAAAACATCCAAAAATAAGCATAACAATCAGGCAGATAAATCTGCCTGATCGCATGTCTCTTCTTAATACATCACGTAACATCAACATACTTATCTCATTCCAAATGAAGCTGTTCCCCAGATCTGATTTCCATTAAGTGAATGGGCGTAGAAACTGTATGTTGAACCAGCAGGAATAGGGTATGTAGTTTCATTAGGATTCACTGGATAAGTAGGATATGTATTTCTCGCATAAATCGTATTTCCAGATGCATTGCAAATTTGGAATTCACCATATCCGCCACTAGGATTAAGCTTTCCATATGCAGTTCCAGCTTTTGCAGATGAGTTAGTTACTGATCCCACTTTTTCTTTCGAAGAAGTATTATAAGCAAGCGCATTCATTGTAAACACACTGATAACAAGTGACATTACTGTAAGCATTACTACTATTTTTCGTTTCATAATTACTTTTCTCCTTTTTTATAATTCATTCTAGAAAATCTAAAACTTATTCTTATTCATATTGCATCAGGCTAAAATAATCTGAATTAATGCAAAACATCATCATCGTTAAGTGATATAATAATCTTGCATTTGCAATTGAAATCCTACTCATTGCACTTGAGGTAGTAATTAGCTCCATCTGATTGCTACCGTTTTTATTGTGCCAAGTGCGAGCACTCTATTTAGCACATTGGTCCATCCTCCTTTTGTATATTCTAAGTAACCTAACAATTGTGAATTTAGAACATTATTACTTCTTATTCATTGGAACAACTCTTTTAGGAAGATGAAATATCCCAGGAGATCTAGGATCAGCATTTCGTTTCTCACCATAAGAAATCAAATCCTTGATCCCTTTAAGCATCATTCTTTCAATGCTATTCATTAACCACACCCCCTTTCATTATCATTTGAGCCAATATCATTGAAATGAAAGTTTGCAAAATTCCCATTCCAAAATAATAAAGGTATATCTTTTCTATATTTAGAAAATTCAAGATAAAGAAAAAGAATGTTAATAAGACTACTGTTATACGAGCCTTTTTACTAACCGAACGAAACTCTTTTGCGCTTAGATTCATATTCGGGTGATTTACTGAACCAATGATAATTATAAAAATCATTGATAACATCACCCCCCCCTTGATAAATTGTCCATTTTTCAAGGAAGATTGACTCGTGTAATCTAATCCATAACAAAACACAGACGCTTAGTGTGACACATCCAATATTTGTTTCACAATGATATCCATTTGTATATCCACGCAGCAAATTAAAAACAAATAAGAATACAATAGCTCTAAGGGCAAATCTAAAACAAAGTGCAACCAAAAGTAAAACACTATGGCCTACTATAAACTCACAATACACAAGAAGCTTATAATGATAATAATCGTATTCGTTTACAGAAATAATATTCTCATTAACCATTCTTTGAGTTAGAATGCTTGATATTTTTTCTACCATAAAAACCTCCTTGTATCTGTTATTCACTAAATAACAAATATAAAGAGGCAATTCAATATAGTTGGCATAGAATCCTAGAATTCTGGCACAGATGTGAATAATATCAATGCAAATTGAATTATTACCACTAAGATCTAAGTATTATTCCGGAATAATTATTCGCACAGAAAACATTTGATTCACAGTTTCAATGTCCATCTGTCCGTCGTAGAATTTAACAATACTTCTGATATTACTAAGACCAAAACCATGACGATTAGTATCAATAATATCCTTATTCGATGTTACATTTTTCAAGCTAGAAGTATATGAGTTGCTAAATGATAAAAATAACAACCCATTAATTCGGTTGATTTTAACATCAATGTTCCTATTGGTCTCAAGATTCATACAAGCCTCAATTGCATTATTGAAGAGATTAGAAAGAATAATAACCAAATCTGTATCTTTGACGGGTAACCCTTCTAGATTATTGATATCAAATCTTACCTTAATATCATTACGTAAAGCTTCTGCGTATTTTGCATTAAACACAGCGGAGACAATACTATTTCCCGTATCTACTACATCAGATATTACTGGAACAATTGTATTCTCCGACAGATATTTTTCGAGATTCTCATATTTTCGAGCTGCAACCAATGCATTAATCGTAACAAGATTATTTTTATATTCATGCTCTATTCCAGCAATCACTTTATGTTCCGCTGATATCTGTTTATACAAAGTTGATAATTGCTCAGCAAACTCACTCTCGATCTTTATTTTTTCCTTTTCAAGTTTATGATCCAAATCAACCTTAAGCATCCAATACATATATAGGTTCGAAAATAGAAATACAATTGCAAGATAAATGTAAGAGTTAATCTCCTGAGTAGTTATTTCATTACCGCTGCTCATATATGAGAAAAGAACGATCATACTCAAGGACACAAAAGGGAACATTAAATATTTACATAAATCAATAACATTTGCATATTTGTACTTGCGTTTTTTATAGATATGATTCAGAACTATTATTGCAATTAATATCAGTATTTGACTTACTACTCCACCATATACGCCTGCGATATTAGCATTAATTTCATAGATATCTACATATCCAACAAATCGAATTGCTAACAAATATGCTAAAAACTCGAAAGCCATATTAAATGCATATTCAAGAAAAGCAAATAATATTAGTTTTATACCCTTACACGAAAACAAGACAAACGAGAATACTGAAGTGCAAAGTATGGTAAATACTGCTCTTAGAATATAACTGTCATCAAACACTTTAACCAACAGTATTTCTATTACTATCCACCCAACAATAATCACAATTCTTGATAATTGGCTCTTGTTTCTAACATCCATAAAAATATTTATAAACAAGAAAGCCAATACAACAAAAACTGCTGTATTCACAAGATCGTATAGCTCAATCATATTTTCTCTCCAAGAAATCTCATATAGTCAGAATAAAAAGAAGTTTTATAAGAATCTGCCAATCTCAAAAGTCGCTGCCTATAGTTACTAACACGTAGATTAACAAATCCCTTCTTGTCAACAGATGAGATATTTTTAAGATTAACTAAAGTACCATTTCTAATCGTCGAAAACATTCCGCTACTTTTTAATTCTTCCCGTATATCTGAGAACTTAGCACGTTTCTTATAGCAAACTAATGAATTTCCTTCTATCAAATAAAAGACCTGATAGTGGCCACTAGACTGAATATAAGCAATACTTTCCAAAGAAACAGGAATACTTTTTTCAACAAAATCTATCAATCGCACCTGTTCACTTTTCAATTCAGAAATTCGAAAAGCTTTATCTATACACTCTCTTAGATCGTCATCAAAGGACTTTTCTTGCTTTACAAGATACCGTATTGCATCAAATTTGTAACCTTCTCTGGAGAACTCATAAAATACAGTTACAAAAGCTATGTTTACATTGTTGTATTTTTCCCCAATGACTTTGGCGGTCTCAAATCCATTGATACCTTCCATTTCATAATCTAGCAACACTAAGTCAACATTAGACAAATCAACACCAAGAATTGATAAACCACTCATATACTTTTGTATCTCATAATCAACATTCAGAGTTTGTAAGTGCTTCTGCGCTATATCATATTCATATTCAAGAAATTCTTTGTTATCATCACATAAGACAAGTCTAAACATATCTACCCTCTACACGATTTGATTTATGCTTATTACCACAACAACTAACAAAAATCAACAAGAATGGCACACATTCGAATAAAATATCCTAGATTCTGCAAAACAATGTCTTTAGTAGTGTGAGTGAGGATTAAATTAAAGACAATAAAAACAACCCTACTCTATGCGAGAGGATTGTCTTCAATGATATTGGTTCTTTTTTATATTATGATTTCTTCCGTGGTCTCAACAACAAATGCTTCCCTATGATATGCAAAAACTGCGGCAGCTACTTCTTACTTGACGGTGGCAAGTTTACTCAATACTGCGCTAACCCTATCAAAGGCACTAATGGTTCAACTTGCAAATCATTTGGTGCTCGCCAGCGTTATGCTGACAAGTGCAAGAGCGATCCTATTCTTGGCACCTATGAGAAAGCATACAAGGCTCACTATGCCCGCGTTATGAAAAAGAAGATGACTAAACTCGAATTCAGCAAATGGGTACCTTATGCTCAGGAAATTAAGCAGAAGGCTTATGATTGTGAGTTAGAGTTTGAGGAGTATAGGAAGCTGATTAGAAAATAACCAAAGAAATGGGTCAACTGGCAGACGCTGGTTGACCTTTATTGATTAAGATTCTTTTGTTCGTTTCAAAAAGTTATCATAAAGACTAATAAGTGAACAGTAGTACATATCTTCCTGTGTTTCCAACAAATTATCTTCAATAAATATTAATGGTATATCAGTATCTATATTTACAACATCCCTTCATAACTATATATACACATCTAAATATTTGCATTTTTCAATTATTCTCTAATAACCAATTATATACTTGACCTGACCACTATTTCAGTATTCACAGGTCAAGTGGTCAGGTCAAGTGGTCAAGTCAATCTCCATCGTTCCATATATATCTTTGCTTAGAACTAGTTGGCTTATTCGGAATAGTAAGCTTAATCTTCCCAGATTCAACCAAAGGATTAAGTATCTTGTTTCTGAAATAATCCCTTGAACTAATCTTACAGAAACTCTGCAACTCAGCTCTTGATCTAGGTTCTCTCAAGTATTCGCTTAATCTTACAAATAAATCCAAACTAATATCAGACTTAACCGCAGAGTGCTCAAGTGTATCGCTTTCTTTTTCATCATCGCCTTGATTACGCCATACACCATCTGCACCAATCTGTCCATACTGTCCATATCTCAGCAATCTCAGATATTTTTCACATCCACTTGCCGAGACAGAAACCCCACCACCAGTAGCATCTATCACTGGCAACTCTGCATTTATTTTCTTGCAATCAGCCTTTATTTTAAGGAATCCTCTTCCCCAAGATTCCACTTCTCCTGATCTAAAAGATACATCTGCAATTTTAGGATTATGAGGAACAGATTCATGTTTTTCATAAACACTAATATCAGTAGGGACACGCTTGGACCACTCACCCATATTGAAGATTACTATCTTGTCATCATAAACAGATACTTGAATAGGTACCCCAGTTGTATAATCTTTATGGTTTATAGCATTTAAAAGCAGTTCTCTAACAATACCTTTAGTCAGCATTTTAGTCTCTGTACGCTGAACACCTTCATAATCCACTAATCCCTTAAAATACTTAGAAAAGATTAGCTCATTTGCCTTATCAGCTTGCAACATCAAAGGTCCCTCAATTACATCCTGATATTGTAAATCCTCAATAATCTCCGAATCTTCACCAAAAGCTCCAACCTTTGAAAAGTAACCAATCTTTATATATGCACCAGTTGTATAAAGCTCTGGTTCCGGATGAAACAACAATACAGCAGCCCTTGTAAGGAACTGTCCATCGAACAACTTCAAATTTCTAAGAAGCGTCTCATCATCAATATCTACTTCCGACTCCGACATTCTTCCACTCTTCACAGCCTTCTTACGGAATTCTTCTAGAGCAGTCTTACTCAAATCATCTACACTAATTCCCGGTATTGGAACTGCATCCCACGTTTTACCTGCACGTTCGAGAAGAAAGTTTTGTAATTCAAATCCATTCAACTCATGCAAAGTTGAACCAGATCTTTTATAATATTTTCCATCACATGAGATAGCAAATGGATACTTGACAATTTCTATTGAAATATATTCTCTACATCCACTTTCATCTTCCCATATTTTATTATCCTCTTCTATTTTCAATAAAGATTTATATATTTTATCCTCTGTTGGAATAGTCGCTGTGCTAAGTTCACCCTTCGCATATCGATTTATAAGCTTATTAGCAACACTCTCCGGAATATTTTCTCCATAGCGGATATTTTCAGCACCAATTACGGAATGAACTTGAATACTTGCCAGTATTCCTAGTTTATCATTTATTTTATTTGGCAACGATTCCAACAACTTTTTTGAATTCTCAACACCTACAACATATCCATCATCATTCACGCCAATATTCAACATGCCGCCATCCGTATTAGCATATCCACAAAGCCATTTCAGATAATCTTCATGCCATGCCCATTTCCATTCTATGGTTTGAGATTCTTGTTTTTCACTAGTTTTTATAGCATCCATAGTTTAAGCACCTTTTTACTCATTATAGTTATTCTTCACATATTTTCCTGATTTTATCCTCATATCAGCAGGCTTTTCTGCGTTAGAGGGGATAGCCCAATTTACACCAAACTTAACACAGCCTGGAATTCTACCATCATTACACAATGTATTTATTCTTCTGATGCTTATATCCCACTTTTCCGCTACTTCTTTAATCGTCATATATTCGTTCATATAAATAATCCTCAAAAAAATATATTTGCATTATATGCCACGCGTGGAACAATATCAATTTGTTATCTAAGATTTGACCGTAAGAATCCAATTATTGTCATAATGGTATCTTGGTGCCCAATATTTTTCCAATCTCAAAATATCACTGTAATCTAGCACACTAAGGTTAAATTGACGAATGGTTTTGAGTACAATAGTCACAAAACTCATATTAAATATCAATTACAAAAAGTTGAGGTAACCTTCCATAAAACTAATCTATCTGCATCTGTGCAGCGTAGATCTCAAACTACTTTTTGTATTTCTACAAACACTATTCTGATATGACATAAGGGAATGACACATGTTATCCCAATAGATAAAAAGCAACATTTGCACCTTTTACAGCAAGGTGCACACAAGGAGCAAAAATTACTAGTCAATTTCCCAAAGACCTTGATTCTACTTGCTTTTCGGTTATAGGAATATGTTTTCCAGAATAGTACCATGTCATCTGATTATCTATTGCATTTTTCATTTAAATACTATTTTTATTTAGCATATCACTTTTACTACTAGAAAATCATCAAACATAATCTATTAACTTTTTCTTTCTTGTTAAAAATAACCCATTTTTCAGAGTCGCGCCCGGTGGTAAGGTCAAAATCCCTTCAAAGCCTTATATATCAAGGGTTTTGATGATTAGCTGGCCGAAAAAGAAGAGAAAAAACAAAATCCTCCAAGTTTTGAAACCTGAAGGATTTTTACTAACACATCGATTTAGTCATGTTTTAGTGCAATTATATGCACATTTTTCCTATAACTTCTTAAAAGTTACCATATTTACCACTTTGCCGGTGGTAAGTTTGGTGGTAAGCTCGTTTTCAATGCCCGGAAAGGCCTGAATTTACTGGGCTTTTCAGCCCTGGCTCTTAAGTGTTGGGAAGAGCAATACGTCTCTGATAGCTGGGCTATCTGTGAGGAGCATTACAAGTCTGTCGATACCATAACCGATACCACCCGTTGGAGGCATACCGATCTCAAGTGCGTTAAGGAAGTCTTCATCTGTGTGGTTAGCTTCCTCGTCACCTGCTGCGAATGCTGCATCCTGAGCTGCAAATCTTTCTCTCTGGTCGATTGGATCGTTGAGCTCTGAGTATGCGTTACACATCTCCCATGTATTGATGAAGAGCTCAAATCTTTCTACCTTTGAAGGATCAGATGGCTTCTTCTTTGTAAGTGGAGAGATAGCAAGTGGGTGATCCATGATGAATGTTGGCTGGATGAGGTTCTTCTCGCAGAACTCCTCGAAGAAGAGGTTGATGATGT
This sequence comes from Clostridia bacterium, assembly GCA_024403735.1. Classification (GTDB taxonomy): domain Bacteria; phylum Bacillota; class Clostridia; order Saccharofermentanales; family Saccharofermentanaceae; genus Saccharofermentans. Next base: position 21,455 of record JAKSRG010000015.1, read on the forward strand.
CGCCCTTTGTGTGGCGCTCCTCGTACTCAATGTGGTGTTCCTTAGCAAGAGCCTTTGCAGCCTCATCGCTCTCTACTGTATCAAAATCGATACCAGCGTACTTCTTGATCGCATCATTCATTGTGAGACGCTCGAATGGCTTACCAAAGTCAATCTCGATATCACCATACTTGATGATTGATGTACCACAAACCTTCTCGGCGAGGTACTTGAACATTGACTCTGTGAGTTCCATCATGCCCTCGTAGTCTGTGTATGCCTGGTAGAGCTCCATGAGTGTGAACTCTGGGTTGTGACGTGTGTCTACACCCTCGTTACGGAAAACTCGGCCAATCTCATATACTCTCTCGAGACCACCAACGATGAGTCTCTTGAGGTAAAGCTCGAGTGAGATACGAAGCTTAACATCTTCGTCAAGTGCGTTGTAGTGTGTGTCGAATGGACGAGCAGCAGCACCACCAGCATTAGATACGAGCATTGGTGTCTCAACTTCCATGAAGTTACGTGCATCCAAGAAGTTTCTGATCTCCTTGATGATCTGTGAACGCTTAACGAATGTGTCCTTAACTTCTGGGTTCATGATAAGATCAACATAACGCTGACGATATCTCATATCTGTATTTGTGAGACCATGGTGCTTCTCTGGGAGTACCTGGAGTGACTTTGAAAGGAGTGTCATCTCTTCTGCGTGGATTGAAATCTCACCTGTTCTTGTTCTGAAGAGGTAACCCTTAGCGCCATAGATATCACCGATATCTGACTTCTTGAAAGCTGTGTAATCGTCAACACCCAAAGCGTCACGAGTTACATAAACCTGGATGTTGCCCTTGAGATCAGAAAGTGTAGCAAATGAAGCCTTACCCATAACTCTCTTGAGGAGCATACGACCAGCAACAGATACTTCAATCTTCTCGCCCTCGTGGAGTTCGTTGAGCTTTGCTGCGAAAGCTTCCTCGTCAAGTCCAGCGTCAATTGTTGCCTTGAGTTTAGCGTCGAGTGCCTCGAAAGCTTCCTTAGCATCTGCTGAGTGGTATGTTACATCATACTTTGTAATCTGGAATGGATCCTTACCCTCAGCCTGCATTGTTGCGAGCTTTTCTCTTCTAATCTTAATCTGTTCGTTTACATTAGGCATCTGCTGTGCATTCTCATTCTCTGCCATTAATCCTGTGCTCCTTACACTATTGACCTTATCGAAAACACACTGCGAGGTGTTTTCGAGATGGTCGCGAATTCATATTTTTCTATTAAAACAGAAAGCGCGTCAAGATAAACTCACGCGCTTCCACATATATTAATTAACTACTAATTAATCACCGATCTTAATGATCTTATACTTGAAAGAACCAGCCTGAGTTGTAACTGTAGCTACCTGACCCTTCTTCTTGTCCTTAATTTCCTTACCGATTGGTGAGTCAATTGAGAGCTTGTTGCTGAAGATGTCTTCCTCGCTAGCACTTACGAGAATGTATGTCTCCTCGTCCTTTGTCTCTTCGTCACGAAGAACAACCTTTGAACCAAGTGAAACCTTCTCTTTTGAAATCTCGTCTTCAGCAAGAACTTCTGCATTCTTGAGGAGAGCGATGAGTTCCTGAATTCTTGATTCATTCTTAGCTGCGGCTTCTTTCGCTTCATCGTATTCAGAGTTCTCTGACAAGTCACCCTGTGCACGTGCTTCTTCAAGTCTACGAGAAATGTCAGCAGCAATGGTTGTTTGGCACTCTGCGAGTTCATCCTGTAACTTCTTATAACCTTCGGCTGTATAAATAACCTTATTAGTCTTTTCTGCCATATTATTATCCTCACTTTATATCTATTAGTAGCAAGTTAACTGCGATTTGCTCAGACCGCAACGTTAATTATTTTAACCTAAGTAATGGTTAAATATCAACATCTGAGGCCCAAACCACGCGTTTTATACGCCAAAATGCCACTAAAATTGAGCAAAATCCTAAAACAACTAGCAATTATCGTGCTGTACGATCGTTTTCCTTCTGGATTACGTCGTGAGCGCCACCCTCGATGATTGATGTTGAAGATACAACAACGAGTCTAGCCTTCTCCTGGAACTCTTCGATTGAAGATGAACCACATGAGCACATTGTAGCCTTAACCTTAGCAAGTGAAGTCTCGAGACCCTCTCTGATTGGTCCAGCATATGGAACGTAAGAGTCAACACCCTCTTCGAATGCCATCTTACCCTTGCCGTTACCGTTCTCCTCATATCTTGTCCATGAACGAGCACGGTTAGAACCTTCACCCCAGTACTCCTTAACGTATGAACCGTTAACGATGAGCTTTCTTGTAGGAGACTCGTCAAATCTAGCGAAGTAACGACCGAGCATCATGAAGTCTGCACCCATTGCAAGAGCGAGAGCCATGTGATAGTCGTGAACGATACCACCATCAGAACAGATTGGAATATACTCACCTGTCTTCTCGAACCACTCGTCACGAGCCTTAGCAACCATCTGAACAGCTGAAGCCTGACCCATACCGATACCCTTCTGCTCACGTGTGATACAGATAGATCCGCCACCTACACCAATCTTGATGAAGTCAGCGCCACACTTAGCGAGGAAGTTAAAGCCTTCAGCGTCTACTTCGTTACCAGCACCTACGATTGCATCTGGATATCTTTCCTTGATCCACTTGAGTGCCTTCTCCTGCCATACTGAGAAACCGTCTGATGAGTCGAGACAGAGAACATCAGCGCCAGCTTCGATAAGAGCAGGAACACGTGTCTCATAGTCGTGTGTATTGATACCAGCACCAACGATGAGCTTCTTATCCTTATCGAGGAGCTCGAGTGGGTTAGCCTTGTGGTACTCATAGTCCTTACGGAATACGAAACCAACGAGCTTGCCTTCCTTAGTGATGATTGGGAGCTGGTTAATCTTGTTGTCCCAAATAATGTCGTTAGCTTCCTTAAGTGTTGTTCCCTCTGGAGCTGTAACGAGCTTGTCGATTGGTGTCATGAACTCCTTAACCTTGAGGTCTGGAGCCATACGGCTAACACGATAATCTCTTGTTGTTACGATACCAACGAGCTTACCATCAGCTGTACCATCTTCTGTAACAGCAGCTGTGCCGTGACCTAATTCTTCCTTAAGTCTGATTACATCTTCGAGTGTTGAATCTGGAGAAACATTTGCATCTGATGCAACGATACCAGCCTTATACTTCTTAACCTTGCGGATCATGTCGCACTGTGATTCGATTGACTGTGACTGGAATACGAATGAGAGACCACCGCATCTAGCGAGAGCGATAGCCATACCTGAATCTGATACAGCCTGCATAACAGCTGATACCATAGGGATGTTAATCTTGAGCTTTGGCTCTTCCTTACCCTTTTTATATTTACAAATAGGAGTTGAGAGATCTACCTGGTTAGGTGTATTCTTCTCAGTTGTCAAATTTGGTACCAAAAGGTACTCACTGAAAGTACGTGACTCTTCTGCAAAATACTTTGCCATGAAATGTTCCTCCTTAAAAATAGTTACAAATGTACATAATAAAAATAATTAGGTTATATACTATCACATCAAGGCATGCTTATACCATAAAAAAATACTCAATTTTGAGCTGGGTTTTTGTGCGATTTTTTGGCGGTTGTCTACTAGCTGTGGACGTTTGTTTTCGAGAGGGTCAAAAAGACTTTGTTTTCGAGATGGTCTATGGGGTTGACTTAGTTGTTGCGGCGTGTTACTGTACTAATGTATTAATACAGTTAACGTTAACACCACACAGTAATTCTTAAGCACATATTGGAAAGGAGTAAGTGATGAGTTGGGATTTCGATGAGACAAGGCCTATCTTTCAGCAGATCGTAGAGATGATCACGAGAGACATTGTTTCGGGCAAATACAAGGCTGGCGACAAGCTCCCATCAGTTAGAGAATTCGCCGTAACAGCCGGAGTAAATCCTAATACAATGCAAAAGGCGTTAAGCGCACTCGAAGAGAGTGGCCTTATTGTAACTCAGCGTAACAGCGGCCGAACTGTTACTGACAACACTAAATTAATCGGCAAAATGCGCAAGGAAGCTGCACTCGACGCAGCAAAGAAATATCTAGAGATTACCAGAGCTGTTGGCCTATCAGCAGACGAGGCAATCGAAGTAATCAAGGAGGCAGACAAGTTATGAGTTATTTACTATGCATGGATAATGTCTCAAAGAGTTTTGGCAAGAAGAAAGTCCTCGATGGGATTAGTCTAAAGCTAAAGAGCAATAAGATTGTCGGCCTCATATCTCCAAATGGTTCGGGTAAGACAACACTTATTAAGCTCATTATGGACTACCTGACACTAGACGAAGGTTCAATCACAGTTGATGGTATAAGCGCTGGCCCAATGGCTAGAGATGTTATCGCCTATCTTCCTGATCGAGCAATGTTCAACGGTAATCGCAAGATTAGCTATGCAGTATCTTACTACGAGACAGCATACAGCGACTTTGATAAAGCAAAGTGCGAGAAGTATCTGAAGACTTTTGAGATTAATACAGATGAAACTATTAGTTCACTATCTAAGGGAACTGCAGAGATTTTATATCTAATTCTCACATTAAGTCGTAACACCAAGCTCTATCTTATCGATGAGCCACTAGCTAGTGTAGATCCAGTTAACAGAGAGATTATCATCACTACAATTCTTAGAGAATTCAATGAAGATTCAACAGTAATGATCTCTACTCACCTCTTGAACGAAGTTGAGACTATCTTAGATGAAGTAGTGATGATCAAAGACAACAAGCTATTCTGCCACAAATCAGTCGAAGAGATTAGAGAAGAGACAGGTAAATCCTTAAATGAATTCTTCAAAGATTCATTTAGAAAAAACTGGTTCGGAGGTGATAAATAATGCTTACTAAAATGAGAAATGAATTCGTCAAAACAGAATTAGTAATCGTCTTACCTGCAATACTAGCTACAATTATTTCCCAATACCTAGTCTATGGACCACTAGCACATCTTCAGCTTACCACTCCTATCGGGAATTTAATCTTCACTACACTACAAAAAATGCCAACATTTGCTGTCACTGCTGTGGTTTTAGTAATGTTATTCAATATCTATAAGGGATTATTCTCTAACGAGGCATTCACTGCATTCTCATTACCTGCTAAAAAATCTGACATTATATTCGCAAGGACACTTCCATCAATCATTATTGGAAGTCTATCAATTGGTCTAATTGCAACTTGGGAAGACATTCTCATTAACTGGATTAATCACAAAGGTAATATGTCAATACCAGAACCTATTATGGGAGGATTATTTAATCCACCTTACGCAGTAGAAATGGTAATAGATGAGCTCTGTTATATCCTAATAATTGCTGGAATTGTTGCATTTGGACTAACCACCTTCCTACTAGCATATGTGAAAGGTAAAAGTGCATCCAATTTCTGGCAGAATTTTGTAATCACAGGTCTGATTTGCATATTATCTGTAGGAGCATTATTCACTATTTACGGTGAAGTAACTCGTTCATGCTATGAGAGAATATACGCTCAGCCTCATGCAAGAGATGTACACTTCGACGAATGGTATGCCACATTTGGCTTCGATGCTATTGTTCCTGATATACTCTACTACTTGTGCATCATCACAATCGTCGTTGGTACTGTTATAGTCATTTGCTTAACAAAGAAAACTGCAGATAAGAAAATGAGTATCTCATAAGCTTTCTTATCACAACAAAAGGAATAGGTATTAGAAGTAAAAAGCCGCCACGGTTCAAGGTTAATTCTTGAGCTCGTGGCGGTTTTGTTCGCACGTTGTTTTCGATATAGTCTATCTAGCTTAAGACTTATTAGTTGCTTGTTTATTTAACTCAACTTTTACCTGATGACATTTCTCAGGGTCGATTTTTTTTTACGTCATTAACCTTGAGAGAAGTACCACAGAATTTACATCTTGTATCTTTACCTAATGCCTCCGAGCCGCAGTTCGGACAGATATCGTAGAACCAAATAAGCTCATAAAGCTTATCAATCTCTTCCTGAGTAATCTTAATATGATTATCAGTAATGTTCGTATCAACTACCTTAATACACACTGCTTTAGCCATCTTAAGACGAACTCTACCGAGTACAAAATAAGTAGTAGCGCTAAGAAGGATCATTATCGAAGGAAGATAAAACACCAGCTCATCAATAAACGCAAAAGCTGCATCTGACATACGAGCTCGCTCAGCATAAGGAATAACTACCTCATAGAAAAAGAAATTCACAATAAACCAGATAACCGCGCCGATTACCCAAACTTTATTCGGAATTGTATAAATGAACGGCCATTTCTTAACTTCTTCATGCGATAATTCAATATTTCTTTGTCTTGAATTACGCTCCTCATAGCTCAAACAAAAATGCGCATCAGTATACCATGAAACTCCATCTGAAATTCCGTAATCACCTCTTACGAACACGTCGTCATACATACCAACCCCAACAACAGAAGGTGACCTTTTAAGTGTCTCTATAGAAGAAGTAGTACCGTTCTTCTTGCTAGCAACAATGAAGAGTATCAAGGAACCTATCATAATGATGACATTCAATACATTGAAACAACTAAGATAAGCAATTCCCATCAATATTAAAAACATTGCAAGTGGCCCAAATCTAACCATTAGGACCCAAAACAAACCGTCATCAGAATCACCACCAGAATAGGAACCACTTGAATAGTGACCACCAGAACTAGTGTGGTGACTACGTCCACTAAAGCTTCTATGTCCACCCCCATGGAATCCGCCGCCGTGGTGTCCACCTCTATGGCTACCACCGCCATGATGTCCTCCTCGTGCCATAACATATATCTCCCTTTTTCTCATTCTTCTATCTGAGTGTACTATATTTAATCGTAACGTTTCAACATATCGAATATCTCCATCGCACCCCTACTATCTCAACCTCATTCATTTTACAAATCTAGGCATTCCATCCCACCATAAACTCTTCTCATCACACAAAAAGGCGCCCCTGCCGTAGCAGCAATGTCATTAAGTTAAGGTGACAACGCTAGCGGGGGCTTAATCAAAAATAACAAAGAGACAGACGATTTCAGTCGTTTGTCTCTTTTTCTTTGTTTTGTTGCATAGCAAACAGACGAGTAGAACTCGCCTGAACAGGTATTAAATTGTTAAGTGAGTTATGCTACTCTATAGAAGAATCCACTAAGCGCAGCTAGACTATTGGTTCGGTTAAAATGTCTATTCGGTCTTATGGGGATAAGATTCTTGCAAATAGTAGATTCAACTTTAGGCGGTGATGTTTTTCCAAGGTAAAACAATCTGCACACATGAGTAGCTACTGAAAAGTTAGCTTTATAAATGCGTTTTCTTGGCTTGTGTTTAATGGCTACGGACGAGGTAATCATTTCAACAAAGTTATACATAATCATTTGTGCGTAGATTTCTTGGCGAATACACATCGCCTTTTTTGAATGGAATTTCAGTAGTCCAAGTGTATGTTTTAAATCTCTAAACGACGTTTCAATTCCCCAACGTGAGGCATACAGTTCTTTGAGTTTTTCAGGTGGATACGTATCGGAGTCAAGATTAGTAATAACTGTCTCATATGTATCTTCAGCGATTGCAAATCGTGCAATTCTAAAATTCAATGTATAAAAAACCACAGGATCCTTTTTCTTGGATTTTACAGGTAGATAGTCAAAGCATCTGTTTGACTTAAGTCGCCTGTATTCATTTCTGTTTTTATACAATTCTTTTAGTTCATTAGTATTCTTTCTGCATAGCTTAAGAGAAAAGCTGCTATCAAATTCATTTTTATCAGGCAGCACTAATCCCTCTTTAATTCCTTCATATCCATCTTTAATTCTGAAAAGAAAGAACCATCCCTTTTCTTGTATATGAGCTAAATTGTTATAAGATTCATAACTTCTGTCAGCAATTACCAAAGCTAACGGAATATAGGATATATCTACCATCTGTTGTAGGGCTTTATGTTCATTTGCTAACATGCCATCCTGAATATTAACTGAAACATATAGTTTCTTTTCTATATCGTATAAAGCGTTTAGATGTAATTTGTTGTATGGAGATTGTGTAGATCCGCCTGGCATATAAGTAGTTTTATCTTCTGGATTAAATGGAATGCGAATAGCTGATCCATCAACAGCAAGCATTCTCAGTTTGTTAGTATTGGGTTTATCGATTTTATTAGTAAAACTTTCAAATACAGTTCCGAATGCTTCTGGTTTTAATTTGCTACGTTGCTGTACTAAAGCAGATGTCGATGGCATATCACTGCTAGTATTAAACATATCTATCAGTTCATTAGTTAAGCTCTTACCAGACATACCAATAAGTCCACTTAAGAGCTTTTCTATTGGCAATTTACGGGTACGAGTAAAATCCTTACCTGGGTTCACAGAATACAATTCGTGTTTTTCAGCAACTTCTTTAATTGAAGTTTTTAGTAGTCTTTTAATTGTTGTGCAGTTCATTAAGTGCCTCCCGAAAATCAAGTTTCCTTAATTCCAAGGGCCTCATTAATTCTTCAATATAAGGAATTAATGAGGCCGCACATTGTGAATTTGCTGTCAACACTTTATTTGAAATTTTGCAGAAAAAAGACCCCCTCATCTTTTTTCAGATGAGAGGATCTTGTTGCGTGTCACCTTAACTTAATGACATTGGCCGTAGCAGCGAGCGCCATTTCAAAATCAATTATATGCGAATGTACGAATATACAGATGTACTAATCTTACAAAATATCGATGTACTCACCAGAGAGTGCCTTGTTCATGCTACGAACAGCGCAGAACTTACCACACATGCTACATGTATCTGAGTGGTCCTCTTCTGGAAGACGATCATCACGGATTGCCTTTGCAGTCTTAGGATCGAGTGCACATGCGAACTGTGCATCCCAATCGAGGTTACGACGTGCATCAGCCATCTTGTCATCAATATCGCGAGCGCCAGGAATTCCCTTAGCAATGTCTGCTGCGTGAGCTGCAATCTTAGAAGCGATAATGCCTTGACGAACATCATCAACATTAGGGAGAGCAAGGTGCTCAGCAGGTGTAACGTAGCAAAGGAATGCTGCGCCACTCATTGCTGCAACTGCGCCGCCGATAGCAGCTGTGATGTGATCGTAGCCTGGAGCAATATCTGTAACGAGAGGTCCAAGTACATAGAATGGTGCGCCCATGCAGATTGTCTGCTGAACCTTCATGTTAGCTGCTACCTGATCGAGAGGTACGTGACCAGGACCTTCAACCATTACCTGAACGTTGTGATCCCATGCTCTCTTTGTGAGCTCACCAAGACGAACGAGCTCCTCAATCTGGCATACATCAGTAGCATCAGCAAGACAGCCTGGACGACATGCGTCACCAAGTGAAACTGTTACGTCGTGCTCTTCGCAGATCTTCAAAATCTCATCGTAGTACTCGTAGAATGGGTTCTCGTTACCTGTCATGCACATCCATGCGAATACGAGTGAACCACCACGGCTAACGATGTTCATCTTACGCTTGTGGTTTCTGATCTGGTCGATTGTCTTACGTGTAATACCGCAGTGCAAAGTAACGAAGTCAACACCATCTTCAGCGTGAAGTCTAACTACATCGATGAAGTCCTGAGCTGTAAGAGTAGCGAGGTCTCTCTGGTAGTGGATAACTGAATCATATACAGGTACTGTACCGATCATGGCTGGGCACTCAGAAGTGAGCTTCTGACGGAATGGCTGTGTGTTGCCGTGTGAAGACAAATCCATGATTGCCTCTGCACCGAGTTCAACAGCGCTCATAACCTTCTGCATCTCGATATCGTAATCCTTGCAGTCACGTGATACACCGAGGTTAACGTTGATCTTTGTTCTGAGCATTGAACCAACGCCTTCTGGCTCGAGGCACTCGTGGTGCTTGTTAGCAGGGATTGCAACCTTACCTTCAGCGACAAGCTTCATGAGCTTATCAACTTCCATATTCTCTTTCTTGGCGACTGCCTCAATCTGCTTTGTAACGATACCCTTACGAGCGGCATCCATCTGTGTTGTGTAATTCATAATATTAACTCCTTTTATCTGACCATCTCGAAAACAATCCGCTGGTCTTAATTCTCTACTGTAAACTCATTGTCAATCGCGAACCCGTGGTTCATAGGACCGCTTCCCTTACCTAAGTCGAGCATCGCAGCAAGTGCACCTGAGATGTACTGCTTGGCTAGTTCAACCGAAGAAACAAGGTCGTAGCCCTTCGCGAGGTTAGACGCAATTGCACTACTTAATGTGCAGCCTGTTCCATGAGTGTTAGGGTTATTAATTCTCTTACCCTTGAACCAAGTTGCCACACCTACGCTATATAGCAAATCATTCGCATCATTAATCTGATGCCCGCCCTTAAGTAGGACTGAAGCTTCATAAGTCTCGCTTATGAATTTAGCTGCTTCTACCATTGAGGCTTCGTCAGTGATACGCATTCCAGATAGGACTTCTGCCTCAGGAATGTTAGGTGTTAGGACTGTAGCGAGTGGGAATAACTCTGACTTCAAAACGTCAATTGCATCCTCATTGATGAGTCTTGCGCCACTAGTTGCCACCATTACTGGATCTACGACGATGTTATAGGCATCGTACTCTTGTAGCTTGGCAGCGATTACTTTAATTAGCTTAGCATCTGATACCATGCCGATTTTTACCGCGTCTGGATAAATATCTGTGAAGATGCTGTCTAGTTGTGCGCCGAGAAATTCAGGAGTTGTGTTCATGATCGCTGTAACGCCAGTCGTGTTCTGAGCAGTGAGCGCTGTAATCGCACTCATCGCATACACGCCGTTACTGATCATAGTCTTGATATCCGCCTGAATACCAGCGCCTCCGCAGGAATCAGATCCCGCGATCGTTAATGCAGTTCGCATAATAACCTCCTGCTATTTACGTTTTATACCGCGACCCAAAGTGGTGCCCCCAGTGTGCCGCCATTTATTATTTATTTGAATGCCTCGTAGGCCTCCATCAAATCCTTTACATAGAGGTCAGCCTTCTGTCGTAGGCCTTCCTGGTTACTCTCGCCATCCGCGTCGAATACGCCGACTGTCTTATATCCAGCGTCCGCAGCTGTAGCGAGTGCATAAAATGAATCTTCGAAGACAACAATATCTGAACAACCTAGTCCCAATTCCTTTGCTGCCACGTCGAACACGTCGCGATTATGCTTACTCATTCCTATCTCAGTAGTTGTTAAGACCTTCTCGAAAACATCCAGAATGCCAGCTCGCTTAAGCGCAGCCTCTACATGAGATCTAGGACTAGAAGTAAGTACTACCATTGGAATATTTCTAGACTTGAGGAGCGCTACAATTTCCTTAGCGCCTGTTTTCGCGAGGACCTCATAAAAGTAGAAATCATGGATGATGTTAAGAAGTTCACCCATAACCTCTTCAGGTGTCTTGCCATTTGGGTAGTGCTCAGACACATACTCCACGCCCTGCTCCATACTCATGGAGAACAAAGTCTCGCGAAGCCCCTCTTCTGGTTCAAAGCCCTGCTCACGCACGTAGCGCACGCCGAGGTCATTCCAAATACTCATGGAGTCCATCAATACCCCATCGCAGTCAAAAATTGCGCCTTCAAAATTCAAATCACTCATTTATGCTTTTACCATCTCTTCTGTGATTTTCTTGAGTTCCTTAGTACCCTCGAGGATATTCTTCTGTGCATAAATTGCAGAGATAACTGCAATTCCGTCAATGCCTGAACCCTTGAGTTCCATGACATTAGAAGCTTTAATGCCTCCGATTGCTACAACAGGAATTGATACAGCTTCACAGATAGCCTTGAGTGTCTCATGTGATACATCATCTGCATCATCCTTTGAGCCAGTTGGGAACACTGCACCAACACCAAGATAGTCTGCGCCACGCTCCTGTGCGAGGAGTGCCTGCTCAACAGTCTGAGCAGATACACCGAGGATTTTGTCTGGACCAAGGAGAGCACGAACATCGCCAGCTTCCATATCGCTCTGACCAACATGAACGCCATCAGCATTCATCTTGAGGGCAATCTCTACGTTGTCATTAACGACGAATGGAACATTGTACTCTTTACAAAGTGCCTGAAGTTCTTTTGCCTCCTCGAGGAAAGTCTCATCGTCGAGATCCTTCTCACGGAGCTGAAGGAACGTAACTCCTCCATCGAGGCTCTCCTTAACAACTTCATACAAAGTTCTACCCTCTAGCCAGTAACGGTCTGTTACGGCATAGAGGAGCAAATCCTTAGCATTACAATTCTTACTTGATTTCATACTTAGCGCCCTTCTCGAGGATCTCTGGTGTCATGTTGTAGATAGCGTCAATGATGCGGTTACGATATGTTGAGTTACCATCGCCTTCCTGCATTCTTGACCAGCCGATCTCACCAGCGAGACCCATTACGCATACTGCTGCAGCAGCTGCTTCGCAGAGGTTGTCTGGGTTAGCTACGAGGTATGCAGTCATCATACCAGAGAGCTGGCAGCCTGTACCTGTAATCTTACCCATCTCAGGGCGACCATTACGGATTACATAGCACTTCTCACCATCTGATACGAGGTCGATAGCGCCTGTGATAGCAATGATTGAACCTGACTTCTTAGCGAAATCCTTAACAAACTGAACTGCACCATCGAGTGTTTCCTCTGTTACTGCGTCAGCAACGTCAGCGTCTACACCCTTTGTTGTGCCTGAGCCCAATGCGAGTGTCTTAATCTCTGAGATGTTACCTCTGATAACTGTGAACTTGATGTTCTTCATGAGGTTAACAGCTGTGTTTGTACGAAGTGCTGAAGCGCCTGCACCTACTGGATCAAGAAGGATTGGGTGCTTTAATTCCTGAGCACGAAGACCAGCTACCCTCATACCCTCGATAGAACTCTTATTAAGAGTACCGATGTTGATGTTGAGACCACCACAGATTGATGTAATATCAGATACATCATCTGGTTCATCTGACATAATTGGGCTACCACCACATGCGAGAAGCACGTTGGCAACGTCATTTACTGTAACGTAATTTGTGATGTTGTGTACGAGCGGTGTTGTTGCGCGTACGTTTTCGAGACATTTTCCGAGCATAAGTTAATCTCCTAAAAAAGTAATAATTTCAATAAAAAAGGAGCTAACCTTACACGGGCTAACTCCTAAAGTAAACTAATACATATGTGAGACTACTTGCGTGGCCATTAAGCCACTTGGTCTCTATCGAGCATTAACTTCCTTCGCCGGCATTATCCGTATCAGGTATTAGGGTCGAGATTAATAATCTCCTCTCAGCCGGATGCATCCAGCTCCCCTGTAATCTTTTTATTGTTAACGAAATCTTACTACATACGTCCGTTCTTTACAAGACGAATACAGCATTTCTCAATGAAGTTTGTGACTTCCTTCTCATAAAGCGCAGGTGCCTTATTGTAGGCATCGAGGTGATCTGCACCATCAACGATAACCATGCGTTTTCCAGCCTTGATGTTATCGTATATTCTACGTGTGCTCTGAGGATCGACGATATGATCTTTCTCACCACAGAACATCAGGATTGGAACCTTAATCTTGAACGCCTTGGATGCGCATTCGCACATATCAATGTCGAAACCAAAACGAATTCGAACGCATCTCTTGACCCACTTAAGTAGGAACGAAAGATTGAGCTTATATCTTCTTCTACCGAGTGCCAAAAGCGGATCCTCGAAATTATCATATACACTATCAACGATAATACCTGCTACATTATCCGAGAAATCATCCTGCTGCGCTGCAAGAAGCGCTGCAACGCCGCCCATACATCTACCGATGATGAAGATACGGCAGTCTTCGCCCACCTGCTTCTTCGCATAATCAATCCAAGTATTAACATCCATGCTCTCGAAGAGACCATATGAACAGAACTTACCTGAACTCATGCCGTGAGCACGCTCGTGAGCGATAATTACGTGGCACTGAATCTTACTCATGAATAACTTCGCATACGCCGCACACATTGAAGGATGCTCGTTATAACCATGCATAAGGATTAGGACATTTTTGCTACTTCTGTCAGCTGATGGCCTAAAGTATCCAGCGAGCTTCACGCCATCAATAGCGTCAGCACGCACATTCAGATACTCCATTCGATTGGTGTAGAACCAGTTACGACCCTTACCAATTACATCCGACTGGTCAATCTCAGATGGCGACCTATCGACAGTAGGCATTGGTGCTGGCCTGTAGAAAATCTGCTTAAATAAACTATTACCTATAGCAATATATAAAATCACAAGGCAACCCATGAGTAGTAGCACAATCACTACTGCCAGGATCACATATATAGTCAGTTTGCTAATAGCAAGAAGGATCACTTAATAAACCTCCAAATCATCTTTACCACTACTTAGAAGCTTACATCCATCCTTAGTTACTGCAACGTCATCCTCAATTCGGAAGCCCACGCCCCACTCCTTGATATAGACACCAGGTTCAACAGCGAGCGCATTGCCAGCCTCGAATGGCTTCTCGCGCTTGGAAACATCGTGAACATCAAGTCCCAAGTGATGCGATGTATTATGCCAGTAGTAATCAGAGACTATACTAACATCTTTTTCACCACAATCAGATGACATTTGTATTAAACCTTTGTTTACGAGCCAATCGAAAACAATCTCTCGCATCCTGTTGTTGAGCGTAACAAAAGTCTCGCCAGGCTTAATAAAACTCCAGCATTCCTTTCTTAGTGTCACAATCAACTCATGAAGCTCTTCACGATGCTTCATCTTAACTTCATCATCACTAGTTCCTACGAATACTGCTCTGGAAATATCCGCACAATATCCATCCACTCTCGCACCTAAGTCGAGCTGGATAACATCGCCAGCCTTAATTACCTTCTTATCTGGATTATTGTGATGCAAATAAAAGCTATTATCATCAACAGCAACGATTGTCTCGAACGCTGGGATGAGGCTACCTCTTTTAGCCATCTCATACTCCAATCGAACGAACAAGTCATACTCAGTCATGCCAGGCTTAATTCCCTTAAGAGAAACCTTAACTGCAGTCTCGGTGATTTTCGCTGCCTTCTTAATAGCATTAAGTTCGCATGGCTTCTTAACCATACGCATCTCAATAAGCGTATCCTTAACATCAATAATCTGTGATGCAATTCTATTCTTCACTGCATTATCGAAGAATGTCTTCGTCTCACTGCCAATAGAATTACCGTCAAAACCAATCTGGATAGAAGACTCATTAAATAACTTATAGATATCGTCCTCGAACTCATCGAGGTCCTTGATATCGCTATCACTGATGCCAGTAATCTCGGCATACTCATCATGGGTCTTACGTCTGCCCTGCCATCTCTCCTTCATATCATCCTTAGGAAGTACATAAAGCTTAGTAGTAACCTTCTTACCTTCCTTAATAATTACGAGAGAACACTTAGGATCTGTAATACCTGTCAAATAGTAAAAGTCACGATCTACTAGAAAACGATTGTTACAGTCAGCTGACTGCGCAACTTCGCTCCCTGCAAAAAATACCAGAGCGATATTCTCTGGCATTCTTTTAAGTAACTCTATTCTGTTTTTACTGAAAAACTTATTATCTATAGCCACGATCAAAAACCACCCCTGCGCGCCATTCTGCTATCACTACGAACGTTGACTTCGTCGAACATAATCGTGTTATTGATATAGCTGAAAGTAGCACTTGGAGCTCGTCTGATAAGACCAGGATTACCAATTACAATAGAACCATCTGGTACATCAAAATTTACATACGCACCAGGAGCAATAAGTACATTATTACCAATAGTAATGTTACCAACGATAATAGCGTTCGCACCAATCCATACATAGTTACCGATTGTAGGAGCACCCTTTCTCTTACCTCTGAACTGTGTACCAATAACTACACCTGTAGAAACGTTAACGTTATAACCAATAACGCTCTTTGGATGAATGATTACACGTCCAAAATGAGCAAGGTAGAAACCCTTACCGATATGTGTATCATATGGAATCTGAATGTGATATTTACGAGAGAGTCTGTCTAAATGATGACGACAAATCCAGAACTTAAGCTTAACAAACTTAGTTGCCCAGCTCTCAATCTTCTCCTTCTTACGCTCCTCAAGATCGTTAGCGTAATACTGAGTCTTTCTAAAACAGCTGATATAACTGAATTCTGGGCTGGATCTTAACTCCTCAACATATGTCGCAAAAATATTTTTACGGGTGCGAACATTACCTGTATATCTATACAAATCACTGTAAACAATGTCTTTCAACTCATCGTTCATGATATGTTGCACCCTCCACAAAAAATAGTTATTAAAATTATAATAGAATTATGCAAAGTCTACAAGGTAATATTTGTATTTTTATCACTTTTCGTACAACTAATACGAATATATTGCTTAGCTAATATAAAAGCCTTATCACAACTTCATCTATAACATTCTTTACCCAAATCTACTATCTCGCGATATTTCACCACATAAACGAGCTTTTCTTTCTCTAAACCACCATTTAACAACCTTTGTGCATGTGATAAAGTTAACATGTTCAAGCATTCGCTATACAAATTACAAATATTTGAGAGGTATTGATATGAAGAAAATGAAGGTTATTGCAGGAGTTATGGCACTTACACTAGCGATGAGCATGATGTGTAGCTGTAGTTCAAATGACAAGAAGAGCTCAAAGAAATCATCAAACAAAGACAAGGATGAAGATGTGGTTGAAGAAGAGATTGATGAGTCTGATGAAACTACTGAAACAACTGTAGATGTTGCTACACTCGAGACAGTTGAGATTTCAGCATCTGAGTACTATACAGACTATTTCTTTAAAACATGTAATTATGGCAGTAACGGTTTTGAGTATCCTCATGAAGTCTATATTAAAATGCCAGATGGCTATAATTTCTATCCGGATTCTTGTGCTGTTAACACTATATATTCCAGAAGTGGAACTGAAACCTTCAAAACAATATTAGAATTAGAATATGAAGGAGAATTCATAATCATTGCTAATGAGGACCAGGTTGATTTACATGGCAAACACCAGGAGATTTACCCTACATATATCTCATCACCAGTCCCTCTCACACAAATATACAAAGAGGGGCTTGAATTAGTTGAAGCTTTTGATAATGGTATTAGCTATTATGAATATACAGTCGAAGATTTAACAGATTTCCATGAGGCAATGTTTGAATATCAGGTTTCTTCTGATATGTATATTTGGATAGTCTTCCAGTACACTTTTGCTCCACATCCAAACTTTGATGTTGATGGTGCATACTTCTACGATGAAAGAGATCAATTTGTTGACTTCTATCGCAATGTAGAAGACCCATTTGTTGTAATCGATGTTGCTACACAGGTAGCTGAGATTGTTGAATAATATACATCGACTAAATACACAATATATCAATATTATTAAGGCGATTGTCATTTAACAGATGGCAGTCGCTTTTATTTCAACAAAACTCTGATTATCAGATCAGGAAATCAAATCCGAAGAAAAAGGAGTAGAATTGCTTCTACTCCCCCTATTAAAACCATTGATATATGAGTTTTCTGTATATTACTTGAAATATCTATCAAGAAGACCCTTAAGAGCCTTACCGTGTCTTGCCTCGTCGCGAGCCATTTCATGGATTGTATCGTGAAGTGCATCAAGGTCATTCTTCTTGCAGCAAAGAGCAAGATCAAACTTACCCTGTGTAGCACCAAACTCACAGTCTACTCTCCAAGCGAGGTTGTCCTTTGTTGTTGCCTTCATATTCTTCTCGAGATCTTCACCCAAGAGTTCAGCAAACTTAGCTGCATGCTCAGCCTCTTCATAAGCTGCCTTCTCCCAATAAAGACCAATCTCTGGATAACCTTCTCTATGAGCAATTCTAGCCATGCAAAGATACATACCTACCTCTGAACACTCACCATTAAAGTTAGCAACAAGCTGATCGAAGATATACTTCTTATCTTCTTCTGAGATATTAGGGTTATTCTTAACAGTCTTAGCATAAACACCATACTCGTGCTCTGCAGCAAGCTTCATCTCGCCTTCCATCTTCTTAAAGGCTTCCTTCTTAGCTCTACATACTGGGCACATATCTGGAGCATCTTCACCCTCATGTACATAACCACAAACTGAACATACATACTTAGATGTTTTAGGTGCTTCATCCTTCTTCTCGAAAGCTGTCTGCTTAGCTCTGCATACAGGACACATCTCTGGTGCCTCGTCACCCTCATGAACGTAACCACAAACTTTACAAACGTACTTAGACATATTTTTATACCTCCAAAAAATGAATAACTCTTTTAAAATGCAGTATATCTAACTTCTACTTTGTAATCTTTAGTAATAAATCCATTTAAATCTCACGCGGAATCTTAGATATGTTTATTTACCATCGCCATGATCCTCTCCTTTGGAGCAAAACCAATAATGGCATCGATAACCTTATCACCTTTGAATAAATAGATAGCAGGAATACTAGAAATCTTATACTTCGTAGCAAGTTCCATCTGCTCATCTACATTTACTTTTCCAACCTTGAACTTGTCGTCAGTGTTACTAGCTATTTCTTCAATAATTGGACCAACCATCTTACAAGGTCCACACCATTCAGCCCAGAAATCAACAAGTACTGGAACTTCAGAATTAGCTACTTCCTGATCGAAATTCTCTGATGTAACAACAATTTCAGCCATAGAATAACCTCCTAATTAGATTAATGTCTTGATAACTTAATTATAGTCTCGACAATTAATAAAGTTAGGCAAAATTAATGAATAATTCCGGCAGAAATAGCGTCAGCTGTCGCCTTATCAATGAGCATTGTAACAATTGCAAGTGCGAAATCAATTGCTGTTCCAACACCTCTAGAAGTTACAACATTACCAGCAACTTCAACTGGATTTGTTGATACGTTAGCACCCTTAAGCTGATCCTCAAATCCTGGATAGCAACAAGCATTCTTTCCATTAAGAATTCCGAGGCCACCAAGTACTGATGGTGCAGCACAAATAGCACCTACCTTCTTGTTAGAAGCGAACTCAACAACCTTCTCACAGAGCATCTTGTGATTACCAAGATTAATTGTTCCTGGCATTCCACCTGGAAGAATGATCATATCAAGGCTATCAAAATCTGTATCCTCAATAAGCTTATCTGCTACTACTTTGATACCATGTGAGCTAGCAACAATCTCGCTACCAGTAACAGATGTCATCTCTACTTCGATATTAGCTCTTCTGCAAATATCAACTACTGTAAGGCCTTCAACTTCTTCAAAGCCTTCAGCCAACATAACTGCAATCTTAGCCATATAAATCCTCCGAATATTAATAATCAACTATGTACGATTATAACATACAGTTTCTTATCAGAGGTTCTCACCATTACTCTCGATTACAGACTTATACCAAAGACCTGAGTCCTTAATAGTTCTCTTCTGTGTCTTATAGTCAACATAGATAAGACCAAATCTCTTTGTATATCCATGTGCCCATTCGTAGTTATCCATAAGTGACCAATGTAAATATCCAGCTACTTCATAACCTTCATCATTAGCCTTCTTGAGTTCTCTTAAGTATCTTGTAGTGAAGTCAATTCTGTAACTATCATGAACCTTACCATCTACACACACCCAGTCAGCTGAAGCTAGACCATTCTCAGTAATGAGCACTGGCTTTTGGTATCTCTCATAATGAAATCTAACAGACCAATACATTACCTCAGGACATACAACCCAGCCAATATCTGTTGTAGGTGCACCCTGATAGTAAATATTGTCATATTCACCCTGCTTCTCACTAGCTATAGCAAAGTAGATGTTACTACCATAGAAATCAAGTGGAGTTGTAACAAGCTTCCACTCCTCTTCAGTATACTCAGGGATCATTGATCCATACTTCTCCATTATGTCATCCGGGAACTTACCAAAGAACATTGGGTCTGCCCAATAAGATGCACAGAATGGGAATGAATCATTTCTGAATGTGAGTTCTCTAGCCTTCTCAATTGCTTCAGGACTATTATCAAGAGGAATATGAGCAGGTGCCATCGGAGCAGTACCAATCTTGGGCGCCTTCTTGGCATTCTTACGAATATAATCAGCTGCCTTACCATGTGACAAGATGATATTAGAACCCATAATGAACAAATCGCTCTCGATATGCTTCTCAAATGGAGCATGTGATCCGTGTCCATAATTGCAACCTAATTCACACTGAGCCTCGTTAATCGTAATCCAGTATGAAACTCTATCAGACAGAGCATCAACCACAACCTTTGTATATTCTAAGAACCAGTCTGAACTATCCTTATTCATCCAACCACCAAGCTTATGAAGTTCATAAGGATACTCCCAGTGATAGAGAGTACATAGTGGCTCAATACCATTAGCCATAAGTTCATCTACGAGATCTGAATAGAACTTAAGGCCAGCCTCGTTAACTTCCCCTATTCCATTAGGTATTACTCTTGTCCAGTTGATAGAGAAGCGATAAGCCTTGAGGCCCATCTCCTTCATAAGTGCAACGTCTTCCTTCATTCTGTGATAATGGTCACACGCAATCTCACCAGTCTCGTTATATCGAGTATTGTTATTGTGACCACTATAAACGTCCCAACAGTTTAGACCCTTACCGTCTTCATAAACAGCACCCTCAACTTGGTACGCTGAAGTCGCAGAACCCCAAATAAAATCTTTACTAAAGCTCATAATTTGCCCCCATATTTGCCTTAATGATATGAGAGAATTCTAGCATTTTGCATTCGGAGGTTATATTAGTATTAAGTAAAAAATATTACATATACAAATACATTTGCGTGAATACGCTTACTCGACCATCATGTATATTTTCTGGTCACTCGAATCATAGTAATAGATACTATCTGACAGATAGTCTTCTGGGCATACGCTATTCATATTCACCTCATGTACCATGTTGTACATCGCCTCCTTAGGCATATCTGCCAAGGCTGACACGAGTATCAATTCATGAATAGATGACGGCAAAATATAGTAATCTCCACCTAGCTTTTCCGATGCATAATTAAGCACTTCGTTATTGAAAACCATTGCACTACCCTTACAGTTATTCTCGTTGGTTAGATACATAACGTTATAATTCTTGATACCTGGAATATCTTCTAGGATGGAATCTTCAGACTGAAAAGAGCTACTAATAATGTCATGCAAATACTTACACTTTGGCTTGATATCATTAGTGTTCTTCATCGCCAATTTGTATAGTTCCTCTTCATTCATTCGGTACTGTTCCATCAGGTCATCAGTGATTACAACCTGAAGGCAGCCCATACCCTTACAGTTATCATCTACCTTGGTAATATCGATATAGTAGACAATTGCTAGGTCAAGAAATTCCCTATGGGGTCTATTCATTAACACTTCGCTATTACGCTCAAGATTAACTAATCCAATGTAGATATAATCTCTTACTGCATCGATATCTAGGATTTTATCCGTGTCAAATGTCTTACAGCACTGCGCATCAATTCTGACACCAGCGATTTTGCTGCACACTGCATCAAAACTATCGCCGCAACAATAATCTTCATAATAAGCTTTGATATAAATTGTCGGAGCAATATTCAGATCATTCTGCTTGATAATCAGGGCCTCATTAACAGAATTGTTATTCTTAACAACCTCACTAATGCTCACATCATATTCGGAATACTCGAGTGGTAAATAATTAAGTATCTCCTCTACTAATTTTTGCTTAAAGTCTTCGTAAGTTAACATATTCGCCTCCTTTGTAGTTAGGAAGCAACCGGTCGCTTTGTTGTATATGAATATTAGCATCTGGAGTGGGTGAAAATAACATACAAAAACTACAATCGAGCGACAAATTCTACAAAGGCTTGCAGGATGTTTTCAAGCGGGTCAAAAGCCGATAAATCGTTGTATTCGGTGCGAATTAAATGTATTATACTTACTAATTTCATACATGGAGAGTTACCGAAGTGGTCATAACGGTGCTGACTCGAAATCAGTTCGCTGGGCTTCCTGGCACATGGGTTCGAATCCCATACTCTCCGCCAAAACGCACGGAACAGCCAGGCAATTATTGTCTGGCTGTTGCTATCTAAAATCAACATTTTTGTTGGTCTCAAATGGCATACGCTAGCCTATAATCCAACTATTCTTACGAACCTAAGGCATGCCCTTAATTCGTGCAGATTTAGGAATAGATATAGAGGATTGATTAAGATGAAATCTAAAAATATAAAGAAAATTATCGGCATCTTGTCAGCTGCAATTGCAGGTATTGTTTTGGTTGTAATCGCTTGTAACGCGATTGTCGTACTCAATGCCGACAGAGTATTAGTTCTCGGTTACAGAGGACTCGAAAACATGTTCCACGCCGAAAACGAGTACTACGCTGTTTATAAAGGTCTACATGTTCGTATCTCAAAGTCACGCGCCCAGTCTTACTTCGATAAAGACATAGACACACTCTGGAAAGCCGACAGAGAAGTCGGAACTTGTTACTACATCCAATGCTGCCATTCACCTAAGGGCGAACTACCATTCGGCAACAAAGAAACGATATCTCACGACTTCGACGAGAATTACTTCATTGTTGTCTCTAGACCAGGTCCTGATGACACAATCGTATCAGATAAGGATGAGCAGATTTTATTCGATATCGCTACTCACTTCTACGATTTCGATTCAGAATACGAGGCACTCGACGACAACTGGATTGCACTAACAGGCGACACAGCGACCATATATTCAGTGGAAGTTTATATCAATGGAGACGATGTTATTTTATGTCTTGATGAGAATGGCCATCCTGAGCGAGTTTACTCCTACAAAGACGGCAAATTTACCTACATCATGAACATCCCAGACAAGGCGAGCTTCGATTTCGTCCTTTGGAAAGAGGATTAATCTACTCAGAATAGCGGTTTATATGGTTTAATAGGTCTAGTATTTTTATCGAGGGCATATGAGGAAAACACGCGACTTACTTATCATTTCACTAATCTACCTGCTCGCATTCGCCGCAGGATTTTTGTGTTGCTTCAAGATTGACAACGCTATCTTGAAGTTCTTTGTTTTCGATACAGTCGCAACAATCGTGACCTTCATCTTCTCGGTGATTCTCGCGAACTCCAGCGTATACGACGCCTACTGGTCGCTCACCCCTATGGTCATGTCCATCTGGCTCTTCCTAGAGACGCGCGCCTTCTCAGTCTGGCAGCTCCTACTACTTACATGTTTCAACATCTGGGGGCTGCGCCTCACACTTAACTGGGTGACGGTCTTCACCGACTTCACATACGAAGACTGGCGTTACCGCAAATACCGCGCCGAGACGCCACGCATTCTCTGGCCAATCGTTAACTTCTTCGGCATCCACTACATGCCGACAATCGTCGTTTTTCTAGGCATGCTCCCACTATTCGAGGTCGCTACTAACGGTTCGGGTCCGCTGTCTTTGATTGGCGATATCGTAATTCTAATAGGTGTCCTACTCGAGTATTTCGCAGATAAGCAAATGCATTCATTTCTTTCTTCGACCACCTCGAAAACAGTCTGCCAGCAAGGACTTTGGCGCCTCTCAAGACATCCGAATTACCTCGGAGAGATTACTGTCTGGCTCGGCGTATTCCTCGCGATGCTCCCTTACTCCATAGATAAGTGGATGTACGGAATTGGCTTTGTAGCTGTAGCAATTTTGTTCAACGTGGTATCAATTCCACTGATGGAAAAGCGCCAACTCCAGAGACGCCCTGAATATTCAGATTACAAGGCAACAACTTCACGACTTCTTATACTCCCTAATAAGAAGTGATATACAAATTTTTGACAACCATTTAATTACGTTATAGTATTCATATGTTCGACTAGGGTTATTAATATAAAGGAGATATAGATATGAAACTTTATCAAAAAGCAATTGCGGTTTCATTGTCACTTGCTATGGTCCTCTCACTCGCAGCTTGCGATTTGGGTGGTGGCAAGAAGGACAAGGACAAAAAGAAGAATGGCGATGACGACGCCGTTATCGCTGTAGCAGACGACTTTTCTAGCGCACTCACTTCTCGTAAAGCTAGCAAACTCATCAAGCTTTGTGACGAAGACGCAGCTGAGGATCTTGAGGATACTCTCGAAGAAGATCTTGATTTCGGTTCAAGATTTGGTGGCGACAAGGGCGATATTTGCGAAGCAATCGCAGACTCAATGAGCTACGAAGTAGACGAAGATTCAGTTGAGATTGATGATGAAGAAGCAACTGTTGATGTTGTTTTCGAGATGGTCGACTATAACTCACTATTGGACGAAGACTTCGCTTCAGCAGATGATTTCATTGACGAAGTTAACAGTTCAAAGGAAACAATTGAGGTTAAGCTCACATTCGAACTCGAGCTCGTTGACGACGAGTGGGTTGTAACAAACGCAGCAGACATCATCGAGGATGCATTCCCATTCATCGATGAGGACTTCGAATTCGATGGCGAAGTAGACCTTGTTGGCGCATTCGATTACTCTATTTGGAACCCTATAAAAGTTAACGAAGACTGCATCTACTTTAGCGTTTACTTCACAGAAGAAGGATACGAGAATGAGCAGGGTTACTACGAAGTATACTTCAACGACGAACTCGTATACACAAGCGACGATTACTACTTCTACTGGGCACTCCAGTATGGTATCCAGGACGGCGCTGAGACTAACGACGAAGGCTACATGCTCCCAGGAACATACACAATCGTTGTATATACACTCGACGGCGATATAATCACATCGGATTCAATTGAGCTCGAAACAGAGTCAACAAAACCAGCTACTCCAGCAGTTCCATCAACTGGCGATTACACATTCGACCCAGCAAACTTCGGCCTCGCAGCTGATTCTGATGTTTATGTTACATACATCGACTACACAGACGTAGTGCTCTCATCATTTGGTCTCACTTCAGATGACGTTACAGGAAGCATCTGCTTCACATGTTTCCTCGTCCTCGACAACGATGCTAACGCAACTCTCATCGTAGACGCAGACCTCTACAAGGCTAACGTTGATACATTTATGAGAACCAACCTCGACAATATCGTAACTGCTCTCACAGGCTACACAGTAGCAGATTATGCAGATATTCAAGGCATGACAGTTGAGGAAGCCGAGGAAGACCTCATGGCAGCATTCTACGAGGGCTTCAACACCAACGAAGTTCAGACACAGTCAGCTACTAACACTTACGTCATCGACGGCGACACAATCACAATGACACGTAACGACGGTTCAACAATCGTTGGTACATACTCAAGCGAGACAATCAACATTACAGTTGATGCATCATTCCCACTCTATGCATTACTTGAGAATGGCGAGCTTGTTTTCCAGAAGTACGCATAATCGATTGACATTTGATTGAATAATCAAAAAGCGGGTGCTTCCTTAATCGGAGCATCCGCTTTTGTTTGCTTGTAAATTCAATTATTGTCTAATAGTTATTCATCAAGAATTGCATTAGCTATATCAACTAAGTCTTCCAATTCATATCGCTCAAAATATCCAATGTGATATATATTATCATTAACCAAGTACTTTACAAAAAATCTATCCTTTTCCCTGTGGTAGAAGAAGCCATTCTCAACAACACCTACCTGATGCCACATATCCATATCGACAATACAAAGCGATCTCATATTATCAACATAGAGCAATCCATGCTCCTCATCTTCTTCTATATGAACCTTGATCATCTCTTGGATTTGGTATGCTGAAACACTTGAAATATCAATCTGACACTTGTTCACAAGTGAGTAATCCTCAGTCGAATACTCACACACGGAGCCATCACAATATACGACGAACAGATATTTTCCATCCATTGAATACTCCATGCCCATGAGATTTGTATAACTATATAACGTCTCAACAACATCTGAATTCTCATCGAAAACAATTATGTAATTACCATCACTCACTGCAAAACATTTATTGTCGACAGACATTGTAACTTCAACTGTGCCAATCCAATCACTTGGAAATTCCGGCCAAATCATCTCATTATCTTTTACTGAGTAAAACCCTTCTTTGAAGCAATTCTCAGATGTCAAATAGCCTGAACACAAGAACATATCCACTCCGTCTAAATAGACAGGCGTATACGGTATCAATTCATCAAAATCAAAGCAATCAATCTCATATTTTTGATACTCATCTTTGCGACCATCATAGAGAGTAATGCAAATATTACCATCATCATTCTTCGAATAGTAAGACACTTTACACTCTCTACCTTCCCCCACCAGACAAATGCCACAGCAAGGACCGTTGTATCCAAAATTCAAAGTCACATCACTAAGGAGTTCATCCTCGTTCACGAACTCACCATCTTTAAGAATTATCTTCATTAAATGAAGGCCACTGGACTTTTTATAGAACAGGGCACCAAAGCCATCATCAATTGGGAATAGGCCGAACTCATATCTCCAATCAACCTTAGTAACCTTATCTGAGAACACAACTTTGTCTGTATCACTATCGACAACCTTTACCTGCAAGCCCTCATCCCTTGAGACCATAATCGCATAATAACCATCGTTCTCGACCATTACGCACTCTCTATTCGGAAATACTGTTGCTATATCAACCTCTGTGAAATTCTTATCGAAAACATCATCCTTATATTCAAAAATCTGATTGCTACCTGCAGATTTAATATAGAAACTTCCCTCATCTACCAGAACAATCTCGATGTCATCCTGAAACACTTTCTTCATCTGAAGAACATCATTCTGATCAAAAGGTGTACTTGTGACATCTACATAATATCCATTCTTAGTAATTCCAAATAAACTCTGATTATCATCGTAACCAACAGACATTATCTCATCTAATGCATCAATTCGATTAATCTGTTCATTAGTTCCAGATCTAAACTCATATATTGTAGATCCCGAAAAGAATACATACTTGCTTAAGTCAGGAGAAGCTTTGAAACTTCCATAATATGAAAGAGCATAATTCTCAACTACAGTAGTACTCGTCTCCATAGTATTACAGTCCAATGCTGTTAGAAAGATCTTCCTATTATGGCTCACATCATCCCAACCTACACCAGCAGTGCTAGCAGACAAACTATTAAGGGAAAGTGAGGCAATAACAATCTGATCTTCTAGCATACACACCTTCGGTATCACGCCTTCAAGATTAATCATAGAAGCGAGCGTTCCAGTAGACATATCATAGACAAATGCCGCTGCATTAAAGGGCACATCCTCCATGATCAAGCACATATACCGATGGTTCTTAGTGAAGCCAAATCCACTCACTCTTAGGTCATTGATATCTATACTGAAATCAAAATAATCCTCTTCTTCACCAGTTCGGCAATCAATCAAGAACACATTGTAATCCTTATTAACCTGCTCGATACCAAACAAATAATTCTCATCATACTTGGCGTAGTACGCTTTATGGCTAGCACTACAATCTCTAGTCCAAAGTTCCTTTTGCGACTTGATACTGTAGCCACTAATCGAGTCATCATCATACTGGAGCATCAACATATCAGACTGACAATCAATCCAGCGAATTGTTTTCGATGTGGTCTTAGTAAACAATAAATTATGCGTATTAACATCCCAAACATTCACCGTATCAAAACTGTCCAGAGAAATAAGATATCCATCTACACATCCCATCTCGACAACATTATTACCAGCCTCATAAATCCACGTATTCTGAATATCAACTACATTAGGCACCGTATACGCCAACGAAGCATTAGACAAAGCCAACATAGCCTCAGGGACAATCGGTCTATCAATATCCTCGTTAGGAAGCGCCTGAAGAGCCAACTCAACAGCACCAATTCTATTGAAATTCTCAAATTCAGTAGCAGATTGCTCCGCTAAGATTAACGACTCCTGTCTCAAAGTCTCTCTGTAATCTTTCCTAAACCTAATCAAACTATATGTCATATATGATCCAAACAGGACAAGGACTGCAAGGATAACAGAGAATAACACAACGAAACGTCTAGTTTTATATTGCTGAAGTCTCCTAACCAAATCATCATAGTCACAACCGAGCATAGCCGCAGCAACCTTCGGGAACTGCGTCTTCTCAGGGTTTTTAGCGCTATCACGATAGTCACATGACAAAGTATGATGCTCAATCTCGCGACTAACCGTATTTCCACTCTCGTCAAGATCAACAACCTTCTCATATCTTAGAAAATCTGGGATTAATTCTTTAGATGTACCTTTTCCTGCAAGAATTGGATATATATTTTTTCTACCATGAAGTTCAATAAACGTCTCAACTTCGAACTTAACCCACTCGGAATTCTTCGTCTCCTCCGAGCAAATAACGATAAGATTATCCGATGCACGAAGCGCATCCTTGAGGCTTTCAGTAAGTTCACCGCCAGCCGTCAGTTCTTCTTCATCTCTGAAAACGCGCTTAAATTTCTTAACGCCAGTCGTTTTGCGGACTTCATTCGGAATTCTAAATCTTTCAATAGCTCGCTGAATAGAAGTCGCAACGTCAACGTCTTTGTGCCTATAAGAAATAAAAGCACTATATTTACGCTCAATTTCATTAACCATACATAACACCCACTACCAAAATAACTGTCTTTATTCTACAAGTTTTGGAGTTGTATTTATGCGCATATGATTTAATAAGTTGTAAACATTTGCGACCACTTTTTTTGATCTAGTTTTTCTTTTCAATCCATCCAAAAAACTATTGCAACAAACAATGCTCACCCAATCGTCTATACTATGAACAGATAGCAACGTTGCTCACTTGGTAAACCTTGCACGCGTAACACTTCTGTAAGCCAATTGACAGCAACATCTGGTATCATATATGTAACAACATTTGGGTCCGTAGGCTTTATCTTATGGGGGGATAAACTTTATGAGATGCAAAAAAGAAATTATGGGACTAGCCGCCCTGATGGTAGTGTTCTTCCACTTCTACATCCCGTTCGGCACGTCCGCACTAGAAACATACATATACAGATCAACCTACATCGGCGTAGACATGTTCTTCTTCGTGTCTGCATATTCAATCGTGAGCCGTAGCGCCAAAGAAAAGTTCAACGCGCTAGGGTTCATACTTAACCGCCTATGCCTAATTTACATTCCATTCGTGATCTTGGCCATCATCAACGGACTATATCGAAAATGGTCTCTCACACAATTCTTCAAAGTCATCGGTGGAGTTGAATTCTACGAGCGCGGCGGCGGAGCATTCCTCTGGTACTTCATCGGCATAACTATCGTTTATCTGTTCGTACCGCTGTTCCTACTCATCAAGCGTAAGATGAAAATCTGGGGACTTCCTATCCTCCTCAGCATATGGCTAACAATCTCATGCATCTTGCAGTTCGGATTGCACTACACGAAGATGTTCATCTTCATCAATCGTCTACCGATTTTCTTTATCGCAATGTACTTTGATGAATTAATCCTGAACAACCTACGTAAATTAGACAAGATCTATCTCTATCTAATCGAGGCTGCTCTATTCATATCTGGCACAGCCCTAGTGTACAAGTTCGGCACAACCAAGCGTCTCCTCGTACCATTCGGCGACATGTACTACGTAATCGCAATCCCGCTCATCATCGCGACAGTCCTAATCGTTAATACTATCGTCGAGTTACTAAACGGCAAATATAAGAGCATCATTCTCAAGTTCATCGGTGGAATAACGCTCGAACTTTATGGCTTGCAGATGGTTTTCGGATACGACATAGAGGGAAAAATCCTTAAGTTCGTGACAACCAATATCTCAAAGAGCGCAGCGTGGCTCGCGTTCGTCGGCACAGTCCTGGCACTCATAGCACTCGCATTTATCTTCAACAAGCTACTCGGATTTGTTACAAAACCACTCAGCAAACTAGTAGCCAAAGCTACTAAATAATCTACTATCTCGGGTGATGAGTTTCCTCTCCCCACGATATCAACCTAGTAAAAACTATATGAAAATATGGAGGTATCTAAAAATGAAAAAGTTAATCGCTACTCTCGTATGTGCATGCATGCTCACATCGACAATCGCATTAGCAGGCTGTTCAGAAACTAAAGAAGACACAAAGGAACCAGCTAAAAACGAGCAGACTGACAAGGACGACGCTTCAAATGGCGATTCTGACAGTGGTTCTAACAGCGGTTCTGGCACAGACGAAACTGCTCCACTCGGCGACACTTTAGGCGCAAAAATCTACGGTGAATTCCTAAGCCGCATCGACTCAACTAGCGACATCGAGAAGGTCGCTGAGGAACTCGCAACAGAAGAAATCACAGGCTACAGCTGCGGCTACATGACAGTCGAAGAAGGTCTCTTGAATGGTTTTACAGATGAAATCAAGGGCTTCAAAAGCGGCGTAGTATTCAGCCCAATGATCGGCTCAGTTCCATTCGTTGCCTACATTTTCGAGAGCGACGACCCATCAGCCCTTAAGTCAACTCTCCTCGAGAAGTGCGACCCACGCTGGAACATCTGCACAGAAGCAGACGAGACATTCTGCGAAGTTCACGGCAACTACGTATTCTTCATCATGTGCCCAGCAGAATAATCGCGTATTCATCAGCTTCAGTAACATTGCCAATGGCGAGTTCCTCTTTTGAGGGGCTCGTTTTTTGCCCCAAAACGTGGATGTTAGTAGGGATGATCGCGTTTATAGTTGCACGTCTCGACACGCGAAAACGTGGTGGCTATAGCATAGCGTCTATGGGCGCATTTTGTTTTCGAGCAGGTCAAGTAGTCCGTGTCTGATTAACAATCTGAGCGCACCACTTCAACGTGCTCAGCGCACAACATGGCAACAATGCTGACCAAGAATTCCGCTATCACATCATCATTCGGCATACTCCTACTATCTGCGCCTAGAATGAACCATTCTCTGCCAAGGACAAAGCCGGCCATTGAGTAGTCGAAGAATTTGCTCGCGCTCCCCTTCACATAATCGATATTATCGAGCAATCCCATTATTTCCAGACAAACGCATCTGTCGAACTCCGGAAAGGCGAAAACGAGGTCACTATAGCACTTCTTAGTGTACAGATTAATCCCGCAGTCGTACTTGTATCTCATATGAAGTTCACTAGCAACTTGCGCCACAGTCATTTCGAATCGTGACCTGAAATTATGCCCTTCAAACTGATAGATACTCTCATTTGCGAAAGCGCACTCGTCATCCTTCAATTGTCTAAAAAAGTCCATGTTAAGTTTGGACACTCTGTTTTTGGTAACTTTATATCTAGATTTCTCCTTCTCGTACGATGTTCCGTATGTCTCTTGGAGCTCGCGCCTCAACTTCTTGATCTCGTCCTCGATAGCAAGCCTTCTCTGGTAGAGTTTATAGCTTTCATCCCATTTTTGCTTCGCGTACTTACCTCCCTAAAATTCTTTGAATTGCTATAGATTCTAAGAACATTCTTACCCTTTCTATTACCTAGTTTAATATTAGGGAACGTTTCCAAGACACCTCCTAGATAGCTTAATTTAGATACGTACCATTCTTTGGGTATTTTATGTATATTCATCAAAATCAACGTACCACACAGAGTGCCATAATATGACATACAAATAAAACAAAAGTCGACAAACCCTACAAATGCTAAGTCTAACTCAAACAGAGCCAGGCATTTCATCATAGTTGATTAAATTACGTTTCAGTCAATCTGACATTCCATCCGATAACTTGAAGATGAACGATTACATGGAATAAGCTCACAAAAACGTCTAGAATCCCACTATTCGACACTCCATTCAATCAAACATTCCATCCTACAACTTCAAGATGAACGATTACATGGAATAAGCTCGCAAAAACGTCTAAAATCCCACTATTCGGCACTCCATTCAATCAAACATTCCATCCTACAACTTCAATATGAGCAGTTACATGAAATGAACGTGCAAAATAAAAATAGCTATCACACAGAAACAACTTCTGTGATGATAGCTATTCTTTAATCAAATCTCATACTTAACTGTCTTATACACACTAAGACAATCCTCTATTCCATCACTGCTTATTCGACAAATTGAGTGCAGAAGAAATATAACGATAGATGCTGGCTGTTGTAGTTCCGCAACGTTCCATATCTTCCTTCTGCACAGAAAAGAAAACATTAAATGGAGCAAAATCTTTCTTCACTGCGAACAAGAAAGCGTTAATAATCTCAGTTGTAATAATCTCATATGGAAAATAAAGTTTTCTAGTTCCAATTGCTGGCAAGAAAATATTCTTAATGGCGTCATCTTTCTGACTGCTCTTGTTATAATCCATTGCAATCCTGTTGAAAACCTTAAGAATGATTTCACGAGAATCAGCACCCAACAACTCATCATCTTCATTCTCACCCGGCTTCAAATTGACGGAATTCATAACCATATACAAGTTGATAGGCAAGAACTTCGAATCATTGTTCCTATTCTCGATTACTACCGGAACGATTGCACCGCACTCAAAAAGTCCATCTGCATCGCGAACAAGTCCTTCTCGTTCAATTGCTTCATCAATCAAACATTGAAAATCCTGAAGCGAAACACCATAGGTATCTTTCAGCCAAGGGAGCATGCTTTTCAACACTCCTCCATCACTTGAAGATATAAGGGTTGCAGTCCTATCAAAACCAGTTACAAATGCAGTATTAGGTATCATATTTCTAAGAATATCATTTTCATGCATTCTCTCGATGTTGTAACAATATGAACCTTTCATGATTTCAAAGGATCTTCCACTGTTATATCCGATAGGGATTTCAAACATATCACTACCGGACTTAAGGCGTTCAGTCAACTTGTTAAGTTCAGCCTTCTTACTGACACCTTTCTTACTATAAAGAATTACTCTCTGACAGCCAGAATACAAATATAGAAATGGATCAGTGAGAGTTACTTCCTCGAGAAAAACAGGGATGATACTCTTTTTAAATTTGAGCGCAATATCTAACTCTTTCATAACGTGAATTGATTTCATGGCACTCTTTGAACAGAAAGACACAACAATCTCACACGTTCTAAGAGCTCCTGTAATTTCATCACAGTAAAACTCACTAGGCTCGATTTCATCAGGACCAAACCAATAGTCAATTCCATTATCTCTAAATGCCTTCAAATACTTATTTACAACATCAGTATCTTTAGATGAATAACTCACAAAAACCATGACATTCACTCCTCATAAACGCTATCCCAAGATGCACCCCATGCAAGGATTTTCTCGTCCATTGGATACAACTCTTTATCATTTCCTCCAGGAACCTTAGAAAAGATTGTTCTTGATCCTGCCATAGCCTTACCTACATAGGGTTCGCCAGTTTCAATTACAAACAAATCTCCTTTGCTAAAACAAAGTTCCTTACCTTCTCTAATCAACAAAATTTTGATAGAGCCTTCGAGCACATAGTTATACTCAGTATTGCTAGTATGAATATGTGGCTTCTCAAACGTGTATTCATCGTACTGCGAAATACCAATCTCATAGCCGTCGTTTTCGATATGATCTAAGTATTCATTCTTCTGAGATAACTGGCCACAGAGGTACACACGCACTCCATGCTCCAATGCATTTTCAACATCATTTCCACGTACAATCTTCATAATCACACCTCATTTCTCGCAATAATTATCCATCGCGCCATCAGCACTCAACAATTGTTCCACCGCCGACAACTACGTCACCATCGTACAAAACGAGCGCCTGACCCTTAGTTATCGCCCTCTGTGGCTCATCGAAAACAACCTCCAAAGTGTCCTCGTCTATCTGCGTAACTGTAGCTGGCTGCTCAGCGTGGCGATAGCGAACTTTGGCCTTAATATGCATTGGCGCTTCAATCTTATCAACTGAGATGAGATTGATATTCTTAGCTCTCAAAGTTGTAGTAAAAAGAGCATCCTCTTTACTTAGAACAACCTGATTTTGCTCGACATCAATCTTGCACACATAGCGTGGCGAATCGAATGCCAATCCGAGGCCCTTACGCTGGCCGATTGTGTAATGGATAATACCCTTATGTGTTCCAAGTTTATTACCCTCCAAATCAACAAAATCACCTGCTGGATATTCCTTGCCCGTATATCTGCAAATGAATGACGCGTAATCTCCATCTGGCACAAAGCAGATATCCTGGCTATCACCTTTCTTAGCATTGATGAAATTTTGCTCTTCAGCGATTTTACGGATCTCAGGCTTAGAATACTCACCTAGAGGGAACAACGTGTGAGCGAGTTGCTCCTGAGTAAGTGAATACAAAACATAGCTCTGATCCTTGTTCGCATCCAGTCCTTTCATAAGTATGTAACGGCCTGTTTCCTCATTTTTCGTTACACGCGCATAATGACCAGTTACAACATAATCGTACCCGAGTTCGCGCATTCTATGATGGAGCTTGTCGAACTTGAGATGTCTATTACATTCAATGCAAGGATTAGGTGTCATTCCATTCTCGTAGCAATAAACAAAATTCTCTACAACCTTCTCCTCGAACTTATCCGAGAAGTTGAAAACATGGTGCGACATTCCAATTTTGTGCGCCACAATTCTCGCATCTTCAACATCATCAAGCGAACAACATGTGTGCTCCCTAGATAGTCCAATATCCTCATTCGCAAAGAGCTTCATCGTAACGCCCATACACTCATATCCCTGCTCGTACATGAGGTAAGCTGCTACGCTCGAATCAACTCCACCACTCATCGCAATAATTGCTTTCATCTATAACTCCTTTTGACGCCAAATGCGCCTCTAATCATCTCTTTACATTTCCTTGGTCGACCACAATCTCGTACCCAGCTGCTTTTACTCGCCCACCGAGGCACGCCACACACTGCGCGGACTCTTCGCCTGTGCAGATTTTGTTATCATACAAGTCGTACTTCGCTCGCACGGCTGTAGGCGACAAGTTCGGCATGACTACGTTCGCGCCTGCCTTTAATCCCAGTTCGCGCCCATCTGCTTTTAGTGTTCCTAACGCCGTTGTGGCAGGGATTAATGCGTACGGGAACATCAATCTTAGTATCGATATTAATCTTAGTGTAAGTTCCACACTTCCGTTAGGGAACTGCGCGAAAACACTCTTCTCATGGCTAATGAACGGCCCTATTCCAATCATATCAGGACTTAGTGACTGCAAAAATCTCAGGTCCTCAAGCAAGCACTCTGTCGTCTGATATGGCGAGCCAACCATAAATCCTGAACCTACCTGATAACCAATTTCTTTCAGATCCCAAAGACACTTCATTCGATTGTCTAGGCTCATTTTCTCTGGATGAAGCTTACCATAGTGCTCAGCTGAGGCAGTCTCGTGCCTTAACAAATAGCGTCTGGCACCTGCTTCATAAAGCTTCTCATAAGACTCTCGTGAACGTTCGCCGACAGATAAAGTCACTACGCAGTCAGGATGTGCAGATTTAATTGAAGAGACAATGTCGCACAACACTTCGTCGGTAAAATATGGATCCTCACCGCCTTGGAGTACGTAGGTCCTAAAGCCCAGTTCGTAACCTTCGTCGGCGCATTCCAAAATCTCAGACTTACTCAATCTATAACGATTGGCGTCCTTGTTATTGCAGTTGATACCGCAATAGTAGCAGCCGTTTTTGCAGTAATTAGTGAACTCGATTAGGCCTCTCACAAAGACGTCGCGGCCGTAGTTTTTCTGGCGCACGATATCTGCACGAGACCTTAGGATCTCGACGTCGTAATCGCCCTCCAGCAGGAATTTGAGTTCGCTGTCTGTGAGGTCGCGCGTGTTTTCGAGCTTGTCAACTAATTCACAAATTTCCATACGACAATTCTATCACAAAATGAAAAAGCTACCCCACACGGAGTAGCTCTTTCCCACATATATTTTGCCCAAAGAGATTATTTCTTAGTCCAAAGTCCGATGAGCTCGTCGCGGATGCTGTCGTAGTGCTCATCTGTGATGCCGAAGTCCATCTTCTTGTATGTCCACGCTGCGCAGCCGATGTTGAACTTCTCGAAAACTTCATTAACATCCTGGTACCACTTGAGTGAAGCTTCAACTGGAGCCTGGTCGATTACGCCGAACTCGCCGCAGTAAAGCTTTGCGCCGAGCATCTCAGCGCCGTCGATTGCCTGCTGGATTTTCTCCTGGATGAACTCAGGTCCCATTGTGAGAGCCTTTGAATCGAGGACACCACTTGCCTGGTAACCGATGAGTTTAGACTCGTTGATGAAATACTCCATAGTCATTGGGTACTTAACTTCGCGGTCCTGACGGATTTCCTTGATCCAGTGTGCTTTCTGGTGTGTGAAGAGAAGTGGCTCGTAGAAGTGGAATGTGAGAATTGTGTTCTCATCAGCTGGCTTCTCAAGGAGCTTGATTGAGCTAACGCTGTTCCACATGATGCCGCCGTAAATAATTGTTGTAGTTGGTGAATATACTCGGATTGCCTTAACCGCCTTGCTGATTAATACGTTCCAAGCCTTAGCATTCTCTACCTCAACGACCTCGTTAAGAAGCTCGTAAGCAACGTTGTCGCATGAGTGGAATGTTTTCGAGATAGTCGACCACAAATTGATAAATCTATCCTGAAGATTAGCGTCGTCGAAGAGGCTATTCTGGCCTTCTATACCTGTAGTTGTGAAGCTGTAGCCAGCTGCCTTGTGAAGATCCAAAATGATGTTAAGTCCATTCTTCTTACACCACTCAACAACCTTCATTACGCGCTCGTAGCCCTGTGGCTTGATGTTTCCAGCCTCGTCCTCGAGCACCTCGTAATCGATTGGGAGACGCACGTGATCGAGGCCCCAACCTGCAATTGTCTCAATATCTGACTCGTGAATAAACGAATCGTAATGAGCATCGTCATGAACGCACTGAGAGAGAAAACCACCTAAGTTGATACCACGCTTAAGTTCCATTTGTTACCTCCAATTAGTAAGTAAAATTTCCTGCTTAACCTACATTCTCAAACCTCGCAAAATTGCCGGTTTCTGCGTTTCTGAGATGCTCGCGATTAACGTGCCGCTGCGACCTGCTCGAAAACAAGGATTTCTTTTCGAAACTTGCGCGAAACGTTTTGCGATAGAGATAAAATACACTATTCAAATACGATTTACAAGGGGGTAAAAAGATTTTTGCAAAATATTTTCTGCGCCGCAATCACACGGATTTTACCCGACAAAAAGGCCGCCTCTTTCCGAAGCAGCCTATTAGTCGCAATATACACAAAACGCCTGTCACCAGCGCATTTCAGCAATTACTCATTTGGGTAAACCTTAGCGAGATCACCGTCGATGAAACCACATGTCACAGCCTGATACTTCTTGAGTTCAGCGCTGAATTTGCCCTTCTCGAGGTACTCAGCAATCATCTTATAAGTAGTGGACATTACCTCGTCGTAATCAATTTCCTCATTCCAAGTATAAATGTCCTCTTCACTCGTGAAAACCTCGTCATATGCCCACTCGTCATCCTCTTCCGAGTAGCTGCCGCAAACCGCGAACTGAATTGACCAATCGCCATCCTCATCGTCGTAAATATTAAAATTAACTGCCGCACCCTCAATTGGCAACTTGCCATCAAGAAACGCGTCGAGCCAAGCTTCAAAATCGCTATACATACTACAAATCCTCCTAGCCGAATTTTCTACATCGATTGTAACACTCTTTACGCGACTTTATCGAAAAATCTCTGCAAATAGAAAAACCGCTACGAGGGCACTGTAGCGGTTCTTCTGTGGTTGTGTTTTGTTTATCGAATTAATGAGTTCTCTTAAATAAAACCTTAACAAAAAAATGAAGAATTCATAATTCCGATAGTTGATGTAAATTGTTCAGTTTCCTGTCCCATCGGAACCACCTCTTTCTGTTAAGATTTGAAGTATTTCTACTTGGCTATAGTATACAATCTTCTGCCCTTTGAGTTGTTACCAAACTAAAAACAAACTGTATCTATTAATTTATGATTTGAACTCAACTTGTTAACAAAAATCGCCTACGGAAATAATGCCTAAAATAGGCTTTGACTTTTGTATATTTCATATATATCTTATTAAACATCTTCATAATATAATGTCTTAGCTACTTTAGGAAAGATTTTACTCTCTAATTTAGAATTATTCTAAATTATGCTTGTATCTTGCCTAACAAAGTGTTATATTAGGAGTGCTTAAAACTAAGTATATCAAAGTATATTAATAAGAAAGGATATAAATACTATGAAAGATTTTCAGCAGTGGAATTCATTCGCAGGTCGTCTCTGGAAAGAAGAAATCAACGTACGTGACTTCATCCAGGCTAACTACACAGAGTATGAAGGCGACGAGTCCTTCCTCGAAGGAACAACAGATGCAACAGACAAGCTCTGGAGCAAGGTATCAGAATATTACAAGGAGCAGCGTGCTAAGGGTGGTGTTCTCGATATGGATACAGACATCGTATCTTCTATCACATCACACAAGCCAGGTTACATCTTCCCAGAAGAAGAGCAGCATGGTCTTGAGCAGATCGTAGGTCTCCAGACAGATAAGCCTTTCAAGAGAGCTTTCATGCCATTCGGTGGTATTCGTATGGCTGAGCAGTCATGTGAGACATATGGTTATACACCAAACCCAGAACTTCACAAGATTTTTACAGAGTATCATCAGACACACTCTGATGCAGTATTCTCAGTTTACACACCAGAAATCAGAGCAGCTCGTAAGGCACACATCCTTACAGGTCTCCCAGATACATATGGTCGTGGACGTATCGTTGGTGACTACAGAAGAGTAGCACTTTATGGTATCGATCACCTCATCGCTTGCAAGCAGGATGATCTCGCTAACTGCGGTTGTGGCGTAATGCTCGACCACATCATCCGTCAGAGAGAAGAGCTCGCAATGCAGATCAAGGCTCTCAAGGAAATGAAGGTTATGGCTGCTAGCTATGGTTACGACATTTCTCTCCCAGCTCAGAACGCTAAGGAAGCTGTACAGTGGCTCTACTTTGGTTACCTCGCTGCTATCAAGACACAGAACGGTGCTGCTATGTCAGTAGGTCGTGTTTCTACATTCCTTGATATCTACATCGAGAGAGACCTCAAGGCTGGCATCCTCACAGAGAAGGAAGCACAGGAGCTCGTTGACCACTTCGTAATGAAGCTTCGTATGGTTAAGTTCGCTCGTATCCCAGCATACAATGAGTTGTTCTCAGGTGACCCAGTATGGGCTACACTCGAAGTTGGTGGTCTTGGTCAGGATGGCCGTTCAATGGTTACAAAGACAGACTATCGTTTCCTCCACACACTCGAGAACATGGGTCCAGCACCAGAGCCAAACCTCACAGTTCTTTACTCAAAGAGACTTCCTGATACATTCAGAAAGTACACATCTAAGATTTCTATCGATACATCTTCTGTTCAGTACGAGAATGATGACGAGATGAGACCAGTATGGGGCGACGATTACTCAATCTGCTGCTGCGTATCTGCTACACAGACAGGTAAGGAAATGCAGTTCTTCGG
>JAKSRG010000016.1 GCA_024403735.1 Clostridia bacterium
AATCGTTGAGTCTAAGTGCCCAGTAGGTTACACACCAGCAGCAGATATTGAGATTGAAGTTAATGCTGATAAGACTATCTCTTACACAGGTTCACTTGCAGCAACAGGTAAGGGCACAACAGCACTTGGTCTCACAGTAGAGAACAAAGCAATTGATAACAGTGTTCAGATCACTAAGACATTTAGTGACGGAACAACAGATGTATCAGCAGTTGAGTTTGAGATCCACGAGGGTTCAGCAACTGGTACAGTTAAGGCAACACTTAACAGTGCAAATAGCTTTAAGTCTGGAACACTTGCAGTTGGTACATATGTAATCGTTGAGTCTAAGTGCCCAGCAGGTTACACACCAGCAGCAGATATTGAGATTAAAGTTAATGCTGATAAGACAATCTCTTATACTGGTACTCTCGCAGTTACTGGTAATGGCACAACAGCACTTGGTCTCACAGTAGAGAACAAAGCAATTGATAACAGTGTTCAGATTACTAAGACATTTAGTGATGGAACAACAGATACATCAGCTGTTGAATTTGAAATCCACGAGAATGATGCAACTGGTAAGGTTGTAGATACTCTTGATAATTCAAATAGCTTTACATCAAAGACACTTGCGGTAGGTAAGTATGTAATCGTTGAGTCTAAGAACCCAGTAGGTTACACACCTGCAGCAGATATCGAGATTGAAGTAATGGCTGATAAGACTATTGCTTACACAGGTTCACTTGTAGCAACAGGTAAGGGTACAACAGCTCTGGGTCTCACAGTTGAGAATGTTGTAGTTTACAATGAAGTAGTTG
Source organism: Clostridia bacterium (assembly GCA_024403735.1). Taxonomy (GTDB): domain Bacteria; phylum Bacillota; class Clostridia; order Saccharofermentanales; family Saccharofermentanaceae; genus Saccharofermentans. The sequence continues at coordinate 801 of JAKSRG010000016.1, forward strand.
TTACAAAGACATTTACTGGTGGTAAAGCTCCTGATATGACAGAAGTTGAGTTTACTGTTTACAGAGTAGAGACAACTGGTGATGTTGAAGTGATTAAGGCTCCTGGTATTTCAGGTGTTACTACATTTACATTCAACTCATTCATACCTGGAGAGTATAAGATTGTTGAAACTAAGAACCCAGTAGGTTTCATTAAGGCTGATGATGTAACATTTGTAGTTAACGAAGATAGAACAATCAACTACACAGGAACTCTTACATCAACTGGTTCTGGTACAACAAAGCTTGAACTTACTATTGATAACAAGGCTATTGATAACAGCGTAGAGATTGTAAAGACATTTGATGATAAGCTCGGTGATCTTGATGAAGTTGTTTTCGAGATTCACGAGGGAGATGAGACAGGTGTTGTTGTAGATACTCTTGACAATACTAACTCATTCACATCAGGTACTCTTGAAGCTGGTACTTATGTTATCGTTGAGTCTTCTGTACCAACAGGTTATACAAAGGCTGATAACATTGAGTTCAAGGTAAATGAGGATAAGACAATTGTTTACACAGGAACACTTGCTGCTACTGGTTCAGGAACAACTGCTCTCGTACTCGACATCGTTAACGTAGCAGAAGTTAACAGTGTAACAATCAATAAGGTATTTAGTGATGGATCAACTGATACATCCGCAGTAGAGTTTGAAATCCATAGTGGTTCAGCTACTGGTGCTCTTATTGATACACTTAATGAAGGTAACAAGTTCCAGTCTGGTAACCTTGTACCAGGTACATACGTAATCGTTGAGACATCTACACCAGTTGGTTATGTTGCAGTGGATAACATTACAATCACAGTTGGTGCTGATAGAAAGATTACTTATGCTGGTTCAATTGATGGTGTATTGGCAATTGCTAATAACGCTAGAGACTTCGAACTTAAGGTTACAAATACTGCAATTGATAACAGTGTTGTAATTACTAAGACATTTAGTGATGGAACAACTGATACATCAGCAGTAGTATTTGAAATCCATGAGGGTTCAGCAACTGGTACAGTTGTTGCTACACTCAATAAGGCTAATAGCTTTACATCTGGAACTCTTGCAGTAGGTAAGTATGTAATCGTTGAGGCTAGTTGCCCATCTGGTTATACACCAGCAGGTAATATTGAGATTACAGTAAACGCTGATAAGACTATTTCTTACAGTGGTTCTGTAGAAGGCGTATCTGCTACAGCAAATAACACAACAGCATTTGCTCTTACAGTTGAAAATGAGTTGATTGTAACTCCTACACCAACTCCATCTCCAACTCCAACAGATACACCAAGTCCTACACCAACAGCTACACCTACACCTACAACAACTCCAACTGCAACACCAACTCCTTCACCAGACGTTGATGGTGGTGATGGTTCAGGTGCTAGTGGTTCACAGAGTGGTAATAAGCCTGATGCTTCTGGCTCAAGTTCTATTACTACTGGAATTGGTTCAGGAACTAATACTGGAACAAGCAGTAGCACTGGTACAGGAACTGGAACAGGTATCGTTTCTACTGGTGAAGAAGAGAAGAGCTACTTGGCAGTTTATATCTTGATTTCTATGGCAGTTATTACAGCTTCAGTAAAGAAAGTTGTAAGCAAGAGAAAAGAAAACTAATAGATATTAACTACAACTAATTAATTAAGAATTCGCCCTTGTAAATTGATTTACAAGGGCGTTTTTTTTATAATTAGCATATGTTTTTTGAAGGGTTGGTCGGTATGAATATAGTTAATATTTCACGTTCTGATTTGATGTCTGTTGAAAGCCCAGGAAGATATGTTGGCGGCGAATACGGAGCGGTTATTAAAGAAAATATTATTCAGGAATTGGAGACTACAGGTAAGTGTAGTGCTGTAAGAGCAGCATTTTGTTTTCCAGATGTATATGAAATTGGCATGAGTAATCTTGCTATGCAAATTTTGTATAAGTGTCTTAATGATCAGGATTACTGTTATTGTGAGCGCGTTTTCTCTCCTTGGATTGATATGGATAAGGTAATGCGTGAAAAGGGCTATGAATTGTATTCGATGGAGACTAAATCTCCTATCAAGGATTTCGACATTGTAGCATTTACTCTTGGTTATGAGATGTGTTATACAAATGTGCTTCAGATGCTTGATTTGGGTAATATTCCTTTCCGTGCAAGCGACCGAAAAGAGACTGATCCGATTGTTATATGTGGTGGACCATGCGCATATAATATTGAGCCAATGGCTGATTTCTTTGATGCTGTTTTGCTTGGTGAAGGCGAAGAGTGTATCGTTGAAGTTGCTAGTGTAGTAAAGGCATATAAGGATGCTGGAAAGAAAAGTAAACATGATTTGCTTATTGAATTAGCAAAGATACCAGGTGTTTATATTCCTGCGTTCTATGAAGCTCAGTATGAAGGCAATAAGTATGTTGGATTGAAGAAATTAGAGGAGAGCGCTCCTGATACAATTCTTAAGCGTATTATCACTGATTTGGATAACGTATCTTATCCAACAAATCCAATTGTTCCTAATATTCGTATTATTCATGATAGGGCATATCTTGAGTTGTTTAGAGGTTGTATAAGAGGTTGTAGATTCTGCCAGGCTGGATTTATTTGTAGACCAGTTAGAGAGAAGTCTCCTGAGACTTTGTGTAGACAAGGTATCGAGATTGAACGTAATTCTGGTTACGATGAACTTGGTATCTTATCTTTGTCATCTAGTGATTATACAGGCCTTAAGGAATTAACAGATGGGTTGCTAGCGGCGTTCGAAGGCCATCATTCTAGTTTGTCTTTGCCTTCTTTGCGTATCGATAACTTTGCTCTTGATTTGATGGAGAAGGTATCTCAGACACGTAAGTCAGGTCTTACTTTTGCTCCTGAAGCGGGTACGCAGAGATTAAGAGATGTAATTAATAAAGGTATCTGTGAAGAAGATATTATGAAGTCTTTGAGACTGGCATTTGCTGGTGGTTGGAGTACTGTAAAACTATATTTTATGCTCGGCCTTCCAACTGAAACTATGGAAGATGTAGAAGGTATTGCTAATCTTGCTCATAAGATTGAAAATCTCTATTATGAGGTAGCTAGAGAGGTTGGTTTTAAGCCTAGAAAACCAGAGATTACTGTATCTACTTCTATGTATATTCCAAAGCCATTCACACCATTCCAGTGGGAGAAGCAGTGTACTAAGGAAGAGTTCCTTGAAAAGCAAGGACACTTAAGAGATTTGCTTAGAAAATCTAGAAATATTAAGTATATTTGGCACGATGTTGAGTCTTCATTGTGGGAGGTTATTCTTGCAAGAGGAGACAGAAGACTTTGCTCAGTTATTCTCGATGGTTATAAGAAGGGTTGCTTCTATGATGCTTGGGATGACAAGTTTAAGTTTGATGTCTGGATGGAGACACTCAATGAGCATGGATTAACATGGGAAATGTTTGCACGTGAGTTTGATGTTGATGAAGCTTTGCCATGGGGTCATATTGATGTAGGTGTAACTACAAAGTTCCTTAAAAAGGAACGAGAGAAGGCATATGAGGAGACTATTACTCCACCATGCAGAACTAAGTGTTCAGCATGTGGTGCACAGTGTTTTAAGGTAGGTGAGTGTTATGCTTCAAAATGAACGTAATTTATCAATGGTAACTTTGAAACATCAGACCGAGTATGTTTGCAGATGTCTTTTCGAGAGAGTAGGAGATGCTTCATTTGTTGGTCATTTGGATTTGATGCATACATTTGATAGAGCTATTAGACGAGCTGGTCTTCCTATTCTTTACAGTCAGGGATATAATCCACGTCCTATGATGGTGTTCGCACTTCCTTTAGGTGTAGGTATTGATACATTAGGCGATTATGTAGATATCTCAATGAGTAGAGAAGTTGATGTTAATGAACTGATGGAAAAGGTTAATCCATTCTTGCCAAAGGGCGTAAAGCTATATGGTGGTATTAATATTGATGAACCTAAGAATTCACTAATGAGTGTTGTTACTATCGCTAAGTATAGATTTACAGCACCTGAGATCAAATCGAAAATGAGAAACCTTGTAACTCGCGATGAACTTAGAGTTACAAAGAAATCAAAGGGTAAGCTTGTTGAAACAGATATTAGACCATTATTTATATGTGAAGTACCTGATAATGAAACTTCAGAGGATGTTTTCGAGTGCTTCGTATATGCTGGTTCATCGAAGAACCTTAGACCAGATGTATTCTTGAATGCTCTGTGTGAGTATGAAGGATATGATAGGGAGATAGCTGCTAATTGTCTCGTTACAAGATTAGGTCTATATGGTGGCGAATACCCTGAATTGAAAGATATTAAGGGTTTACTTTGATTTACAAGATAAATGTCGTATAATATTTGTGCTTTTGTGCAAGATTTTGGATAGGGGGAAGTATTATGCCAGTCGAAGAACATGAGTTCGCTGAACGCTTGCTTAGTATTTATGAGAATGTTCTTCTTACAGAAGAGCAGGCTTTATCAAAGGGATACTTCTCAGATTTATCGAATGCAGAAATGCATACTCTTGATGCAATTGGACCTTATGAGGCTAGAACTATGACTGAGACTGCTACTAATCTAGGTATTACAACAGGTACTCTTACAGTTGCTATTGACCGACTAGTTAAGAAGGGATATGTAGTTCGTAAGAGAGACGAGGTTGATCGCCGAGTAGTAAGAATTAGCCTAACTAAGAACGGTAAATTAGCTAGTAGAATTCATAATAAGTTCCACACAGTCCTTGCAAAGAGAATACTTGAACCGTACACACCTGAGGAGCAGGAATTGCTTATGCGAATGGTGACGGATATAGATAGTTACATTGAATCACAGAAACAGAGATATGGTAGTTCGGATTCAATTAGAAAAACAGCTAAGAGTGTGGCTTCAGATAGCCGAAGGAGAGACGACAATGGATGACAGCAATGCGGATCCTCGAGAACGTATGAACAATGAAGAAGAGTTAGATGAGATTAAGATGAAGGATTTGATCCTTGATGACTTAGTTAAGATGCTAACAGATATGCTCGATATTTCACCAGTAGATATCACACCAGATTTGAGAATTTTTGACGATTTGGATATTGATTCACTGCAGTTATATGAGTTGGTTGTTGATTTAGAGGAAGTTTATAGCATCAGAATGCCAGATGAGGCGTTGGATGGTGTTAAGACTGTAGACGATGTTGTTGATTTAGTATATAGATTATCTGCACAGACTGAACATTAATAGCAACTAGGTTGATAGGAAGAGGATTTGAGATATGCGTTACCTGTTTATTATTAACAGTATATGTGATCCCAAGAAACTGCATAAGCTTGAGAATGCTATAGCAGCCTTGGACGAGAATACGCGTGCTCTCATCGAACTTCGTTATACTCAGTATGCTGGTCATGCTATGGAGATTGCTACAGAGATTAGTGACTTGTATGATGAGAAAGTTACAATAGTAGCTTGTGGTGGAGATGGTACTGTTCATGAGGTAGTTAACGGTATGGCATATCGTTCAACTCCTTTAGTTGTAATCCCACTTGGAACTAGTAATGATTTTGCTAGATCTGTTCTTCCAGCACACATCTTTAATAATCCTACTAAGATTGTCAGTATGCTTAAGGAGATTAAGATTGTTCCTATCGATTTGATTCGTATTGATAGTTATGATGTGCTGGGTAATCACTTGCCAATGTGGTCTGAGTTTTGTGTGAATGTAGCTTCAATCGGTATTGATACGCAGGCATTACTAGACGCAGACGAGGTTTTAGCTAAGAAGCGTAAGCAGAGTTACGCTAGTAAGACTGGTATTTATTTCAAGAGTGTACTTAAGTTATTAAAGCTAAGATCTTATAGGCTTGATTATAATTTAGAATTAGTTGATTCTGATGTTAATGAAATATCAGAGAACGAGAAGTTTCTTACTATCAGCATTTGTAATGGAAAATATTATGGCGCAGGTTTTTGTCCTGCTCCTAATGCAAAGATGGATGATGGTGTTCTCGATATTTGCGCAGTAGAAAAGCTTACATGGTGGAAGTCGATAAAGACACTATTCAAGTATAAGAATGGAAGACATATTGGTTGTCAGGGAGTAAGAGTTTTTAAGGCAACTAGTGGTATTATCACATGTAAGGATAATTCATTTCAGCTTCTAGGTAATTGTGACACAAAGATATTCCATGGACATAGAATTAGATTTGAAGTATTCCCTGAAGCATTAAATGTTGGAATTGTTCCAAATGAAAAGGTCTGAGAAATCTCAGACCTTTTTTGATGTTTGTTTAAATCTCACACTTCTCAGGATCGAAGTACTTGTTGTACATATCCTGCATCCAATTCTGAAGGTGTGCAGTCATCTTATGAGCATCATTATCAAAATCTTTACCATAGATTGGTTCGCCAACAATAATTCTCATCTTCTTGCGCTTCATAAAACCTTTGAATGGCTTCATTTTCTTTGACTGTCTAGGCCATACCTGGTAAGCACCAGAGATGAATACAGGAACCAAAGGAACATTAGCCTTAATTGCTAGGTAACAAGCGCCATCTTTCAATTCGCCAATCTCACCAGTAGCTGATCTAGTACCTTCAGGGAAGACGAGGCAAATATCACCTTTTTCAACTTCCTTCTTAGCCTTGATAAGACCTCTAACAGGATTACCATAACGATCAACTGCAATCGCACGACCAACCTTCATGATAAGTCTACCAATTCTACCGTGATCAGTCTCAAGGTCAGCACCTGCAAGACAACACATCTTCTTAAAATGTCCACGAGGGAGATACTTTGCAATCCAAACACCATCAGGATATGACTGGTGGTTAGATGCGATAACATATGGGTTCTGCTTTGGAAAGTTCTGTCTATTGATACACTTGATGTTGATTACAACTGAAGTGTAGAGTAAGAAGAAAAACTTCGCAGCATTTCCTATAAATCCACGTTTGGTTGGATACTTTTTATCTAAAGCCTCTTTATCTGCCATAATTCACTCCTACATAATATATGTATCGTATTCATTTTAATAATAACTAAAATATTTGCAACCATATTTTAGTTATTATTGAGGCAGTTCATTGACGATTTTACAAAAATAAAATACTTTTGCGCAAAACAATTTTGATTATCAAACTTTTTTGGTTAAAAATATAGACTATTCAAAACGATAATGCTATATTCATAACGAAATACCATTTCTTGTTTTTTGTGGAGGTATTAGATGCTTGAAGTAACAGGCAGACCCTTATATGAAGCAAAGCGTTATTCTACAATTCGTGATCTTATGATGGACACATGTAGTAAGCATGCTGAATTAGATGCAACAATTTTTAGAAGAAAGCCTACTCTTCCAGAAGAGCACAGAACATATGCTCAGCTCGGTAGCGATATTAAGGCTCTCGGAACATATATTATTAATTCAAAATTCCATGGTGATAAGCTCGCTGTAGTAGGTGAGAATTGCTATGAGTGGTATGTTTGTAATTCCGCTATTTTAGGTAGTGATAGTGTATTTGTACCTCTTGACAGAGCTTTGCCAGAAGCAGAGCTTGTTCAGCTTCTTTTAAGAAGTGAATCAAAGATGATTTTCTATCATCCTAAGCACCACGATATGATGCTTTCTATTGCAGAAAAGATGAAGTCAGGCGAGATTGATATCGCACTTGAGTGCTTTGTATGTATGTACAAGGAAGAAGTAGTTAAGAAGTGGCCTGATGATGATAGATTTATGTGTATTAGAGATATTATCGATGAAGGTAACAAGCTTGTTGAGGCTGGTGATAATCGTTTTGAGACAAATGAGATTGATCCAGATGCTATCAGAATTATCTTGTTTACTTCTGGTACAACATCTATGAGTAAGGGTGTACTTCTTACAAACAGAAATATTTGTCAGAATGTTTATAGTATTACTACTACTCTCTATGTAAAGCAGGGTGAAAGATTCTTCTCAATTCTTCCACTTCATCATACATTTGAAAACACATGCGATTTCTTCTTGCTATCTAAGGGACTTACAGCTTGTTTCTCAGATGGATTAAGATATATCGTTAAGAACCTTAATGAGTGGCATGTTGATGTATGTATTTCAGTTCCACTCCTCTTTGAAAATATTCACTCAAAGATTAAAGAGGGAATTGAGGAATCTGGTAAAACAACACTCATCAATATTATGATCCCAGTTACTAAATTCTTGAGAAAGTGTGGTCTTGATATTAGACGAATTGTATTCGGTGATATTATCAAGAAACTTGGTGGTAACTTAAGACTTATCGTTATCGGTGGCGCTGCTATTGATAAGAGATACGTAGATGATTTTAATGCCTGGGGTTTTGATATGTTCCAGGGATATGGTCTTACAGAAACTTCACCAGTTATCTCTGTATGTACAACGGCAGTAAATGTTCATGGTAGTGTAGGTCGTCCTATGACTGAGATTACTGCAGGTATTTATGGTGTAGATAAGCCTAATGAGCCAGGTGAGATTGTTTCTAAGTCAGCTTGTGTAATGAAGGGTTACTACAAGAATGAAGAAGCTACAAAGGAAGCTATCGATGCTGATGGTTGGTTCCATACAGGTGATATGGGCTTTATCGATAAGAAGGGATGTATTCATATTACAGGTCGTGTTAAGTCAATGATTGTTCTTACAAATGGTAAGAAGGCATTCCCAGAAGAGATTGAGTCTGTAATTTGTGAGATTCCAGGTGTTAAGGAGAGCTTCGTTTGGGGTAACAGAAACGACAGAGAAGCAATTGATATTTGTGCTAAGATACTTATCGATAGAAAGGCTATTGCTAAGGCAATTGGTTCACAGGGTGAGGCTACAGATGAGGAAGTAACTACTTATCTTAATGATCAGATGAGAGATGCTAACCACACGATGCCTGCTTATAAGATTGTTCGTAATTATGTTTTCTCTGAGACAGATATGATTAAGACAACAACACTCAAGATTAAGAGACCTAAGGAGCAGGAAGCTATCGAAGGTGCGCTTGCTAGAAATAATACTAATATGCGTGAGATGAATAGTAAAAATCTTGATAAGCTTGTTTGATATGATTTGATATTTAGATTTGACTTAGCTGCTAGTTTGATGACTAGCAGCTTTTTTATTCGAAAAATCAGTGGTTCATTTGTTACTTAATTATTCGATAAGTCCCATTATTGGAATAGTAGTAGAGTATAATTGATACAAATGAATATTTTGGAGTTTATGTATGATAAAGGTAAAAACGATTAATTCCGCTAGATGTGCTATTAATGATATTGTTAGCGAAGAAATGAAGCGATCAAAGGATAACAATCGCAAGGTTATTTTCATTGTTCCTGAGACTTCCAAGTATGCAGTTGAGCGTGTTGTTTTTGATAACCTATTACGTGATGGTTCTGGAGAGAAAAAGGTAGAAGGTTATCGATTTAAGGACGGCGACAAGAAAAAGATTGCAGAGTATATGATTACCGCTGGTCTTGTCGATGTAGATGTAATTAGCTTTTATAGATTGGCTGATAGAATTATTAAGTCACGTGGTATCTCACATAAGCAGACAACTGATGACTTGCTATTAAGAAATGTTATTTACCGTATTTTGCTTCTTCATGGAGATGAGTTTCGAACAATCAATAAGTTAGTAAAGCGATTTGAATACATAGATATGATAATCAGACTTCTTGGCGATTTTACTCGTTATGGAGTTGATGAGAATGACCTTGAAGAAGTAGTTAATTCTCGTAAGAATGATGAGCCTTTTTATGATAAGGTTCATGATATTGGATTGCTTATTAAATACATTAAAGAGGTTGATGCAGAGTTTGGTTATACATTACTAGAGTCATCGCTCGAGAAGGCTATCCTTATTCTTAAGCAGTATAAGAGCGATAAGTCTTTAGCTGATAACCGTTTGTATGCAACTGTAAAGGATTTTTCTAATATAGACGTCGTTATTTATGGCTTTGGTAGTGTTAGATCTTTCACTCCTCAGGAAACAGATTTTGTTCAAGCTTTAAGTGCAATTGGTACGGAGGTTCATATTTATTCTCTATATGATAAGGAGAATGAAGAAGGCGATTTGTTCTATTTTGGTAATCAGTTATTAGAGAACTTAAGAACAAGAGGGATTGTAGGTGCTATTGATGAATTAGCATTACCAGATGAAGAAGATAGTATACTTCGAGAGATTTCATCAGCATATTCAAAGGATGAGACAGTAAGAATTGTAACTTCAGATAGTGAATATGAGACTATTAAGAATGATCTTATTAGCAAAGGAATGGCAGACAGAATTAATTTGGTTAAGATGCAGAAGGATTCATCAGTTAACCTTATTAAATTGAATGACTGTGATGATTTGCTTTCATATGTATGCAATGAAATAATTAGGCTTACTAGAGAAGAGAATTATAGATATAGAGATATAAGAGTTTTCTCTCCAGATGAAGCAATGACTGAACGTTTCAAAGGAATTCTTCATTTATTTAATCTCGACGCGTTTATTGATAGAAAGATAGTATTGAATACTACTCCTATTATGCGCTATGTTGAGACGTTGCTTGAGTTGCCTTTACATGGTTTTCCAACTGATGATGTCCTTAGATTATTAAGAACTGGTTTGGCTCCTGTAAGTCCTGAATTGGTTGATTACTTCGAGAACTTCTGTAAGGCGAATAATATCCTTTTTGAAGATAAAATATTTGATAAGGAGCGCTACGAAGTTAGAGTAGTACCAGATAAGAGGACTAATTATTTCCCAATGTATGTCAATAACAAGATTATTGAAAACGGCGGAATGTATCTTTATGGAAGCATTGTAGAAGGTGTATTAGTTCCTTTGAAGCAGGTAATAGATGCCCTTACTAAGGCAGATACTATTGCGAAGAAGTCGATTGTATTGATGACTCATTTAGATTCACTTACTGGATATATTAAGAAGCTTGGTAATAAGTATTTGGAAGGTGAATACGCTGATACAGATTCAGCGTCAGCTATTGTTAGAAGTTATAAGGAAGTAATGGGACTTCTTTCATCTTTTGCTAATGATGCTAATGAAATAAATATCAGTCTAGAGCAGTTCGCAGAATTGATTAAGATTGATATTAGAAACAAAGTTATTGGTACTATCCCATTAACTGTTGATTCTATCGAAATCGTTGATGAGAGTTCTGCTTGTTATACTCCATGTAAAGTAATGTTTATGATTGGATGTAATTCATCTAATTTCCCTCATAAGAGCAGCTCTGAAGGAATAATGAGCAATAGCGAACTTGATAAGTTAGGAAGAGAAATAACTGTAGATCTTCCTAATAAAGCTATGATGCAGAGTAAGGAAGAAGCTGTTAGAGCTTCACTTATTGTTAATGCTGCTACAGAAAAGATTTATATGATGTGCCTTGAGAATGATTTTGAGAGTTCTGTTGTCAGATACTTTAGGGAGGCGCTCGGAATTAATAAGGTTTCTTGTAAGGCATTTAAGACGCCTATTTATGGTGATCCTGTTGCTAGAAGACATGATTTCTTGGACGCTAGTATTCCTTCTTCGATTATTAAAGAATTACTAGAAAATAAGGGATCAGTTAGCGTTTCTTCATTAGAGAAATATAATAAATGCGCACTTCAGTATATGCTTGATAATCTTCTTAAGATTAGGGAGAGAGCAGATGAGACTAGTGTTAAGACTAATCTGTTTGGTACTTTAGTACATGATATGTTCGAGCATTCTATTGGAGATATAGTTAAGGAATATCCAACGATAGATAAGCTACAGGAATATTCTGATTCACTTACTGATGATAAGTTGACGGATCTCGCTAATCAGTATTTTGATAAAGCTCGATTGAATTCAGATTCGCCTGATAGAAATCTTCCAATATTTGAGATGTTACCTGGTATTAAGGTTAAGCGAATATTTAAGAGAGCTCTTCCTATCTTGATTAAGTATTGTATTGATAACAAGTATGTTCCAACTTACTTTGAACGTAAGGTGGATAAGCTTCCTGTACCTTTTAAGGTTACAACAGCTAATGGATTAGAATTCTACTTCCGTGGCTCTATCGATAGAGTTGATGTAAGTGAAGAAGATAAGTCTATTAGAATTGTCGACTACAAGACTGGTGACAAAGAAATAAAAATGAAGGAATTCTTGGCTGGTATTCAGATACAGTTATTCGCATATGCTCTTGCAGAGCGAAATCAAGGTAAAGAAGTAGTTGTTGATAACGTTGGTTACATTAAAGCTGAATTAAATCCTTCAGATGGTGATGAGGAGCGATTTAGGTATGAATCTTCATCTCTTGATAAAGACGGAATTAATGCTGCGATTGATCACGTTAAGTTCTTGATTAATAAGAGTTGTGAGGACATTGCGTCAGGTCGCTCAGATGCGCGTGTGAATTCGATGGCTAAAGATGCATGTACTTATTGTGCGTTTAAAGGTCTTTGTGGAAATGATGGAAGTATTAAGGTTAAGCGTGTAGTTAATACTGATCTTCCAGAAGACGAGTTTGATAAAGATAAGCACAAGAAGGGTAATTCATATACGATGAAATACTATGTTGATGTTATGAAGAGGAATGAAAAAGATGACTAACCAGAAAGATGATATGTTTACTCCAAAACAGAAAGATGTAATTACAGCTTCTGTTGATAATATTCTTGTATCTGCTGCAGCTGGTTCAGGCAAGACTACTGTATTAGTAGAAAGAATAATAAGAAAGATAGTTTCTCATGATATTTCAATATCAGAGATTCTTGTTGTGACTTTTACTAAAGCCGCAGCAAGTAATATGCAGAAGAAAATCGAAGAAGCTTTGAGAGAAGCTATAGTGAATAATCAGGGTGACATTAAGTATCTTAAGGAGCAGCTTGATTTGCTTCCGAGTGCATATATTCAGACTATAGATAGTTTTTGTAGTAGAGTTTTGAAAGAAAAAGGTTATGAGTTGATTGGTAAAGAATCAAGCATTGAACCTAATATGACTGTGCTTAGCGGTCAGGATGTTGAGGTGTTCATTCATAATTCTGCTCAAGATGCTATTAATGATAAGTACTTAACTATGATCACAGATGGTACTGATGATGCGTTCCTCAAGGCAGTTGACTATTTAACAGATGGTAGAAGAGATGATAAGCTTGCTGAACTTCTTGTGTTTATTTATAAGAAGCTCAGAAGTTTACCAGACTATCTTACACTCATTGATGAAGCTTATGCGAAGAGAGTAGCTATTGATGAAAAGAATGAGCTTTCTTTCTTGAAGGATTTTAATGAGAAGTATATCAATCTCTTTATTGCTGCCAAAGAAAGTGCTCAGTTGTCACTTCCGTTAGTTGATAGTGTTTTGTTTAAGGCTGTAAAGGATAAGAAGAGTGAAGCTGAGAATAACGCGATAATAGCTTCTGCCAAGAATGTTTTTTCTACAGTTATTTCAGAAGTTGATAGCGTATTAAATGTTAATGCTAGTACTGATGATCAGACTGTTGTTTTCAATAAGATAAAGGAAGCTATTAGCAATATTAGTGGTTTAGTTGCTTTCTCGATTGAAGGTAGAGATAGTAGCGTTGATACTATTAGAGAGGCCTTTGGCGGTGTGTCTGCTTTGCTACTTGAAGCAGGTGTAAAGAATGAGAAGGGGGGAACTCCTAGGAGATATGGTAGATATGCATCTCCATATTCAATTGATGAGAAGTATAGAGTATTCATTACTAAGGATATTGATGAATTATTAAATGCTCAGAAAGAGAGAACAATAGTAATTGGTGCTCTGATTGAACTTCTTAAAAAAGTTGATTATTTCTACTCTAAAACAAAGAAGAGATATCATTCTATGGATTTTGCTGATCAGGAGCATTATGCATTGTTAGCTTTGTCATCAGAGGAAGTAGCTTCTTTTTATCGTGATAGATTTAAGGAGATATATGTAGATGAGTATCAGGATAACTCTACTCTTCAGGATGCAATAATCCAGAAGTTCTCAAATAAGAACGTATTCATGGTTGGTGATGTAAAGCAAAGTATCTATAAGTTTAGATATGCTAATCCCAATATGTTCATTAGAAAGATGAAGGAATATGGCAAAAAGAATGGTTCAGGTACGCTTTATGATTTAAACAATAACTTTAGAAGTACTCCTGAAATTCTTGCCTTTGTTAATGCATTGTTCTATCAGTTAATGTCTGATGCAACAGAGATTGACTATAACTCTGATCATGAACTTTATCCAAAGCCTAAAAAAGAAGGTGAAGCTGAAGTTAAACATAGTCTTCCAAGAGTTGTATTGGTTACTAATGAAGCAGCTGAAGATGATTCAGAAGCTAATGACGATGCTGATACTAGTGACATCAATAGCGCTGTAAAAGTTGAATTTACAGGTATATTGAATGAAGTTAACAAGTATAAACAAAGTTATTCTTTGAAGGATATTTGTATATTAACAATAAAGAAAGATGCTGCTCGTGGAATTGCAAGACTATTGGAAAATAACGGTATTCCAGCAGTATGCCCAGAAGAAAAAACTATATATGGTGATCCAGATATAGCTTCTATTTGTGCGCTTATTACTCTTCTTGGTAATGAACATCGTGACGAATGCTTACTTGGAGTAATGCTCGCTGGATTTAAGTTTAGTAATTTTACAGTTGAAGAGATAGCAAAGATTTCATTGTTTGCTAAGAAGAATGAGGTGCTACATATGAACCTTATTGTTAAGGTGAGAATGTATGCTAATCAGTCTGAAGATAGCGTCTCTGAAGAAGATAAAGAGCTATATTTAAGAACTCAGAATTTCGTTAAGGAGTTTGATGCTTTAAGAACTAGAGCAGCAATTCTTAATATTGGTGAATTGATTGAAGAGATTTATGCTGTAAGTGGTATTAAGGCTAATATGCTCGCAAGAGATAATGATGTAAGTAAGCTAGTTGTTTTCAAGAACTGGTTATGCGAGAAATTCTTGTCAAAGGGTAGTGATATTGCATCTGTTTCAAATAGCCTTGAAGAACTTAAGTTGAAGCTTGGTGATAAGGCGTCTTTTGAATTTGAAAGCCAGAATGTAGATGCAGTTCAGTGTATGACTTATCACAAGAGTAAAGGTTTGGAGTTTAAGTGTGTAATTGTAACAAATATTAACTCAAGTTCTAGTAATAATCCTTCTTTGGTAGTCTTTGACGAGGAGAATGGCTTTATTTGTGATGACTATTCTGATGATAATGTTTCAAGAGAAACATCTTTTGAACATCTTTTGTATGGAGATAAGGTTAAATTAGCTGATTATTCTGAAATAATTAGATTGTTCTACGTAGCCTTAACGAGAGCTGAGGAGAACTTATCTATTGTTACATCATTTGCTCTTACAGCTAAGCCAAGAGATAAGTTTGATCCAATCTATAGAATGATTATTAATCAAAGGGAAGAGAAGTTTACTAAAGACTTCATTCTTAATCAGCAGGATAAGAACTCTTTGTTCATTAATTCCTTACTAAGATTAAGTGGTGCTAATAGTTATTTCCAGAATTATGTTAAGCATTATGCTGAAGCTGATTCTCCACTTGAAACTACTATGTTTAGAAGTGCTTTTGATGGATTTGAATTAGAGGTTATGAATTACGATGCAGCATCAGCAGGAAGTTCATCAGCTAAAGTTATTGTGACGCCTGAAGAGGAGAATTATCTTGTTCATCAGGATGAAAATGGAGATGTTGTTTTTGATAAGGATTATGAGCATCAAAGTTCTGTTGGTGCACCTTCTAAAGCTACAGTAACTGAACTAAAAAAAGTATTTAAGTCTGGTAAGAAGAAAAATGAGACAGTTAAATCAATGGGTCTTGAAATACCAGACCTTGATAAGTTCTTTATTGAGCAAGATAACTTATCGTCAGCTAATAAGGGTACTACAGTTCATGAGTTGTTCAGATTTATGGATTTTGATTCAATTCTTAAGAAGTTAGATGCAGACATGGATCCACAAACTGTTTATGATGAAGAGATTTCAGTTCTTGAAAAGGAAGGAGTCATCGATAAGAGTACCGTTGAAGTTATCGATGAGTTCAGAGAGAATGTTATTTCATTCATTAAGTCTGATTTGTTTAGACGTATTGCAGTAGCTGAAACTAAGGGAATGGCTGAATTTGAAAGACCAATAATGTTTGCGTCAAGTCTAAAACTTGATGAGGATGGTTCTGACGTTAAATATCTTGATGACTATACAATTGTCCAAGGTATTATTGATGCTTTATTCTATGAAGACGGTGAAGCGATTATTGTCGATTATAAGACTGATAAGCCACAATCTGATGATGTAGAGAAAACAAAAGAAGCAGCTATAAACAACCATAAATTACAGTTGGATTTATATGCTGCTGCATTAGAAACAAGTGGTATTAAAGTTAAGTCAAAGATAATTTGGTTGGTTAGAAGTGGTCTAGCTATTGAGGTTTAATCTTCTTGCTTTCTCTAAGTTCTTTGAAGAATGTCTTGAGAATAGTGGAGTTAAGTTCTTCTAAGATACCGCCTTCGTATGTTACTTCGTGGTTATGACCGTGTTTTACATTAAGAATGTCATTACATGAGCATATGGCACCACTTTTTGGTTCATATGCTCCGAAGTATAAGTTTCTAATTCTTGATTGAATTATTGATCCTGAACACATTGTGCAAGGTTCAAGGGTAACATAGATATCGCAGTCGAGAAGACGCCATGAATTCAGCTTTTTACATGCTTTGTTTATAGCTAGTACTTCTGCATGGTATAGACTATTATTCTTTGTCATTCTTAGATTGTGAGCTCTAGAGATAACTTTTCCATCTTTTACGATAACGCATCCAATAGGGCATTCTCCGAGCGCATAGGACTTCATAGCTTCCTTGATTGCAAGCAGCATAAAGCGCTCATGTTCGTTCTGTGACTTGGTTTTTCTTATCTGTTCGTCTAGGCTCATAATTGCTTTCCTGAATGATTGAAATATAGCTTATTATATATCATTGAACTCTATCACGTTCTTATTTATATTAAATAAGGTTGACTTTCTTGAAAAGGTCGAATATATTGTATTGTGACTTTTAATGCGCTACTATGCGCTAATTTGTTTAAAGGAAGTGATTACCATGGCAGTTGCTCAGGGAATTTGTAAGAACTGTGGTTCTTTGATTGTATATAACACAGCTGATGAGGTTTGTGAGTGTATTTTTTGTAATGCAGTGTTTCCACTTGCAGAATTAATTCCAATGGATGCAGAGTTGAAAGACATCGTTTTTCCAAATGAGAAGTTTGAGAAGACAGATTCAACAAAGCATCATTATGTTGTTCCAGTATTACCAGATCAGGTTGAAGTTAATGTAGAAAGAGAGAAGAGATCTAAGACACTTGATGCTTCAACAAAAGAGAAGATTGAGTATGAAGTACAGGCTAAGGACGTTAAGGCTCCAAAGAATGTAATTATCGCTCTTACAGCTATTTCTGTTGCAGTTTTAGTTATTGTTCTTGCTATTTCATTGCCAATGTATAACTCAAGAACAAAGCTTCTCGATAAGATGCAGGGTAATATGGCTACTATCACAAAGGATATTGTTACAGTAGATACTTCTCTTGATGATAAGGGTTTCTCAAAGGGATACTTCATTTCAGGTATCAAGTGTAGCAATGTTGCAGTTGTTACTAACGATGAGATTGATGAGGCTACTGCAAAGAGTTTGTTTGTATCTTATTGCAATAAGCGTGCCGAAGTATCAAACATCAAGGGTGATTCTGATGTTGAGATTACTATTTATGCTCAGAAGGGTATTTATAAGGTTACAGCAGATAGTTTTGAGTTCACAGAGAATTCATTGCCTATCGAAGATAAGAAGTAATTAAAGATTTATAAGTTTGTATTTGATGCATTTACTAAGTGATATGTAATAAACACTGATGTGAATTGAAGAAGTAATAAGTTATGTCTCTAGTAGATGATCGATATGGATTATTTAGATCTTGAATATATTGTTCTCTATTTCTCATAAGAGTAGAAGATGAATAGTTTATCAGCATTAAAGAAGTAATAGAATGCTTGAATGAATGTAATAGAGAATAGATGACTTACAAATTGTTTTATGAATTTTGGAGGTTCTAATGGCTGACTTAGCTAGTGCACTTAAAGAAGTTAAGAAGAAAGCAGCAAAGAATGGCAATACAATTTCAAATAATGATTTTGAAGCTATTCAGGAAGAATTAAGCGAAAATGACGCAATGGCTTTGACTACTGAGGTAGAAAAAGCTGGTATTTTAATTGAACAGGAATCATTGGAGCAGGATTCACTTAACATCTCTCAGGGTGAGGGTGCTGACGTAGATGACGGCGTTAAGATGTATCTTAAGGAAATCGGTAAAATCCCTTTGCTTTCAGCAGAGGATGAAAGAGATTTGGCTCAAAGAATGATTGATGGTGATTCAGCAGCAAAAGATATTCTTGTTGAGTCTAACCTAAGACTTGTAGTTTCTATTGCTAAGAAGTACATGAATAGAGGTTTGTCACTTCTTGATTTGATTCAGGAAGGTAACATTGGTCTTATCAAGGCAGTTGATAAGTTCGACTACACTAAGGGATTTAAGTTCAGTACTTATGCTACTTGGTGGATTAGACAGGCTATTACAAGAGCTATTGCTGACCAGGCAAGAACAATTCGTATTCCTGTACATATGGTTGAGACAATTAACAGACTTACTAAGTATCAGAGACAGCTTGTTCAGGAGTTAGGTCGTGAGCCTGATATCAATGAGCTCGCTGAGAAGATGGAAATGACACCAGAAAAGATCAGAGAGATTCAGAGAATTTCACAGGATCCTGTATCTATTGATAAGCCTGTTGGTGAAGAAGAAGATAGCCATCTCGTAGACTTTATTTCAAGTGATGAGACATTGGCTCCTGATGAGGAAGTAGCTAGAGTACTTCTTAAGGAAGAATTAGTTAATGTTCTTTCAGCTCTTTCTGAGCGTGAAGCAAAAGTAATCAAGCTTCGTTTTGGTCTTGATGATGGTAGACAGAGAACTCTCGAAGAGGTTGGTAGAACTCTTGGTGTAACAAGAGAGCGTATCAGACAGATTGAAGCAAAGGCTATCCGTAAGCTTAGCCGTTCAAGCGTGTCTAAGAAGTTGGAAGGATACGCAGACTAATTCCATATAGGAGTTTTTGTCGATGTCTAGACGTAGATTTTCATTTATAAGAAGCATTATTCCAGAGAACGCCTTGAATTTTTCAAGGCGTACTCGTTTTGTGCGAGAATCTATGATCGAACGTATTTATCCACCTAGGATAATACTCCCTATGAAGCAGCATTATGGCCAGGAAGCAGTTCCAATTGTTGAAGTTGGAGATACTGTAATGATTGGCCAGTGCATAGGTGCACCTGTTCCAGGCACCTTTTCAGCTCCTGTGCATTCAGGTATTTCTGGAACTGTTACAGAGATTAAGACAATAACACTTCCTAATGGTGTTGTAACTAAGGCTGTAGTTATTGAAAGTGATCGCAAACGAACAAATCATCCTTCAATTCATCCTAGAACAAATATCAATATTGACGCCAAGACGGTAATGGGCATTGTTAAGAATGCTGGTATCGTTGGTATGGGTGGAGAAGGAATTCCTACTATTTATAAGATTAATAGAGCTCGTAAGTATAAGGTGAACGAAGTGCTTGTTAATTGCCTTCAGAGTGAACCTTATGCTACTTGTGATTTATATAGACTTTGTGAGACGCCTGAATATGTTGTTATGGGCGCTGTTGCAATGGCTGGAGTTATTGGTGCTACAAAGATTAGATTCCTTATTTCTGAGAGTAGAAAGATGGAATGTGATTTCTTGAAGAATGCAATTGAGACTATTAAAGCTGAGCATCCACAGTTCCAGTATGAAGTAGTGTTATTTAAGGATAGATTTCCACAAGGTCATTTTAGATTAGTTGCTAGAGCCTTGTATTCAATTGAATTGAAGCAGAATGATACGCTTGAGAATAAGTGTAGCGCTGTCCTTTTCAATTGTTCTACTTGTAATAGTGTATGGGAGGCTATTCATGATGGTATGCCTTCTGTTAATCGAGTTGTAACTATCGCTGGTGATACAACTAGTAGCCATAACGTTCTTGTTCCATTTGGTACTCCTATTAAGGACGTTTTGAGTAAAATGTCTCCTGTTTTTTCTTCTTGTAGAG
The DNA here is from genome assembly GCA_024403735.1 of Clostridia bacterium. GTDB lineage: Bacteria > Bacillota > Clostridia > Saccharofermentanales > Saccharofermentanaceae > Saccharofermentans. The sequence continues at coordinate 20,984 of JAKSRG010000016.1, forward strand.
TAGTATGGGGTAATGCATTAACTGGATTGTCATGTACTGATATGGATACTCCAATGATTAAGACTACTAGTGCGATTACTATGATCAAGATGATTGAATCTCCTAAGACACCATGTATTCACTGTGGTATGTGTTACGATGCGTGTCCAGTGGATATTACACCTAATATCTGTTACAACCTTATCGAGAATGGTTTTGACAATAAGGCCGAATTAGAAAATGCCATGAAGTGTATCGCTTGTGGCGCTTGTTCATATGTGTGTCCTGCTGGAATTAATCTTACTGGTATCATTGCTGGTTTTGTGGCTAAGAATAAGGCTACAACAACAAATGAGAACAAGAATTTGATTACATATTCTAAGGAAGATATTGACGTAACTGATGTATCTTTACTCGAAGAATATGCTGAGGTTGGTAGTAATTCTGATGATGAGTATAAAGATGATGAGTCAATTGAACTTCCATTTGAGGGAGGTAGATTCATATGAGACAGAATAACTATGCTCCTTTTATTCACACAGAGAAAACAGCTCCATACATGTATGTGAATGTTATTGTTGCGCTTCTTCCATGTATTTGTCTTTCTGTAGCCAATTATGGAATTAGAGCTTTATTCTTGATTTTGATATCTCAATTGATGTTCTTTACATTGGATGTTATCTTCTCAAGAATGTTCTTTAATACTAGCAAGACTAGCGACTATTATGATTTTAGTTCACTCATTAGTGGTATTATTTTTGCTTTGATGCTTCCACCAGATACTTCGATTTTTGTTGTATTACTTGGAGTGCTATTTGGATCTCTTGTAGTAAAGCAACTGTTTGGAGGCGTTGGTTCAAATATTGTTAATCCATCTATTGCAGCAAGACTATTCGTACAGCTTGTAGTTCCAGATGCATTAAGTGGATTTAGTGAACCTTTCGAAAACGCTTTTAAGCTCAGTTCTTTAGTAGATATATCTAAGACAACTGGTGCTTTTGCTGATACTTCATCAATCTCATTAACTGAGATTGCCTTTGGTAACTTTGAAGGATATCTAGGAATTGGATGTGGTTTCCTAGTATTGTTCGGATTTGGCTTCATGCTCTTTAAGAGATTGATTAGAGGATATGCGTTTATTGGATATATGTTCGCTATCTTAGTGTTCTATCCAGCACTTCATATTGCTGATTTCTTCTCTTTAGATGGTTTTAGAGCGTTTGTTGTATTTGTTATTTCTTCTGGTGTGCTTTTCATTGCAGCCTTTGCTTTAGGTGATTTTACAACAATGCCAATGAATCCACTTATGAGATTTTTCTCTGGATTAATCTGCGCAACATTTACTGTATTAATGTATGGTAAGGTCGATTTAATGATTGCACTTTGTGCTCCGGTAATCATTGTGAACTTTATGACACCTTCTTTGGATTACTTTGCTAGTACTCTTTCTCACAAAGAGATTATTACTAAGGAGAGAGGTGATAGCTTATGATGACACGAGCTCAGATTAGACGCCTCATTATTGATTTTGTTAGCGTTCTCCTTGTTAGTATTATTGTTATCCTTACAGGTGTATTTATGTCTCTTGATAAGGAAGAGTTACGTTTGCAGCGTGATTATCAGAATGCCTTTAAAGATTTGATTGCTGCTGATAGTTATGAAGAACTTGAACATGAGTTATTAGCTTCTGATAATGGCATTAATCACGTATATATTGCTTACAACAGTGCGAAGGAGCCTATTGGCTACATCGCTGATGTTTCTGTTTTCGATTCCGAAAACAATGAGCTACATTCATTGTTCGCAGTAAATGCTGATGGTTCCTCAATCATTGCATATAAGCGAGTAGGTGATGAGGCTCAGCCAATTGTTTATCTTGATTCTGAATTAGAAGAATTATCTAGTCAGGTTATCAATAAGCCTATGCCTATTTCATTGGCTGCTTCTGAAGATGAGGATGTTATTGTCTCATCAGAGTATGATCCGCCACCAGGACTTCACGATGGTATCTACTATGCTCAGACAATGAGCAAGGATAGCAAAGGATATATCGATTACGTTGAGATTGAGATAGAGAATGGCCGTATAAAGCGTGTTAAGTGGGATGGTATTAATATTGATCCTACAACAGGTAGCCGTAATACAAGTTCTCTTACTGGTGCTTATGTTATCTCTGGTAAGAACTGGGCTACACAGTCTTATAACGTTTGTCACGCATTAATAGAGTTACAGGACGTTTCTCGTTTGGCTATGAAGTCAGATGGAACTACTGAGATTATTCCTGATGTAACATGCAACATTTCTTGTTTTGTTAACTTAGCTCAGGAGTGTCTTGATAACTCTAAGGTTGGATTTACAAAAGACGATTATTTTGCTCAGCTATCTATTCTGATTACTCAGGATGGTGGATATGTTCCTGATATTACTGATGCTAATGGATTTATGGTATATCCATTCCAGAATATGTCAGTTTTCCAGCGACCTGGTTCAGATAATCTTATAGATATGCTTACTGTGTATGAGACTACATTAGTTACTTCTGCAGATATCGATGCGTTTGAGAATGAGATTTCAGATGATACTCCAGTTGTCGTTACTCCTTCTGATGATACGCATAATGGTGCAGAGGATGGTCTGGTAGATGATGCTTCCCAAAGTATCATTACTGATAGTATCGACGGTATTCCTTTATCGGAGGTTAATACGTTTATTATTGGAATTCCTAATGAGCCTAAGAAGTCATCTTATTTCATTACTTCAGTGAATGAGACATTTAAGTTCTTTAAGAATTATTTGAATTGGATAGCATAAGAGGTTTATGGCACTTTTTAAGAAAAACACAACAGTGGATACTCCTTTTGATAACTATAAGGAGCGTCAGGAAGAACAGAATAGACTATTGGTTGATCACATCCCAGAATCACCAATATATATGAGCCAGGAAGCAGTATTCTTCATGGTTTCTATAGTTATGTCTATATTCCATAATGCACTTGATGTTAAGAGTTGTCTTATTTGGTCTGCCATTACTGTAGTTGTTATTGGAATTTGGAGTTTCACAGTTAGATTTATTGCACCTAAGAAGAATATGTTAGGTAATGTAATAATCAATACGGTTTATATCCTTTTAATGAATATATGTATTGTTATTGGCATGTCTTACTTATTCAAGATGGAGTTCAAGCCTTTTGATGTTATAGCTTTAGTTCCGCTTGCTTTAAGTTTATCTATTGTATCTCATGGCTTCCAGACAGAAGACTATTTTGATTATAAGGAAGATGTTCTTTGGCCAACTCTTAGAAGTATTATCACAATTCTCTTGATATCAGCTATATGTGATTTCTTGGAGGTAAAGCAGAGTTTTGTTGTTATTATCCTCGAGGGAATTGCTATCCTTGCAATGTCTAAGTTCTTGTCAGTTATTAATAAGAGAGAGTTTTTGTTTTCACCAGTTCCTGCATACAGTATTTTCAGATCTGTACCAAATAGAAATCCATATGCATTTGTTAGATTTTTTATCTATAGAGCAATTCTTTTGTTTGTGCTTTTGGTAGCTGGTGTTGCATGTGTTGTTCTATGCAAGATAGGTGATATGTATGAGTTTAAGCTTAGTGCTTTTACACCTATAGTTGTTGCTATAGTTTTGGCTATATATATCGCTATCGTTGATATGATACCGTTCTTTAAGTCTGAGCGTAAAAGTACGAGTAGAGTAGCTCGTTATATGAAATACTATGAGTATCCTTTGATCTGTGCTTTTATGGCATTTCCTTTCATCAATGAATACTCAATCCTAAAGACGGTAGTATACATTATCTTCTTAGTAGGATTAGATATTATGTTCTCATCTTTTGTAATCTCAATTCCTAGAAGATTGTTATTTACTAGACGAGTTAAAGTAGCTAGTGGAGTACCTGCGATACTAATAGCACTTGGCCTTCTTGATATGGTTATGGAACTGCTGTTTATGATATACTAATACGGCTGTGAAGTTCATGTTTCTGTAGCTCAGTAGGATAGAGCGACCGCCTCCTAAGCGGTAGGCCAGCGGTTCGACTCCGCTCAGGAACACCAATACCGATATCTTTAGCGGATATCGGTATTTTTTTACGCCTTTTTAACTAATCCATTAGCGCCATCAACTGTTACTATATCACCAGTTTTTAGCACTGTAGTAGCATTGCCACATCCAACGACTGCAGGAATTCCGAACTCTCTAGCGACAATTGCCGCATGTGAAAGAGGTGCTCCAATATCAGTTACTATTGCTGATACCTTTGGAAAACAAACCGTCCAGCCAATGTTGGTGGCAGTAGTTACAAGGATATCGCCGTTTTCGATCTGGTCTATATCATCGATGCTTTTAATAACCTTTACTTTTCCGGTAACAACTCCGATTGCGCCAGCAAATCCTTTTACTTCAGAAGATAGGCTAGCTGTATTAGTCTCAAGGGCACTATAGAAGTCGTTTCTTCTAGCTGCATTACTAAGCCATTCATCAGGACTAAAGCGTCCAAGGATTAAGTTAGGGAAAGGAGGATATGTGTTATATCTATCGAATGCTGCTTTCCTCTTGTTAATTATTTCCTTATAAGTGTTAGTGTCATATGAAGGGTTAAAGATATCTTCGTAAGTTAGCATGAAGACATCGTCACCGAGTTCATTGATCCTTCCAAATGTGAGAATATATTCTCTGAATACACAGAAAATCCATACGCCTTTGCTTCGGATATTCTCTCTGAATGTATTTGCGTTAGCAAATTTGGATATTTGTTTATCTATCCATTTGGACTTTGAAGGATATTTATCTTTGAACTCTTTTAGTGCTTCATCAAATAGAGCTTTCTGCTTATCTTGCATATCATGAACATTTACTTTACTTGATACATGCTGGTCAATTAATCTATCAATGTAAGTAGGATTTTCATATGGGCGAGGTTCCATAAGCTCCATCTCATTAGTAGAGCGATGGCCGCAAGCCTTAAGATATTCTTCCTTTGTTATCTTGTTATTAATGACATCCTCAAGGAAAAGCAATGGCTTCATGCTATCTAGTATTCCTACACATCCACCGCATAGTCTGTTACTCAAATCAGGATTAGATACTTTAGCGATTTTTTCTCTAGTTCCGAATAATGGAATAAGGGAAGTTCCGCATGTTGTTAGAATAGCTGCAAGGCCATCGTTAAGCGCAGGAATGAGATTATCATTCCAATATCTTGTCAGCATAGAGTTATCGTTAATAGATCTAAGTGCACTAATATGTTGTTGAGCGATAGCAGGTAGATTATCTACTAGTTCAATCTTTTGAGCGCGACTAAGCTTGGATTTATTCTTTGGAAAGAGTAATCCTTTAATACTGCTTAACATAGCTTTACGATCAAAAGGTGAGGTAGGTATAGATATTCCTTCTGGTAGATTACCAACAAGATCCTTAATCTTGTTATATGAATTCTCCTTTGACATACCAAAGCTAATCAGCATGGAACACATAGCAGAGATATTCATGTAAGGCTGGCCATATATGTTATCTAGCCAGTCAGGAATTCCAAGGATATCATTAATCTTCTCAAGGACACTGAATGTCATAGGAGATACTGGTTTCATAAAAATCTCTCCAACATTAGTCCTTGTGAGAAGCTTTAAGTTAGAAAGGGAACCATTTATCTCATACGTGTCCATATTTAGCCTTCTGAGGGTCGTAATTGGCCTTGCCTGAAGAATATAGACATCGTTATAGGAAATGGCCCACTCGATGTCCATAGGCGCATTATAAAGCTTTCTGATAAGTGTGCAGTATTTGTATAGTGTTTTGGCGTAAGGTTTTAACTCGCTTTTTCCTTCGTAGGCGTACTTAACGGAATTAATCTTGAATACCTCGGCGTTCATATTGCCAGATACAAGATTTTCACCTTCGCCACTTACGTAGTTACCAGTCATGTACTGATCACTTCCTGTAATAACATCGGAGGTGAATATTACGCCGGCATAAGTAGGTGAGACGAACTCTTGAATTACTACAGCTATTCCTTGGTTTTCCTCGAGGAATGTATCTGAATATGTCTTAACCCTACTACTATCGCTAGACTTGATTACTTCTTTGATTGCATCGAAAACACCCTCTACTTTAACATCAGTAATAGTCTCATACTGACCTGCGAAAGAGTTAGCTTGGCCATCTTCGTTCAGGGCAGATGAACGTACTGCGTATGTTTTCGATTGGTTCAAAGAACTAATAGTATCTTTAATCTCATCAATTGCATCATCTTTGATATCTCCGTTATTGAATGCTAGTGAAGTGATAACATAGCCAGATGGAACTTTGACCTTTATGTTAGTAAGCATGTTATTCAATGATTTTGCTTTGCCACCAATAAATCTTAGTGCTTCATCAGGAATGCGATTTAATTCATATACGTGTTTCATGTTATCACCTTAGTTCAAAAGAAGATCTACTCTTAAATCTATGTAGTGTTTGAGTTCAGCTTCGTTAGTTAAATCAATTCCAAAGGAATCTTTGAGATCGTTCATGCGGTAAATTATCAGCTGCATAACAGTAGACAATTCATAAGCGATGAGCTTACATTCACTAAGAGATTTACGACCATCGAAGTGCTTTATGACATATTGAAGGCTAAATGCATCTTGTGATAAGTCTCGCTCGAAAACAACCAGCGAAGTTATAGCTCTGGTGAACTTATAGTTATCAACGAGAAATTTAGCGACGATGAAGTGAAGACCTTTGAGTATTTCCTTAGGTGGAAGGGAAGAATTGATTAGTTTTATTACATCTGAATTCATAAGAAACTTGGAGTACTCGTTTTGGAAAGCACTATATATAAGGTTTTCTCTAGATTCAAAGCAATAGTTGATCATGGCGACATTAACGCCAGCTTTGGATGCAATCTCTCTAGATGTAACTTTATAAGGATCATCCTTATCTTCCATCAGGCATAGCGTTGCTGCCATGAGCTTTTCTTTAGTTAGGTTAAGTTTATCGTCTTTATTCATATTAGCCTCAAATTAACATTATTAAACGCGTTTAATAATAAAATATCATATTCCTATTTGGGCTTCAATATGAAATGCGATTGCTATTTAGTGCTGATGAAAGAAGCTCTTCACGTTTTCTTGGGGAATGCTGATTTTAGTACTGGCGCCTGTTTTATTCTTTCCAGTACAAATAATTGATAGTATCTGCGAAAAGTTTGTACTGATATTTGTACTGGAACACTGAAAAGACTACTCAGTACAAATATTTGATAGTATCTGCGGAAAATTTGTACTGATATTTGTACTGGAACACTGAAAAGGCCACTCAGTACAAATAATTGATAGTATCTGCGAAAAGTTTGTACTGATATTTGTACTGGAACGCAGACAATGCCTAACGTTAAATTCTCTAAGTTTTTGTGAAGAACCTAAAAGAAGCTCTGATAGAAGAGGGGATAGGTAATAATTCGAGCAATAAAAAAAGCGAGGGGATAACCCTCGCCATATAAATCAATTAAACAGACAATACTTACTTAGCAACGTACTCATCATACTTAGATGCGATGTGCTCCCAATCAAGGTTAAAGCGGTTAATGTGCTTAATGAATGTCTCAACACCAGCAACCTTATCCTTATTCTTGATTGCTTCAAGGATAGCCTTGTGATCCTTGATAATCTTATCGTCTCTATTCTCCTGAAGAGTAAGATTACGAACTCTATCGAAGTGCATGCTCATGAGTGTAACCATATAATGGCACTGCATCTTGTTGCAAATTCTGTAAAGAGTCTTATGGAAATTGTTATCGAGCTCCATGAACTTCTTAGAATTATCCATATAGAATTCCTGAAGTTTAATGTTTTCTTCGAGTTCCAAAATATCTTCTGGTGTAGCAATGTCGCAAGCTTCTTCAATGAGTGCTGCCTCAATACAACGACGCAAGAATCTTGCTTCGTTAATAAGCTCCAAATCAATATAAGATACAAGACAGCCCTTTTGAGGGAGGATGTTGATAATCTTTGACTTAGAAAGCTCAAGGAAAGCCTCGTGTACTGGTGTTCTAGAGAGGTTAAGTAAACTTGCAATCTCCTGTTCGCCAATAAGACTACCAGGCTTAATTTCCAAATTTATGATGTTCTCTTTAACGATTCTTAAAGCATACTCTCTGTTGTGTTCGTGGTCTAATTTAGGTGTAATAATCATCTAAAACCTCTTATCAATTCATATAACTCTTCTTGGTAACCGTTTGAGTGTACCAAGAAGTATTGTCTTATAAATTTCTATTTGTGTCAAACGTATTTTTCAATAGTTTTTGCTACTGCACCAGGGCCTACGAGCATTTCTGATAACATGCCCTCAATCTTGTCCTTGAGGCCACACTCAACGAGGTCAACAGCGAAGATTGCTTTGTTTGTGAGAAGGTTATCAAGGTTATCTTTTACGCTATCAGGTTCGCCGTACTTAACGTTACAAAGTTCCTTCTTAAGGTCTTCCATAAGAGGATCTGAACTGAGATCGAAAGCGTTACCTTCATCATTAATTCCAATCAAATAACGGAGCCAGCCAGCGATTGTGAGAGGGATAAATGTGAGTGTCTTAACATCGAGTTCAGGAGAAGCGATATAAGACTTCATTGTCTCACCAAATCTAATTGGCATTTTAAGGCTTGTATCTGTTGCAATTCTCTGTGGAGCATCTGGAATATATGGGTTAGGGAGACGCTCTGTGATAACTTCCTTGATGAATGCCTGTGGGTCGAGGATCTTAGGATCAGTAACAACCTTAATAGCTTCTTCGTATCCCATTCTTGTGATGAGCTTAACTAGATTAGGATTAGCCATCTCATCAGAGATCTTTGTGTATCCCAACAAGCAACCATATACAGCAAGACATGTGTGGAGTGGGTTAAGGCATGTTGTAACTTTCATTCTCTCTGACTTATCTACTGTGTCTCTGTCTGTCATGTAGATGCCGACCTTCTCGAAAACAGGTCTTCCGTTAGGGAACTTATCTTCAATTACAAGATACTGTGGGATTTCAGCATTAACAAATGGTGCGATATATGTACCACGGTTAGTAGTGATTGGCGCCATGTTTTCGAGACCTAACTCGTCGTTAATCTTCTTTTCAACAGAAGAGTCTGGACGTGGTGTGATCTTATCAATCATTGACCATGGGAATGTAACCATAGTCTCATCCTTGATGTAGCTGATGAACTCTTCTGTTACAAAACCATTCTTGAGCCACTCGTTAGCAATGAACTCAACAGAGTTCTTAATCTTATCACCATTGTGGCTACAGTTATCCATACTTACAACTGCGAGTGGGAGCTTACCAGCATTAAATCTTGAAAGAAGCATAGCAGTGATGATAGACATTGTATGCTTAGCCTTGCTAGGTCCATTCTCGATATCCTCAGTTACAACAGGGAGAAGAGCACCAGAAATATTTGTAAGTGCATAACCCTTTTCAGTAATTGTGAAGCTGAGCATCTGAAGGGAAGGAGCTACTGCGATATCGAATAATCTCTTGTAGTCTTCTTCGAATGAAGCATTAACCTTGATTGTATCAACGATGCTACCGATAACTTCATATGAGATATCACCAGTAGGATTGAGGTCAGCCATAAGTGTGAGGTTATCGTATGGTGTGTAAATCTTATCGATAATCTCATAGTCAAAAGTTTCTGCAGCAACAATACCAGTAGTAGAGAGGCCATTATTAAGAAGCTGCTGAGCAGTTCTACCAATAAAGCCACGGAAAATATTACCAGCACCAAAGTGAACCCACGTAGGATTAGCCTTAGTTTCAGCTGTTACCTTTGCAATGTCAAACTTTGGGAGCTTAATGCCCTTAGAAGAGAAGTCATTTGTTGCAATTGATTTTAAAGATAGTTCCATAGTTATGTACTCCTTATATATAGAAAAAATTAGTTGTTAAATGCAAAAAGCCAATGCGTCGAATGCATCGGCTTTTTGATCAGAGGTTATAGTATAAAAACCGCAGCACACTTTAGAGGAGAAATTTATGTGTTTAGTTTTTTTACAGCTTCCCATAATCCATTGATGTAACAAGCACCAAGAGCTCTGTCGTAGAGACCATAGCCTGGACGACCAGTCTCGCCCCAAATCATTCTACCGTGATCAGGTCTGATGTAACCATCAAATCCTGACTTATATAGTGCTTCTACAATCTTAAACATATCGAGGCTACCATCTGAAGAGAGGTGAGCAGACTCATGGAATTCACCTTCGCCAGTGTGGAGAACATTACGGAGATGAACGAAAGGTACTTTACCTAATGCAGCAAATTCCTTAGCCATAGCTGGAACATCATTATTAGGATTTGCACCGAGACTACCTGTGCAAAGTGTAAGACCGTTTCTCTTGCTTGGATTAAGAGCTAAGTAACGGCGAATAGCCTCAGCGTTATTAACTACTCTTGGAAGATTGAACATTGGGTAAGGTGGATCATCTGGATGAACACCGAAATCAATGTCATATTCTTCAGCATAAGGGATGATTGCATCTAGGAAGTACTTGATATTCTTGAAGTATTCATCCTGTGAAACACCCTGATAGAACTCAATATCTTTAGCCATCTTAGGGAAACGCTCTGGTTCCCAACCAGGAAGGGAGAGGTTATTTGAACCATCCATCATTGACTTAATCATCTTGTCAGCTGTGAGTTCTCTAGCAATCTTAGCATTGTAAGCCATTGCGTTACTGCCATCAGCAAGAGGCATATAGAGCTCACTTCTGTACCAGTCCATAACTGGCATAAAGTTATAACAGATACACTTGATACCAGCATCTGACAAATTCTTCATTGTCTCGATGTAGTTCTGGATATACATATCTCTAGTAGCAAGACCCTGCTTAATATCTTCATGGATATTAACACTCTCGATAACTTCCATCTCAAGACCAGCATTATTAACTTCAGTCTTAACGGCGTTAATCTCTTCTGGTGACCATACTTCACCAACTGGGATATGAGGTAGCATAACAGCTACTCCTGATACACCAGGAATTTGTCTGATCTGTTCGAGAGTAACAGTATCGTCCCCATGAGGGAACCATCTAAAAATCATTTTCATAGTTCAGTCTTCCATTTCATTAAGTGTAATAATCATTAACTTACATAACTAGTATACTAGACTACTAGAAACCTGTCAACGACCTATATTTGTTAAAATCAGTAAAATTTTATTAGTTTTTTTCGGTGTCTTCTTCGACTTTCTTTGTAGCTCTTCTTTTAACGTAATTCAAAAGAATTGGAATGAGAGCTATGAAGCCAAAAAACTTGATAACATCGATAAGAGAAGCCACGTAGATGACTATCAAATCGTATTCTTGATCTCTGTTAGCATAGTTAGTACATGTCTTTGTAACTGCATATAGGAGAAGACCAAGAACAATGAGTATAGTCGATAATTTAACTGTACTCATTGGGATTTTCTCAGAAGAATCTTCTTTATTGAGTTTACGAATAGATAGGAAAAGACCAGCAAATATTAATACAATTGCAGCTATTCCTGATACGAGCTGAATGATATTTAGATAATTACTCATTTATATCTTCCTCCATATCATCTTCCTCATCGTCTTCATCATCATCTTCTTCGTCATCATAATCCTCTTCATCAGATGCTTCAACATCTTCAACAGGATTATTTCTATTTTCTACTACCTTGTTAGCAATGCCGAATACCTTCTCGCACTTTGGCACAATAAACTTACATGCAATTGCAGGTACTACAAGTGCACAAGGTGGGAAGAGGACCATAAGTGGAAGAGCAATGATAATGATCAACCAGATATAAAGAGTTGTCATAAGATTCATTGCTGATAATGTAAATGCATTCTTAAATGTTGTCTTGATGTCGTTATCAAATCTAGCAAGAAGTGCGATAACGAATGGCAATGTGAATACAACAGGGATAAGTGTAACCAAGCTAAATGGCAAATAAGCATCTGGAAGCTTTACATCTCCAATTCCATAAACGCCAAAGAAAATGCAAGCTGAAGGAATTAACATATAAAGAGAATATATTATATTTATTAAGACGCCCTGTCTTAAATTGTCTTTGAATGAACCGAAGAACATTTTTGATACAGATAGTTCAGACTTCTTGGATTTATTAACTGTGTAATAAAGAGCAATAGAAGAAGGTATAAAAGTAACTACTGGAATACAGCAAATGAGCCATAACACGGAAACAATAATGATGTCACCGAGCTTATCACCCCAACTATAAAATCTACTGTTAGTTATTTTTTTATAAAAGCTATCCATTGATATCAGTCCTTAGTTTTTGAATTACATCTAGTATAATGTTAATTGGAAGATAATTCAATCAACTAATAGACTAGAATACTAGTTGAAAACTTGTTCAAAATGCTACAAAATAAGAAACAGCTATTTTCCTAAGGAGGATTAATATGGGACACACAAAACTTTCAGGTATTCTTGGAAGTGGAATGGTCATTCAGAGAAATGAGAAATTCCACATCTGGGGTACAGAAGACACACTCAATGTTGTAAAGGTTGTTTTCGAGAACAATACATACGAGTCAGAAGTAATCGATGGTAAGTTCGATGTTGTTGTCGATGGACACAAAGAAGGTATTGGATTTGAGATTAAGGTAATTGGTAGTGAAGAGATTACTTTAACAGATGTTTTGTTCGGCGACGTATTCATGTTAGCTGGACAGTCTAATATGCAGCTTCCTGTTTATAGAACAAGAGATGCAGCAGGGGAAGAGATTGATAGCGCTAACTATCCAACAATTCGTCAGTTCACTCTTAATCCAAATTACAGATTGGATGAGACTAAGGAAGCAGAGTTATTTGAAGAGAAGTGGTTCAGCGCTGTAAAAGGTGAGATCGAACTTATGAGTGCAGTTGGTTTCTTCTGTGCTAAAAATCTTCAGAGTAAGATCAATGTTCCTATTGGACTTATCCTTAATGCTCAGGGTGGATCTAATATCGAGTCATGGATGTCTGCTAAGTCACTTGAAGAGTTTGGTGATTTCACACATTACATTGATATGTTCCAGGAAGATGGTTCACTCCAGGCATATCTTGATGAGAATAATAAAGCTACTGCCGATTGGCGCAATGAACTTCTTGATGAAGGATTTGAGAAGCGTGCGCTAGCAATTCCTGATGATGCATTTGAAGTTACACTTCCTGGTATCTTTATGGATAAAGATGGTGATGGCTTTACTGGAAGTATGTGGTTGTATAAGAAGATTGTTCTTGATTTCGAACCAGAAGAAGATTCATTCATCTATGTTGGTGAATTGATGGATTCAGATAAGACATACATTAATGGTGTAATGGTAGGTAACACAGAGTATTGTTATCCACCTCGTAAGTATCCATTCAGTGGTTCAATCCTTAAGAAGGGTGAGAACTTGATTGCGGTTCGTCTTCTCGTTGATAACAAGAATGGTGGTTTCTTATTAGATCATCCATACTATCTCAGATCTGGTGATAAGAAGATTAGTATTGAAGGAACATGGTACAAGAAGTTCGAGAATGAAGCTAAGCGCGATTGTCCAAAGGTTATTATGGGACAGACTGTGCCTACTGCTTTATATACTGCATCAGTATTTCCAATTCGTAAGCTCAGCCTTAAGGGTGCTTGGTGGTATCAGGGTGAGAGTAACGCTGAAGATCCATTCAATAAGAGAAGAGGTGCTAAGGAAGGTAAGGCATATGACCTTATGTTCAAGCGCATGGTTGATCTTTGGAGAAATACATTCAACCAGGATTTCCCAATCGTAGCTGTTGAAATGCCAGATTATATTAATCCAGTTAATGGAGATGATGAGAATTGGCATATTATTCAGCAGATGCAGCTAGATGCTCCTAAGATGGTAGATAAGTGTGCTGTTGTACATGCTAGAGACTTAGGTCAGCCATATGAACTTCATCCACAGCTCAAGAGTGAACTTGGTAGAAGAATGGCTGTAGAAGTAGAAAAACTCATGTATTAATCAGCAAGTAGCTAAAATGCATAACAATTAAAAATTGCCTATCGGATTATATTTACAATACCCGATAGGCTTTTTTGTGCAGTTTTCACAAACCGTTATATGACATTTTTGTCAAGTTATTGACATAAAGTCAGACACGTGTTAGATTGTTTGCAAGTCAACTAGTATGCAAGTACGCAAGAGGGTTGGAGTACAAGTGTTCTAGTGGAAAATCTAAAACATTATGAGGTGAGTTACATGAGTTCAAACAGACGTGGCCTAGCAATGGGACCTACGCAGAATAAGCAAACGTTTGGAAAACACATGGGTAAGTACTGGCAGTTATATGCAATGCTTATCATCCCAATTATCTATTACGTAGTATTTAGATATATTCCAATGTTTGGTAACATCATTGCTTTCAGAAAGTACAGAGCCGGCGGTAACATTTTTGGTGATGAGTTTGTTGGTTTTAAGTACTTCAAGCAGTTCATAGGAGATAAAACATTCTGGAGAGCATTTGCAAATACTCTTACATTGAATATCTCTTATTTGATCGTAAGATTCCCTCTCACACTTATCTTCGCACTTTTGATTAACGAAATCAGAAATGTTCACTGGAAGAAGTTCGTACAGACAGTATCTTATCTTCCACACTTTATCTCAATCGTTATTATGTGCGGTATGATCAAGGAACTTGTTTCTACATCAGGTCCTATCAATAACTTGATTGCACAGTTCGGTGGTGAGAAGATCAGCTTCATTTCAGAAGCAAAGTGGTTCTCAACAATCTTTATTACATCTGGTGTATGGCAGAGCCTTGGTTGGGGTACAATCCTCTACCTCGCAGCAATGTCTAACATCAATCCTTCACTTTATGAAGCTGCAGCAGTTGATGGTGCAGGTCACTTCAAGAGAGTATGGCACATTACAATCCCATCAATTCTCCCAACAATTACAACATTGTTGATTTTGGATATCGGTGGTCTTGTTGGTTCAGGTGGAGCATTTGAGAAGGTTTACCTCCTCTACAACCCAATGACATATGAAACAGCAGATATCATTTCCACATACGTATTCCGTATGGGTATTGGTGGAGGTAACTTCAGTTACGCAACAGCAGTAGGTTTGTTCGAAGGTATCATCAACTTGACACTCCTCTCAATTGCTAACATAGCCTCAAAGAAATTGACAGATAGCAGTCTGTGGTAAGGGAAGGAGTAAGATATCATGAGTATGAACACAAAACCTATGAAGGTTAAAGAAAACCTTGGATATAGAGTTTTCACTGTTTGCAATACAATTATCATGGTTTTGATTGTAATAGCTACACTCTTCCCATTCTTGTATCTTGTATCACAGTCTTTCTCTTCAGATAAGGCAATTATGGCAGGTGAGGTTGGTCTCATCCCTAAGGGCTTTAACATTGACACTTATTTGTACGTTCTTAAGGGCGAGTTCCTTAAGTATTATGGAAATACAATTATCTACACACTTGTTGGTACAGTTTCATCACTTCTTTTCTCAGCTATGCTTGCATATCCAATGTCAAAGAATGAGCTCAAGTTCAACAAGTTCCTCACACCATTTGTTATTTTCACAATGTACTTTGGTGGATCACTTATTTCTAACTACATCCTTGTAATCTCACTTCACCTTAAGGATACAATCGGTGCTTTCATTCTCCCAATGATGATTAGCACATACTATGTAATTCTTATGAAGTCATTCTTCCAGGGTCTTTCAAAGGAACTTGAAGAAGCAGGTGAGATCGATGGTTTGAGTAAGTTCGGTGTATTCTGGAGAATTGCTCTTCCACTTTCAAAGCCAATCATGGCTACAATGACACTCTTCTACGCAGTAATGTACTGGAACAACTGGTATCAGGCATTCTTGTATCTCCGTAAGGATCACTGGCCAGTAGCATACTTCCTCCAGACAATCATCAGAGGTGCAGGTGCTAACGATGCAGATGCTCAGACAGTATCAGCAAACATTAAGTCATGTGCAATGGTACTTACAGTACTTCCTATCATCTGCGTATATCCATTCATTCAGAAGTATTACGTACAGGGCATGATGCTCGGTGGTGTAAAGGAATAATCATTTATTCCATCTAATTTCAAATGTAATCGGAATTTCCGATACAGTATATAAACAAGGAGGCTATTATGAAAAAGCTTAAAATCACAAGTTTGCTTCTCGTTGCTACAATGCTTGGTGCAACAGCTTGTTCATCTTCAGATGGTAACAAGGAAACAGAAGCTACTACAACAATCGCTGCTGTTATCGAAACACAGCCAACAGAAGAAGAAGTTGATTTGCCATATGAGTACGGTCTTGGCAAAACTTTCCATGCTAACGAGCCAGTTAAGTACACAATGTACTTCAGCGATGCTAGCTGGTACCCAATGGTAGACACATGGGAGTCAGAGGGTGTTTTCAAGAAGATCGAGGAAGCAACAGGTGTTGACCTCGAGATCATCGCTTACGATAGTGGTGACTACATGAACAACGTAACTCTCGACATCAATGCTGGTGATGCTGCATACATCATTCCTAAGATTTATGATGAGTCAGCTTTCGTTGATGGTGGTGCTATTGTTCCTATTTCACAGTATGTTCAGTACATGCCAAACTATGTAGAGTTCTACAACACATATGAAATGCAGAAAGATCTCCTCACAATTACAAGAAGCGACGGAAACTACTACCGTTTGCCAGGTATGTGGGAAGCTCCAATGCCAGACTACTCACTCGCTTTCCGTAAGGATATCTTCGATGCAGCTGGTATTGATATCACAGCTCTTGAGAAGGATTGGACATGGGATGATCTTTGCGATATCCTCGTTCAGGTAAAGGCTTACATGGTATCTGAGGGTATGTGCTCAGAGAGCGATTACATCTGGTCAGACCTCTGGTGCGGTAACGAATCAGGTCAGGGTAACGGTGGTAACCTCCTTAAGATCATGGGTAACTCTTATGATGTTAACGCAGGTTGGGCTATCGGTGATGGTATGAGATATAGCCAGGAGAACGATAACTTCTATTTCTCACCAACAACAGATAATTACAAGGAGTTCCTCAAGGTTGCTAACAGATTCGTTGCAGAGGGTATCCTTGATCCAGAAACATTCACACAGGATGATGCTACAGCTACATCTAAGTTCTTCAATGGTCAGACAGTTATCATGTCTATCAACAAGGGTCAGTACGCTTCATACGTAACAAACTTGGATGAGAACCTCGGTGCTGGTAACTACGAGCTCTACTATGCAGTAGCTCCACAGGGTTCAGTTAACTACAGTGCTGCTGGTGCTGGTCGTCTCGAGTGCGGTGTTATGATTTCTCAGAACGCTCTTGATGATCTTGGTGAGGATGGCTTCATCGAGATGCTCAGATTTGTAGACTGGCTCTGGTACTCACCAGAAGCTTACACACTCATCAAGTGGGGTGTTGAAGGTGAGACATTCCAGTACAATGCTGATGGTTCTAAGTCACTTCTCCCAGGTTTCTGCTGCGGCGGTCTTGGTTATGGTGCAACATCAGATGATGATGTAGATATCAGACTCCAGTGGGGTTATGCTGGTGGTAACTTCTGGTATGGTCACACACTCGCTGAGGGTTCAGATGCATTTATTCCACCTGTAGCTGACTTCGTATCACGTGTTGGTGAATACCGTGACACAGCTCCTCTTGCTCCAGGTCTTGCACCTTCTGAGGATCAGAACGAAGAGATCAACCTCATCGCTACACCACTTATCGATAACGTAAACACATGGACACTTTCATTCGTTACAGGTAAGGCTGATATCGATGCACAGTGGGATGAGTACGTTGCTTCATGTAACGGCTTGAACGCTGAGGGATTGGCTGATATCTACGCAGAAGTTTACGGTAAGTAATTACTAAGACTTTAATAATATCAATGTATATGGTTGGGGGGACTTCTTTACAAAGAGGTCCCCTTTACTGTAAAAAAGAAATATAATTTTGTTTGGAGTATTTTATGACTAAGTGTTTACTTCTTAAAAAGCATACAAGAGTTTCCATTTGTGTAAGTGGAAACGACAGAGGTATTATCCGTGTAGCCTCTAATGTTCTTTCTGACATCAATACAATCATTTCAGCTGACAGAAAAGCAGAGACAAGAGTAGTGCCAGATCTAGAGTTTGATAATGCTGCAACAAAGAACTGCTATACAGTTATCTATGCTGGTTTGGCAGAAGAAATGAATGAGACATTAGATGGACGAGAGAGATTTAGAATTAGCTACGAACAGCTCGAAAACAAGATCAACGTTCGAATTGTTGGTAGTGATAAGCTTGGAGTAATCTACGGTCTTTATCATATTTCAAAGATTTGTGGTGTGTCACCATGGCATTATTTTGGTGATGTTAAAACTCTTCCAAGAGATGAAGTATATGTTGACGAAACAGACCTCACATATGAATCAAAGGAGCCAAAAATTAAGCTTCGTGGTTTCTTTTTGAATGATGAATGGCCATCTCTTGGTAATTGGGTTCATTCTACATTTGGTGGTTTCAATGAGCTTTTCTATGAGAAGGTTTTCGATTTGCTCTTAAGACTTAAGGGTAACTTCTTGTGGCCAGCAATGTGGACAGGTATCTTCAGTGATGATGGTATGGCATTCCCAACAGCGTCTGCTGAACTTGCTGATGAACTTGGTGTAACAATGGGTACATCACACCATGAGCCACTTTATAGAGCAGGTGAGGAGTTCACATATTTGATGACTGACTCTAATGATGTTGGTTATGGTAAGGATTGGAGCTTCTACACAAACGAGCGTGGTCTTACAGAATTTTGGGATGCTTCATGCAAGCGTAACAAGGAATTCAAGTCACTCATCACTATCGGTATTCGTGGTGAAAGAGATAGTATGATCCTCGGCGAAGATGCAACAATGAAGGATAATATTGATCTTCTTAAGAAGACAATTCTTGCACAGAAGAAGATCTTGAAGGATAACGGCCTTGAGGATGCCCCTAAGGTTCTTGCTCTTTATAAGGAAGTAGAAGATTATTTCTACGGTGATAAGGATGCTGAAGGTCTTATCGAATGGGATGAACTTGACGATACAATGCTTTTGTTGTCAGATGATAACTTTGCAAATCTTCGTACTGTTCCTAATGAGAAGCTTTTTGGCCGTAAGGCTGGCTTTGGTATTTACTATCACTTTGACTATCACGGTGATCCAATCTCTTATGAGTGGGTTAACTCAACTCCTATTACTAAGGCTTGGGAGCAGCTCACAACAGCTTATGACAATGGTATTCAGGAACTCTGGATTGTTAATGTAGGTGACTTAAGACCTGTTGAGCTTCCTTTGAGCTATTTCTTGGCGCTTGCTGATGATTACGATTACTGGTGTCAGGCTAATAAGACAGAGGAGTTCTTGAACAACTGGACTAAGGAACAGTTCGGTAGATTTGTTGCTGAAGATAAGCTTCCTCAGATTTCTTCTATCCTTAATGGTTATACAAGACTTAATGGTGATATTCGTCCTGAGGCAACTCATCCAGATTCTCTCTCATTTGTTGAGGGTAATGAGTCAATGAAGATGCTCAAAAGATGTGATGAACTTGATAGTCTTGTTGAAGATGTTAAGCCATCTATTCCAGCTGAAGCAGCTGATTCATTCTATGGTTTCGTTGAGTTCCCAACACTTGGTTCAACTAACCTTAAGAGAATGATGCTTTATAAGGGTATGTATGATGTTATCGCTTCATATGGCGCTTCATATGCTAATGTACTCGTTGATAAGATTAATGAGACAATCGCTAATGATATTGAGCTTGTACGCAAGTACAATGAAGATATGAGTAACGGTAAGTGGATGCATATGATGTCATCTAAGCATGTTGACTTCAAGCACTGGAATGATGAAGATTCTGAGTATCCAAAGGTAGAGAAGAAGGAATATCCATCTAGCGGTAGGCTTCTTGTATGTGTAGATCGTAAGACACCTAACTCTACAAATGAACTTCCAGTTATTACAAACTTAGAGAAGCAGACAGTTGATATTTGGGTTATGTCTACAGGTAATGATGCTATTAATTCAACTGTTGAAGCAGAAGATGGTGTTATTACATCTGTATCTAAGCTTGCTGACTGCTGTGAGATTATTAGCGTATCAGTTGATTTTGCTAAGGTGAATGCCAATAAGGATCTTAAGCTTACTATTAAGGCATTGGGTGAGAATGTAGCTCTTACTGTTCCTGCAAAAGTATTCGATGTGTCAGATATAGATGCTGGTACATATGTTGAGACTTGTGGTGTAGTATCAATGCTCTCAGATTCATATGTAGCTTCTACAGGTGATTATATTAGAATTGATAACTATGGTAAGACAGGTGTATCTATGAAGTCATATCCACTTCGTGCATCATATGAGGCAGATAAGGCTCCATCACTTACATATAAGGTATTCATTAATAACGAGGGTTCATATGTGATTAACTGTAGAATTGCTCCTACAAATAATCCATATAAGAATACTGGTCTTAACGTTGGTATTTGTATAGATGGCGATGTATCTGTTATTGATTCTCTTCCTGAAGGATACATGGCTGGATATGGTACAGATAAGACATGGTGTAAGGGTGTTCTCATTAATGAGCGTAAGGTAACTAAGAAGGTTAACCTCACTAAGGGCTTGCATGAGATTAAATTCCTTGCTATCGATTCTGGTGTTGTCCTCCAGAAGATTGAGATTTCAAAGGAAGAAGCAGGTAACTTCTTCGGATTTGATAAGACATACGTTAAGTAATATAAGTTGATATCTATGTTTAAAACCGTCATTTCTAGTTTAAGAAATGGCGGTTTTCTTTTGCAATAAAGTACTTGTATTATTTAATCTGATATTGTAATATTAACATATTGATAATAACAGAATGTGCAATAGGAGATAATATATGAAGAAAATCGTCGCAAAAGTATTGATTATGGCTGAATTACTATCTGTATTCGCACTTGCTGCGTGCTCTCCTGTTCCAAAGTATTATAGTAAGAGTGAAGTTCTTGAATATATGGATGAGATTTGTCCATCCGAGAAATATGAGTACACGATTACTAAAGGGAGAGATGTTGATGGCGTGAAGCAAATCATTTACGAGTGTTCTTCGAAGGAAAGAGATTTAGATTTTGAGGTAATCTCTGGTTCTGAAGAAAACACTTTTGATGGAGGATCAATTCCATTTACATGGCATCCATGTATTAAAGATACATATCTCTATAACATTAGAAAGTATTATGTTGATGATTATGAAGATATTTTCGATGAATATAAAGATGAAGCAGGGATGTATTTTAACCGCAGTACTTCTAATTATGAGTATTTGCCATGTGTTACTTTTCGTATTGATGATTATGAAGAAATTGAGATTGTTGCATCTTTTTGTGCTGAGCTTAGTAAGGTTTATTCGGCTGAGCATGAATATAATTCTTGGGATTGGATGGATATGAATCCTTTGTTTGAGATTAGAGTTTTCTCGAATAATGCAACGGATTATTCAGCTTTGGCAATTATTGGAATCAATGGTGCTGATGACTATGATGATTACTATAAGTTAATGTCAAATAATTATATTCAGCAAGTTTATGATGGTTCAATCGAGGATGATACTATAACTGATTTCACAGGTTTTCATAAAACAAAGTTGCAGGTTTATGTTGATGGTGATATCCCTGAAAAGGAAGATTTTAATTTTACAAATGTTAACCCTTATGAGCCAGAACAGTTTGTGGCCAAGTATGATTATGAGACAGATGAGTACTATTTACCAATAACACTTACTGTTAGTAAGACATGTAGCCCAAATCTAATTGAGTTCTATGTAGATAAAGCTGATGGCACAATTATTAAGAGCACTAGTAGGTATACGAAGTTTGAGATTGGCTCGAAAACATACGTGTTTGATCTAGATTTAGATGGGAATAATATTGAAGATTTCGATATTAAAAAGAATGGCAAAAAATATAAGGTTGAAATGCTTGATAAGACTTATGAAGGTCAGTATGTATTCTGGTTCTCAGTTGAGGATATGGCTGATATGTTTGATTTTGATTATGAGATTGATGAGAAAGCATCAAAGATTAATATAAACTTCTAAATGTACATATATTGGTATAAGTATAGCAAAATCACGATATTTTCAAGCCGTTATTTCTGCGAAGAAATGGCGGTTTTTACGTTTGGGTGTATCTCGATAAGACAAAAAACTTTCATTATTCTATTTTTGAGTAAATAGAGTAAGTTATTTTATCTTTTGAATGTTTACTGGTATTCAAAATTTGTATATAGTTGTTTCTGAAGATAAGAATGTTTCATTCGATATGAAGATTGTACATTCAATTTGTTATGAGATTTCTAGGAGGTTTTTATGAGTACAAAATATAAGATGACAATGGTTCTTTCCATTATCGGTGCTTATGTATTGAAGTTTATTGTTCAGGGTATTGTTTATGATTTGAATGGAGAAGGCATATTCTTCTCAAATGTTTCAGTTCAGCTATTAATGGATATTATGCTAGCAACAATTTTCCCATCTATTGTTTTAATAGTAGCTGTCTTGGTAAGAAATCTTACAGCTTCTAGAATAATAGCAATTATAAATATTCCATTTACTATTTTGATCTTGGTTATTGATGCTTTTTACTATTCAATAGTTGCAATGGCAGATATAATTACTAATGTTGGCTATCTTGTAAATGTCGTTGTTTTAGCGCTCACAATTGTTCATGTTGTAATGGTAGGTAAAGAGCGTAAAGCAGTTAATTCTGGTGAATGGACTTTCTAATTAGATATTACAAAATATAAGCAAAATAAAAGATGCTGCCTTGGATGAGTAATCATTCTAGGACAGCATCTTTTTAATGAAGAAGTGTATCAGAATAATGCTTTCGCATTTTTATAACAAATAGATTCAACAATATCTTTGAGAATATCTTCGTCGTAAGGGAAGTAGCCCTTTTCAATCTGCTCACCAAGCAAGTTACAAAGAATTCGTCTGAAGTATTCGTGTCTTGTATAAGATAAGAAGCTTCTTGAGTCTGTGAGCATTCCTACAAAACCAGGGAAGTAACTCTGAGTAGCAAGTGACTTCATCTGATTAACCATTCCATCGAGATTATCATTGAACCACCAAGCTGAACCATGCTGAACTCTTACGGCCTTATCGCCACACTGGAAACAACCGATGAGTGTATCGATAACTGTATTATCATTTGGATTAAGGCTATAGAGAATTGTTCTTGGAAGACTATCTGTCTCAGATAGTTTACTAAGAGTTCTGCTTAGTGGAGTAACGAAGTCGTAAGCACCTGAAATAGAATCACATCCACAGTTAACGCCCATTGTATCGAAACGCTTCTTGTTAACGTCTCTAATACATCCGAAATGGTACTGCATTGTCCAGTCGAGTTCGTTGTATCTAGTAGCACAGTGTACGAGGATATATGCCTTGAACTTAGATAGTTCCTCAAATGAGAGTTCATTTTCTAAGCCTTTCTCGAAAATAACTGCTACTTCATCCTTTGTAGCATCCTCATAAAGAAGCTTCTCAAATCCGTGATCGGCAATCTTACATCCTACGGAGTTAAAGTAATCAATTCTAGCATCAACTGCTTTAATAAGATTATCTAATGTCTTAATCTCAAAACCGCATACAGCTGAGAGCTTAGCGATATATTCCTTGTAGTCTTTCTTCTCAATATCAAGGATCTTGTCAGGTCTAAAAGAAGGGAGTACTACTGGCTTAAAGCTATCATCTGAAGCAATCAACTTATGCCATTCGAGTGAGTCGATAGGATCATCAGTTGTGCAGAGAAGTTCAACATTTGAGTTAGTAATAAGAGCTCTTGAAGTGAACTTTTCTGGATACTCAGTCATAAGGGCTGTTGTCTTATTCCAGATATCCTCAGCGTTCTTCTCTGTAAGTGGTTCATAAATACCAAAGTATCTAGCAAGTTCAAGACAGTTCCAGTGGTAGAGAGGACTACCAAATGCCTTACCAATAACTTTAGCCCATGCCATGAACTTCTCCTTAGGAGTAGCAGAACCAGTAATATACTTCTCATCGATACCAGCTGCACGCATTAATCTCCACTTGTAGTGATCACCAGCGAACCAGATATCGCTGATATTTGTGAACTGAACATTCTTAGCAATCTCTTCTGGAATAATGTGACAGTGGTAGTCGATAATTGGGAGATCTTTAGCGAATGAATTATAGAGCTTTTTAGCTGTTTCGTTCTGGAGAACGAAGTCATCATTTATAAAAGGACACATTGTAGTTTTCTCCTTAAATTCTTATATCATATATATAATAAGATAACGTAATTTTGTATTGATATCAAGATAAAATATGCTAGAATACTAGTAAACCTTTACAAAGTTGGAGGATATATGAGATGAGTATAACTGAACAGATAATGGAAGCTGGAATTGTTCCAGTAGTAGTACTAGATAAGGCTTCAGATGCAATCCCTCTTGCCAATGCACTTTTGGCTGGTGGAGTTAAGTTTATGGAGATTACTCTTCGTACTTCATGCGCATTAGAAGCTATTGAATTGGTAAGTAAGAATGTTCCGGATATGATTGTTGGAGCAGGTACAGTAATTAATGTTGAACAGGCTAAGGCAGCTGTTAATAGCGGAGCTAAGTTTATTGTTTCTCCAGGTCTCTCAGTAGACACTGTTAAGTGGTGTAACGATAATGGCGTTACATGCTGTCCAGGTTGTGTAACACCTACAGAGATCATGACAGCTATGTCACTTGGTCTTAAGGTTGTTAAGTTCTTCCCAGCTAATGTATATGGTGGAATTAAGGCTATTAAGGCTTTGTCAGCTCCATTTGGAGATGTTAAGTTCCTTCCAACAGGCGGAGTAAGTGCTGATAACATGAAGGAGTTCCTCGAGGTTAAATCAGTAGCTGCAGTAGGCGGTAGCTGGATTTGCACTAAGGCCGATGTTAACAACGGTGAATTCGATAAGATTACTAAGCTTTCTAAGGAAGCTACAGATATTATTAAGTCAATTAGATAATAATTATAAGAGGTAAGATAAATGAAGATTTTAACACTTGGTGAGATCATGCTCAGACTAAAGACTCCTGGTCATGATAGATTTTTCCAGTCTCCTATGTTCGAGGCTACTTTCGGTGGTGGTGAGGCTAACGTAGCAGTATCACTTTCAAATTACGGAATGGATGCAGAGTACTGTACAGTTCTTCCTGAAAATACGATTGGTGACGAATGTATCAATGAGCTCAGAAGATTTGGCGTAGGTACAAAGAAGATTATGCGTGGTAAGGGAAGAATGGGTATTTATTACCTTGAGACAGGTGCTAATCAGCGTCCTTCAAAGGTAATCTATGATCGTGAGTATTCATCTATCGCTATTGCAGATGTATCTGTGTTTGATTGGGATAGTATTTTCGAGGACGTTAATTGGTTCCATATTACAGGTATTACACCAGCTATCTCAGAGAGTGCTTCAGTAATCTCTATTGAGGCTGTTAAGGAAGCTAAGAAGCGTGGCGTTAAGGTATCTTGTGACCTTAACTATCGTAAGAACCTCTGGAAGTATGGTAAAGAAGCTTCTGAAGTAATGAAGGAGATTACAAAGTATGTAGACGTTGTAATCGCTAACGAAGAAGATTGTCAGAAGTCACTTGGTATTAAGGCTGATGTAGAAGTTACTGATGGTGAGCTTGATACTAAGAAGTACGAGAAGCTTTCTAACAAAGTAATGTCTATCTATCCAAATGTTTCTGTTGTTGCTATCACACTTCGTGAGAGTAAGAGTGCAGATATTAATGGTTGGTCAGCATGTATCAACGATGGTAAGGAATTCTACGTAAGCCGTAAGTATATGATGTCTGATATCGTAGATAGAGTAGGCGGTGGCGATTCATTTGCTGGTGGCCTTATCTATGGTCTTATTAATTATGACAGTAATCCTAAGGCTTTGGAGTTCGCTGTGGCTGCTAGCTGTCTCAAGCACTCAATTAACGGTGACTTTAATAGAGTTACAGTTAAGGAAGTAGAGACACTCATGAATGGTGATGCTTCAGGTAGAGTACAAAGATAATAAACAATTGTTGTTTTTCATAGAACATTTCTCTTGAGTTCAGTAACCAGCTGGTTGCTGAACTCATACAATTTTTGGGACAATTCTATGTCTTTTGAACGTTTGGATGATGAAGCGATTTTCTTCTTGTAGAAGTACTCGCCAGTAATATTAGATACCTCTAATGCTTTTTGTAGTGATTATATCGTAACAAATCTCGTTATTCTGTCGGAAAGTAGAGTTTTGTTATATAATCTTCAATATGGATAAGAGATTATTAATTGCTGAAGATGATAAAGAGATAAATAAGCTGCTTTGTGATTATTTAGGATCACAAGGTTATGAGACTGTCGCTTGTTATGACGGTCTTAATGCTATTAATCAACTAAGAGATGGCACATTTGATTTGGTGCTTCTTGACTTGATGCTTCCGTTTAAAAGTGGTGATCAGGTCTTAGAACAAATGAGAGAGAACTCGAGCACTCCAGTTATTATTGTGTCTGCCAAGGACACTGTAAGAAATAAGATTGATCTTCTTCGTATGGGTGCAGATGATTATATTACTAAGCCTTTTGATTTGGATGAGCTTCTTGTGCGTATTGAGGTTGTATTAAGAAGAACTTCATCAGATACTTCATCAACAGTTACTAAGGTATTAACTCATAAGAATATGGAAGTTGATACTGGTTCAAAGAAGGTAATTGTTAATGGTAATGAGCTAGTATTGACTGCGAAGGAATATGGAATAATTGAGCTTCTTATAACTAACCCTAATAAGATGTTCTCGAAAACAAACCTTTTCGAAAGTGTATGGCACGAAGACTATTTAGGTGACGATAACCTTATCAAGGTTCATATGAGTAAGGTTAGAAGCAAGATTAAAGAGTTCGATGAAGAGAATGAATATATAGAGACTGTATGGGGAATGGGATATAGATTGAAATAAATATATCAAGTCTTACCAGAAAGGAACGTATGATTATGGAACCGGATTATATTAAGTTGAATGAAATAATTAAGGACTCGGAGCATATTGTTTTCTTTGGAGGAGCTGGTGTATCAACTGAGAGTGGTATTCCAGATTTCAGATCAACAGATGGTTTGTATAATCAGCACGATGTAAGATTTGACGGTTATTCACCAGAGTATTTATTAAGTATAGATTGTCTTAAATATGAGCCTAAGGTTTTCTATGAGTTCTATAGACAGAAATTAAATGTAGATGGTATTGAACCTAACAAGGCACATATTAAGCTTGCTCAGATGGAGAAGGCTAATAAGCTTGACGGTATTATTACTCAGAATATCGATGGACTTCATCAGAAGGCTGGTAGTGTTAATGTTCAAGAAGTGCATGGTTCAACACTTCGTAATTATTGTAGCCGTTGTCATAAGAAGTATCCTTCTGATTACATATTTACATGTGGTGAGCAGATCCCTAAGTGTAAGATTTGTGGAGGTATGGTAAGACCAGAAGTTACTTTGTATGGTGAATCATTACCTGAGGATGCATGGCGAGAGTCAGTTAAGTTAATTAGAAATGCTGATTGCCTTATTATCGGAGGAACTTCTTTGGTTGTTAATCCTGCTGCATCTTTGGCTATGGGCTTTAGAGGTAAATATCTTATTATTATTAATAAGCAGGTTACAGCTGCTGACCAAAGTGCCTCATTAGTATTCCATAGAAGTATTTCTGAAGTTCTGGAGAAAATTGAGTTATAAGTGTTAACAATCGATTTAACCTTTATTTAACCTTTTGATTAACCTTCTATTAATCAAGAGGTTTTATTATGTAGTCATGTTAAGAAAAAAGAGAAGAAAGAGAATATTGAGTGAATTACTCAATTGGAAAAGGAGATAAATGTATGTCAGATACAGTAATCAAACTTGATAAGCTAACTAAAGCTTATGGCAAAGTTAAAGTAGTAAATGAGTTCAATCTCGAAGTTAAGCGTGGTCACATCTATGGTCTTATTGGACCTAACGGTGCAGGTAAGACAACAATCATGAAGATGATGGCAGGCCTTACATCAGTTACTAAGGGTAGCATGGAATTCTTTGGTGATAAGAACCTTGATAAGAATAGACCAAGAATGAGCTTCATGATTGAGAACCCAATTCTTGATATCAATATGACAGCTAGAGAGAACCTTGAATATGTAGGATATCTCAAAGGCATTCCTAGCCAGGAAAAGTACGATGAAATCCTCGAATTTGTTGGACTTGGTAAAGTAGGTAAGAAGCGTGCAGGTAACTTTTCATTAGGTATGAGACAGCGTCTTGGTATCGCAATGGCGATAATATCTGAGCCAGAAGTTCTTGTCCTTGATGAGCCAGTTAATGGCCTTGATCCAGAAGGAATTGTAGATGTTAGAAATCTTCTAACTAAGCTCTCTCAGGAGAAGAACGTAACAATTCTTATCTCAAGTCATCTTCTTTCCGAACTTTCTGAGTTCTGTACAGACTACGCGATCATTAATCATGGTCAGCTAGTTGAGACTATCAGTGCAGAGGAACTCAGAATTAAGTGTGAGAACCACATTACAATCAAGACTGATGATATTCCAGCAACAACAGCAGTACTCGAGCAGAAGCTTGGTATCAAGGAATATAAAGTGGTTCATAACGAGGAGATACATGTTTTCGAGAAGGTCGATGAACTTATGACTATATCGAAAACAATCACAGATGCAGGATTAACTATCCTCAAGTTTGTAGCTGAAGGTGCAAATCTCGAGGAATACTATTTGTCAAAGGTAGGTGGCGAACATGCTTAAGTTAGCAAAAGCCGATATTTATAGATTTTTTAAGTCAGGTATTTTTAGCAAGATTTTGATCCTTCTTTCATGCTTGCTACCAATCGTAATGTTTTTGATTTCATTGACATTTAAGCATAATGATGCAGGTTTAGATGATTTCCTTATTGAATCTCAGATGCCCTTACTCATGATTGTAATGCTAGCAATTCCAACAATATTCGCTGTATTTGTTGGTACATCCTATAACAGCAGACTTGCTTACTACGAGATTATGGATGGTAATAAGCCACTTAAGATTGTAGTTACGAAGATTATTTCATTAGGCCTATTACTATCTACTATCGTATATGTGCCATTTGCAATTCTTTGCGGCATCGTTGGTGGGGTAAATGGTTTCGGTAATATGGAAAACCCTGTGCTATTCTTTGTGCTTACATATGTGATCTTCGCCCATATCATCATTGCAACTTTGCTTTATTCAATGATTGCTAGAAATCTTATTCTTGCTTCATTCATACCATATATCAGAATGGGATTTCTTGATCTTTTGGTAACAATGTTTGGAGAAGTTTATTTCCTTGCTGATGGTAAAGATGTTCCAGCTTTTTTTGATGTGTTTATCTATAATCAGATGGGTAAGTTTACTAGTGGCGTTTACAGTAATTCTTTTGTTGTTTATACTATCTTGAGTGCTGTGATTGAGATTGCTGTTCTTGCTAGTATCGCAGTTATGGTATATAGAAAGAAGAAGTTTAAGTAATAAGCTTTAACGTTGAGAAGTTGAATTATTAAGGAGGATATTATGGAACCAATTGAGATCTTGGGACTTTGTATCCTCCTTTTTGTTATTCTTCTACTCGTAGCATATATTGTTATCCTGAAACTTCAGATTATTAAGTTTACTAAGAAGGTAGATGAATTATTAGATCAAGAATATAACGAACTAATAAAGATTGATACTTTTGATAAGA
Organism: Clostridia bacterium; assembly: GCA_024403735.1. Classification (GTDB taxonomy): domain Bacteria; phylum Bacillota; class Clostridia; order Saccharofermentanales; family Saccharofermentanaceae; genus Saccharofermentans. Next base: position 50,763 of record JAKSRG010000016.1, read on the forward strand.
GTATTGTTGACCTAGCTAAGAGCATGAATAAGCATGTTTTCCTTCAGCGTAAATTAGCTAGTGATTATATTGAGGAACGTAAGAAACTTAATAACCTTGTCTCTGGTATCTCTCATGATTTCAGAACTCCATTAACAGCTTCTATCGGATATCTTCAGATGATTCAGAAGAGTGGAGTAATTACAGATACAAAAAATCAGGAGTATTTACGAATAGCGATTGATAAGAATATGTATCTTAAGCAATTGTCTGATGATTTCTTTGATGTTTCTAAGATGAGTGTTAAAGCATCGCGTGATGTTAACGTTGAAAAAGTATTACTTAGTAGCATTCTCGAAGAAAGACTTCTTGAGCAGTTTGATTGGATTAATGATAGAGGCATTGTGCCAGAGATTAATATCGATTCAGATGTATATATAGATATCGATAAACATGACATAGATAGAGTTATATATAATGTTTTCTCTAACTGCCAGAAATATGCTGTATCTACACTTAAGGTGTTACTTACAAAAGAAAAACTCGTGATATCTAATGGTGTTATGGATTCTAATGAGATTGATGCTGATAAAGTTTTCGAGCCATTCTATAGAGGTGTATCACGAAATAAAGAAGGAAGTGGATTAGGTTTATACGTTGTATCCTGCATTGCTAATGAGTATGGATTTGGTATAGAAGCATCATTAGTTAAAAATGAATTCGCAATTTCAATAGTATTTGATAAAAAAGAGTCTCAAGTTTGAGGCTTTTTTTCATTATATGTAATTAAAATCAATTCTTTTGTTATAATTATTAGATGATATTTGGTCGGAGGATTGGTATGACTATTGATCAGCTTAATGTTTTGATTGATAAAAACAATGATTTGATTAAGCTTATTGATGCTATTTCTGGTGCGAAGATTAAAATATATTCTCTCTACATTTCCAATGAGACTGTGGGTGGTGTAGTTAGATTGATTGTTAATAAGCCTGATTTGGCTATAAGAGTATTGAAGGAGGCAAATCTAGTAGTTAGCAGAACAACGGTATTGGCACTAGTTGTTCCAGATAGTATGGAGACACTTAGCAAAATGCTAGTTACACTCAACAAGTGTAATGTTGAGACAGAGTATTTGTATTCATTTGTTCATAGCACATCGGAGGATGATGTTGTTGTTTTGGTTGTGAGGACAAATGATATAAAGAGCTTGATTAAGGCATGTAGATGTTATTGTGTTGATGTATTGTCAGCTACAGAGATTTATAAATATTAATGAGTAATAAGTATTCTCAGTATGGTATTAGTGATGAAGTAGCAGCACTTGCTGGTGAGGCTATGAAAGATATTGAAGCACAGTTCAAGGAGATTGAAGAGATTAGAGAATATAATCAGCTTCGTGTCCTTGAGGCGTTTAGAAAACATGCATTTGCAGAGCGCCATCTTGGTTCAACAACTGGCTATGGTTATGACGATGATGGAAGAGAGCGTATCGAAGAGATTTTTGCAGATCTTTTCGGTGGTGAAGCTGCATATGTAAGAATGCAGATATCTTCAGGTACACAGGCTATTTCAGCAATTCTTTATGGTATTTTGAGACCTGGTGATGAGCTACTTGCTGCTACAGGTCGTCCATATGATACACTCGCTCAGACAATTGGTGTGTCTGAAGAATCAGATTACGACGCATCGCTTATCAAGATGGGTACAACATATGATGAAGTTAATCTTCTTCCAGATGGTACACCAGATATTCCTGGCATCGTAGCTAAACTCAATGAGAAGACGAAGGTTGTATTTATTCAGAAGTCTAGAGGATACTCTACAAGAAGAGCCTTGATGGCTGATGATCTGACAGCAATCATTGCTGCTGTTCGTAAGTGGTCTAGTGAACATAAGCAGAGAATTATTATTGCTGTAGATAATTGCTATGGTGAGTTTGTTGAGCGTCAGGAACCTTGTGCCCTTGGTGCTGATATCTGTGGTGGTTCATTGATTAAGAACCCAGGTGCAGGTATTTGCATGACTGGTGGTTATGTAGTTGGTCGTAAGGATTTGGTTGAGAAGGTTGCTCAGAGAATTACAGCTCCTGGTCTTGGAAGCCATGTAGGCCCTACACTAGGCTTTAATAGATTTATTGCTCAGGGAATATTCAGAGCTCCTGCTACTGTAGCTGAGGCTTTGAAGGGCGCTGTGTTCGCTTCTAAGATGTTCGAGATGAAGGGTCTCAAGTCTAGTCCTGCTTCAAATGAGAAGCGTGGAGATATTGTTCAGACTATTGAATTCAATGATCCAGATAAATTAGTTAAGTTCTGCCAGATGATACAGGCTTGTTCTCCTGTTGATTCATTTGTTGCTCCAGAACCATATGCAATGCCTGGTTATTCAGATCAGGTTGTAATGGCAGCTGGTACTTTTGTTCAGGGCGCAACATCAGAGCTTTCATGTGATGGACCAATACGTGCTCCATATATAGCATATATGCAGGGTGGCCTCGTGTATGAGCAGGCTAAGCTTGCTGTAATGTTGTCAATGGATTGATGGAGGTTGATTTAAGTGGCAAAGAAGAACAAACATAAGAAGAATGTTAATGTTGATGTAAATACTGAACCAAAGAAAGTTAAGACTGCTAAGAGCCATTCTAATAAGAAGGCTAGAGCAGGTATAAGCGCTATTCGTAACAGTATTTTTGCTGTAGTTGGTGTTGTAGTTGCTGTGGTAGTTATGCTCGTAGTAATTAAGATACTTTTCGACTCAATTGCTGCAAAACCAGCTGTTCAGTTTATTACGACAGGTCGTGTTGAGCATACAATTGGTGCTACAGCGATTATCGTTAGAGATGAGACAGTTATCCCTTCTAAGACTGAAGGCGATTTGGTAACTAAGGCAACAGAAGGTAGCCGTGTAGCTACTTCTCAGCAGTTGGCTCTTATCGTTCCAGATAACATGTCTAGCGTAGTAACAAACCTTAGAAATACACAGTCACAGATTTCAGAAGTGCAGCAGGAAGTTATTGCTTCTGGTAAGGCACAGGGTGCTAGCCAGATATTTAAGAATGTAGATGAAGATATCTCACCAATTGTTGATTTGCTTCGTGTTGATTCAATGAATGGTAATCTTTCAGATCTTTCTTCATTTGAGTCATCTATATCAGTACTTATTGATGGAAGAGAGAAGGACTTAGCTAAGATCGAGTTCGATGATGAGAGCTTGTCAATTCTTAGAAGTGATGCTGCTAGTTATGAGAATCAGCTATCAAAGAGTTCTGCAATTGTAACTGCACCATGTCCAGGTATTATTTCTTATAAGCTTGATGGTCAGGAAGAAGAATTGTCTTTTGATTATTTGCTTACAGCTAATCCAGATGAGATTAATAACAAGATTGAATCATCAACAGGTGTTATTACATCTGATATGACTATCTCTAAGGGTGAGAACGTAGCTCGTATCTCACAGAATGAGGAGCAGTATTTGGCTGTTGTTCTTAGAGGTAAGGATGTTAATGCAGTAGATTTCAAGCTTGAATCAAAGCACAACATTAACGTTGCTTCAGAGGGTGTAACAATTGATAACTGCGTTGTTGTTAGATCAGAGCCTTGTGATGATGGTTTGCTCGTTGTTTTCTCTACAACACGACATGTTGAGAGTTTGATGGATTTAAGAACAGTTAATATTGAGATTGTAATTAACTCTACAACTGGTCTTCATGTACCAGTTAGCTGTCTTGTTGAGCCAGATTATAAGCGTGGTGTAGCTACAATCTATGTTAACGAAGATGGATTTGTTTTAGAGGTAAAAGTATTTATCGATGATTACGATAGAGAGTTCGCTATTATCAGACCATTTACAGAGGGTGATAAGCATCCAACTACTAAGAGTGTAATCATAACCAATCCTACGGTAACCAAGCCAGGTGAGAAGGTGAATTAAATATGAGTGATATTGATGTTAATGAACTTTCAGAACAGATGAAAGAAAGAATAAAGGGTATCAATTCTCGTATTGAAGCTGCTTGTAAAGAAGCAGGTAGAGATTCTAGTGAGATTACTCTTATTGGTGTATCTAAAGTGTTCCCTGTAGAGTATGCTAAGGCGGCTGTATTGGCTGGTCTAGGCGATTTAGGAGAGAATAGAGTACAAGAACTTGTTCCTAAGTATGAGACGCTTTCTAGCGAAGGATTAAAGCCTAATTGGCACTTGATTGGTACACTTCAGAAAAATAAGGTTAAGTACATTATTGGTAAGACAAAGCTCATTCATTCAGTTGATTCAATTGAATTGGCATATGAGATTGAAAAGAAGTCAAAGGCTGCTGGAATTGTAACTGATATATTACTTCAGACAAATGTATCAGGAGAAGAGACTAAACATGGATTTGAACCAAGTGAACTTAGTTCAGTTATTAGTGAATTAAATGGATGTAGCTCAATACGTGTCTGTGGCTTGATGACTATGGCGCCAATACAACAGTATGATGGTCAGGCCTTAGAAGTATTCACAGAAACAAAGAGAATATTCGATGAACTCAAGTCTGTTACAAAGGATCCTAATTGTTGGACAGTACTATCTATGGGCATGAGCCAGGACTTCGAAGCTGCTATAAAGGCAGGCTGTACTCACATTAGAATTGGTACTTCGATCTTTGGAAATCGTCAATATATAGATGTTCATTAATGTTACATTCTTGTAATAAAAGCCCTTAAAATAGCGATTACGTTACACTTAAGCCTAATCTATGGAAAAGTGAATTTGTTATTAGTACAATCCCTTCATAGTTAATTACACCCTTGGTGGTTCGGGGTATTTATAAAAACAGGAGGAATTAAAAATGGCAGATTTTTTCACAAAGTTTAAGGATTTTATCACAGGCGGCGAAGAGGTTTCTTACGAGGAAGAGACATACGAGGGTATCGAAGATACAGCTGAAGAGACTTGGGGTACAACAATTGAGGAGCCAACATCTTATGGTTCATACAACACATATGTTGAGACACCTATCGCAGCAGCTCCAGTTACTCCAGTAGTTACAAAGCCAGTTGAGCAGCCATCTGCAACAGTAGTAATGTTCAATCCTTATGACATTAAGACAAGCCAGACAGTTTGCGATCACATCCGTGAGGGTCATATCGTTATTTGCAATCTTACAGCTAGCTCAAACAACCAGCGTGTTGTTGACTACATCTCAGGTGGTGTTTATGCTTTGGACGGTAGAATTGAGCCAACAGCAGTAAAGACAACATTCGTTTGCACACCTAAGAATGTTACTCTCTATGTTGAGGGTGAAGCTTCAGAGACAGCTACAAAGGTTTCAGCTCTCTAATTTTGAATACGAATTTAATATTTATATCCCAAACTTTTTGTTTGGGATATATTTTTTTGCAAAGATTTGAATTATAATCTTGATAATATTTTCGTTGACAGGTGGTAGTATATGGACGCTAGTACTAGAATCGACATTCTTGATCGTATGACTTTGTTAGCTGAGGTCGTATCTAACGAGGCTCAGGCTTTATGTGAATTAGTTGACTTTATTGATGATGCAGATGTAATTGCTAAGAAAGTATCTTATTTGGAGAATGAGGCTGATGCTTCTAACCATATGCTTAACGAAAAGTACAGAGGTACAGATATTGTTGATGATGAAGAAGCAATGTATCTGTTTAATATTTTCGCTAAGTTAGAAGAGTGCACAGATGTCATAGATAAGCTTGCTACTTCAATTGTTGCATTCAATGTTACTCATCTTAGAAGTGAGATGATTCGTGATTTGGTTGATATTAGTTCATGTGCTGTAAGAGTTTGTCAGTTGGTTGATTCTTTGAAGGACAGTTCAGCTTTCGCTGATTCTCAGAGATTGATTATTGCTATTAATCACTTCAGAGATAATGCAACTAAGAATTATGCTACGAATATGAGAGAACTCTTTATTAATGAGAAGGATGCGATTGAAGTTATCAGATGGAAAGAGATACTCACACAGATATCTGAGGTATACACTACATTTGAGCATTTTGCTGATTGTTGTGAAGATTACTTGTTGAAATCTAAGATTTAATTAATAACGGCGTTAGCCGTTATTTTTTTGCAATTTTTCTGACTACTGGTAATCATTTTGACATGCTCGAATAATCCCTTGTTATGTTAAAATAAATTGAATTATCAGATAGAGGTCATATTATGGCGACAAGAGAAGAAAAGTTTAAGGCGTTTTTACAATCGCTTCCAGAAGATAAAAGACAGCAGTTATTCGTATATCTTAAGAATCTTAATCCAACAGACCGAGTAAAGGCTATTGATACTATTATTGCTAGAACTGAATCTGGTAAGGCTTCGGTTCCTACAGCTAGTCAACCAGCTGCTCCTCAGAGACCTGCAGCTGCTACTAATCTTACGCCTGTTCAGAAGCCTCAGAATGCTTCTCCTGTTCAGTTTGATATGAGAAGTATTTCTCGCCCTAGTACTAATCAGGCACCTAATGTAGCCCCAGTAGTTAAGCCAGTAGCTCCTAGTCGCCCTGCGAATAGTCAAGCTCCTAAGCCTACAAATAATCAGCATAGACCTAATCCAGAAGTTAAGAAGACATCTAGTAGTTCAGCTACTGTGATTAGCTCGAAAACAAAACGTGATCTTCTTATTGTTGCAGTTGTGTTGATTGTGTTCACTGGCATTTGTTTCGCAGCAAAGTATATTATTGATAAGAAATTAAGTAATAAAACGGAAACGACAACGGTTGCCATTAGTGATAGTGTAGCTAGTGAGGTAACTTCTCCAGTTGTTGATGAAACAGCTACGACTACAACAGCTGAGACAACAGAAGTAACTCCTACGCCAATTCCTACACCATCTAGTGTTCCACTTAATAGTAATGCTCCTGATTTAACAGGAATGGTTATTGTTATTGATCCAGGACATCAGATGGAGACTTCATATGAAGTTGAGAATGTTGCTTCATGGCAGACATCTACAAAGAAGAAAGCTACTTGCGGTACAGTAGGTAAAGCAACAGGTATTCCTGAATATGAATTAACTCTTGATATTGCTCTTATCACAAAGGATTACCTTGAGCAGTGTGGAGCTACTGTAATTCTTACTAGATATGAAAATGATGTAAATATTTCTAATCAGGAAAGAGCAAATATCGCGGTAAGTAGTGGAGCTGATTTGTTTATCAGAATCCATGCTGATGCAGCTAATGATAGTTACCAGTCAGGTGTAAGAGTCTTTGTACCTGATAGTGGAGACTATGTATCTGTTAATGGTGATCTTGGAAATGCATTAGGTCAGGGAGTTGCCGATACATTAGGATTGAGCTTTATAGGAACTAAGAAGACAAGTCTTTATACAGGTCTTAATTATGCAAATACAGTTCCTTCTTTCCAGATATCTTTAGGTCTCTTGTCAAATAGCGATGATGAGGCAATTCTTATCAATGAAGATAATCAGGTTCAGATAGCTGCTTCAATCGCTGAATTTGCTGTAGAACTAAATTAATTAGTTACATTTTAAAAATAATTGATATATGTTAGAATTTTTACGTTGATGCTTTTTGTTTAGGGAGGTAGCTATGAGCGATGAGATTGATGATTTGAGAGATTTTCTAGAGCGTCAGAAGGAACAGGATGAGGAAAAGACTAAAGAGACTCCTGTTGATTTAGAGAAAAAGAATTATTTTCGAGATGATCCAGATATCGAGAATTTTATCTCTGCTACTAGCGTAACAAAAGATCTTAAGAGATTGATGGAGCGCGTAGATGAGCTCGAAGTTCTCAATTACGGTCTTTGGTTGATGCTCGAGAAGAAGGGCTTTACTCATGAAGAGTTTAATGAAGCTTTGTCTGAAGCTAAGGAAAGAGTATTAACTAAGTTAACTACTAAGACAGAGGCTCTTGTTTGTCCTAAATGTGGTAAGCAGCTTCAGGCTGGCGATATCTTCAGTGTTAAGTGTATCTACTGTGGTTATGAGATGATGTCTAATCCATATTTGCAGAATGAACCTGCTGTTGAGAAGGTTGAAGAGAAGCCTTACGATGTAAATGATGATTTGAAGTTTGACGAAGAGTAACTACTATTGACATCGATAAATAGTGGTGTTATATTAACTCATCCTACTAATAGGACATCAGTTTTCGTGTGTGAATTGATGACTATGGGGGTGCACTGGTTTCGACAGGGTCGTTGATGTCAGGGAAGCGGGTGGAGGATTCTCGTTGGCCTCCTAAATAAACGAGAAATGCAAGTAATTGCAAACAACACACAGCTCGTAGCAGCATAATTTTTGCTACCGCCTGACTTATATATCTGCGTATAAGTTAATGGCGCCAGTTGCAGACCTTACCTGATAGAGGTTAAACAGGACCCCATTATATGGAAAGCTTTGACCGTGTAATGTATTTATGAAGCTACCGGAATTAATGCCTGTCATTGGGCGAATTAAGAAAGGGAATAAAACCATACAATGAATGCACCCGGAGATGCCTTGGAGGATATGGTTTTGGACAGGAGTTCGATTCTCCTCACCTCCACCAAATTATCCCTTGAAACTGTTAGGTTTCGAGGGTTTTTTATTGCTAATTATTTGATGATGTGAAAGAGGTATGATATGAGTAACGAGGAACTTAGAGAAAAACAACAGGAAGTAATGGATGAATACAAAAGAAAGCTGGCTTCAAACTCAGCTGTTAGTAAATGGGTGAATCATAAGAAAATGATTCGTCTGATAGGTGTTATTTTTCTATTGGCTTATTTTGGTATTCAGTATTTAGCATTTCAAAGCGTAAATGCTGAGATAAATGTTGCGTTACTTGTTGTAAAAGCTCTGTTTGGCATATTTGGGTTTACATTCTTCATTCTTCCAACTGGACCATGGAAAGCTAGTTTGATGTTCTATTTGTCTGCTGCATATAATTTTGCGGATATAGTAAACTTCTATATGAAGAATGGAGACTTTAGCTTCTATTTTTCAAATGGACCAATGTTAGAAATCTACTTTATTATGTCAGTTTTGATCCCAATATTGTTTTTACTTTTAGCATGCTGGCTTACAATTCCAAAGAAGAATAGAGAACTTGCAGATCAAGCACAAGAGTTAAATAAAGAGTATATTGAAAATATAAAGCAGCTCAATAGTAAGAATTAAAGTGATTTACTACTGCTTTTGTATTACTGTGTAGTTTTTCGAGATCTGAGGCAAAAGGATGAATGAGAGTAAGAAATTAAATGAGATTTGTCAATTACTAAAGGATGAACTCATAGATAATGGATATATGTATGGTTTTTACTTGAAAGATCGACGTGTTATTCCTAATACATCGCTTGGATTTGATACGGAATTTGCTAATCTACTTACTTCTGAGTATCGTATTCAGGAGCCCAAAGTTAGTAGACGTGAGAAAGTTGCTACATGTTTAGATGCTGTCTTGATTATGAAGGAAATTCTTTCTGAACAGGATATTGAAAGTAAAATATGGATGTTGTTCTTAAAAGAGAAGAGAAAAGTGCATTCAGTATTGACCTTTGAAATTGATGGAAAGATTGTTTATCTTGAACTGACTCCACAGTTTAGAAAGAGCAACTATGGAAAAGAGATATTGTTCGAAGGAATAGAAGCATTTTTTTCTTACTGGGAACAACAAGGTTATATTGTTAGTGACATAACAGATATGTGCAAGCCTGGGGCAAATCCCGATTTTTTCATGGTAAATAAGTGATTAGCCTCTGATTTTTCTGTAAGAGGAACTGGATTATCATATCAGCTTCTTAGTTTTGTTGAGAACCATGCCTATAATAGTGGTGCGAGGTATATGAGGGTTGGAGAATTAATTGTGAACCAACGGAGGAGATGGAGAACCATATCTGATAAATAGTTCAGGCAACTTTGAATTTATATAACAAAATATGTGAAGGGCTGGTGGTCAAATGATATATAGAT